>NZ_CP108370.1:3005000-3643750 GCF_035953295.1 Streptomyces sp. NBC_01335
GGTGAAGAGGATCCAGATCACCGGCAGGCAGAAGAACGCGCCGAGGACGAGGCACATCGCGGCTGCCTGGGCGTTGTTCGTCCACACCTGAGCCGCGAAGGAGGCCGCGGGGTGGCTGGAGTAATAGGCCTCGTACTCCCCGCCCGGCCGGGTCAGTGCGCGCAGGTCATCGGGGGCTCCTATGGCGGCCTGGACCTCGGGGTGCGTACCGATCCACCAGCCGATCAGCGCGGCGAGGAGGGTGGAGAACACCGCGGTGGGCACCCACCAGTGGCGCGAGCGGTACACCGCGGCGGGAAATCCGGCACTGAGGAACCGGGTCACGTCCCGCCAGGAGGCCTTGCGGGTACCGGTCACGACGGACCGGGCGCGGGCCACGAGCTGGGTCAGCCGCCCCTCGGTGCGCGGGTCGGGCGCCTGGGAGTGGATCAGGGAGAGATGGGTGGCCGTCCGCTGGTAGAGCACGACGAGCTCGTCCGCCTCGGTACCGGTGAGTCCTCGGCCCCGCTTCAGCAGATGTTCCAGACGATCCCACTCCGCGCGGTGGGCGGTGACGAAGACATCGAGGTCCATGGTGGGTGTCTGCTCCAGGCGAAGGGCGAAGGGGCGTACGGGTCCCGAACACGGCGGCGCGCCGGCGATCAGCTTGGCAGACTGTCGCACAACGGGGGCAGGGGTGGGCGACGAAGGGCGGGGCAATGAGCGAACTCGTGACCGGGGACGCGGTGGTTCTGGAGCTCAGACCGGCACGGCTGCCGAGCAGGGCGCTGGCGCAGGCCATCGACACCGCGCTGCTCCTGATCGTCTTCATCGTGCTCAGCATCGCCCTGGCCCTCGCCACGTCGACGCTCGACGACGCGGCCGTCGCCGCCGTCTCCGTGGCGTCGTTCCTCCTGGTGCTGGTGGGCGGGCCCATCGCGGTGGAGACCCTGAGCCACGGTCGTTCCCTGGGCAAACTCGCCTGCGGGCTGCGGGTGGTGCGCGAGGACGGGGGGCCCATCGCGTTCCGGCACGCGCTGGTGCGCGGGGCGATGGGCGTCGTCGAGATCCTGTCGTCCTTCGGTGGGGTGGCCGCGATCGCCTCCCTGGTCTCCGCCAGGGGCCGGCGGCTCGGGGACGTGTTCGCCGGGACGCTCGTCGTACGGGAACGGGTGCCGGACGACCGGTCCCGGGCGCTGCCGCCGCCTCCGCCGTGGCTCGCGAACCGTTTCGCGCAGCTGGACCTGTCGGCCGTGCCGGACGAATTCTGGCTCTCCGCACGGCAGTACGTCTCCCGCCTGCACCAACTCGATCCCGCCGCCGGGTACGCGATCGGCGAGAGGCTCGCCGGGGAGCTGGCGGCCAGGACGGCCGTGCCGCCGCCGAACGGAGTGCCCCACGCCGCGTATCTGGCCGCCGTGCTGCACGAGCGCCGTACGCGCGAGGTGCGACGCCTGCTGTCGGCCGAACGCGCGGCGGACCGGGCGCCGGGGGCGGCAGCGGGAGCGCCCGGCACCGGATCGGCGGTCGGCGCGACGGCGGGATGGGGTGCGCCCGCGGGTGTTCCCGCTGTCGGCCCGAAGGTCGTGCCGGCCCCGCTCGCCGCGCCCGTGACGCCGGTGGCCCCGGTGGCCACGGCCTCCGTGCCCGCCTCCACCGGGTTCGCCCCGCCTGCCTGAGCAGCGGTCCACCTGAGCAGCTGTCTGCCTGAGCAACGGTGCGCCCGAACTGCCGTCCGCCCGGGCGGCGGGCTACTCGGGCGGGTGCTCGGGTCGCGGTGCGGGTTTGGGGGAGGGCGGGGATTCGAGGTCTTCGAGTTCGATGCCGGGGGCGGCGAGAACCACGTCCCCGGCGAGGTGCACCGTGTGGCGCTCCCCCGTGTTCAGGTCGCTGACCTGGTACGTGTCCACGTGCAGGAGGCCGTTGTCAGTGGGGTGCGCTTCACTGTCCACCAGGGCCCAGGACTGATCGACGGTCAGGGGTGCGAGGACCGGATCCGTGAAGGTGACCAGACGGATGCGGGTCTCGGGGGAATCGGGGGTGAGACGCAGAAGTCGCGTGACGGCGACGAGAAACGCGGGAGAGGTGCCGGAGAAGGCGTGGGCGCGGACGTTGCCCTCGGTCGCGTCGGTGCCGGTGGGGTCGGTCCGTACCCAGGTGACGCCTTCGAGGGCGGCGCCGCGGATCTGCCAGCCGCCCGCGTGCAGTTCCAGACGGATGGGCCGGCCGAGTTCGTCGAGCGCGAGGTCGGTGGAGCCGAGGTGATCGCCGGAGGGAGCGGTCCTCTGGGCGACGTAGCGCCAGCCGGAAGGGCCGGGGGCGCAGTGGAAGTGCTCTTCACCGAGGGGGGTGCGATCGTGTGGATCGTGGAGCGAATATCGGCCGCGGGGCATGGGGTCCTTCGGGCTGCACGGGCGGGGTACGGGGCAGGCCCCCGGCACGGGGGTGCGGGGGCCTGCGCTCGGACCTGCTGTTGAGACTGTTCCGGTCGCCGTCGGCCGGGTTCCCTCTGTGAGGGGCGGGCCGACGGCGGGTGGGATCAGTAGCGGTAGTGGTCGGCCTTGTACGGGCCGTCGACCTCGACGCCGATGTAGGCGGCCTGCTCCGGGCGGAGGGTCGTGAGCTTGACGCCCAGGGCGGCCAGGTGGAGGCGGGCGACCTTCTCGTCGAGGTGCTTCGGGAGCACGTAGACGTCGGTCGGGTACTCCTCCGGCTTGGTGAAGAGCTCGATCTGGGCCAGGGTCTGGTCCGCGAAGGAGTTGGACATGACGAAGGAGGGGTGACCGGTCGCGTTGCCGAGGTTCAGCAGGCGGCCCTCGGAGAGGACGATGAGGACCTTGCCGTCCGGGAAGGTCCAGGTGTGGACCTGCGGCTTGACCTCGTCCTTGACGATGCCGTCGATCTTGGCGAGGCCGGCCATGTCGATCTCGTTGTCGAAGTGGCCGATGTTGCCGACGATCGCCTGGTGCTTCATCCGGGCCATGTCGGACGCCATGATGATGTCCTTGTTGCCCGTCGTGGTGACGAAGATGTCGGCCTGCTCGACGACGTCGTCCAGGGTCGCGACCTGGTAGCCGTCCATGGCCGCCTGGAGCGCGCAGATCGGGTCGATCTCGGTGATGATCACGCGGGCGCCCTGGCCGCGCAGGGACTCGGCGCAGCCCTTGCCCACGTCGCCGTAGCCGCAGACGACGGCGGTCTTGCCGCCGATGAGGACGTCGGTGGCGCGGTTGATGCCGTCGATCAGGGAGTGGCGGCAGCCGTACTTGTTGTCGAACTTCGACTTGGTGACGGCGTCGTTGACGTTGATCGCCGGGAACAGGAGGGTGCCGTCACGGTGCATCTCGTACAGCCGGTGGACGCCGGTGGTCGTCTCCTCGGTGACACCGCGGATCTCGGACGCGAGCTGGGTCCACTTCTGCGGGGACTCGCCGAGGGTGCGGTTGAGGAGCGTGAGGATGTGGGCGTACTCCTCGCTGTCCGCGGTGGACGGGTCCGGGGCCGCGCCGGCCTTCTCGAACTCGACGCCCTTGTGGACCAGGAGGGTGGCGTCACCGCCGTCGTCCAGGATCATGTTCGGGCCGCCGGTGGGGCTGTTCGGCCAGGTCAGGGCCTGCTCGGTGCACCACCAGTACTCCTCCAGCGTCTCGCCCTTCCAGGCGAAGACCGGGACGCCGGCGGGGGCCTCGGGGGTGCCGGTCGGGCCGACGGCGATGGCGGCGGCCGCGTGGTCCTGGGTGGAGAAGATGTTGCAGGAGGCCCAGCGGACCTCGGCGCCGAGGGCGACGAGGGTCTCGATGAGCACCGCGGTCTGCACGGTCATGTGCAGGGAGCCGGTGACGCGTGCGCCGGCCAGCGGCTGCGCGGCGGCGTACTCCTTGCGGATCGACATCAGGCCGGGCATCTCGTGCTCGGCGAGGGTGATCTCCTTGCGGCCGAAGACCGCGAGGGAAAGGTCGGCGACCTTGAAGTCCTGGTTCTGGCTGACCGTCGTCATGGCTGGTCTGCTCCTCGTAAGGGTCGAGGGTGGGCTGGCTGGCTGTGCGGCGCCGGGCACAGGAATGCCCGGGACTCGCAGCGCAGTCCGTCGGAGGCCCTCTCTCCCTCGGCCGGTCCGCTTCCGCGGGCCGATCGACCGCCATCAGCAGCGACGTCTGGTACGCGTACGAATCTACACCGAGCAGCCGTGAGCGCACCGGCCCGCGGGGGATCGGTGCGCTCACGGGACGTACGGGATGGCCGGAATCAGTGCCCCGGGCCGGCGGGGTTCTCTCCGGCCGCGCCGTCGGTGTCGGCCGCCCCGTCGGTGCCCCCGGTGGGCTGCTCGGCCGCACCCGCCAGGGGGGACCGGCCGGGGTTGGTGCCCGTCGACGCGGCGTCCGCGTTGTAGATGTCGGGTTCCAGGTAGATGACGCGGGCGATCGGCACGGCGGCACGGATGCGGGTCTCGGCGGCGTTGATCGCGTTGGCGACCTCGGTCGCGGTGTCGTCGTGCTGGACGGCGATCTTTGCTGCGACCAGCAGTTCCTCGGGGCCGAGGTGGAGCGTGCGCATGTGGATGATGCCGGTCACGGTGTCGCCGTCGACGACGGCGGCCTTGATCCGCTCGATCTGTTCGGCCCCTGCCGACTCTCCCAGGAGGAGTGACTTCGTCTCGGCGGCGAGCACGAGCGCGATGACGATGAGCAGGATGCCGATGCAGAGGGTGCCGATGCCGTCCCAGACGCCGTCGTCGGTGGCGAGCGAGATCCCGACGCCGCCGAGGGCGAGGACCAGACCGATGAGCGCCCCGAAGTCCTCCAGCAGTACGACGGGGAGCTCGGGGGCCTTGGCACGACGGATGAAGTCCGTCCAGCTCAGCGTGCCGCGGGTCTGGTTGGACTCGGTGATCGCCGTACGGAAGGAGAATCCCTCGGCGATGATCGCGAAGACCAGCACGCCCACCGGCCAGTACCAGGCCTCGATGGGGTGCGGATGCTTGATCTTCTCGTAGCCCTCGTAGACGGCGAACATGCCACCGACCGAGAACAGGACGATGGAGACGAGGAAGGCGTAGATGTACCTCTCGCGCCCGTAGCCGAAGGGGTGCTCGGGGGTGGCCTGGCGTTGCGCCTTCTTCCCTCCGAGCAGCAGGAGTCCCTGGTTGCCCGAGTCGGCCAGCGAGTGGACGCTCTCCGCGAGCATCGACGAGGAGCCACTGAAGAGGAACGCCACGAATTTGGCCACCGCGATGGCGAGATTGGCGGAGAGTGCCGCCACGATCGCCTTGGTTCCGCCTGACGCGCTCATGGGTGCCTGGTGTCCCTTCCTCGGTACTGCAAACGCGGATCGGTGCCGCGCACGCGGATCGGTACCGCACACGCGGGTCGCCGCGGTACGGCCGCACATTGTTGCAGTACCGGGGACGGACAGTGCGTCAGGCCACCACGGTGGCCCGGAAGAGTGTGCCGTTACCTGACGCTTCGACCGTTTCGCCCGCGGGGACGAAGACGGAGCCGCCCGGCACGAGGTCCAGCTCACCGGTCCGGAGCGAGCCGGCGGTGCAGAGCAGGATCTGCGGGGTGGTGGCCGTCAGGTCGGCAGGGGCCGCGCCGGGCGAGAGGTCGAAGCGGGACAGCCGGAACTCGTCGACGGGGGTCTCGTACGGCTCCTCGCCGGAGGGGGCCGCCTCGGGGCGCAGCACGCCGGGCTCGGTGGCCTCGAAGCGCACGATGCGCAGGAGTTCGGGAACGTCGATGTGCTTGGGGGTGAGCCCGCAGCGCAGGACGTTGTCCGAGTTGGCCATGATCTCGACGCCGAGACCGTCGAGGTAGGCGTGCGGGACGCCCGCGCCGAGGTAGAGCGCCTCGCCGGGCTGGAGCCGCACGTGGTTGAGGAGCATCGCGGCGATGACCCCGGCGTCGCCCGGGTAGTGGCGGGCGATCTCGGCGTACGGGGCGTGGGCGCCGCCCAAGGCTTCGGCAGCGTCGGCGGCCTCGCCGACGGTCGCGGCCATCTCCTCCGGGTCGGCGGTGAGGATCGCGGTGAGCACCTCGCGGAGGGCGGCCTCCTCCGGGTGGGCGCGCAGCAGGTCCGCGTACGGCTTGAGGGAGTCGACGCCGAGCGCCTCCAGCAGGGTGGCTGCCTCGTCGGGGCGGCGGAAACCGCAGAGTCCTTCGAAGGGGGTGAGAGCGCAGATCAGTTCGGGCTTGTGGTTGGCGTCCCGGTACGTGCGGTGGGGGGCGTCGAGCGGGATGCCGCGGGCCTCCTCGTCGGCGAAGCCGAGCCGGGCCTGCTCCAGGTCGGGGTGGACCTGGAGGGAGAGCGGGGCTCCGGCGGCGAGCAGCTTGAGGAGGAACGGGAGGCGGGGGCCGAACTTCTCGACGGCCGCAGCACCGAGCTCGCGGGCCGGGTCGGCGGCGATGACCTGGTCGAGCGGGAGTTCGGCGCCGTCGCGGGTGAGCAGGGACGGCGCTCCGGGGTGGGCTCCCATCCACATCTCGGCCTGCGGCTCCCCCGTGGGCGGGGTGCCGAGCAGCTCGGGGATGGCCGTGGTGGAGCCCCAGGCGTAGGGGCGCACGGTGTTGGAGAGCCGGTCCATGGAGTTGTCCTCGGGCTTTCGTGAAGGTGTGCAGGCGTGGCAGGTACGGCTGGCGTGACAGGTACGGCAGGCGTGGCACAGGCGTGGCAGGTACGGCGGCTGTGGCGGGTGGGGCAGGTGTGGCGGACAGCACCGGCGCGGGGACAGTGCCCCCGGCGTCCAGGCTTCCCGGCGTCCGGGCTTCCCCGCGTCCGGGCTTCCCGGCGTCCGGGCTTCCGTCGCCCCCGGGGGGGGTGGTGCCGGTCGGTCAGGCAGGTCAGGTGGGGTTGTCCGCGGTCGGCGGCTCGGTGGCCAGCGAGAGGTAGACGGCGGCGAAGTCGGTGACCGCGAGGAGTTCGGCGAGCGCTTCGAGTTCGCTGCCCTCGTCGGGTTCGAGTTCGCTGATGGCCGTGTCGTGGCCGAGGGCGAGTTCGCGTGCGGCCGGGGCGGCGGTCAGGCCGCCGGTGGGCCGGTCGCGGAGGAGGACGACCCGGGCGCGCAGCGCTTCCTGCTCGTCGACGCGGTCGCGGAAGAAGTCCTCGGGGTCGGCTCCGGCGGCGAAGTCCCCTGCGAGCAGGGCGCCGTGCGAGGGCAGGGCTTCGGGGAGGGGTGCGGTGAGCGCGGGGCGGCCGGCGAGTTCGGCGAGGACGGCGGCGAACCGGCGGCCGACCGGGCCCGCCGCCTCTCCCTCGGTCCACACCAGCGGCAGGGTGTCGGCGAGCTCGGCGGCGAGGGTCTTGGCCGGGTTGCTGTACGTGGCGATGGCGGGCCCACAGCGTTCGGCGGTGCGGTCCAGCCGGTCCGCGACCTTGCGCAGGTCCTCCTCGGACGCCGCGAGCAGGCCGACCCGGTCGAGCAGGGCGAGGAGCGGCGTCAGCAGGGCCCAGAGGGTGCCGGGGCCCGCCGCCGAGGTCTCGGCGTCGTACTCGCCGTGCGGGGCGGCGGCCATGGGCACGAGGAGCCCGTGGGCCCTCTCGACGGCTTCGCGCAGGGGCGAGCGGGTGGGGGCGACGGCGACGACCGAGCAGCCGCGCCGGTACGCCTGTTCGGCGAGGAGCGAGAGGCCGGGTTCGGCGCCGTCGGCGGTGGCGATGAGGAGCAGGTCGACCGGCCCGGCCCAGCCGGGCAGGGTCCAGCGCAGTGCGCCGCCGGCCGGCGCGACGCCGGTGGGCCGGATGCGGGTGACCGGTGCGGCCGCTCCCGCGAGGGCGCCGATGATGTCGGCGACTCCGGTGGCGGCGGTGCCGGGACCGGCGACGAGGACGGAGCGCGGCCTGCCCTCGGGGGTCAGCGCTCCGATGCCGGCCTCGGCCGTGTGCAGGGCGGCGGTACGGACGCGGGCGCCGGCCTCGGCGGCCCCGCGCAGGAGCCCTCGCCGGTCGGCCCTGGCCAGGGCGTCCGGGGCGTCGAGCAACGTCTCGTCGAGCATGGCGGTGGGCCTCCGATCACCGTACGGATCAGTGTGCGGGTGCCGGGCGCGGTCGCGGACGGTCGCCGCCGGAGATTCCGGGGGCGTCGGCGACACGTGCCTGGCGTCCCGTCACGCGGGGCGGCGGGCCTCGTCGACGAGGAGCACCGGGATGCCGTCGCGGACCGGGTAGGCGAGGCCGCAGTCGGCGCCGGTGCAGACCAGCTCCGGGCTGTCGTCCGCCGTGCGGTCGTCGAGCGGGGAGTGACACGCCGGGCAGGCGAGGATCTCCAGAAGGCCGGCTTCGAGCGCCATGGGGCGGGTCCCTTCGAACATGCGGTTGAGCTTCGCGCGGTTGGGGCGAGGCCAGCCTACCGCCGGGGTGCGGGGGTCGCGGTCCGGCAGGACCGCGTCCCCCCGCTGCGCGACGGCCGGGCGGGAAGGCACCGGGGGCCGCGCGACGACCGGGTGGACTCACCGGCGCCGCTCGCAGCATCACCCGGCAGCGGTACGCGGACGTGGCCGGGTGGCGAACGGGCGGCGGCCCGGAGACGAATGGACCGGGCCCCGCGCCAGCCGGGCCGGGCGACGGCCGGGCCACACGCCAATCCCGCCCCGCCCCGCGACCGCCGGGCCGGGCGCGGCCGTGCCCCACAGCCGAGCAACGGCCGGGCGGCCGCTCCCCCGCGCGTGCTATCCCCGGATGAGGGCCAGGGCCTCGTCCCGTACCGCTGTCATCGTGGCCTCGTCGCGGGCTTCGACGTTGAGGCGCAGCAGCGGTTCGGTGTTGGAGGCGCGGACGTTGAACCACCAGTCGGCGGTGGCGACGGTGAGGCCGTCCAGCTCGTCGAAGGTCACGTCCTCGCGGTCGCCGTACGCGGCGCGGATCGCCGTGAGGCGGGCCGCCTGGTCGGCGACGGTGGAGTTGATCTCGCCGGAGCCGGTGTAGCGGTCGTAGGTGGCGAGCAGCGCGGAGAGCGGGCCGTCCTGTCCGCCGAGGGCGGCGAGGACGTGGAGGGCGGCGAGCATGCCCGTATCGGCGTTCCAGAAGTCCCGGAAGTAGTAGTGGGCCGAATGTTCGCCGCCGAAGATCGCGCCGTGCTCGGCCATCTCGGCCTTGATGAAGGAGTGGCCGACGCGGGTGCGGACGGGGGTGCCGCCGTTCTCGCGGATGACCTCGGGGACGGACCAGGAGGTGATCAGGTTGTGGATGACGGTGCCCTTGCCGCCGTTGCGGGCGAGTTCCCGCTCGGCGACGAGCGCGGTGATGGCGGACGGCGAGACGCCCGCGCCGCGCTCGTCCACGACGAAGCAGCGGTCGGCGTCCCCGTCGAAGGCGAGCCCGAGGTCGGCGCTCTCGGCGAGGACCCGGGCCTGGAGGTCGACGATGTTGGCCGGGTCGAGGGGGTTCGCCTCGTGGTTCGGGAAGGTGCCGTCGAGCTCGAAGTAGATCGGTACGACGTCGAGCGGCAGCCCCGCGAGCACGGTGGGCACGGTGTGGCCGCCCATGCCGTTGCCCGCGTCCACCACGACCTTGAGCGGCCGGATCGCCGTCAGGTCCACGAGGCCGAGCAGGTGGGCGGCGTAGTCGGTGAGGGTGTCGCGTTCGGTGAGTGTGCCCCTGACGGCGGCCGGGGCGGGCGCCCCGTGCTCGGACCACTGCTCCACGAGCGCGCGGATCTCGGCGAGCCCGGTGTCCTGGCCGACCGGCGCGGCTCCGGCCCGGCACATCTTGATGCCGTTGTACTGGGCCGGGTTGTGCGAGGCGGTGAACATGGCGCCGGGCAGACCGAACGCGCCCGAGGCGTAGTACAGCTGGTCGGTCGAGCAGAGGCCGATCAGGGTGACGTCGGCGCCGCGCGCCTGGGCGCCGCGGGCGAAGGCGCCGGCGAGGCCGGGCGAGGACGGGCGCATGTCGTGGCCGATGACGATCGCGTCCGCGTCGGTGACCTGGACGAACGCCGCGCCGAAGAGTTCTGCGAGCGGCTCGTCCCACTGGTCGGGTACGACGCCGCGTACGTCGTACGCCTTCACGAGCTGCGACAGATCAGCAACCACGGCCGGTCCTCCTGGGGTCTGCGGGTTGTCCCGTGATCCGTGGTGGATCGGTGTGCGGCGTCGGATGCGGTGCGTCGCACGGCGGAGGAGCGTCCACACATGTCCGCGTACTGGACATGTGTGGACGCTCCGACAACGCGGCGAGGTGCCGTGGCTGACGTCGCGCACCCACCAGGGATTTCGGGACAACCCTTGGGCTGAGCGCCCAAACTACCCGGCCGTCGATACGCCGATACGGGCCGCCCACCTGCGGTGCGGGGTGGCGGGCGGGGCCGTCAGGAGTCGGGGGAACGCAGGACCCGCAGGTGGCCCCGGCGCGCGACCTCGACGGGGTCGGCGGTGCGCGGCCCCCGGGCGGCGCCGTCCTGGGACCGGTCGTGCGGGCGGGCGGCCTCGCGGACCGCGTTGGCGAGCGCTTCGAGGTCGTCGGCGCTGTGGCGGGTGGGTGCGGAGGAGTCGGTGAGCCGGACCACCTCCCAGCCCCGGGGCGCGGTGAGGCGCTCACTGTGTTCGGCGCACAGGTCGTAACAATGGGGCTCGGCGTAGGTGGCGAGCGGGCCGAGGACCGCGGTCGAGTCGGCATAGACGTACGTCAGTGTCGCGACGGCGGGACGGCCGCACGCGGTGCGCGAACAGCGACGTACAGGGCTCACGATGTTGGACGGTACCGCACTCTTGAGCGGGCTGCGACGACTGTCCCCCGGGGCGGGCCACCGTGTCGTTGATCATCCCCGGTGGAAGCGGGCCTCCCGGGGGCCGTCCCGGTGCTCGGTCGACGGGAGAGCGGCTGGTCACAGTGGTTCCGCTTGTGTGGGTTCGTGGGCACCCCGTGGCGACGGGAAGGGCAGGGCGTGACGATTCGGTGATCACGAGCGGGGCCGAAAAGTGGCTCAACTTGGCCGGAAAATTGAGGTTGAGATGTGTCTCGGGGGATGCGAGGGCGGTGCGGCACGACCCCGTGCCCGGGCGGCGGACCACCTCCGTCGCGAGGGTTACGCTGCGTCGGTGATGGACAGTTCCGTACCTTCGCCCTCGCCCGATCCCCGGCCCCGGCGCCGCGACCGCCACGGCCGCGGCATGCGTGGGCCGGTGGCGCCGCCGCAGGTGCCGCTGTCGATGAGCCGCGCGGAGAGGTTCAGCGATCTCGTGCAGGACTCGGTGGAGCGCCTGGAACGGCGGTGGCCGCAGCTGGCCGAAGTGGACTTCGTGGTGGAAGAGGTGCCGCTGACGGCCGAGGACACGGTCCCGCTGGGGCGCGCGATCTCGGCGACGAAGGGGCAGCCCGCGCAGATCGTCGTCTACCGGCGCCCCATCGAGATCCGGTCGAAGTCCCGGGACGAGCGGGCGCTGCTGGTGCACGAGGTCGTGGTGGAGCAGGTCGCCGACCTGCTGGGACTCTCCCCGGAGTCCGTGGACCCCCGGTACGGGCAGGACTGAGCCCCACCCGTACCGACGAGGTCCGGGACCACCGGCCGGCGGTGGCGGTCGGTCGGCACCCCCGGCCGGCCGGCGGCGTCAGTCGTCCAGCACCGTCAGGTCCTGCACCGCGGCCGGGACTTCGACCGTGCCCCGGTCGTCCGGCAACGTCTGCACGGTGAACATCTGCACGCCGTCCTCCGGGAGGGCGAGCGTGCGGGCCGCGTAGACCGGGCCGCCCGACTCCGTCTCCACCGTCAGCGCGTACGAGCCCTTGAGGCCGGACGGGACGGGCGGGGTGAACGCGAGCGTCGTACCGCCCTTGACGGTGTACTCCTTGACGGTCTGTTCGCCGCCCTCGCTGCCCGCCGAGGCGGTGACCTTCACCTGGGCCGTGGCACCGGGCGCGACGAGCGAGAGGGTCGAGCCCTTGGCCCGGTTGTCGGCCACGCTCGCCCGGGCCCCGACCGGCCGGGTGGCCGGGATGTACGCGATCTCCTGCGCGGAGCCCGTACCCCGCACCACGCGCAGCGCGGCGACGATCGGGGTGGCGCGCTCGCCCTCGACCGGGGTGAGCCGCAGCGAGCCCGGCTCCTTCCGGGTGACGTTCTTCAGGTCGACGCTCGCGGTCATCCCCGACTTGACGTGCAGGGTGTCGTTGCCGGCCGGGGCGAAGGTCGCCGACTTCCCGATCAGCTGCACCTTGACGTCGGCGTCGTCCTCGCCGGGCGCGTACGCGATCAGCTGGACCGAGGTCGCGTCGGCGGGGATGCCGGGCAGCACCACGGTGGCGGAGGGGTCCGCGGAGGCGGTGAGCCAGTCGCTGCCGGCGTCCTCGCGGGCCCCCCGGACCACCGCACCGACCCGGCCGCTGCGGGTGGTGACGTGGGCGGTGGCGTCGTCGACGGCCTCGCCGGTCAGCGTGGAGAGCAGCATGGCCACGCTGGAGTGCGCCGGGACGGCGATCCCGTCGCCGACGTCCGCCTTGAGGTCGCCGTCCGGGCCGAACAGCTGGATGTCGACGACGGCCGCGCCGCTGTCCGGGTTGGTCAGGTGGATGTAGTCCTGGGCCTTCGCGGCGGTGCTGACGCCGGGGAACCAGAACTCCGTGTCGGGCGCCGTGCAGCTGACGCCGAGCAGCCCCCGGGTGGATCCCGCGGTGACCGAGGTGGTCTGCTGCGCGCTCCAGCCCGGCGCGAGCGCGCCGGTGGCGGTGCCGACCAGTGCGGGCGCGTCGGCGCCGTCGGCGTCGGCGGTGACGGGCTTTCCGGCCTCCTTGAGCGCGACGACCGTCTTCTCGGCCGTGCTCGCGTCGCCCTTGCCGGTCTTGCTGCTCTTGCCGGACTTCTCGGTGGTGTCGGAGGTGTCGGAGGTGCCGTCGTCCGTGACGGGCCGCGCCTCCTTCAGCTCGGCGGCCGACTCCCCGCCCGTCCCCTTCCCGGCCGGGGTGTAGGAGGTGTACGCGGTGTCGGCGAGCTCGGAGTCGCTGGGCGCCGGGCAGAGCAGGCTGGACCGCTCGACGGGCAGCCTGGACGCCGACGCGGCCTTCGCCGGTGCGGTGTCGCCGGGCGCGTTGAACGCGGCGAAACCGGTCACGGCGGCGAGGGCGACGGTGCCCGCGATGAGGGACAGGGGGGTGGACTTCACTCGGACTCGCCTCGCGATGCGTTACGGGTCTGCCACGGCGCCTGGTCCGGGGCGTTCGGGTCGACCTGCTCGTCGGTGTCGTGGACGCCGTACTGCTGCCCCGCGTAGGGGTCGTACGGGGCCTGGGTCTCGTAACCCTGGTACTGCTGCTGCTGTTGCTGCTGCTGCCCGTAGCCGTACGGGTCGTAGGCGTTCTGCTGGTACGGGTCGACCTGCTGGAACTGGTCGGTCCCGTACTGGTCCGTCGTCGCGTACTGCTCGGGCTGGTACTGCTCCGCCGGGTACTGCTCGGCGGAGTACTGCTCCGCCTGGTACGGGGCGTACTCGGCCTGCTGGTACTGCTGCTGCCCGTCCCACTCGGCGTACTGCTGCTGGGGAATCGCGGCGTACGCGCCGTCGCCCTCGGCCTGCGCCGGGACGTAGGCAGCGTCACCCTCGGTCTGCGCCGGGACGTACACGCCGTCCTCGTCCCCCGTCGGGGCGTACGGCTCCGGCTCGGGCCGGCCGTCGGCGGCCGGGTCCGAGGGAGCGCCCGGCGCGATGTCCGGCGGCAGGTCCGTACCGGCGGCGGCGGCGGCCTCCGCGGCGGCAGCGGCAGCCGCTTCGGCCTCGGCGGCGGCGCGGAGCCTGCGGGCCCGGCGTCCGTCGCCCTCGGCCGCGTCGGCGGCGGCAGCGGCTTCCGGGTCCTCGGGGAGGTCGTCGTCGACCTCGCGGCGGCGGCCCGGCAGAGCCATGACGACGAGGACCACGGCGAGACCGATCTGCGCCCAGATCCACACGGAGTGCGTGATCGGGGTGTCGTACGTGAGGTCGAGCCGCCCGCCGGACGCGGGGAGCTCGAAGCCCTGCGCCCAGCCGTCGACGGTCTTGCGGGTGAGGGGCTTGCCGTCCAGGGTGGCCTGCCAGGCGGGGTCGGCCGCGTCGGCGAGGCGGAGCAGCCTGCCGTCCTCGCCCGCCGGGATCTTGGTGTGGGACTCCACGGTGCCGGAGGGAACCATCACGCCCTCGCCGTCGCCGGAGGCCGGGACGATCATCAGACGGGCGACGTCCTGGTCGACCCGCCACAGCGCGCTGCCGTCGAGCTGGCTGAGGCGGCTGAGGCCGGGGGTCGCGTCGAGGACCCGGCCCATCTCGCGCGGAGCGCCGTCGCGTACGAGGACGTACCGCACGGCGAACCCGCTGAGCTGGTGGCCCTGGTCGGCGCCGGAGCCGGCGACCAGGTTGGCGACGATTCTGTCGAGGTGGCTGTTGCTGCCGGTCGACCCGGTCAGTTCGGCGTCGCCGAGCCGGGCGCCGGACCCGCGGACCAGGGTGTACGAGACCGAGCCGGCCGATTTCCCGCCGAGCACCAGGGTGCGCGGCTGGTCCGTCGTCGTGCTCTCCTCCGCGACGAACGCGGGGACCTGCACCGGGTCGCGGCGCTCCAGCGGTCCGGCGGCGCCGCCGGCCATCCAGGCGAGGGCGGCGAGCACCGGCGCGGCGGCGGAGGCCAGCGCGATCAGCGCGGCCACCGGCTGCCGCCAGCCGAAGTTGAGGGCGGCGACGCGGATGCGCGCGCCGTCCGCGCCCAGCAGGGCGGCGGCGATCAGCGCGGTTCCGTAGACGAGGGTGGCGGGACCGGCCCAGGTGGAGCCGTTGCTGAGGCCCGCGAAGAGCAGGCCGGCGAGCGCGGCGGCCCAGGCGGCGCGGATCGCGGTCTGCCGCTCGCCGCGCAGCAGCGCGGCGAGCGCCGCGAGCACCACACCGATGAAGAGGACGGAGCCGCCGCCCTTGGGGCCGCCGGGGCTCAGCGAGAGCAGGTCGACGGCGGAGGCGGTGCCCTCGCCGAGGTCCAGGCCCGCCTCCCGGAGGAAGCCGGACGGCCGGCTCAGCAGGCTGAGCGACCAGGGGGCGAGGACGAGCAGCGGGGTGCCCGCGGTGGCGAGGAACCGGAGTCCGTACGCGGCGAGGTCCCGGCGGCGCAGGGCGAGCACGCCGAGGCCGAGGACGACGGCGAGCGGCCACACGACCGGGGTGAACGCGGTGGTGAAGGTGAGCAGCAGGGTGAAGGCCCAGGTGGCCCGCCAGCTGCCGCGGACCCGTCCGTCGCCGCGCAGACCGTGCGCCGAGACGGCGGTACGGGCCATCAGCGGGAGCAGCACGGCGAGGACGGCGGTGCCCACGCGTCCGGTGGCCAGCGCTCCGGTCACGGCCGGCAGGAAGGCGTACGCGACGCTCGCCCAGGCCCGCAGCAGGCGGGACTCGATGAGCGGCCGGGACGCGAAGTAGGCGGTGAGACCTGCGAGGGGTACCGAGCAGACGAGCAGCAGGGTCAGCGCGAAGCCGGTGGAGCCGAAGAAGAGGGCCGAGACGGCGGCGAGCACGCCGAGGTAGGGCGGGGCCGCTTCGGTGGAGCCGGTGACGACCGGGTGCCAGCCGTCCGCGAACCGGCTCCAGAGATCGGAGACGGCGTCGGGCGCGGGCAGCAGGGCGCCGCCGGCCAGCGCGCCGCCGCCGAGCAGGCCGCGGCAGGCGAGCAGCGAGACGAACAGCAGGAGGGCGAAGAGGACGGGGCCGGGTTTGCGGCCGATCCGCTTGAGCCGGGCGAACTGCTCGATCTCCAGGAAGTCGGCGTCGTCGCCGCCGGGTCCGGACTCGACGGCTCCGTGGCGCGAGCCGCCGGCGGCGTCGGCGTCGGAACGGGAGCCGAAGTTACCGGCGACCTGTTCGACGGTGGCGCGGACGGTGGCACCGGGCGGCGGAAAGAGGGAGCGGAGTTCGGCCGGGTCGACGGTGCCCTTGCCGCGGGCGCGGCGGGCGGCCATGATCCTGCCCGGCCGGAGCAGGGTGCCGATGAGGCCGGTGACCTCGTCGAGCGCCTGGCCGGGGACTTTGCCGACGAGGTAGGCGAGGGTGCGGAGCAGGGTGCCGACGACGAGGCGGAGCAGCACCCAGGGAAGCTTCTTGACCGGGGTGTTGGCGAGCATCGCGTAGACGGCCCCGGCCCGGTCGACGCGGTGCGGGCCGACGACGGAGCGTCCGGCGCAGTCGATGGGGCGGCGCTCACGGGCGGCCGCCTCGGCGTGCCGCAGCACGGCGTCGGGGGCGACCAGCACCCGGTGGCCGGCCTGGTGGGCGCGCCAGCAGAGGTCGACGTCGTCGCGCATCAGGGGGAGTCTGCGGTCGAAGCCGCCGAGCTCCTCCCAGACGTCGCGGCGCACCAGCATGCCGGCGGAGGAGACGGAGAGGACGGTACGGACCTGGTCGTGCTGGCCCTGGTCCTGTTCGCGCCGGTCGAGTCCGGTCCAGCGGCGGCCGCTGTTGGCGATGGTGACGCCGACTTCGAGGAGCTGACGGCGGTCGTACCAGCCGCGCAGCTTGGGTCCGACGATCGCGGCGTGCGGGTCGGTGTCGACGACACGCAGCAGCTCGGCGAGGGCGTCGGGCTCGGGGGCGCAGTCGTCGTGGAGCAGCCAGAGCCACTGGACGGGTTCGCCGTAGGGGAGTTCCGGCAGGTCGTAGGCGTCGTCGCGCCAGGTCCTGGTGACGGGGTCCCAGCCGCTGGGGCGCTTGAGGTAGGGCAGGTCGTCGACGGTCAGCTCGCCCGCGGTGCGGACCGCTTCGTCGACGGCGGTGCCGAAGCCGGTCCGGCGCGCGAGGTGGAGCACGCGGTCACCGCCCAGCGCCTCGGTGACCAGCCTCGCGGAGTCGTCGGCGCTGCCGGTGTCGGCGGCGACGGCGTTCTGTACGGGGCGCTCCTGCCCGAGCAGCCCCGCGAGCGCGTCGGGCAGCCAGCGCGCGCCGTCGTGGGAGACGAGCACGGCGGTGACGACGTGCCGGGGAAACTCTGGGGCGACGGACGCGTTCGGCGCCGCCGGGTGACTCTGCACGGACATCGAGGTACGGGCCCTCCGGCCGGGTTCCGGGGGCGTTCCCCCCGGTGAGGCTGCATCGGTGTACACGCGCGCCCCGGCGGGGCGTTGGCGTGTCTCGGACGGGGCCCCACACTAACGGTACGGATCGGGGGCGATGGCGCCGAGCGGGTGAACCCCGGCCGCACTCCGCAGGGTATGGAGGCCGCGCGAGGGTACGGGAAGCGGGTCCCGCAGGGGGCGCGGACGGGGGTGCGGGCGGGGGCTCGGTCATGCCGATGGCCCGTCGTCCGGACCCTGGGGGGGGAAGGGTCCGGACGACGGGCCATCGGGTGGTCGCGCGCGGGCGGGGCGCTCGGGCATCGGGGCGGGGGCCGTATCCGTGCAGGGGCGACGGCGGCCCTGGGGCTCGACCGGTACCCCTGGGGCTCGACCGGTACCGGGATGCCGCGGTGCCATGGCGGATGCGGCGGGCCGTACCGGATGCGGCGGGGCGATGCGGTGGAGGTGTCGTGAAGGTGCGGGGCCCGTACGGCGGGACCGCCGGGTCGACCGGGCGTCAGGCCCGCCCGGCGCGGAGGGCTCGGGCCCTCGGAGCCGTACCGGTCAGATCGCGGCCTTCTTCAGGCGCCGCCGCTCCCGCTCGGAGAGGCCGCCCCAGATGCCGAACCGCTCGTCGTTCGACAGGGCGTACTCCAGGCATTCGGATCGGACTTCGCAGGCGAGGCAGACCTTCTTGGCCTCCCGGGTCGATCCGCCCTTCTCGGGGAAGAAGGACTCGGGATCGGTCTGGGCGCACAGTGCGCGCTCCTGCCAGCCGAGTTCCTCGTCCGCGTCCTCGACCAGCAGTTGCTGGAACAGCTCGGTCATGTGCGCCCCTCGTCTGTCTCTTACGTCCCCGTGACGTGACCGTCACTCTCCGTGCGGCCGAACAACACGAGTGAAATTACAAGTGTGTAGCTCTGAGCCGGTCAAGCGGGCTTCTGCTATTGGCCCCGGTATTCACTCTGCGGAACCAAACATACGCGGAAAGTTACCAAATCACCAAAAACGTGACATATGCCTAGGGCTCAGCCCCTCCCCCCTCTCCAACGAGTGAGACGAACGGAGTTTCCGCGCCGGTTCGATTCGATCACCGAAGCGACCAAGATCACAGACGAGTCACAGACCGTCAGCGAGGTTTGAACGCCCGGACGATGCGCCACCTGTCCTGCCCCGTCGGTGCACAAACCTTTCTTCAGTCCGGGCGACCGGAAGGGGTGAAACATTGCCGCCAAATGGGACGCCGAGTTGACAGCGCGGGGAACGAGCCGGTCTCCTTGGCACCATGCCAGCGACCGTCGCGATGTACGCCACCCACGTCCGTGGGTTCCGCACCGCTGTCCAGGCCCGCTGTTGCTGTTCCAGCTGTCGCTGCTGTTGATGCCCTCGCGGCTCCGGCTCCGATCAGCGCTCCCGGTCTGATTCCGGGTTCCCGCTCCCCCGCCCCCGCCTCGCGCGGGGCACGGCAGCGGCCGGACGCCTTGGGCCTCCAGCTCCCCGCCCCCGGGCACCCCGCGCAGGAAACCGCCGTACCGGCGCGTACCCGCGGGCCCTCCCGAGCACCACCACCGAGCCGCACCCCCACGCGCACCACCGATGCCGAGGAACACCGCATCCATGAACAACGACAGCGACCTGCAGATCGCCGGCGACCTCCTGGAGGTCCAGCACCTGCTCCTGCCGCCGAAGCAACACCCCACCACCGTGGCCGAGTTCGCCGGCCTGGCCCGCTCCATCGCCGCCGACCGCGCCCAGTGGGCCCCGCTCGTCCAGTACGACGCCGGCACCCGCTGGTACCACCGCCTGCGCACCGGGCCCGGTTACGAGGTCTGGCTGCTCAGCTGGGTCCCCGGACAGGGCAGCGGGCTCCATGACCACGGCCCGTCGTCCGGCGTACTGACCGTGCTGGAAGGCGAGTTGACCGAGCGCACCGAGCGCGGCAGCCGGAGCATCGGCGCCGACGGCCAGCGGGTCTTCGCCCCCGGGTACGTCCACGAGGTGGTCAACGACTCCCTCGCGCCCGCCGTCAGCCTGCACGTGTACTTCCCCGGCCTGACCGAGATGCCGATGCACACCGCGCGGTGCGCCCCCGCGGCCCTGGACGCCGTACGGGCCTGAGAACCCGGCCCGCGATCCGCCGGGCTCCGCCTGACAAACTGTGGGCATGCGCATTGTGGTTCTGGCCGGCGGTATCGGTGGTGCTCGTTTCCTGCGTGGCCTCAAACAGGCCGCACCCGACGCGGAGATCACCGTCATCGGCAACACCGGCGACGACATCCATCTGTTCGGGCTGAAGGTCTGCCCCGACCTCGACACCGTGATGTACACCCTCGGCGGTGGCATCAACGAGGAACAGGGCTGGGGGCGCACCGACGAGAGCTTCCACCTCAAGGAGGAGCTCGCGGCCTACGGCGTGGGGCCGGACTGGTTCGGGCTGGGCGACCGCGACTTCGCGACCCATGTGGTCCGTACCCAGATGCTGGGCGCGGGCTTCCCGCTCAGCGCGGTCACCGAGGCCCTCTGTGCCCGCTGGCAGCCGGGGGTCCGGCTGCTGCCGATGTCCGACGACCGGGTCGAGACGCATGTGGCCGTCGAGATCGACGGCGAGAGCCGGGCCATCCACTTCCAGGAGTACTGGGTGCGGCTGCGGGCGTCCGTGGAGGCGCGGGCGATCGTGCCGGTCGGCGCGGAGCAGTCCAAGCCGGCCCCGGGGGTGCTGGAGGCCATCGCGGCGGCGGACGTCATCGTCTTCCCGCCGTCGAACCCGGTGGTGTCCATCGGCACGATCCTGGCGGTGCCCGGCATCCGGGAGGCCGTCGCCGAGGCCGGGGTGCCGGTCGTCGGCCTCTCCCCCATCGTGGGTGACGCCCCGGTGCGCGGAATGGCCGACAAGGTGCTGGCCGCGGTGGGCGTCGAGTCGACGGCGGCGGCGGTGGCCGCGCACTACGGCTCCGGGCTGCTGGACGGCTGGCTGGTGGACACCGTGGACGCCGGTGCGGTGGACGCGGTGGAGGCGGCGGGCATCCGCTGCCGCGCGGTGCCGCTGATGATGACGGACGTGGACGCCACGGCCGAGATGGCCCGTCAGGCGCTGGCGCTGGCCGAGGAGGTACGGGCGTGAGCGCGGCGGAGACGGGTGCGGTTCCCTCGTTCCGGGTGTGGGCGCTGCCCGGGCTGCCCGAGGTGCGGGCGGGCGACGACATCGCCAAGCTGATCGCCACCGCCGAACCGGGGCTGGCCGACGGCGACGTCCTGCTCGTCACCTCGAAGATCGTCTCCAAGGCCGAGGGCCGGATCCTGGAGGCGACCGACCGCGAGGCCGCGATCGACGCGGAGACCGTGCGCGTGGTGGCGCGGCGCGGCACCCTGCGCATCGTCGAGAACCGGCAGGGCCTGGTGATGGCCGCAGCCGGGGTGGACGCCTCGAACACCCCCGCCGGGACGGTGCTGCTGCTGCCCGAGGACCCGGACCGTTCGGCCCGGGCGATCCGGGACGGGCTGCGGGACACGCTGGGCGTGGAGGTCGGCGTCGTCGTCACGGACACCTTCGGGCGGCCGTGGCGGGCCGGGCTGACGGACGTGGCAAT
Organism: Streptomyces sp. NBC_01335; assembly: GCF_035953295.1. Classification (GTDB taxonomy): domain Bacteria; phylum Actinomycetota; class Actinomycetes; order Streptomycetales; family Streptomycetaceae; genus Streptomyces. The sequence goes on from NZ_CP108370.1 coordinate 3,025,548, forward strand.
CGGCGCGGCGGGGGTGCGGGTCCTGGACGACCTGCGCGGCGGTACGGACGCGTACGGCAACCCGCTGAACGCGACGGTGGTCGCCACCGCCGACGAACTGGCCGCCGCGGGCGACCTGGTGAAGGGCAAGGCGGCCGGGCTGCCCGTCGCGGTGGTGCGCGGGCTCGCGCACGTGGTCACCGCGCACGTGGTCACCGCGGGCGACGCCGCCGCCGCCTCCGCCTCCGCGGACGAGGCCGGGGCGCGGGCGCTGGTGCGGGGCGCCGCCGACGACATGTTCCGGCTCGGCACGTCCGAGGCGGTCCGGGAGGCGGTGACGCTGCGGCGCACCGTCCGGGAGTTCACCGACGACCCGGTGGACCCGGGGGCGGTCCGGCGGGCGGTGGCCGCCGCGGTGACCGCTCCGGCGCCGCACCACACGACGCCCTGGCGGTTCGTGCTGCTGGAGTCCGAGGAGTCGCGGACCCGGCTGCTCGACGCGATGCGGGACGCCTGGATCGCCGATCTGCGGCGCGACGGGAAGAGCGAGGAGTCGATCGCGAAGCGGGTGCGCCGGGGCGACGTGCTGCGTTCGGCGCCGTACCTGGCGGTGCCGTGCCTGGTGATGGACGGTTCGCACCATTACGGGGACGAGCGGCGGGACACCGCGGAGCGCGAGATGTTCGTGGTCGCGGCCGGGGCCGGGGTGCAGAACTTCCTGGTGGCCCTCGCGGGCGAGCGGCTCGGCTCGGCGTGGGTCTCCTCCACGATGTTCTGCCGGTCCGTGGTGCGCGAGGTGCTGGACCTGCCCGACGGCTGGGACCCGCTGGGCGCGGTGGCCATCGGCCGCCCCGCGACGGCGCCGCGCGAGCGGCCGGCCCGGGACGCGGAGGACTTCCTCACGGTGCGCTGAGGCGCCCTGGGCCGGCCGGGCGGTTCAGAGCGACGCGATGTCGCCCGGGGTCATCCGGGGGCCGCGGCGCGGCCGGGACACCCCGGAGAGAAGGATCAGCCGGGTCGCGCGGTGGCGCTGGCCCGCGTAGGGGGCGAGCAGTTCCAGCATCCGGGCGTCGTCGGCGTGCCGGTCGTCCGCGAGGGCGTGGCCGACGATGCCCGGCAGGTGGTAGTCGCCGGTGGTGACCGCGTCCGGGGCGCCGTTGGAGCGCTGGAGGGTCTCGGCGGAGGTCCACGGGCCGATGCCCGGGATCAGTTCCAGCCGGGCCTTCGCCTCGGGCAGCGCCATGCCGGCCGCCTCCTCCAGGCGGCGGGCCACCCGTACGGCGCGCAGCACGGTCGCCGAGCGCTTGGCGTCGACGCCGGCCCGGTGCCACTCCCAGGACGGCACCAGCGCCCAGGTGCGCGCGTCGGGCATGACGTGCAGCCCGAGTCCGGCGGTGGGACCGGGGGCCGGGGTGCCGTACCGGCGTACCAGCAGCCGCCAGGCGCGGTAGGCCTCGGTGGTGGTGACCTTCTGTTCGAGGATCGACGGGATCAGGGACTCCATCACCAGGCCCGTGCGCAGCAGGCGCAGCCCGGGACGGCGGTGCCGGGCGAGGGCGAGCAGCCGGTGGCGCGGTTCGAAGGCGTCCGGGTCGTCGGTGGCGCCGAGCAGTTCGGGCAGCTGGTCGAGGAGCCAGTCGGCGCCGGGCCCCCAGGCGGTCGCGCCGACCCGGCCGCCGGGCACCGCGCGGACGCGGAGGGTGCCGGGGCCCGCCGGGGTGCGGGTGGCCCGCCAGACGCTGCCGTCGTCGGTCGTACGGAAGGTGGGGTCGCCGGTCCCGCGTCGCAGCGGCCCGAGGATCAGGTGGAGGTCGAACGGGCCCGGCGGGGTCCACTCCCGCGTCAGCGGGACCTCTGCCGGAGCGGGCCCGGCGGCGGGTACGCCCCCGCGCGCGGCGGCCGGCGTCTGCCGGGGCAGGCCGGTGCGCGCGGTGCGGGGGGCGAAGCGTCCTGCCACGGGTCGGTGTCCTCGGGTGGTTCGGCGGTGCGGGGCGTGCCCCTCCGAGGGTACGGCTCCGGGGTGCCCGGGGGCCCGGACCGCCGGGCCCGGAGACGTACCTCACCGGCCCCCTGCGTCACCGGCCCGCGTGCGTCACTGGTCCGAGGAGAAGCGGACCGACGCGTCCGGGAGGACGGCGTCGCACCAGACGCGGATCCCGTCGCGGAGTTCGTTGTCGGCGCCGACCCGGGCGCCGTCGCCGATGACCGCGCCGGCCAGCACCGTACGGCTGCCGATCCGCGCGCCGGCTCCGACGAGGGAGTCGGTGACGACGGCCCCGGCTTCGATCACCGCGTCGGCCAGCACCGCCGAGCCGGTGATCCGGGCGCCCTCGCCGATGACCGCGCGTTCGCCGACGACCGTGCCGCCGCTGAGCTTGGCGTCCGGGGCGATCCGCGCGCCCGGCAGCACCAGGCGTTCGCCGCAGCGGCCGGGGACGGCCGGGGAGGGGGCGCGGCCGAGGACGAGGTCGGCGGAGCCGCGTACGAACGCCTGCGGGGTGCCGAGGTCGAGCCAGTACGTGGAGTCGACCATGCCCTGGAGGTGGGCGCCCGAGGCGAGCAGGCCGGGGAAGGTCTCGCGTTCGACGGAGACCGGCCGGTCGGCGGGGATGGTGTCGATGACCGAGCGGCGGAAGATGTACGCCCCCGCGTTGATCTGGTCGGTGACGATCTCCTCGGGTGTCTGCGGCTTCTCCAGGAAGGCGGTGACCCTGCCCGAGGCGTCGGTGGGGACGAGGCCGAACGCGCGCGGGTCCTCGACCCGGGTCAGGTGCAGCGAGACGTCCGCGCCGGAGTCGGTGTGCGTGCTCACCAGGGCCCGGATGTCGAGGCCGGTGAGGATGTCGCCGTTGAAGATGAGCACCGGCTCGTCGGGGCCCGAGGTGAGCTTGTGGGCCACGTTGCGTATCGCGCCGCCGGTGCCCAGCGGTTCGCGCTCGGTGACGTACTCGATGTGCAGGCCGAGGTCCGAACCGTCACCGAAGTGCGGCTCGAACACCTCGGCCAGGTAGGACGTCGCCAGCACGATGTGCTCGACGCCGGCCGCCCGCGCGCGGGCCAGCTGGTGGGTGAGGAAGGGGACACCCGCAGCCGGCACCATCGGCTTCGGGGTGCGGACCGTGAGGGGACGGAGCCGGGTGCCCTTCCCACCGACCAGGAGGATCGCTTCTCTTGCCTCTGTCACGGCGTCTGTTCTCTGCTTCCTGCCGGGGGCCGGGCCTCGTTCGGCTGGCCAGTGTATGCAGACCCGCCGCCCGCCCCCGGTCAGCGCCCCTGGAGGCGGGCCGACGTGGTGCGGGTCGTGCCGAGCTTCTTGTAGAGACGTGCTCCGGGGCATTCGGTTGCGAATCCGTCGCGGTGCCCCGAAATGGCGTTCATTTTGACCGAACTGCCCTTCTTGTACCTGTTGCCGCCGCCGGAGACGAGGGTGACGGTGCCCTTCGGGTTGATGCCGAACAGCCCGAGCTTCCAGGCGGTGAGCTTGGCGACGGCGTTCACCGCCGCGGTGGGCGGGTTGGTGCTGGCGAAACTTCCGAGGACCGCGATGCCCATGGTGTTGGTGTTGAAGCCGAGCGTGTGCGCGCCGAGGACCGCCCTGGTGACGCCGCCGGCCCGGCCCTCGTAGATGTTTCCGCACTTGTCGACGGCGAAGTTGTAGCCGATGTCCCGCCAGCCGTTGCTCTTGACGTGGTAGCGGTAGATGCCGCGCAGGATGGAGGCCGACTGGGAGCAGGTGTAGTTGTTCCCGGTGGCGCTGTGGTGGACGAAGGCCGCCTTCACCGTCGTGGTGTACGCGAACTGACGCTCGCGCAGGCTCTCGTCCGCACCCCAGCCCTTGCGGGTGATGATGCCCGGGCGGGGACCGATGTACGGCTTCGCCGCGGCGACCGCCGCCCCGGCCCGGGGCGAGTCCGCCGCCTCGCCGCTCTGGTCGTCCTGGCCGGTCCGGTCGCTCGCGCCGTCCTGGCCCTCGGGTTCCGCCGGGAGCCCCAGCCCGCGGGCCTGCGCGTCGGCGATCGTCTGGGCGCGGCTGAGCGCGGGCAGCACGGCGACGTCGGCGGTGTCCGTGTCGGGCGGGACCGCAGTGCCCGTACCCGTCTTGTCGGCCTCCCCCGTCGTCGCCGTGCCCGTCACCGCCGTGCCGGCCGCTGCCGTCTGCACGCCCGGAACCGTGCTCGTGGTGACGGGCGCCGGGTCCGCGCCGGGGTCGACGAGTTCGAGGCGCAGCCCCTTCGGGAGGGCCGCCGGCTCCGCGGCCCGGCCGAACAGGTCGGTACCGGCGGGCCGGACCCGTACCTCGACGGCGTCGGAGGCGCCGACCCAGAGCGGGGCGGTCGCGCCGCGCACGGAGGCCGCCTCGGCCTCGGGGGTGCCGGGTTCCGCCGCGTGCTCGTCGTTGTGCGTCTCGACGGACTGCCAGCCGGACCAGCGGGCGGTGGAGGTGGCGCGGGTCCGGACCTCGACCGTGCCGGGCAGCTCTGCCGCCGCGTCGTCCCAGACGACGCCGAGGAGGGAGAAGGGCTTGACCTCCTTGGGAGTGAGGCCCTGCGGTACGACGGCGGACGTCTCCCCCGCGGCCCGGTTCTCGGTGAGCGGCACCAGCGGCAGGGACTGCGTCGAGCCGGGAGGGTCGGCGGTCGGGGCCACCGCGGCCGGCGCCACGGACAGCGCGGGGGTGGACGCGGCGAGCGAGAGGGTGAGTGCGGCCGCACAGGTGACGCCGATCGTTGCGGCGTGGAGAGTACGCATGTCATTGATCCTCAAATAGGCTGATACGCCTGGCCACCCGAAGGGACTCCGATCGCCCTGACGGCCCGTCTGCCGAACGGTGGCCCCGCATACCCGTTCCCCGGCCGCCCGGCGCCGCCGCCGCGTACGCTTGCGCGGATGAACGCCAGCGACCGCACCCCCGCCGACCTGCTGCGATCCGCGCTCCTCGCGGACCCGGCCCGCCCCCTGGTCACTTTCTACGACGACGCCACCGGCGAGCGCGTCGAACTTTCGGTCGCCACCTTCGCCAATTGGGTGGCCAAGACCGCGAATCTGCTCCAGGGCGACCTGGCCGCCGAACCGGGCGACCGGCTCTCCCTGCTGCTCCCCGCGCACTGGCAGTCGGCCGTCTGGCTGCTCGCCTGCGCCTCGGTCGGCGTGGTCGCCGAGGTGGGCGGCGACCCTGCGGCGGCCGACCTCGTGGTGACCGGCCCGGACACCCTGGAGCGCGCCCTCGCATGTCCGGGCGAGCGCATCGCCCTTGCCCTGCGTCCACTGGGCGGCCGCTTCCCGGTCGCGCCCGCGGGCTTCGCCGACTACGCGGTCGAGGTGCCCGGCCAGGGCGACCGGTTCGCCCCCTTCCAGCCGGTCGACCCGGACGCTCCCGCCCTCGTCGTGGACGGCACGGAGCTGACGGGCGCGCGGCTCGTCGCCCGCGCCCGCGAGGAGGCCGCCGGGCTGGGGCTCGCCCCCGGTTCGCGGCTGCTGTCGGGGCGTTCGTACGACAGCTGGGAGGGGCTCGCCGCCGGGCTCTGGGCACCGCTGGCGTCGGGCGGTTCGGTGGTGCTCTGCCGCCATCCCGGGCAGCTGGACGAGGACGGGCTGGCCAAGCGGGTGGAGAGCGAGCGGGTCACCCACCGCGCGCTCTGACCGACCGGGCCGGGGGCCGCACGTCCAGGGGCCGCGCGGTGTCCGGCCGGCCGGGTCCAGGGGCCGCGCGGTGTCCGGCCGGCCGTCCGCGCGGGCCGGTATGAAAAGCGCTGCGAGGGTCACTCGTCCGGCCCCTCGCGGGCCCGGTCCCCCGGGGCTGGGCGGTGACTCGGGTACATCATCGGCGGTACCGACCACCCGAGGATGGACGCAGACGTGACCGACAGCGCTGGCACGCCGGCCGACCCCGACCCCGACCCCGACCCCGACCCCGATTCCGGCTCCGGCTCCGGCTCCGGCTCCGGCTCCGGCGGTCACGGCTCCGACGGTTCCGAAGGCCCCCACGGCCCGGACGACGGCGGCGGCCGGGACCACGGGTCGCCGGACCACGGGTCGCCGGACAGCGGATCGCGGGACGGCGGGCGGCGCGGCGGCGGTCGGTCGTGGACCTGGGCGGCCCGCCCCCGGGCCGTGCGTCCCCAGGGCCGGAAGCGGCACTGGGTGCGCTGGACCGCGCTGGGCGCCTCGCTCGTCCTCCTGGTCGCGGCGGGCATCGGCTGGTGGCTGTACCGGAAGCTGGACGACAACATCCGGACGGACACGAGCGCGGAGGCCGAGCTGCGGGCGTACGAGCGCGAGCGCCCCACCGCTCTGGTGACGGACGCCCAGAACATCCTGCTCATCGGCTCCGACAGCCGGGCCGGGGACAACCGGAAGTACGGCCGGGACAACGGCGGGGCGCAGCGCTCGGACACGGTGATCCTGCTGCATCTCGCGGCGGACCGGGAGAGCGCCACCGCGGTGTCCGTCCCCCGGGACCTGATGGTGGAGATCCCCAGCTGCCACGGCTCCGGCGGCAAGGCGACCGGCGCGCAGACCGCCCAGTTCAACTGGGCGTTCGAGATCGGCGGCACGGCCTGCACGGTGCGGACCGTGGAGCTCATGACGAAGATCCGGGTCGACCACCACATGGTGGTGGACTTCAGCGGGTTCAAGGACATGGTCGACGCGGTGGACGGCGTGCAGATCTGCCTCCGGGAGCCCGTCGACGACCCGGCGGCGCATCTGAAGCTCCCGGCCGGACGGCACACGCTCGACGGTGAGCAGGCGCTCGGCTACGTACGCGCGCGCAAGTCGCTCGGCAACGGCAGCGACACGGACCGGATGAACAGGCAGCAGCAATTCCTCGCCGCCCTGGTGAACAAGGTGCAGAGCAATGGTGTCCTGCTCAATCCGGCCCGGCTCTACCCCGTTCTCGACGCGGCCACGAAGTCGCTGACGACGGACGCCGGACTGGACTCGTTGCGCGATCTCTACGGACTGGTCCGCGGAATGCGGAACGTACCCACGGACAAGGTGCAGTTCCTGACCGTCCCGCGCCGGCCCTACCGGCAGAACGCGAATCGGGACGAATTGGTGCAACCGGATGCGGACCGGCTTTTCAGCCAGCTGCGCGAGGATGCTCCGGTCACGGTCGTACCGGCCGGCAATTCGGGCGACGGTCCCGCCCCCGCGAAAAGGGCGGACACGGCGCCCGGCAGGGCACCCGCTGCGGCCGGAGTGACGCCGAACCCCACTTACTCGGGTACGAATGCTGCGGATGACCTGTGTAAGCGGTAAAGCAATTCCCAAGCAGAACGGCACAAACGGCGCGGAATGGGTGGAATGCCCGGTTGTAGGGGCCGTGGAATGTGTCACGCTCGTCGCCGCGCTCCGGAACGGGCGGATAGTGTGACGCGATCCGGTGCGTCCGGCCTTCCGGCCGCGCACTTCTGGAACGCAGATTCGGAGCGCCTTTTCGGGGAAGGCGCCTCGCGTGGCACCGACGGAGGACCCAGGCAACCGTGGATGCGCAAAGCCGTGGACGGGCGGACGATATCGACCCCGCGGACCAGTGGGTCCTGAACCCGCGAACCGGCAATTACGAACTGCGACTGAACCACTCCGAAGAGCATTCTCCGCAAGTGGACGAAGGACCCCGCATTCCGCGCGGCCGAAACGAATCGGATGCCGGAGAACCCCGTCCGGGCGGCCGTCGCCGGGCCCCCTCTCCCGAATCGGACGAGGACCCCGCACCGCGCGGGGACGAGCGGGTTCCCGGCCAGCGCAGCCGCCGGTCGGGCGGGCCCAGGCGCGCGGCGGAGGCCGAGGCCCCGGCCGGGCGCCGCACCCGCAGGGCGAAGAAGAGCGGCAAGAAGAAGTGGCTGGTGTGGACCGGCGGCGTGACGGCGTTCCTCGTCGTCGCGGGCTCGGGCGGCGCGTACGCCCTCTACCGGCACTTCAACGGCAACATAGGCACCGTCGACGTGGGCTCCGCCGGCAACAAGAACGTCACCAGTTCCGGCCCGATGAACATCCTGATCATCGGCACCGACAAGCGCACCGGCAAGGGCAACGAGGGCTACGGCGACGCCGGGAGCGCCGGCCACGCCGACACGAACATCCTCTTCCACGTTTCGGCGGACCGGACCAACGCGACCGCGCTCAGCATCCCGCGCGACCTGGTCATGGACATCCCCGACTGCGAGACGAAGCAGGAGGACGGCACCACCGAGGTCATCCCCGGGACGCCGAACGACCGCTTCAACGTCAGCCTCGGCCAGGAGGGCCGCGACCCCGGCTGCACCATGCGCACGGTGAAGGAGCTCACCGGCCTGTCGGTCGACCACTTCATGATGGTGGACTTCAACGCGGTCAAGGAGCTCTCCACCGCGGTCGGCGGCGTCACCGTCTGCATGGCCAAACCGATCGACGACCCCAAGTCCCACCTCAAGCTCCCGAAGGGCGAGTCGAAGGTGGAGGGCGAGCAGGCCCTGGCCCTGCTGCGGACGCGGCACAGCTTCGGCAACGAGAGCGACCTGGACCGGATCAAGGTCCAGCAGCAGTTCCTCGGCTCGATGATCCGTCAGATGAAGTCGGACGACACCCTGACGAGCCCCACGAAGCTCTTCAAGCTCGCCAACGCGGCGACCAAGGCGCTGACGGTCGACTCGGGCATCGGTTCGGTGGCGAAGCTGACCACCCTCGCCAAGGAGCTCTCCAAGGTCCCGGCGAAGAACATCACCTTCACCACGGTGCCGGTCATAGACAACCCGGCCGAGCCGACGCCGGTCACGGTCGTCGTGCATCCGACCAAGGCCGAGCAGCTCTTCGAGACGATGCGTCAGGACGTCTCCCTCACCGAGGTGGCGGCGCAGCAGAAGGCCGCCGCCGCGAAGCAGAAGAGCGCGCAGGCCGCCCTGCTGGACGGGACCCGGGCGAAGGCGGCCGACGTACGGGTGGACGTGTACAACGGCGGGAAGATCTCCGGTGCCGCCGGGGCCACCGTCAGCTGGCTCCAGCTCGAAAAGGGCGTACTGAAGTCCACCAACAAGGCCAACGCGCCGGAGAAGATCGCGAAGACGACGCTCGAGTACGCGCCCAACCAGGCGGACCAGGCCCGGGCGCTCGCCGACATGATGGGGCTGCCCGCCTCGGCGCTGAAGCAGGGCACCACGGACGCCGAAGGGCTGGAAGCGATGACGCTGACGCTCGGCGCCGATTTCAAGGGGGCCGGGGTCGCCGTCGACGCACCCGCCACGGCACCCACCGACATCCAGAGGGCTAGCGCCGACAAGGCGGTGTGCAGCGAGTGAAACCCGTTCGCCGCACCACCGCGAGAGTCTGAGCAGCAGGGGGGGTCCCGTTGGGACGGAACAGCACGCCCGGGGAGGGGACGCGACCACGCGTCCAGAAGGCCGATCAACTCGGCTGGGACGACAGTCTCTACGCCGACGGGGAAGCGGCGGGGGACGGTACGGGGGAAGGCGGGGAGCCCGGGCCCGGTACGGGCGGGGGCACCGTCCCGGCCCCGCGCAGGGGCCACAAGGCCGGCGGTGGCGCCGACCGCCCGTCCCGGCGCACGCCCAAGAAGGGCAAGCGCCGCGTCCTGCGGTGGATCGCCTCGGTGCTCTCCCTGCTGATACTCGCCACCGGCGCGGCCGGTTACGCGTATTACCAGCACCTGAACCACAACATAAAGAAGGAGGATCTGACCCTCGGCGACAAGAAGATGACCGAGCACAAGGCCAACGCGGCCGGTCAGACTCCGCTGAACATCCTGATCATCGGCTCCGACGCCCGCGACACCGCGGCCAACCAGAAGCTGGGCGGCGCGAAGGAGACCTTCAACTCCACGCCCCTCGCCGACGTGCAGATGCTCCTGCACGTCTCGGCGGACCGCAGCAACATCTCGGTGGTCAGCATGCCGCGCGACACCATGCTGAAGATGCCCAAGTGCACGGACCCGAAGACCGGCGAGGTCTACGAGGCCTCCACCTCCCTGGTCATGACCAACACGAGCCTGGGGCGCGGCGGTCCCGGCTGCACGGTCGCCGCCTGGTACGAACTCACCGGCATCACCATCGACCACTTCATGATGATCGACTTCGCCGGTGTGGTGTCGATGGCCGACGCCGTCGGCGGCGTGCCCGTCTGCGTCGACGCCAACGTCTACTCGCACACCAGCAAGGGTGCGGGCTCCGGCCTCAAGCTGAAGGAGGGCACCACCTCCATCAAGGGCAAGCAGGCCCTCCAGTGGCTGCGCACCCGTTACGGCTTCGAGGACAACACGGACCTGGGCCGGGAAGAGGCGCAGCACCAGTACCTGAACTCGATGGTCCGCGAGCTCCGCAAGGGCACCAAGCTGACCGACCCCGGGAAGCTGATGGACCTCGCCGAGGCCGCGAGCAGCGCGCTCACGGTCGACAAGGCCCTCGACCCGAAGGGGCTGTACGACCTGGCGGGGGAGCTCAAGAAGGTCCCGTCCAAGCGGATCACGATGACCACCATGCCGAACGTCTACGGCACCGGGGAGCTCAAGGACCGGGTCCTTCCGAAGCCGGGCGACGCCGAGCAGCTGTTCCGGATGGTGCGGGACGACGTCGCGCTCGACGGCAAGGCGTCCAAGCCCGCGGCGACCGCCTCGCCCACGCCCGCGGACCTGTCCGCGCCGGTCGACGAGATCGCCGTGACGGTGCGCAACGGGACAGCCACGGACTCCCAGAGCTCGGCTCGCGGCCGCGCCGGTGACGTACGGGACCAGCTCAAGGACGCCGGCTTCGTCCGGGCCACGCTGAACTCCTCGGACGTCACCCCGTCGGCGCGGACCAGTGTCCTGTACCCGAGCGCGGACCTGGAGGGCGACGCCCAGGCGGTCGCCAAGGCGCTCGGCATCCCGGTGTCGCTGGTGAAGCAGTCCACCGACGTCTCCGGGATCTCGCTGGCGGTCGGCGCCGACTGGCGCGACGGGGGCAGCTACCCCGCCGCGGCGGACGACAAGACCCCCGATTCGGCGAAGGCCCTCAACGGGGACGACGAGGGGGCCTGCATGCACGTGAACCCGGACTTCACCTGGTAGCCGCCGGGGCACGCACATGAGGGAAGGGCTCCACCGCGACGGTGGAGCCCTTCCCTCATGTGTGTACGACCCGCGCGTACGACCCGTGCGGGCGGGTGTCAGGCGGTCTGCTCGCTCAGCGAGGGACGGCGGCCGGCGATGACGCGCCGGGCCAGCGAGCGCGGGCTGGTGAGGAAGCCGTACCCCCAGGACATGTGCATGGTGGCGAGGGCGACCGGGATCTGCGCGCGGGCCTTCAGCGACAGCCCCTTGCCCGCGGGCAGCGATCCGGCGGTGATGGCGGCGGCGTAGGCGGCGGGGACGAGGAAGGCCCAGGGGGTGACCGCGGCGCCGACGACGATGCCCGCCGCGATGGCGCAGACGGCGGTCGGCGGGGCGAGGTAGCGCAGGTTGATCGAGCCGGCGTGGTAGCGGGCGACGACGTGCCGCCAGCGGCCGTAGTCCTTGTACTGCTTGGCGAGCGCCCGCACCGAGGGGCGGGGGCGGTACTGGACCTTCAGCTCGGGCGAGAACCAGATCAGGCCGCCGGCCTCGCGGATGCGGAAGTTCAGCTCCCAGTCCTGGGCCCGGACGAACTCGACGTTGTACCCCTCGGCCCTCTCCAGCGCCTCGCGGCGGAAGACGCCGAGGTACACGGTCTCGGCGGGGCCCGCCTGGCCGCCGGTGTGGAACGCGGCGTTGCCGACGCCGATCTTCGAGGTCATCGCCGCGGCGACGGCGTCCTCCCAGGCGTTCTCGCCCTCGGCGTGCATGATGCCGCCGACGTTCTGCGCGCCGGTCTCCTCCAGGAGGCGGACGGCGGTGGCGATGTAGTCGGGCGAGAGCATGCCGTGTCCGTCGACCCGCACCACGATCGGGTGGTGGGACGCCGCGATGGCGGCGTTGAGGGCGGCGGGGGTGCGGCCCGTGGGGTTGGGGACGGTGTGGACGCGGGAATCCTCGCGCACCAGTTCGGCGGCGATCTCGTCGGTGCGGTCCTTGGACGGGCCGAGCGCGATCACCACCTCCATCTCACCGGCGTACTCCTGTTCCAGGATGTGCCGGACCGAGTTCCTCAGGTGCCGCTCCTCGTCGAGCACCGGCATGATCACTGAGACGGCGGGGTACTGCGCGGCAGACATGTGGTCCTCGGGGGGTCCTCGGGGGCGCCGGACTCCGGGTCGCACCACGGGAGACGGCGGTTGTTCGACAGGTGGTGCGCGCGGCCACGTTACCGCTTACGGGGGACAACGGCGCGTCCCGCCGGGTCGCAGCCCGGAAAGGAGATCGTATGGACTTACCGTACGGACGGTCTGCCCACGCCCAGGAGGTTTCCCCCTCGTGACCACGCCGCCCAGGCCGCCCCGTCCACCGCACCCCCGGCGCACTCCGCCGCGGCGCGGTCCGGCGCCGTCCGGGAGGCCGCTGAGATCCCGGCGGCAGGACGAGCGGCCCCGCTGGGGGATGCGGGTGGCGACGGGGCTGTCGGTGCTGGTACTCGGCGCGGGCGGCATCGGCCACGCGCTGGTCACCGGGCTGGAGACCGGCATCGACCGGGTGGACCCCTTCCGCGACATGAAGAACCGGCCGTCCGGGAGCCGCGGGACGAACCTGCTGCTCGTCGGCACCGACGGCCGCGACAGCATCACCGCGGCGGAGAAGAAGAAGTACCGGCTCGGCGGCGCCCCCTGCCACTGCACCGACACCCTCATGCTGGTGCACCTCTCCCAGGACCGCCGGCGGGCGAGCGTGGTGAGCCTGCCGCGCGACAGCTACGCCGTGATCCCCGCGCACACGGACAGGACGACCGGCAAGCAGCACGCCGCGCACCCCGTGAAGCTGAACGCCGCCTACGCGGAGGGCGGGCCGAACCTGACCGTGCGCACCGTGGAGCAGCTGACCGGCGTCAAGATCGACCACTACCTGGAGGCGGACTTCACCAGCTTCATGAAGACGGTGGACGCGCTGGGCGGCGTGGAGATCTGCACGGTGCGGCCGCTGAAGGACGCGTACACGGGTCTCGACCTCCCGGCGGGCACCCACGAGCTGGGCGGCGGCCAGGCCCTCCAGTACGTCCGCTCCCGGCACATCGACGGGGCGGCCGACCTGGGGCGGATGGAGCGGCAGCAGAAGTTCGTCGCGGCGGTGATCGAGCGGGCGACCAGCAAGGGGGTGCTGCTCAACCCCGTGAAGTTCCAGCAGGTCGTCTCGGCGATGCTGGGGTCGGTACGGGCCGACGAGGGGTTCGGCACCGAGCAGATGCTGGAGCTGGGGTCGGCGATGCGCGGGTTCACCGCCGCCTCGTCGGAGTTCGCCTCCGTCCCGGTGGGCGACCCGAGCTTCCCGGTGAAGGGGATCGGGTCGACCGTGAAGTGGGACACCGCGCGGGCGAACGCCCTGTTCCGGACCCTGCGCGAGGACAAGCCGCTCACCGCCGCGAAGCCGTCCACCGCCCCGGCGGAGTCGAAGGCGACGGTGGTGGACGTGGCGCCCCAGCAGATCCGGGTCCAGGTCTACAACGGCACGCCGCGGGCCGGTCTCGGCAAGCAGCTGGACGCCGCCCTGCGCGCCACCGGCTTCAACACCACCGCGGCGCCCCTCAACGGCGCGGTCCGCGACCTCGCGCGCACCCTGATCACCTACGACCCGCGCTGGGACCGCTCGGCGAAGTCGCTGGCCGCGGCGTTGCCCGGCAGCGAGCTGCGGGCGGCGCCCGGCCAGGGCGCGACGCTGCGGGTGACGGTCGGCGAGGACTGGGCGGCGGTGGTGCCGGTGCGGGCGGAGACCGTGCCCCGGGGTACGTTCCACGCCGTCACCGGCGACGAGGTCGTCTGCCCCTGACCCGCGCCGCACCGAGCTCTCTCGCCGCGGGGGTCAGCCCTCGTCGGTGCCGCCGGGCCGGGTTCAGCCCTCGTCGATGCCGTCCGCGGCGCGCTGCTCGCGCAGCTCCTTGATCGCACGGCGCCGGGCGAGGCGGTGCGTACGGCGGATCTGGGCCTCCTGGTGGCGCCGCTTGTCTCGCTCGGTGCTGGGGATCACCGGCGGTACGGGCCGGGGGCGGCCGTCCGCGTCGACGGCGGCGAAGACGAGGTAGGCGCTGCCGACCTGCTGTGCGGGGGTCGACTCGTTCCACCGCTCGGCCATCACCCGTACCCCGACCTCCATGGAGGAGCGGCCCGTCCAGTTCACCTGGGCGCGTACGTGCACGAGGTCGCCGACCCGGACCGGCTCCAGGAAGACCATCTCGTCCATCGAGGCCGTCACGGCGGGGCCGCCCGAGTGCCGGCCGGCCACGGCCCCGGCCGCGTCGTCCACCAGCTTCATGATCACGCCGCCGTGCACCGTGCCCAGGAGGTTGGTGTCGCTGCCGGTCATGATGTGGCTGAGGGTGGTGCGGGACGCCTCGGTGGGCTTGCCGGGGAGGTCACCGGCACCGTCGCGGCCGTCACCGCCGTCCGTGCGGGTCCGGGAACGGCTTCCGTCCTCGGGGCTGCTCTCGCCCTGGGGGTGATTGGCCAGTTTTGTCATACCGTCCACTGTATGCGGCCGTTGCGCGACCGAATTTGCATCAGCTTCGCAACAGCCCTGAACCGTTTCTTCTCACACCCTGTGATCCGCGTGCCCCGGGGCGGCAGACTGGTCCGCATGAGTGACAGGCCCGGATGGAACGACGACAGCGACCGCTACGGCCGGGGCAGCGCCTCCCCCGAGCCCGAGGGTGCGCGCTCCATGCCCCGTGTCCAGCGGCACCCCGCCCCGCCGCGCGCTCCTCAGGTGCCGCCGCAGGGTCCGGGGTACCAGGGCCAGGGGCGCCAGGGGTACGGCACCCCCGAGGCGCCCCAGCACGACGCGTACGACCCGTACGCCCAGGGCGGCGGCCAGGCCGGACCCGGGTACGACAGCGGATACAACACCGGCCAGGTCTACGGATCGCCCCAGGGCCCCGGGCACGGCCAGGGCCACGGACCGGGCCACGGACCGGGGCAGGGGCCGGGCGGTGGTCGTGGCGGGCGCGGCGGTGACGGCGGTTACGTCCAGGGCCGGCCCGCGCCGGACTGGCGGCGCCGGATCAAGCTCGGCGCGCTGGCCCTGGTGGTCGTCGTGCTGGCGGTCTCCGTCTCGACGTACTTCTGGGCGGACTCCAAGCTCAAGCGCGAGGTCGACCTCTCCAAGGTCATCGACCGCCCTGACGCGGGCGACGGCACGAACTACCTGATCGTCGGCTCCGACAGCCGCCAGGGCATGTCGGCCGAGGACAAGAAGAAGCTGCACACCGGGTCCGCCGAGGGCAAGCGCACCGACTCGATGATGATCCTGCACAACGGGTCGAACGGGCCGACGCTGGTCTCGCTGCCCCGTGACTCGAACGTGGAGATCCCCTCGTTCGTGGGCTCCGAGTCGGGCAAGACGTACCAGGGCACCGGCCGGACGGTGAAGCTGAACGCCGCCTACGCGGAGGACGGCCCGGAGCTGCTGGTGCGGACCGTCGAGTACAACACCGGTCTGCACATCGACCACTACGTCGAGATCGGCTTCGGCGGCTTCGCCAGCATCGTGGACGCGATCGGCGGGGTCGAGCTCGACATCCCGAAGGCCTTCAAGGACAAGAACTCGGGCGCCGACTTCCAGGCGGGCAAGCAGACGCTGAACGGCGAGCAGTCCCTCGCCTTCGTCCGTACCCGCTACGCCTTCGCGGGCAGCGACCTGGACCGTACGAAGAACCAGCAGAAGTTCCTCGCGGCCCTCGCGAGCCAGACGGCGACCCCGTCGACGCTGATCAACCCGTTCAAGCTGTACCCGGTGCTGGGCGCGGGTCTCGACACCCTCGTCGTGGACAAGGACATGTCGCTCTGGTCGCTGGCCCGGATGTTCTTCGCGATGAAGGGCGTCACCGGCGGCGACGGTACGTCGATGAACATCCCGCTCTCCGGGCAGAGCACCAGCGGGGGCAACCTCATCTGGGACAAGGCGAAGGTCAAGCAGCTCGTGGAGCAGCTGAAGAACGACGAGAAGGTCACGGTGCAGGGCAGCTGACCTCCTGTCACGCGAGGGAGCCGGGACCCCGGTCGGGGTCCCGGCTCCCTCGCGTTCACCGGGCCTGCTCGTGACGGCCCGAGCGCGTCAGTCGAAGCCGAAGCCCCTGGGCAGCGGCTCCTGGTGGAAGAGCCCGGCCGGGACGGCGGCGGCGAGCGCCCCGTAGCCCGCCGGGTTCAGGTGCAGGTGGTCGGGGTCGCTGTACGCGGACAGGATCTGGCGCGGGTTCTTCGGGTCGCGGACCGCGCGGTCGAAGTCGACCACGCTGTCGAACCGGCCGCTGGTGCGGATCCAGGCGTTGACCTTCTGCCGGGCCTGCTCGCGGTACCCGCTCGGGTCGTCGTAGCCGGTGTTGCCGCCGAAGGGCGTCAGGGTCGCCCCGTAGACCCGGATGCCCTGGGTGTGGGCCCGGACGATGATCTGGTCGTAGGCGGCGATGAGGTCGTCCGCCGTCTTCTGCTGGACGGCCTCGGTGGCCTCGGCCGTACCGATGTCGTTGATGCCCTCGAAGACGAGGGCCCACTCGACCCCGCTCTGCGCCAGGACGTCGCGGTCCACCCGGGAGAGGGCGTTGGGGCCGAGGCCGTCGTTGAGCACCCGGTTGCCGCCGGCCGCCTGGTTGAGGATCGCGGTACCGGCCGTGTCCGGGCGCGAGCGCAGCCGGTCGAGGAGCTGGTCCGGCCAGCGGTTGTTGGCGTCGGTGGTGGAGCCCCGGCCGTCGGTGAGCGAGTCGCCCACGATGACGGCGGCGGCGGTGGTGTCCGGGGACCAGACCTCGACGCCGCTGAGGAAGTACCAGTGGGCGGCCGAGGCGGCACCGGCCAGGTCCTCGTCCCGCACGTGGTCGCCGGCGAGCATGTACGAGGTGGTCCGCGAGCCGGGGTGCGAGGTGATGCTGTTCGACGCCTGACCGTCCGCCAGGTACACGGTGACCGTGAGGTTCGTCCCGGGCGCCACGTCGAAGTCCAGCGGGTCCGAGACGACCTGGGAGCCCACCGGGACGACCGCCGAGGCGCTGCCCCCGAACGTCACCGTCCGGGAGGTCGCGGGCCGGATCGCGCTCGCACCGGCCCGGCCCCCGGCGGGCAGCGCCACCGACACCGAGGTGAGGGGCAGCGCGGCGCCGCCGAACGCGTTGGAGAACCGCAGCCGCACCTGCTTCCCGCCGACCGACACGTGGACGGTCTGCCGCAGGGTGGCGTCGTCGAGGACCTTGCCGTCCTGGTTGAACGGGGCGGGCGGCATGTTGGTCGGCTCGGTCAGCTGCGGCATCGATGTCCAGGTGTTCACCCAGTGCGTCCCCACCTGCCGCGCGTGCGCGGTGGCACTCCGCCCGCTCCCGCCGTTCGCCGCCGGGTGCCCTCCCGCGTCCGCGGCCCCGGCGGCTCCCACGGCGACACCGGTGGCCAGGGTGGCCGCGAGCGCCACCGTCACGGCCAGACCGGCCTTCGAAACTTTTCGAGCCATGGACTGCTTCCCCTCGGACGGAGTGATCCCCTTGCGCGCTTCGGCGGTGACGGTAAACGGGGCGTTTCCAGGGTGTCAATGACTCTGGCACGATCCGATACAACGCGCGAACTGAGCGAAAGTTTCGGGGAGTTGATGCACGAAGGTCACCCCCTCCCGGATACGCCGGTTTCCAGAAACGGAAACCCGGGCCCCTTGTTCCCCGGGGGTGGAGCCCGCGAGCATCAGGGGAGGACATCCGACCACGAGGGGGCAGGCCGTGAAGCTGACACGACTGGTGGGCCAGTGCGACGACGGAGAATGCCCAACCATCTACGCCACGGACCGGGGAACGCTCGCCGTCCAGGGGAACCGCCTGTCCGGCCACGGACTGGACATTCCGGCGCACGAGACCATGGTGGAAATCCCGATCGAACTCATCCGGAAGGTTATTCATGACAACCTCGTCCAAGACGCTGGGTGAATGGCTCGAAGAATTCAGGCAGGAAGCATTCCGACTTGAAACCCTGGACGACTACAGCAAGTCGGGCGGCGTGGACGCGTACCACGCGTTCCTTGCCGGAGAGCCGCAGCCGGAGGGTTACAGGACGGCCGCCTGGACGACGACCGTCGCGAAGGCGGTTCGGTCGGGAAAGCGGATCTACCGCGTACACGTCCTCGCCCGCCCGCTCACGGACTATCTGCGGTTCGAGCTGTCCTGGGGATATCGACGGAACATGGCAGCCGGGGAGGAGTTCTTCATCCTCGACACGACCGACCAGGAGAACCCGATCCCCGGCGCCCCGGATTTCTGGCTCTTCGACGAGCGGATCATCGGGACCATGAGCTACGACAATTCAGGGAAGTACCTAGGAACAACCTTTCCCGATGAGGATCAGTTGACCGCATTCCTCACGTACAGGGACAAGGCAATGGCCCAAGCCGTGCCGTTCTCCGACTGGTGGGCGAAGTACGGCGAGTGAACAAGTCAAGCCTCGGGCCGGCCCTGCGGAAACTGCGGGAGGCTTCCGGAATGGAAGCGAAGGCGGTCGCCCGCGGCGCGGCCATGTCCCGATCCAAGCTCTCCAAGATCGAGACCGGGAACGCCGCTCCGAGCGTCACCGATGTCGACTGCATCCTCACCGCCATGGGTGTGTCGGATCAGGTGAAGGCGGAGTACATGGCCGCCGCCAGAGAGGCGGCCACGGAAGTCACGGCATGGCGACTGATTCGCCGCCTGGGTCACAGCCGAAAACAGGAACAGGTACAGGCTCTCGAATCACGGACCACGCTGCTGCGCCTGTTTCAGCCCTCACTCGTTCCCGGCCTGCTGCAGACCCCTGAGTACGTGCGGGCGGTCTTCGCCCGAAAGGGTCTGCCGGCAGAACAACTGGAACGCACCATCGGCGCGAGACTGGCGCGGCAGAGCGTCCTGTACGCGGACGGCAAGGAATTCCGCTTCATCATCACGGAATCAGTTCTCCGTTGGCGCATCCTTCCGCCCTTGATGATGGCGGGGCAATTGGACCGCCTGGTCTCCGTCTCCCGCCTGCCCCATGTCGATGTACGAGTCGTCGCACTCTCCCAGCCTCAGAACGATTTCCCGGGCCATTCTTTCTCGATCAGGGACGACCGCACCGTGACCATGGAGATGGCGCACGCCGAGACAGTGGTGACGGATCCCCGAGACGTTGCCCTGTACGTGGCCAAGTTCGAAGGATTCAGTGCGTCCGCCCTCTCCGGTGACGTCATGAGGGAATTGGTCGAGTCCGTCCGGGACGACCTTTTGCGCGAACAGGAATCCGGCTAGAAAGCCGCGCCCGGCCCCGCAACGATGGACCGTGCACTCGCAGGGCGGTGAGGGGACGCGGCAGACGCGCGGGACGGGTCGTTCGAGCGTGCCGTGCGTACGCGGAGACGCGCTTGTCGTCCCCTTGGTGCCTCCGCACGCCGTCCGGCCTCCACCCGCACAAGAAGGAGCCTCGCCATGACCACAGTGACCACGAGGGAAACGTCTGCCGCCTTACGGCGCGGTCGGGACCTCGTCAGCCCCGAACTGTTCGAGAGAGTGTCCGCGTTCTGTGCGGAGGAGTACGGGCACGAACTGCCCGCGGCCCGGAAGATCGTGGACCAGGCGCTCGCCTTCCTGAAGGTCATGGGAGACGCGCGCGCCTTCGACATGACTCCGTCCCAGGACGTCGACCCCGGCTGGCATTCGTTCGCGCTCCACACACGCGCCTACGCCTCCTGGTGCCAGGAGCAGTTCGGCTACTTCCTGGACCACGAACCGAGGGCCACCGTCCGCACACGCCCCTTGATCGGCTCGGTGGTCGAGCGGGTCAAGGCTGCCGGTTTCCAGGTCGACGAGCGGATGTGGGGCGCTGCGAAGAACTGCAATCCGCCGGCCTGCTGCGGCGACGGGGACGGCTGCTGACTCGCTCACCGCAGGGTTTCCGTCGTGTCCCACTCGTACGAAGGAGGGCCCTGGCGGGTCGCGGGCAGTCGGGTCCTCCGCTGAGCGAAGGTACCGCCCATGGCATCTGGCGAGGGTCTGACCGGGAGCGGCAGAGTCACCGTTTTCGCCCTGTTCGGCGTAGTCGTCGGCTACGCCACTCACCACTTGGACGCCCGGCTGATCGGAGACGTGGCGGTCCTCGGCCCCCTGACCCCCGGGACCGAGTGGAGGCATCTGTGGCGGATGGCCCGCACCTGCGGACGCCCCACGGCCGGCGAGGACGAGCTGGCCCAGTGGCTGCTCGCCCAGGCAACCCGGGCGCTCGTGTGCGGCAGCGACCGCATCGCGCAGTTCCCGGAGCGGAGATGGAAGCTGGAGCCGGGAGGCATGTGCGTCCGGTTCGACGCGACGTACGCCAACCGTGACCAGCTCTGGACGGGGAACCTGACCGTGGAGGGGCTTGCCCCTGATCAGGTCGCGGAGCGTCCGACGCTCTACAGCGCCTGAAGGGCCATCAGGGCGCAGGCCGGAATCTCCCTGGCGTGAGTGCGCCGTGCACGGCAGGACGGCCCCCGCCATGACCGGCGGGGGCCGCCCTGTCGCTTCGCCGTTACGGCAGGTTCCGCGCCATCACGATCCGCTGGACCTGGTTCGTGCCCTCGTAGATCTGGGTGATCTTGGCGTCGCGCATCATGCGCTCGACCGGGTAGTCACGGGTGTAGCCGTAGCCGCCGAGGAGCTGGACGGCGTCGGTGGTGACCTCCATCGCGACGTCGGAGGCGAAGCACTTGGCGGCGGCACCGAAGAACGTGAGGTCGCCGTCGAGGCGCTGGGACTTGGCGGCGGCGCTGTAGGTGAGCTGGCGGGCGGCCTCCAGCTTCATCGCCATGTCGGCGAGCATGAACTGCACGCCCTGGAAGTCGGCGATCGGCTTGCCGAACTGCTTGCGTTCCTGGACGTACCCCTTGGCGTAGTCCAGGGCGCCCTGGGCGATGCCGAGCGCCTGCGCCGCGATCGTGATGCGGGTGTGGTCCAGCGTCTTCATCGCGGTGGCGAAGCCGGTGCCCTCCTCGCCGATCATGCGGTCGGCGGGGATACGGACGTTGTCGAAGTAGATCTCGCGGGTCGGCGAGCCCTTGATGCCGAGCTTCTTCTCCGGGGCACCGAAGGAGACACCCTCGTCGGACTTCTCCACCACGAACGCGGAGATGCCCTTGGAGCGCTTCGTCGGGTCGGTGACGGCCATCACCGTGTAGTACTCGGAGACGCCCGCGTTGGTGATCCAGCGCTTCACGCCGTTGAGGACCCAGAAGTCGCCGTCGCGCACGGCCTTCGTCTTCATCCCGGCCGCGTCCGAGCCCGCGTCCGGCTCGGAGAGGGCGTACGAGAACATCGCGTCGCCCTTGGCGAGCGGGCCCAGGTACTTCTTCTTCAGTGCCTCGGAGCCGGAGAGGATCACCGGCAGCGAGCCGAGCTTGTTGACCGCCGGGATCAGCGAGGAGGACGCGCAGGCGCGGGCCACCTCCTCGATCACGATGACGGTGGCGAGCGCGTCGGCGCCGGCGCCGCCGTACTCCTCCGGCACGTGGACCGCGTGCAGATCGGCCGCGACCAGGGCGTCCAGCGCCTCCTGCGGGAAGCGCCCCTCCTCGTCCACCGCCGCCGCGAACGGGGCGATCTTCGCCTCGGCGAGCGACCGGATCGTCTCGCGGAGCATGTCGTGCTCCTCGGCCGGACGGTAAAGGTCGAAATCGGTCGAACCCGCCAAGACGCTCACTCCCCAAGGATGCTAACTACCGTTCAGTAACCCAATTTTAGTCCCGCACGCGCGCGATGGCCTACGCGTCGGACGCGTGAGCTTGACGACAACGGGTGGCGGGGTGGTCGCAGTCGCTCCAGGGCACGGAAGAAGCGGTACACAAGGTGCACAAGGGGCGGAAATACCGGGCGGGTGGCCCCGACTATGCTCGGCGAGGCACGTCCGTCCGTTTCATCCAGGAGCACCCATGGCCCTCAGGATCACTGTGATCGGCACCGGCTACCTCGGCGCCACCCATGCCGCGGCCATGGCGGAGCTGGGCTTCGAAGTGCTCGGGCTCGACGTGGTGCCGGAGAAGATCGAGCTGCTCCAGGCGGGCCGGGTCCCGATGTACGAGCCCGGTCTCGAGGAGATCCTCCAGAAGCACGTGGCGGGGATCGAGGGCTCCACCGGGCGGCTGCGGTTCACCACCTCCTGGGAGGAGGTGGGCGCCTTCGGCGACGTGCACTTCGTCTGCGTGAACACCCCGCAGAAGCACGGCGAGTACGCCTGCGACATGAGCTACGTGGACAGCGCCTTCGCCTCGCTGGCCCCGCACCTGACCCGCCCGGCGCTGGTCGTCGGCAAGTCCACCGTCCCCGTCGGTTCGGCCGCCCGGCTGGCGAAGCTGCTGGCCGGGCTGGCCCCGGCGGGCGCGGACGCGGAGCTGGCCTGGAACCCGGAGTTCCTGCGCGAGGGCTTCGCCGTGAAGGACACCCTGCACCCGGACCGGATCGTCGTCGGGGTGGAGAGCGAGCGGGCCGAGAAGCTGCTCCGCGAGGTGTACGCCGTTCCGGTCGCGGAGGGCTCCCCCTTCGTCGTCACCGACTTCCCCACCGCCGAACTGGTGAAGACCTCGGCGAACTCCTTCCTCGCCACCAAGATCTCGTTCATCAACGCGATGGCCGAGGTCTGCGAGGCGGCCGACGGCGACGTGGTGAAGCTGGCGGAGGCGATCGGGTACGACGAGCGGATCGGCTCGAAGTTCCTGCGGGCCGGTATCGGCTTCGGTGGCGGGTGCCTGCCCAAGGACATCCGGGCGTTCATGGCGCGCGCCGGTGAGCTGGGCGCCGACCAGGCGCTGACCTTCCTGCGCGAGGTGGACTCGATCAACATGCGCCGCCGGGGCCACATGGTGGAGCTGGCCCGGGAGGCGGTGGGCGGCAGCTCGTTCCTGGGCACCCGGGTGGCGGTGCTGGGCGCGACCTTCAAGCCCGACTCGGACGACGTGCGGGACTCGCCCGCGCTGAACGTGGCCGGGCAGATCCACCTCCAGGGCGGGCAGGTCACCGTGTTCGACCCGAAGGGCATGGAGAACGCCCGCCGCCTCTTCCCGACCCTCGGGTACGCGGACACCGCGCTGGACGCCGTGCGCGGCGCGGACGTGGTGCTGCACCTGACGGAGTGGCGGGAGTTCCGCGAGCTGGACCCGGAGGCGCTGGGCGAGGTCGCCGCGCACCGCATACTGCTGGACGGCCGCAACGCCCTGGACAGCGCGGTGTGGCGGGCGGCCGGCTGGACGTACCGGGCGATGGGCCGCCCGACCGCCTGATCACCGCCTCCCCTCCCCGGATCCCCGGGGCCGGGCCGTACGTACGCCGAGAGGCCGCACCCGAGGGATCGGGGCGGCCTCTCGGCGCAGGCGGGGGCGGTGCGGGGCCTAGGCCTTGCCGTCCAGCTGCTCGATGGTGGCGTGCGACGGGCTCCGGCGGAACTGGAGGTCGCGGGCGACCGCCTCCGCGTCGCGCAGCACGCGGACCGCGTTGCGCCAGGTGAGCTTGGCGAGGTCGGCCTCGGACCAGTTGCGGCGCAGCAGCTCCGCGATGAGGTTCGGGTAGCCGGAGACGTCCCCGAGGCCCTCGGGGAGGAACGCCGTGCCGTCGTAGTCGCCGCCGATGCCGATGTGGTCGACGCCGGCCACCTCGCGCATGTGGTCGAGGTGGTCCGCGATGGTGGCGACGGTGGCGACCGGGCGCGGGTTGGCCTCCTCGAAGTCCTCGTGGATGCGCATGGCCTGCGGGGACGTGTCGAGGTGGTGCAGCCCGTGGTCGCGCATGTTCCGGTCTGCGGCGAGCGTCCACTCGACGGCGGCCGGCAGGACGAACTTGGGTACGAAGGTGGCCATCGCGACCCCGCCGTTGTCGCGCAGCGAGAGCAGCACGTCGTCGGGGACGTTGCGCGGGTGGTCGCAGACGGCGCGGGCCGAGGAGTGCGAGAAGACGACGGGCGCCTCGCTGGTGACGATGGCGTCGCGCATGGTGCCGGGTGACACGTGCGAGAGGTCCACGAGCATGCCGCAGCGGTTCATCTCGCGGACGACCTCGCGGCCGAACTCGGAGAGTCCGCCGAGGCGGGCGACGTCGGTCGCGGAGTCCGCCCAGTCGAGGTTGTCGTTGTGCGTCAGCGTCATGTAGCGGACGCCGAGGGTGTGCAGGGCACGCAGGGTGGCCAGCGAGTTGTTGATGGAGTGGCCGCCCTCGGCCCCCATCAGGGAGGCGATACGGCCCTCGGTGCGGGCCGTCTCCATGTCGTCGGCGGTCAGCGCCCGGCGCAGGTGCGCGGGGTAGCGCGCCTGCATCTCGCCGACGATGTCGATCTGTTCGAGGGTGGCGCTGACGGCTTCGTCGCCGGCGAGGTCGGAGCGCACGTACACCGACCAGAACTGCGCGCCGACGCCTCCGGCGCGGAGCCGGGGCAGGTCGGTGTGGAGGAAGCCGGTCTGGTCCTGGGCGATGTCACGGGCGTTCAGGTCGTAGCCGGCCTGTTCGCGCAGGGCCCACGGGAGGTCGTTGTGGCCGTCGACGACGGGGTGGACGGCGAGCAGATCCCGGGCCCGTCGCAGGTGGTCCGCGTGGTTCGTGTGGTTCGCGTGGTCCATGGGGCTGCCTGCCTACTTCCCGAAGCCGAAGGATCCGGAGCCCTCGACCTTGGCCCGCAGCCGCCGGCCCTTCTCGGTGGCCTGTTCGTTCAGCTCGCCGAGGAAGGTGGTCATCCGCTCGCGGAGCTCCTCGTCGGCGGTGGCGAGGATGCGGGCGGCGAGGAGTCCGGCGTTGCGGGCGCCGCCGACGGAGACGGTCGCGACCGGGATGCCGGCGGGCATCTGGACGATGGAGAGCAGGCTGTCCATGCCGTCCAGGTACTTCAGCGGTACGGGGACGCCGATGACGGGCAGCGGGGTGACCGAGGCCAGCATGCCCGGCAGGTGGGCGGCGCCGCCCGCGCCCGCGACGATCGCCTTCAGGCCGCGGCCGGCCGCCTGCTCGCCGTACGCGATCATCTCGCGGGGCATGCGGTGGGCGGAGACGACGTCCACCTCGTACGCGATGCCGAACTCGTCCAGGGCCTGGGCGGCGGCCTCCATGACGGGCCAGTCGGAGTCCGACCCCATGACGATGCCGACTACGGGTGCGGTGCGCGGGTCTGTCATTCGGTGATCGTCCCTCGTAGGTAGTCGGCCGCGTGCCGGGCGCGCTCCCGCACGTCCGCCAGATCGTCGCCGTAGGTGTTGACGTGTCCGACCTTGCGGCCGGGCTTCACGTCCTTGCCGTACATGTGGATCTTGAGCTGCGGGTCCCGGGCCATGCAGTGCAGGTAGCCCTGGTACATGTCCGGGTAGTCGCCGCCCAGGACGTTGCACATGACGGTCCAGGGGGCGCGCGGGCGCGGGTCGCCCAGCGGCAGGTCGAGCACGGCGCGGACGTGGTTGGCGAACTGCGAGGTGATCGCACCGTCCTGGGTCCAGTGCCCGGAGTTGTGCGGGCGCATGGCCAGTTCGTTGACGAGGATGCCGGGTGTCCCGTCGGCGGCACGGGTCTCGAAGAGCTCGACGGCGAGGTGGCCGACGACTCCGAGTTCGGCGCCGATCCGCAGCGCGAGCTGCTGGGCCTCGCCGGCCAGCTTCTCGTCGAGGCCGGGGGCCGGGGCGATGACGGTGTCGCAGACCCCGTCGACCTGGACGGACTCCACGACGGGGTAGGCGACGGCCTGGCCGTGCGGGGAGCGGACGATGTTCGCCGCGAGCTCCCGGGTGAAGTCGACCTTCTCCTCGGCGAGGACCGGGACTCCGGCGCGGAAGGGCTCGGCGGCGTCCGCCTCGGAGCGCACCACCCAGACGCCCTTGCCGTCGTAGCCGCCGCGGACCGTCTTGAGGATCACCGGGTAGCCGTCGCCCTCGCCGGCGAAGGCGGTGACGTCGGCGGGGTCGGTGACGATGCGGTTGCGGGGGCAGGGCACGCCGAGCTCGGCGAGCCGGGCCCGCATCACGCCCTTGTCCTGGGCGTGCCGCAGGGCGTCGGGGCCGGGGCGTACGGCGATGCCGTCGGCCTCCAGGGCCCGCAGGTGCTCGGTGGGCACGTGCTCGTGGTCGAAGGTGATCACGTCGCAGCCTCGCGCGAAGGCGCGGAGGGTGTCCAGGTCGCGATAGTCGCCGACGACGACCTCGCTCACCACCTGGGCGGCCGAGTCCTGCGGGGTGTCACTGAGCAGCTTGAATGTCAGGCCGAGGGGGATGCCCGCCTCGTGGGTCATGCGGGCGAGCTGACCGCCGCCGACCATGCCGACTACCGGGAACGTCACGCCCCCAGGGTATCCGCCGTCCAGGTGCCCCTTGACTCTGGCCCGAATGGGCTACCGGGGGCGTGGACCCGTCGTCGCTGGACAGGTGCCCCGACGCCCCGGGCATCACACGGCCGGGCTGGTTAGCATGAGCGGGTTGACGAAACCGACCGGACGGGGCTGAACGATCATCATGAGCGAACGGGGCGCACTGCGGACCCGGCTTGATCGGCTGGCCCGGGAGGTCGCCAAGTTCGGCGTGGTCGGCGCGCTCGGGCTGGTGGTCAACATCGCGGTCTCCAACCTGATCTGGCGCACCACGGACATCCCGACGGTGCGGGCCGGGCTGATGGCCACCTGTGTGGCCATCCTCTTCAACTACGTGGGGTTCAGGTACTGGACCTACCGGGACCGTGACAAGAGCGGCCGCACCCGTGAGCTGGCGCTGTTCCTGCTGTTCAGCGCGGTGGGCGCGGTGATCGAGACGGGCGTGCTGTACGCGGCGACGTACAGCTTCGGCTGGGACACCCCGGTGCAGAGCAACGTCGCCAAGGTCGTGGGCATCGGGATCGCCACGCTCTTCCGCTTCTGGTCGTACCGCACCTGGGTGTTCAAGGCGCTCCCCGAGAAGGAGGCCGTGGCCGTCGCGGAGCAGTTTCCCGGACGGCGACAGCCCTCGGAGCCGGTAGCGCCGGACACCGTACGGAACTGACCGCGTCCCGCACGGGAAACGCCCGGTCCCGCGCTCAGCGGACCGGGCGTACCTGTTCCTCGGGGGTACGGGCGACGCTGCCGAGGAAGAGGGCGAAGACGGGTGGCTGCTGCTGGAGGAGTTCCAGCCTGCCGCCGTCGGCCTCGGCGAGGTCGCGGGCGACGGCGAGACCGATGCCGGTGGAGTTGCGCCCGCTGATGGAGCGTTCGAAGATCCGTGCCCCCAGGTCGGCGGGGACGCCCGCGCCCTCGTCGGTGACCTCCACGACGACCTGGTTGCCGGTGACGCGGGTGCGCAGGGCGACCGTGCCGCCGCCGTGCATCAGCGCGTTCTCGATCAGGGCGGCGAGCACCTGGGCGACGGCTCCGGGGGTGCCGACCGCCCGCAGGCCGTGCCGGCCGGAGCGGACGACGGCGCGGCCCTCGCCGCGGTAGGCGGGGCGCCACTCCTCGATCTGCTGCTTGATGACCTCGTCCAGGTCGAAGACGACGGCGGAGCCGGTGCGCGGGTCCCGGGCGTTGGTCAGCAGCCGCTGCACGACGTCGGTGAGGCGCTCCACCTGGGTGAGGGCGATGTTCGCCTCCTCCTTCACCGTGTCCGGGTCGTCGGTGACGGAGATCTCCTCGATGCGCATGGAGAGCGCGGTGAGCGGGGTGCGCAGCTGGTGGGAGGCGTCGGCCGCGAGCCGCCGCTCGGCCGTCAGCATCCGGGCGATTCGCTCGGCGGAGGCGTCGAGGACGTCGGCGACCCGGTCCAGCTCGGCCACCCCGTAGCGCTTGTGGCGGGGGCGCGGGTCGCCGGAGCCGAGGCGTTCGGCGGTCTCCGCGAGGTCGGTGAGCGGGGAGGTGAGCCGGTTGGCCTGGCGTACGGCGAGGAGGACGGCCGAGATGATCGCGAGGAGGGCCACCGCACCGATGATCAGCAGGGTGCGGCCGACCTCGCGGGTGACGGCGGAGCGGGATTCCTCGACGGTGACCCGCTCCCCCTCCTCGCCCTTCACGACGGAGGTGATGGCGTTGCCGCCGGGGCGGGTGCCGACCTCGATCGGCGCGCGGCCGGGGAGCTCGACGCGGGCGTACCGGTCGCCGACGACCTGTTCGTCGAGTACGGCGGCGGTGATCCGCTCCTCGCCGAGCAGCCGGCTCTCCACGACGCTGATCAGGCGCAGCGCCTCGGAGTCCACGCTCTCCTGGGCGCTGTTGCTGATGGTGCGGGTCTCCACGAGGACCAGGGAGATGCCGAAGACGGCGATCACCACGAGCACCACGGAGAGCGTGGAGTTGATCAGTCGGCGGCGCATGAGGTGCTTCTGCCCGTCAGCTTTCCGTGCTCGTCCCGTCAGCTCTTCTCGAAGCGGAAGCCGACGCCGCGGACGGTCGCGATGTAGCGGGGGTTCGCCGCGTCGTCGCCGAGCTTCTTGCGGAGCCAGGAGATGTGCATGTCCAGGGTCTTCGTCGAGGACCACCAGGTGGTGTCCCAGACCTCGCGCATCAGCTGGTCGCGGGTGACGACCCGGCCGGCGTCCCGGACCAGCACCCGCAGGAGGTCGAACTCCTTCGCGGTGAGCTGGAGCTCCTCGTCGCCCATCCAGGCGCGGTGCGACTCGACGTCGATGCGTACGCCGTGGGTGGCGGGCTGCGGGGCGGGCTCGGCGGCGCCGCGCCGCAGCAGGGCGCGGACGCGGGCGAGGAGCTCGGCGAGCCGGAAGGGCTTGGTGACGTAGTCGTCGGCGCCGGCGTCCAGGCCGACCACCGTGTCGACCTCGTCGGCGCGGGCGGTCAGCACCAGGATGGGCACGGCGTGGCCGTCGGCGCGGAGCCGTCGGGCCACTTCGAGGCCGTCCATGCCGGGCAGTCCCAGGTCGAGGACGACGAGGTCCACGCCGCCCTGGAGTCCGGCGTCGAGCGCGGTGGGGCCGTCCTGGCGGACCTCGACCTCGTAGCCCTCCCGACGCAGGGCGCGGGCCAGTGGCTCCGAGATGGATGCGTCGTCCTCGGCGAGCAGTACACGGGTCATGAGGTGATGGTAGTCCGCGAGAGAGGCCCGGAGTGAGGCACGCGAGAACGCCTTTGAGTCAGTGCCCCATCCCTCTTAAGACCTTCGAATGATCGACTACAGTTCCACTCCCGCCTGTGATCGATGTCTCATACCCTTCCATATGGCGCAAGGTCGTGTCGTATGGTGTTGCGACGCCTGTTGCACTAATGGGGACCTTCAGGCAGCTTTTCGCGCCGAAGGTCCCTTTCATGTGCGGGCTGGTCCCCGCCAGTCTTGTAACGAGTGAATGACCTGTGGGCCGGGCCCGGAGCGCGACGACGCGCGCCGGGTGTGGATCCCGATGCGGTCGGTCCCCCGTCTCCGTACCTCTTTCCGAGGCCGGAAGGCGGAGCGAATCCCCTTCCAGGCGAGGGGCAGGGCCCTGAGCGCGTCGGTGCCGGCCACCCCCCACCGGACGTACCCCGCTTCCACGGCGGTGCGCCCCCATTCAGCAAGGATCGACCATGGCGTCCAGCCTGACGAAGGAAACCGCCGGCCAGACCGGCGGGGCGACCTTCTTCGGCCACCCCCGCGGCCTGGCCACGCTCTTCATGACCGAGATGTGGGAGCGTTTCTCCTACTACGGCATGAGGGCCCTGCTCCCCCTGTACCTGCTTGCCGACGACGGGCTCCACATGGACCCCGCCGCGGTGACGGCGATCTTCTCGGTCTACCTGTCGCTCGTCTACCTGCTCGCCATGCCCGGCGGCTGGTTCGGCGACCGGGTCTGGGGTCCGCGCAAGACGGTGGCCATCTCCGGTGCGGTGATCATGGTCGGTCACCTCGTCCTGGCCCTGCCCTTCGAGGGCACGTTCTTCGTCGGCCTCGGTCTCGTGGCCATCGGTTCGGGCCTGCTGAAGTCCAACATCTCGACGATGGTCGGCCACCTCTACGACGGCCCGGACGACCCGCGCCGCGACGGTGGCTTCACGATCTTCTACATGGGCATCAACCTCGGTGGCTTCGTCGCCCCGCTGGCGATCGGCACCGTCGGCGAGAACGTCAACTGGCACCTCGGCTTCGCCCTGGCCGCCGTCGGCATGGGGCTGGGTGTCCTCCAGTTCATGCTCGGCAGCCGCCACCTGGACGCGCGCAGCTTCGAGACCCCGAAGCCGCTCTCGGCCGCCGAGCGCGCCACCACGCTGCGCAAGTCGATGATCTGGCTGGGCATCGCCGCGGTCTTCTACGTCATCACGGTCGCCACCGGCGTCTACACGCTGAACTGGCTGCTCGTCCCGATCACGGTGGCCGGTCTGGTCATCCCGGTGATGGTCCTGGCGCGCATCAAGCGCGACAAGGATCTGAACAGCACCGAGCAGCGGAAGGTCTCCGGCTACATCTGGTTCTTCGTCGCCGCCGCGCTCTTCTGGATGATCTACGACCAGGGCGGCTCGACGATGGCGATCTTCGCCGAGGACTCGGCGAAGAACTCGGTGTTCGGCTGGGAGTTCCCGGTCTCCTGGTACCAGTCGGTCAACCCGATCCTGATCATGGCCCTGGCCCCGGTCTTCGCCGCCTTCTGGATGGCACTGAACCGCCGCGGCAAGGAGCCGAGCACGATCGTGAAGTTCAGCTCCGGCCTGGTGCTGGTCGGTGCGTCGTTCTTCCTCTTCCTG
Source organism: Streptomyces sp. NBC_01335 (assembly GCF_035953295.1). Classification (GTDB taxonomy): domain Bacteria; phylum Actinomycetota; class Actinomycetes; order Streptomycetales; family Streptomycetaceae; genus Streptomyces. The sequence goes on from NZ_CP108370.1 coordinate 3,056,196, forward strand.
GCGCCGCTGACCATCGCCACCGACGGCCACCAGGCCGCCGCGATGTGGCTGGTCGCGATCTACTTCGTGCAGACCGTCGGTGAGCTGACGCTCTCCCCGGTCGGCCTCTCGGTCACCACCAAGATGGCTCCGGCCAAGTACGCCAGCCAGATGATGGGTGTCTGGTTCCTCGCGGTCACCGCGGGCGACTGCACCACCAGCCTTCTCTCCATCGCGGGAGTGGACCTCAACGGCACCGGGATCGTCACCCTGCAGGCCGCGCTCGCGGTGCTCGCGGGTGCCGCGATCTTCATGTACCGCGGCAAGGTGAAGTCCCTCATGGGCGACGTGCGCTGACGCGCACTCCGTGACGACGGCGGAGGGCCGCCGCACCGATCTCACTCGGTGCGGCGGCCCTCCGCCGTTGTCGTCGCCCTTGTTCCCTACGGGCCGGCCGCCCTACGCGGGTGCGGCCAGCTCCGCCCAGACGGTCTTGCCGGGTGCGTCGGGGACGCGTACCACTCCCCAGTCCAGGCAGAGCCGCTGCACGATGAACATGCCGTGGCCGCCGGGCCGGCCGGCCCGGTGGGGGGTGCGCGGGGCGGGCTGCCCGGCGCCGTTGTCGGTGACCTCGATCCGCAGCACCTTGGATGTGGCTCCTATCCGGAGCTCCTCGGGGCCGCCCGCGTGCAGGCAGGCGTTGGTGACCAGCTCGGAGACGACCAGCAGGACGTCCTCGGCGGCGGCGCGGCGCTCGGCGCCCTCGGCGGGCAGCCAGCCCCACTCGTGCAGGGCCTGGCGTGCGAAGTCACGGGCCATCGGGACGATGCCGGTGGCCTCCCGCAGAGAGAGGGTGCGCCACTGCCGGTCGGCCGGGACGGGTGCGGACGTGTCCGCTCCGTCCGGCTCGCGGCCGAGGCCGCCCGGCGGATGCTGCCGGGTGGTGCTCATCAGCGCTTCACCTCACCGATTCACCGTGTCGCCATCGAACAGATACAGGTCAGATTCTTGGATGCGGGCCGCCGTGGTTCCGCCGGGTTTTCTCCTGCCCGGCGAGGACCCGACGACACCCGTTCCGGCCAGCGGATCGCGTGACACGTGGGACATGCGGGGCGGCCGGGGGTGGCGCGGGAGGCGCACCTCAGGTGCCCAGGGCGTCTTGGACCGTGTCGTGGACGGTGAAAACCGCCTCGGCGCCGGTGATCTCGAAGACCCTGGCGACGACGGGCCGCATTCCGGCCAGGTGGACCTCCCCGCCGGCCTCTTCCGCCTGGAGGCGGGCGCCGAGCAGGACGTTCAGCCCCGTGGAGTCACAGAACTCGAGCCCGGAGCAGTCGACGATCAGGCGCACGCGCCCTTGCTCGACCGCACTCTCCAGAGGTTCGCGCAGCAGATCGGCGGTGTGGTGATCGAGCTCACCCACCGGCGTCACGATCTCGCTGCCGCCCTCCGTCCGGGTCTCGACCTGAAGTCTTCCCCGGTTCGTACTGCCGACCGTCCCGCGGTCCATGCCGTCCCTCTTCACCGTTGGTCAGTGGGGCCTCGTGCGACGTCTCAGCCGCCCGCATTCCTGTGTCCGCGCGCATGTCGCGACCTGCACGAAACATTACGCGGTCCGTCCGTCCCGCGGTAGCGGGAGATCTCAACAAACCGGACATAACGGCTAATTGGAGCTTGTCACTCCCGCCGCCGAGCAGGTAAGGGTAGAGGGACACCTGCTTCATCCACCCCTTACCGGCTTCGGAGGCGCCGCTTCACCGCAGCAACACGAACGGCTTCGGCAGCCCTATGCCGAGACACTGGAGGAGAACCATGTCACCCCGGCTCGACGGTTCGCGTACCCACGACGCGACGTCGGCATGTCCTCAGGGACCGACCAATTCCGACTCCCCTGCCGTCGGCGCCGTACCCGGCCCGCGCAGAAGCTCCGACGGCGTCGCCGCCGGAGGCACCACCTCACCCGCCGCCCCCACCGGCGAAGAGGCCCCCCTCGGCGAAGAGGACCCCATCGGCGACGGCTTCGAAGGACTCGAAGGTCTCGAAGGGCTTCCCGAGATCCCCTCCCCCGCGACCGTCGGAGCGCTGGACGCCCGCGCGCTGTCGAAGACGCTCTTCGAGCGGCTCGACACCCTGGAGGAGGGCACCCACGCCCACGCGTACGTACGCACCACCCTGGTCGAGCTGAACCTCGCGCTCGTCAGGTTCGCCGCCGGCCGGTTCCGTACCCGCAGCGAGCCGATGGAGGACATCGTCCAGGTCGGCACCATCGGCCTGATCAAGGCGATCGACCGGTTCGAGCTGAGCCGCGGCGTCGAGTTCCCGACCTTCGCCATGCCGACGATCATCGGCGAGATCAAGCGCTTCTTCCGCGACACCAGCTGGGCCGTGCGCGTACCGCGCCGCCTCCAGGAGCTGCGGATCGACCTGGCCAAGGCGGGCGACGCCCTGTCGCAGCGGCTGGACCGGGCGCCGACCACCGGCGAACTCGCCGAGTACCTCGGGCTGACCCGCGAAGAGGTCGTGGAGGGTCTGACCGCGAGCAACGGCTACAGCGCCGGCTCGCTGGACGCCCAGCACGACGACCACGAGAGCGAAGGCTCCCTGGCGGACCGCATCGGCTACGAGGACCACGGGCTGGAGGGGATCGAGTACATCGAGTCCCTGAAGCCCCTCATCGCCTCGCTGTCGGGCCGCGACCGCCTGATCCTGTCGCTGCGCTTCGTCACCAACCTCACCCAGTCGGAGATCGGCGAGGAGCTCGGCATCTCCCAGATGCACGTGTCCCGCCTGCTCTCGCGGACGCTGGCACGGCTCCGCGAGGGGCTGACCGTCCAGGAGTGACCCCGGCCCTCTCGTACGTGTGGCCGCCCGGTGTCTCCGGGCGGCCACACGCATGTCCGGGCGGTGCTCCCGGGCGCCGCCCGCACCACGCGGGGCCCGCACCGCCCTGGCGCCGCTCACACCACCCGGACGCCGCGCCGCCAGACCCCGGCGGCCAGCGGGACGCCCGGCCGGTAGGCGAGGTGGACGTGGCTGGGCGCGTCCAGCAGCAGGAGGTCGGCGCGGGCGCCCGGGGCGATCCGGCCGACGTCGGTACGGCGCAGGGCCGCGGCCCCGCCGGCGGTGGCGGCCCGGACCGCCTCGTCGGGGGTCATGCCCATGTCCCGTACCGCGAGGGCGACGCAGAACGCCATCGAGGAGGTGAAGGACGAGCCGGGGTTGCAGTCGGTGGAGAGGGCGACGGTGACGCCCGCGTCGAGGAGCCGCCGGGCGTCCGGCCAGGCGGCGCGGGTGGAGAACTCCGCCCCGGGCAGCAGGGTGGCGACGGTGTTCCCGGCGGCGAGGGCGTCCACGTCCGCGTCGTCGAGGTGGGTGCAGTGGTCGGCGGAGGCCGCGTCCAGCTCCACCGCGAGTCGCACGCCGGGGCCGGGGCCGAGCTGGTTGGCGTGCACCCGGGGCAGCAGGCCCTTCGCCTTCCCGGCGGTGAGGACCGCGCGGGCCTGGTCCGCGTCGAAGGCGCCGCGCTCGCAGAACACGTCGATCCACCGGGCGTACGGGGCGCAGGCGTCCAGCATCGGGCCGGTGACCAGCGCGACGTAGCCGGCCGGGTCGTCCTCGTACTCGGGCGGCACCACGTGGGCGCCGAGGAAGGTGAGCTCGTCGGTGAGCCCGGCGGCCAGGGCCAGCGCGCGGGCCTCGTCCGCGACGGTGAGGCCGTAACCGGACTTGGTCTCGAAGGTGGTGGTGCCCTGCCGGAGCGCCTCGTCGAGATGGCGGACGAGCCCGGCCGCGAGCTCCTCGTCGGTGGCGGCGCGGGTGGCGGCGACGGTGGTGCGGATGCCGCCCGCGGTGTACGGGCGCCCCGACATCCGGGCGTTGAACTCCTCGGTGCGGTCGCCGGCGAAGAGCAGGTGGGAGTGGGAGTCCACGAACCCCGGGAGCACGGCCCGGCCGCCCGCGTCGACGGCACGGTCGGCGGCGGGCGCCCGCGCCGACTCGCCGGTCCAGACGATCCGGTCGCCGTCGATGACGACGGCCGCGTCCCGGACCAGGCCCAGCGGGGTGCCGTCCCCCTGGGAGGGGTCGTTGGTGACCAGGCCGGAGATGTGGGTGAGGACGGTGCTCGTCATCGGGGCTGCTGCTCCAGTCGCTCGCGGGGGCGGAGTGCGGGGTGGCGCTTCGGGCCGTCGGCGGGTCCGGGGGGTGACCGCGCGCCGGTCGCTCGCGCTGGTCGCTGGTCGCGTGCAGGTCGCTCGCACGGGTCGCTGGTCGCGTGCAGGCCGCTCGCGCGGGTCGCTGGTCGCGCGCCGGTCGCTCGCGCGGGTCGCTGGTCGCGCGTCAGTCGCGGAGGGCTGCGACGGCGTCGGCGAGCGCGGCGGGTACGTCGTCGATCAGCGTGTGGCGGCCGTCGCGTACGAGGTGGCGCCCCGCGACCACGGTGTGCCGTACATCGGCGGCGGTCGCCGCGAAGACGGCGGCCTCGGCGGCCAGCCGGTCGACGGGTCCCGCGGTCCTGACGGAGTCCATGGCCACGGTCGCCAGGTCGGCCGGGGCTCCGGCGACGAGGCTGCCGCCCTCCGGCCTGCCGAGGGCCGCGTGGCCGGTCGCGGAGGCGGCGCGGAGCAGGGCGGCGGCGGTCCAGTGGCCCCGGATGTTCGTCCGCAGCCGCTCGTTCAGCTCCATCGCGCGCGCCTCCTCGAAGAGGTCGATCACGGCGTGGCTGTCGCTGCCGAGGGAGACCGGGGAGCCGGCCCGGTGCAGGGCGACGGCGGGGCCGATGCCGTCGGCGAGGTCCCGTTCGGTGGTGGGGCACATGCAGGTGCCGGTGCCGGAGGCGCCGATCAGCTCGATGTCCTGCCGGGTGAGGTGGGTGTGGTGGATGCCGGTGGTGCGGGGGCCGAGGACGCCGTGGTCGGCGAGGAGCCGGGCGGGGGTCCGGCCGTGGGCGGCGAGGCAGGCGTCGTTCTCGGCCGTCTGCTCGGAGAGGTGGACGTGGAGCGGGGCGGCGCGGTCGGCGGCCCACTGGGCGACGGTCGCCAGCTGGTCGGCCGGGACGGCCCGTACGGAGTGGATGGCGGCGCCGATCAGGGCGTGGCCGCCGCCCCGGAGCGCGGCGGCGCGTTCGGCCCAGGCGTCCGCGGTGGTGTCGGAGAAGCGGAGCTGGTGGCGGTCGGGTTCCTGGCCGAATCCGGCGGCGAGGTAGGCGGTGTCGAGCAGGGTGATGCGGATTCCGGCCTCGCCGGCGGCGGCGATCAGCGCCTCGCCCATGGCGTTCGGGTTGGCGTAGGGGGTGCCGTCGGGGGCGTGGTGGAGGTAGTGGAACTCGCCGACGGCGGTGATGCCCGCGAGGGCCATCTCGGCGTACGTGGCGCGGGCGAGCGCGAAGTAGCTGTCCGGGGTGAGCTTGGCGGAGATCCGGTACATCCGTTCCCGCCAGGTCCAGAAGGTCCCGGAGCCGACCTGCACGGTGGAGCGCAGCGCCCGGTGGAAGGCGTGCGAGTGGGTGTTCGCCAGCCCCGGCAGGGTGAGGCCGCGCAGTGCGGTCGCGCCGGGCGGCGGGGCCGCGACGCCGGTGCGGACGGCGGTGATCAGCCCGTCCGCGACGTCGAGGGCGACCCCGGGTTCGACGTGGGTGCCGAGCCAGGCGTGGGAGAGCCAGTACGTCGTCACCTGCATGCGAGACCCTCCAGTACGTCGGCGAGTGCGGCGACCCCGGCCACGCAGTCCTGCTCGGTGGCGCGCTCGGCGGGCGAGTGGGAGACGCCGGTCGGGTTCCGCACGAACAGCATGGCGGTCGGCACGGAGGCGGACAAAATACCCGCGTCGTGTCCCGCCCCCGTGGCGAGGACGGGTACGGGGCGGCCCGGGTCTCCGCCCGCCCCCTCGTCGCCGAGGATCCGGGCGAGTTCGTCGCGCAGGGCGTGCTGGAACTCCACGACGGGCGTGAAGGACTCCCGTACGACGTCGAGCGCGACGCCCGCCCGTTCGGCGTGCTCCCGGGCGGCGTGTTCGACGGCGGCGGTGAGGGTGTCGAGGGTGGCGGCGTCGGCTGCGCGCGAGTCGAGCCAGCCGCGGACGAGGGAGGGGACGGCGTTGACGCCGTTGGGCTCGACGGCGACCTTGCCGAAGGTGGCGAGCGCTCCGGCGAGTTCGGCCTCGCGGCGGGCGGCGAGGACCGTCTCGGCGTACGGCAGCATCGGGTCGCGGCGGTCGGCGAGGAGGGTGGTCCCTGCGTGGTTGGCCTCGCCCCGGAAGTCGTACCGCCAGCGGCCGTGCGGCCAGATGGCGGAGGCGATTCCGAGGGGGTCTCCGGTGCGGTCGAGGGACCGGCCCTGCTCGACGTGGAGCTCGACGAACGCGTTGATACGGGCGAGGCGTTCGGGGTCCGGGCCGATCGTTTCGGGGTCGTACCCGGCCGCCTCCATCGCGCGGGGCAGGGTGATGCCGTCGGCGTCGGTGAGGAGGTGGGCCTGCTCGCGGGTGAGCCGGCCCGCGGCCAGCCGGGAGCCGACGCAGGCGAGTCCGAAGCGGGCGCCCTCCTCGTCGCCGAAGTTGACGAGTCCCAGCGGCCTGGTGAACTCCGCTCCCCGGTGCCGGAGTTCGTCGAGCGCGGCGAAGGCGGAGACCACTCCGAGGGGGCCGTCGAAGGCGCCGCCGTCCGGTACGGAGTCCAGGTGGGAGCCGGTGACGACGGCGTCCCCCGCCCGGGGGTCGCCGAGCCAGGCCCACTGGTTGCCGTTGCGGTCGGTCTCGTGGACGAGCCCGCGCGCCTCGGCCTGGCCGCGGAACCACGCCCGGCAGTCGGCGTCCGCGCGGGTCCAGGCAAAGCGGCGGTAGCCGCCGGAGGCGGGGTGGCGGCCGAGAGGAGCGAGCTCGCGCCACATCTCCCGGAAGGCCGCCCCGCCGTCGCGGCCGGTCATCGGCGGTCGGCGCCGGTCGCGGCGCCCTCGCCCTCGCCCGTACCGTCGCCCTCCCGCATGGGGACGCGGACGCCCCGCTCCTCCGCGACCCGCTCGGCGCCCTCGTACCCCGCGTCGACATGGCGGATGACGCCCATGCCCGGGTCGTTGGTGAGCACCCGGCGGATCTTCTCCCCGGCCAGCGGGGTGCCGTCCGCGACGGTGACCTGCCCGGCGTGGAGGGAGCGGCCCATGCCGACTCCGCCGCCGTGGTGGACGGAGACCCAGGAGGCCCCGGAGGCGACGTTGACCATGGCGTTCAGCAGGGGCCAGTCGGCGATGGCGTCCGAGCCGTCGAGCATCGCCTCGGTCTCCCGGTACGGGGAGGCCACCGAGCCGCAGTCCAGGTGGTCGCGGCCGATGACGAGGGGGGCGGCGAGTTCACCGCTCGCGACCATGTCGTTGAAGCGCTCGCCGGCCTTGTCGCGTTCGCCGTAGCCGAGCCAGCAGATCCGGGCGGGCAGGCCCTGGAAGTGGACGCGTTCACCGGCGAGCTCGATCCAGCGGCGGAGCGACTCGTTCTCCGGGAAGAGGTCGAGCATCGCCCGGTCGGTGCGGTGGATGTCGGAGGCCTCGCCGGAGAGCGCCGCCCAGCGGAACGGCCCCTTGCCCTCGCAGAAGAGCGGCCTGATGTAGGCGGGGACGAAGCCGGGGAAGTCGAAGGCCCGCTCGTACCCGACGAGTTGCGCCTCGCCCCGGATGGAGTTGCCGTAGTCGAAGACCTCGGCCCCGGCGTCCATGAAGCCGACCATCGCCTCCACGTGCCGGGCCATCGACTCGCGGGCCCTGCGGGTGAAGTCGGCGGGCTTCTCGGCTGCGTACGCGGCCATCGCGTCGAACTCGACGCCGACCGGCAGGTACGCCAGCGGGTCGTGGGCGCTCGTCTGGTCGGTGACGATGTCGATCGGCGCCCCGGCGGCGAGCAGTTCGGGGAGGATCTCCGCGGCGTTGCCGAGGAGCCCGATCGAGAGCGGCCTGCGGGCGTCGCGGGCCTCGGTGGCGAGCGCGAGGGCGTGGGCGACGCCGTCGGCCCGTACGTCGAGGTAGCGGTGTTCGATCCGGCGCTCGATGGCGCGCGGGTCGCAGTCCACGCAGATCACGACGCCGTCGTTCATGGTGACGGCGAGCGGCTGGGCGCCGCCCATGCCGCCGAGCCCGGCGGTGAGGGTGATGGTCCCGGCGAGGGTGCCACCGAACCTCTTGGCGGCGACCGCGGCGAAGGTCTCGTAGGTGCCCTGGAGGATGCCCTGGGTGCCGATGTAGATCCAGGAACCCGCGGTCATCTGGCCGTACATGGTGAGGCCGAGCGCCTCCAGGCGCCGGAACTCCTCCCAGTTCGCCCAGTCGCCCACCAGGTTGGAGTTGGCGAGCAGCACGCGCGGGGCCCACTCGTGGGTCTGCATCACCCCGACCGGGCGGCCGGACTGGACGAGCATCGTCTCGTCCTGCTTGAGGGTGCGCAGGGTACGGACCATGGCGTCGTAACTCCGCCAGTCCCGGGCCGCCTTGCCGGTGCCGCCGTAGACGACCAGCTTGTCGGGGTGCTCGGCGACCTCGGGGTCCAGGTTGTTCTGGAGCATGCGCAGGGCGGCCTCCTGCTGCCAGCCCAGGGTGCTCAGTTCGGTGCCGCGTGCGGCCCTGACGGGGCGGGGTCCTGACATGGTGCGCCTCCTTGGTCAGCCATCCATTCACATCCTGATGCGATGAATAGTTCTAGTCAACGGCGCGACTCCGGACACGCGGGCGTACGGGGAGGCGGGACGAAGGCGAGGCGGGCCAGGCGGGACGGCGAGGACGGGACGGCGTGGGCGAGGCGGCCGAAACCGAGCGGTCGAGGACGGGACGGAAAGCTGACACCTGACACACGAACACCACCCCGAAGCCCCTCGCAGCTTTCACGCCATCCCGGCGTTTTTCGGACAGCAAAGACTTTCGCCCACACGCCCTCGGACATGAAACGGCGGATACCACAGAGAACCGGAACAGATCGATCAATCGGCGACCTGGCCTTCCGTCCGCATCCCTCCTTTTGTCAGACTTCTCCCTTACGCCTTCTCCTCAATTCCCTTACACCGCCCGCCGCATGTACCACTGGAAAATGCCAAACCACCCTCCAGGACCGGCCACCGTGCGTAGCCTCTGCATCACAGCTCCGAACGCCATTGCCTGGAGGGGAAGCCGCGGTGCCGGGAATCGACGAGTGCCTGCTCGAAGTCATGAGACTGCCCGGGGCCCGGGGCGCCGCGGTCGTCGACTGGACGAGCGGCCTCGCCCTCGGCACCATCGGTGACTCGCCCAACGGCGACCACGAGGCGACCGCGGCGGAGACCGCCGAGGTGGCCCGGATGGCGGCCGAGCAACCCGCCTTCACCCTCAGCCCGTACGCCGACGGCCGGACGGACGCGAACGCCCGCACCGGACTTCCGGTCGAGGACGTCATCATCACGACGCACACCGGCTACCACGTGATCCGCTTCGTGGAGACGGTCTTCGACAGCAGCGTGTTCCTCCATCTCTGGCTCGACCGGACCGAGGGCAACCTGGCCCTCGCCCGGATACGCCTGGGCGAGCTGGCCGAACGGCTGGTCCTGGCGTGAACATCAGGACGACGCCCCCCGAGGTGGACCAGGCAGCCGTCCTCTCCCCGATGCTCCAGCGGCTCGCCGCCGAACGCGCCACCGGTGCCCTGATGCGCGACCGCGGCACGCTCTACCTCGCCGACGGGAAGGTGGTGCACGCGGAGAGCCCCTCCACCCCCGGCATCGACGTGCTGCTCACGACGGGCGGGGCGCTGCGTCACGAACGCTGGTGGGACGCGGTCGCCCAGGCGGGGGCCGGCCGGCGGGTCGGCCGCTATCTGGTCGACAGCGGCCATGTCCCGGGCGGGGCACTGGAGTTGTGCCACCTGGGCGCGCTCTACGACGCCGCCTTCTTCGTCCTCGCCCCCACCCGTACGCCGACCAGGTTCCGGTACGGCGTGTCCCACTGGATCGGCCCGGTCCGGCCCGTCGCGGTGGGCGCCGTCGAGCGCGAGACGCTCCGGCGCCGTGAGCTGCTGGACCGGATCTGGCCGGACGCGCTGACCGACAGTTCCCCGCTCGTACGCGCGGCGCACCCGCTGGACGCCCCGGTGCCGTCGCGCCAGCGCCATGTCCTGGAGCTGGTCGACGGCGTTCGCACGGCCTCCGACATCGCCCAGGTCTTGGGGCGTTCGGCCTTCCACACCTTGGTCGACCTGCGGAGACTCGCCGCCGCCGGGCTCGTCGAGCCCGTCCGCAAAGCAGCGCTGCCGGGGGCGGCCTCGCCCGGCCGGGTCGTGCTCCCCGATGTCACGTCCGATCCGGACGTCGCCCTGCTGCGCCGGCTCCGAGATGCATTGGAGGGCTTGTGATACGCGCGCTCAGACAGCGTGCCGGGAGGAGACAGCTGATGGTGCCCGAGGCTGAACTGCAGGACGTCCTCGACGAACTCCAGCGGTTGCGGGCCCGGGTGCCCCTCATCGGCGGTGCGCTGGCCGCCAGCACCGACGGCCTGGTGCTGGCCCACGACACCCCCGGTGTGGAGGCCGAAGGGGTCGCCGCCCTGACCGCCGCCGCGCTCGGCGTCGCGATCAGGATGACGGAGGCGACCGGTCGCGCCGGATTCCGGGAGCTCCTGGTCCGCGGGGAGTCCGGCTACATCGCGACGTACGCCGCGGGCTCGTCCGCCGTACTGACCCTGCTCGCCGAGGACCGCATCAACGTCGGCCGCCTCCACCTGGAGGGCCGGAGGGCGAGCGCCCGGGTCGGAGAACTCGTCGACGCCGCCCTCGACCGCGTCGAGCGGACCCCGCCCCCGCCTCCGGCCCGCCCGGCGCAGCCCCGTGCACTGCCCCAACGCCCCGTGTAGGGCGGCGGTACCGGGCCGGGGCGCCCCCACATTCCACTAGGGCGTGTCTGACAATTCGCGTCGGATCAGCGGGCGGTGTCCGGTGCGGTGCGTCGCAAGGCGGAGGACCGCCCGCGTACGGGATGTACTCGGGCGGTCCGACAACGCCGCGAGGTGCCGTGCCGGGCGCCGACCGCCCGACGGGAATGGTCAGACACGGCCTAGCCAGGACCGAACCATCACGCAGAAGAAGAACCGGTCACCCCGACCGGTCAGGGAAAGGAAACGAGCACTCATGGCCAACACCGAAACCGCACTCAAGGAAGCGATGTCGTCCATCGAGGGATCCCTCGGTGTCGCTCTCGTCGACTACACCAGCGGCATGGCTCTGGGCACCCTCGGCGGCGGCAAGGACTTCAACCTCGAAGTCGCGGCCGCCGGAAACACCGACGTCGTCCGCGCCAAGCTCCGCACCATGGACCACCTCGGCCTCAAGGAAGAGATCGAGGACATCCTGATCACGCTGGGCAGCCAGTACCACCTGATCCGGCTGCTCAAGACCCGCGGCAGCAACGGACTCTTCCTCTACCTGGTCCTGGACTCCAACCGCGCCAACCTCGCGATGGCCCGCCACCAGTTGAAGCGGATCGAGGCCGAACTGGAGGTCTGAGGACCGCCACGACCGGCCCGGACGCGCGGATGCCGCCGCCCCCTTCCTTACGCGGACGAAGGGGACGGCGGCATCAGCGTGTTCGGGCCGGCCTTCAGGTTCCGACGGCGACCCGGCCTTCACATTCCGACAGCGACCCGGCCTTCAGGTTCGGACGGCGGCCCGGCGCGCACCGCCGGCCCGCGCGTCGCCCGCCACCGGCCCGGTCGTCCGGTACGCCTTCACCTGCTTGCCGGCGGGCCGGCCGCGCTGCACCCAGTCCGTACGCACCCAGTACAGGACGTCCTCGCGCTGCTCCAGCCGCCCGACGCGCACGGCCCGCAGCAGCAGTCCGGCACCCGCCCCGGCCAGCACCATCCCACCGGCCCCCGGCAGCAGGAAGCCGAGGCCGAGGGCGACCAGGAAGGCGCCGAGCAGCCACCAGCGGTGGGCGCGCCGCCAGTTCCGTACGGTCACGGCCCGGTCCTGGAGCACGTCGGTGCGCCCCGCACGGGCGGCCCCCTTCGCCAGCTCCGCGTACCGCTTGACCCCGACGGTCGCCACCAGGGCGAGCGTGACGACGAAGAGCGCGGCGCCCGTGAGCAGCCCGATCCGACGGCCCGTCCCGGCGGGGACGAGCGCCCCCACGACGACGACCAGGAGCCCCGGCCACCACAGGGGTGCGGCCCCGGCCCGCACGATCACGGCCACCCTCGCCAACGACTGCGCCCCGCGCCCCATGTCCGTACCCCTCTCCGCGTACCCACCGGCGCCGCAGGGCTGTCCCTGGGCCGGTTCCTCTGGGCGCGCAGATTAGTGGGTTTATCTGAGTTCCGTCTGAGAATCGGGACATCACACAGGTACGCGGGTGCCGCCGATGAAGGGGCGGCGCCTACTCCACGAACAGCCCCCGCGCCGCCGCCCGTGCGTCGAAGGACTCCAGCCGGGCCTGCGCATCCGGCAGTCCGTCGCACATCGCCTCCAGCAGGACCCGGCCGAGCAGCATCGGGGCGCAGGCGGTGTCGAAGGCGAGGCCGGTGCCGACCGGGGCCGGGATGAGGAGGTCGCTGAGTGCGGCGACCGGGGCGAAGGCCGAGTCGGCGACGGTCACCGTGGTGAGCCCCTGCTCGCGGGCGTGGCCGAGCGCGTCCAGGGTCTCCCTCGGGTGGCGGGGCAGCGCGAAGCAGAGGAGCACCTCGGCGCCGGCCCGGCGGGCGGTGTCGATGCGGTCGTGCAGCATCGAGCCGCCCTCGTCGAGCACCCGGACGTCGGGGTGCACCTTGGCGGCGAAGTAGCCGAACCCCCGGGCCTGCGAGGACGCGGCGCGCAGCCCGAGCACCGGGAGCGGGGTCGACGCGGCGAGCAGCCGTCCGGCCCGCTCCACCGGCTCGGGGTCGGCGAGGAGTTCGGAGAGGTGGCGCAGGTTCTCGATCTCGGCGTGGACGGCCTGCTGGTAGGCGTTGTACGCGTACGGGTCCTCGGCGGCGGTCTCCCCGTCGGTGTCGGCGGGCCCGGTGTCCCGCAGGTGCCGGCGGAGCGACGGGTACCCGTCGAAGCCGAGCGCCACGGCGAACCGGGTCACGGAGGGCTGGCTGACTCCGGCCAGCTCGGCGAGTTCGACGCTGGACAGGAAGGGGGCGTCGGCGGCCCGGCGTACGAGGGAGTGGGCGATCCGGCGCTGGGTCGGTGTGAGCCGCCGCCCCTCGAAGAGCCGCTGCAACCGTGCCGCGGGTCCGCTCCCGCCCATGCTCTGCCTCCGTACGTCCGTCCCCGTCGCGGCGCGGGGCCGCCGCGATCCGCCGCCGTCGCGTCCATTCAGCCAGCAAGCGGTGTGCATGTCCATATACAGAGGAGCGGCGGGCGGCGGTTCCGGTCGGCGCGGGCGTACCGGCGGCGTCCGGCACGGTGACCGGCTTCGACGACGCGCGGTGCGCGGTGCGCGGTGTGCTCAGACGGTGACCTGCGGGTGGGCCGGGTCGAGGCAGTGGACGGTGGTCCGGGTGGAGTGCTCGGCGAGAAGGTCCCGCAGTTCACCGGCGGCGGTCTTCAGGAGGTGGCCGTCGCGGGTGGCGTGCAGGGTTTCGAGGACGAAGGCGACATGGGTGGAGTCGTCGGTGACGCGGGTGCGGTGGGCGTCGCGGTGGTTCCAGTGCCGGGTGAGGACGTCGGTGGTGTCGGTGTAGATGATCTCCCCGGCCTTGGGGTTCTCGGCCGTGCCGGGCTCACCGAGCGGCGTGAAGGATTCGCTGCCGTCGGCGTAGCGGATCTCGACGTCACCGGTGACGTGGTCGAGGTCGAAGGCTCCGGCCGGCAGGCCGTGGCGGACGGAGACGGCGTTGTAGGAGTCGACGGCCGCGTTGATCCGGGGCAGGGTGCCCTTCTTCGCCAGGCGGCGGCCGAGGGCGTCGACGCTGGGGCGGACGCGGCGGGGGTTGGTGCCGAAGGAGCGGTAGGCGGTGTGCCATGCCTCGATACGCGGGTCGCTTTCGTCGGCGGGCGACCAGGTTCCGGCGGCGAGCAGTCGCTCCAGGTCTTCCTGGGCGGCTGCGGTGGCGGGCCAGGGTTCGTGGCCGCGCAGGCCGGTGGCGGTGACGACGGCGACGAGGGTGTCGGGGAAGGCGTCGGAGACGGCGGGGCTGAGGCGGAAGGTGGTCATCGCGAGGGGGATCCGTTCCGGGAGTGGAGGGCCGGGTGGCAAGGGCAGGAAGACGGCGCATCCATAGGCCGGGGAACGGCCCGGGGCCGGCAGCCGAGCGATCACGGAGCTACATCCCTTACCATCAACAGAACGACTACACCGTACAACGCACCGACCGTGATATGCCAACTGAACGACCGCACGGTGCAGCACACTGCACTGTTCCACTGACCGAAAGGACGGCGGCGATGGCCGAGACCGAAGCGGCGCTGCGGACGCTCGCACACAACGTCCGCACGGCCCGCACCCGCGCCGGCCTGTCACTGGACGAACTCGGCCGACGCGCCAAGGTCAGCAAGGGTGCCCTGGTCGCCCTGGAAAAGGCACAGGGCAACCCGAACTTCGCCACCCTGGTCCGCCTCGCCGACACCCTCGGCGTCTCCGTCTCCGCGCTGATGGAGGGAAGCTCCGGGCAACGCGTCCGGGTGGTGGACGCCGACACCGTCATGCCCCTGTGGAAGGGGGAGCACGGCAGCGAGGCCCGGTTGATGCTGACCACCAGTGGCCCCGCGGCCACCGAGATCTGGCGGTGGAAGCTGGAACCCGGCGAGGAGTACCCCAGCCACCCCCACCAGTCCGGCGTGGTGGAGACCGTCAGCGTCGTCACCGGACGCATGGTGCTGGTCGTCGACGGCGCCGAGCATCCCGTCGAGGCGGGACAGACCGCCACCTTCGACGCGGACCACGCGCACACCTACCGCGGCTCGGGCACCGAGCCCTGCCACCTGATCATGACCGTCCACCTTCCCCCGGGGCCCGCCTGAGGGGTGGCTGTCCCCATTCCCCGGGGGCCCTCTGTGCGCGGAATCGGGTGTCGGACGGGCGGCGGCCCTGTGCCCCGCCGACCGGAGGACATGTCGGTCGCCCCGGCCATGGGGCCCTCCGGCGTACCTGCGCCAGGTACACGGCAGAAGGTGGCGTAAAGGCGCCAGGAGCACGCGGCTGCCGAACGCAACGACGGCCGGCCGGTCGAACCCGGCCGGCCGTCGCCGGAAGTATGTCGCGGGGACCGCCGCACCCCCGGTCGCCCGGGGGGCGGGACGACGGCGGTCCCCGCGAGGGACGCGGTCCGGGTCAGGGCCGGGCACTCGCGTCCTGGCGACTTTGGAGGTCCGGGAGCCGCTCCGTAGTCCATGTCGCCGTCTGTGGTGCCGGCGGGTTTCCCTGCCGACATCCACCAATGTGCCGGACGCGTGTTAAGCGGGTGCTGCGTGGACGTGACGCGCTCGTACCAGTTCTGCGACGAGCCCAGCCGGCGTCGGACGGTGGTCCGGGAGGGTCAGACGGTGGCGCCGCTCTCCTTCGCCAGGAAGGAGAGGAGGTCCTGCCTGCTCACGACCCCCTTGGGCTTACCCTCCACCAGCACGATCGCGGCGTCGGCCCCGCCGGAACCGCTGAGCACGGCCATCAGGTCCTCGACCGGTTCGCCCGAGCCGACCTGGGGCAGCGGCGCCGACATGTGCTTCTCCAGCGGGTCGGTGAGCTGGGCCCGCTTGGTGAACAGGGCGTCCAGGAGTTCGCGCTCCACCACCGAGCCGACGATCTCGGCGGCCATCACGTCGGGGTGTCCGGCGCCCGGCTTCACGATCGGCATCTGGGAGACGCCGTACTCGCGCAGTACCTCGATGGCCTGGCCGACCGTCTCGTCCGGGTGCATGTGGACGAGGGAGGGCATCGGGCCCTCCTTGTGGGCGAGCACCGCGTCGACGCGGGCGGAGGGGCCGGTGTCCTCCAGGAAGCCGTAGTCGGCCATCCACTCGTCGTTGAAGATCTTGCTGAGGTAGCCGCGCCCGCTGTCCGGCAGCAGGACGACCACCACGTCGTCGGGGCCGAGCCGCCGGGCGACCTCCAGGGCCGCGACGACCGCCATGCCGCAGGAGCCGCCGACGAGCAGGCCCTCCTCCTTGGCGAGGCGGCGGGTCATCTGGAAGGAGTCCTTGTCCGAGACGGCGACGATCTCGTCCGTGACGGTCCGGTCGTAGGCGGACGGCCAGAAGTCCTCGCCGACGCCCTCCACGAGGTAGGGGCGTCCGGAACCGCCGGAGTAGACCGAGCCCTCCGGGTCGGCGCCGACCACGGTGACCCCGCCGTCGCTGATCTCCTTGAGATAGCGGCCGGTTCCGGTGATGGTGCCGCCGGTGCCGACGCCCGCGACGAAGTGGGTGATCCGCCCCTCCGTCTGCTCCCACAGCTCGGGACCGGTGGTCTCGTAGTGGGAGCGCGGGTTGTCGGGGTTGGAGTACTGGTCGGGCTTCCAGGCTCCGGGGGTCTCACGGACCAGCCGGTCGGAGACGTTGTAGTACGAGTCGGGGTGCGAGGGATCGACGGCCGTCGGGCAGACGACGACCTCCGCGCCGTACGCGCGCATCACGTTGATCTTGTCCGTGGACACCTTGTCCGGGCAGACGAAGACGCACTTGTACCCCTTCTGCTGCGCGACGATCGCGAGGCCGACGCCGGTGTTGCCGCTCGTCGGCTCGACGATCGTGCCGCCGGGTCGCAGAGCGCCGCTCTGCTCCGCCGCCTCGATCATGCGCAGCGCGATGCGGTCCTTCACCGAGCCGCCGGGGTTGAAGTACTCGACCTTGGCCAGGACGGTCGCCTGAATGCCGGCCGAGACGCTCCGCAGTCTGACCAGCGGGGTGTTGCCGACAAGACTGATCATCGAATCGTGGAATTTCACCGTGTACTCCGGGATCTCCGAGATGGTCCGGCCCAGAGTAGGCGTACGGGCACCACATTGGGCGAAGCGATTGGACGCAGCCCCCTGCGGGGCAGGTAGGTACGTGTACGGCTGAGTGGCGAGAAGGAGGTGGACCGCACGGTGTCGACGGCAAGAGTGGCACGGCGGATCGCGGCGGGCGCCGCGTTCGGCGGCGGCAGCATCGGGCTCATCGGGGCGGCGACGGTCGGCCTCGTCCTGGCGGAGGTGCAGCTCGCGAAGCGGCAGGTGGGCGGCGGTACCGCCCCGGTTCCTCCGAGTGCGGACGGGCGGTACGGCGTCGCCTTCGCCGGTCCCTCCGACCCGCTCCGGCTTGCTCTCCTCGGCGACTCCACGGCGGCCGGTCAGGGGGTGCGGCGGGCCGGTCAGACACCGGGGGCGCTGCTCGCCTCGGGGCTCGCGGCGGTCGCCGAACGGCCGGTGGACATGCGCAACGTGGCTCTGCCGGGGGCCAGATCGGACGATCTGGAGCGGCAGGTGGCTCTGCTGCTGGCCGATCCGTCCGGTCACCCGGACGTGTGCGTCATCATGATCGGCGCGAACGACGTCACCCACCGGATGCCCGCCACGCAGTCGGTGCGCTGTCTGAACACCGCCGTGCGCAGGCTGCGGACGGCGGGCGCGGAGGTGGTCGTGGCGACCTGTCCGGACCTCGGCACGATCGAGCCGGTCTACCAGCCGCTGCGGTACCTGGCCCGCCGGGTCAGCCGGCAGCTGGCGGCGGCGCAGACGATCGGCGCGGTGGAGCAGGGCGGGCGCACGGTCTCGCTGGGCGATCTGCTGGGGCCGGAGTTCGAGGCGAACCCGCGCGAGCTCTTCGGCCCGGACAACTACCACCCCTCCGCCGAGGGGTACGCCACGGCGTCGATGGCGGTGCTCCCGACGCTCTGCGCGGCGCTCGGGCTCTGGCCGGAGACGGACCACCTCGACGGTTCGCGGCGCGAGGACATGCTGCCGGTGGCGAAGGCCGCTTCGCAGGCGGCCCGCGAGGCCGGTACGGAGGTCACGGGGGCGCGCGCTCCCTGGGCCCTGCTCAAGCACCGCAGGCGGCGGCGCCTCCCCGCGCACACGGAGCCCCACCCGCACCCGGCGGACCGGGCGACGGGCCGGGCGACCGAGCACCCGTCGGACCACACACCGGAGCACACACCGGAGCGCCCGCCGGACGGACGGGAGCCCGGGGAAGCCGGTACGCCCCGAAGCCCGGGTACGGACACGACCCACGGTTCCGGTTCCGGCCCCGTCGCACCCGGGGCGAACGCCGACGCCCAGGCCCGGGCTGCCCGTCGGCGCCCGTGAGGGGCCGCGGCGGACGGGGGCGTACGAACAGAGCGAACGGACGGGAGCGTAGGGACGGGAGCGTAGGGACGGGAGCGTAGGGACGGGAGCGTAGGGACGGGAGCGTAGGGACGGGAGCGTACGAACGGGAGCGTACGAACCGGGTGTGAACGGCCCGCCGCCACCCCCCAGACCGACTGAGCAAGCGCTTAGAAAAGAGGCCCGCATCACACGGCCAGGCCGGTGACCCCGGCCTGGCGTCCGGGTAACTTCCCAGACAGTGATGCCGGAACGGTCCGGCGGGGGCCCGCCGTCGGCGGCGGTCCCGCCGGCCGCCCGACCGGCCGTCCGGTCGCGTCCCGCCCGGCCACGGCCGTACCGTCGTTGAGCCTTCCCCTCCCCATGGAGCCGCGTGATGCCCGAAGCCGTGATCGTCTCTGCCGCCCGTTCGCCCATCGGCCGCGCCTTCAAGGGGTCGCTCAAGGATCTGCGGGCCGACGACCTGACCGCCACGATCATCCAGACCGCCCTGGCGAAGGTCCCCGAGCTGGACCCGAGGGACATCGACGACCTGATGCTCGGCTGCGGCCTCCCCGGCGGCGAGCAGGGCAACAACCTGGGGCGCGTCGTCGCCGTGCAGATGGGGATGGACCACCTGCCGGGCTGTACGGTCACCCGCTACTGCTCCTCCTCGCTCCAGACCAGCCGCATGGCGCTGCACGCCATCAAGGCGGGCGAGGGCGACGTCTTCATCTCGGCCGGTGTCGAGATGGTCTCCCGCTTCGCCAAGGGGAACTCCGACAGCCTTCCGGACACCCGCAACCCGCTCTTCGCCGAGGCCGAGGCGCGTACCGCCGCCCGCGCCGAGCAGTCCGGCAGCGACTGGCACGACCCGCGCGAGGACGGGCTGATCCCGGACGCGTACATCTCGATGGGGCAGACCGCGGAGAACCTCGCCCGGTCCTGGGGCGTCAGCCGCGCGGAGATGGACGAGTTCGGCGTACGGTCCCAGAACCTCGCCGAGGAAGCCCTGAAGAACGGTTTCTGGGAGCGCGAGATCACCCCCGTCACCACGCCGGACGGCACGGTCGTCTCGAAGGACGACGGCCCGCGCGCGGGCGTCACGCTGGAGGGCGTCTCCGGGCTGAAGCCGGTCTTCCGCCCCGACGGCCTGGTCACCGCGGGCAACTGCTGCCCGCTCAACGACGGTGCCGCCGCCCTCGTGATCATGTCCGACACCAAGGCGCGCGAGCTGGGCCTGACCCCGCTCGCCCGGATCGTCTCCACCGGCGTCTCCGGCCTCTCCCCCGAGATCATGGGTTACGGGCCGGTCGAGGCCAGCAAGCAGGCGCTGAAGCGCGCCGGGCTGACCATCGACGACATCGACCTCGCCGAGCTCAACGAGGCCTTCGCCGCCCAGGTCATCCCCTCCTACCGGGACCTCGGCCTGCCGCTGGAGAAGGTCAACGTCAACGGCGGCGCCATCGCGGTCGGCCACCCCTTCGGCATGACGGGTGCCCGCATCACCGGCACCCTGATCAACAGCCTCCAGTTCCACGACAAGCAGTTCGGCCTGGAGACCATGTGTGTCGGCGGCGGCCAGGGCATGGCCATGGTCATCGAGCGCCTCAGCTGATCAGGCCGATCAGGCCTGGCCTGGCCTGGCCTGGCCTGGCCTGGCCTGGCCCGATCCGACCTGACCTGATCCGGCCCGATCCGGTCCACCGCACCGGCCCGGCCGTGGCCGGGCGGAGGGGTTCCCTCCGCCCGGCCCTTCGCGTGCGCCCGCCGCGGCTCGCCGTGGATCACGGGCGAACCCCGTCGAACCCGCACCGTGACCGAATCTGTCCCAGGATGTGATGTGCGTCCCCGGAGGTCACCGTTTCCGCAGGTCAGGACGGATCGGCCGGATCCGCCGGGACCAAAGCCCTGTCCACTTCATGACGTTTTGCACTGACGACGAGCGAAGCGACAGGACAAGCTGATGTAGGAAGTCGGGGGTATCGATAGAGACCGGGAGTATGTCAGTGAGCGCCATGTCGTTTGCCCTGTTGCTGACCACCGCCGCCGCCACGGCCGTGGGCGCCGCTGCCGTGCACTCCGCCCGCGGGCTGCACCGGCAGATCGCCGGGCTGCGCGAGGAGCTCTCCCGGGACAGGGACCGCGCCCGTACGGTGCCGGCGCAGGGCCGTACCGGCGCCGCGCCCGCCGACGAGATACGCGCGGCCGTGTCGGAGGCCCTCGCCGAGGAGCGGGAGCGCGAACTGGCCGAGGCGCGCGCCTTCTGGGCGGCGCAGGAGGCCCGTGACGCGGCCGACGCCCCGTCGCTGCTGGGCGGACTGGCCGGGCTGGGCGAGGACGCCCCGTACTTCCTGCCCCGGCAGGCGGACTTCGCCGGCCTGGAGGCGCTGACCTTCCCGTACGCCGAGGAGACGGACGAGACCGACGAGACGGCGTTCACCGCCTTCGCGGCCCGTCCCTCCCACCCCGACGACTCGGCCGTGACCGACGCGATGCAGGAGTTCGCCGAGCTGGCGGACCGGGCCGAGCGTGGCGACGCCGCGGAGCCCCGTACGGCGGCCGGTCAGGGCGAGGAACCCGGGGCGGCGGAGTTCGCCGACGACTCTCCGGAGCTGGCCGCGGCGCGCCGCCGTCACCCGTCCCACCCGGACTTCGTCCCGGTCCGGACGCCGGTGATCACCGACCACGAGCGCACGGTGAACCGCCTGGAGGAGCTCGCCGACACGGGCATCGGGCTGACGGACGTACGCCCCGGTCCGCTCGGGACCCTGGACGTGTACGTCTTCGCCGACGGCACCACGCTCTGTATGACCCCGGGCCACCGGGAGACGGCCGAGCGGCTCGCGGACTCCCTGCGCGCGGGCGAGCAGCCGGTCCTGCTGGGCGGTTCGGGTGTCTACGGCGCCTACGCGCTGACCTTCTCCTGCGGCGCGGACAACGTCTACATCCTCGCGGACCGGGTCATCGCCTCGTTCTGACCCGGCCCGATCCGAACGAAGGGCTCTACGCGAAGGCCTCCGCCGCCGCCTCCGTCACGTACCGCACGGCCTCGTCCAGTTCCTCGGGCGAGGCCGTTTCCAGTGCCACGGCCAGATCGTGGCCGGCGACGGCCACCTGGTCCCCGACGCCGAACATCCCGCCGTCCGGCATGGTGTACGGCTCCTGCCCGGGCCGCTCCACGCGCTGCGCGCGGGCGCTCAGCTCCCGCGCGGCCTCCAGCGCCCGTGCGGCGGTGCCCTGCTGGAGGCGGCTCTGCGGGGCGGCCCGCAGCCGGTCGGCGAAACGGTCCACGGCGGTGATCAAGGGGGTTGTATCAAGCACTCCGCGACCCTACGCGCCCCGCGCCCGCCCCGGCACACGCGGACGGCCCGCAGGCAGTGCCTGCGGGCCGTCCGTGGATCAGCGCGAGCGGAGTCGGCGGTACGGATCAGTCGTCGCTGCTGAGGATCGCGACGAGCCTCAGGATCTCCATGTAGATCCACACCAGGGTCACGGTGAGGCCGAAGGCGGCCGTCCACGCCTCCTGGCGCGGGGCGCCGTAGGTGATGCCGTCCTCGATCTGCTTGAAGTTCAGGGCGAGGATGCAGGCGCCGATCACGATGGCGACGATGCCGAAGAGGATGCCGAGCCCACCGCTGCGGAAGCCGAGGCCGTCGCCCCCGCCGACGACGGCGAAGATCAGGTTGACGGCCATGAGGATCGCGAAGCCGATCGCGGCGGCCGTCACGAAGCCGTAGAAGCGGCGGGTCACCCGGATGAGGCGGGCCCGGTAGGCGATCAGCACACCGGCGAGCACGGCCATGGTGCCGAGCACCGCCTGCATCGCGGCGCCCGGGCTGACGTAGGCGTTGACGATGTTGCTGAGCACGCCGAGGAAGAAGCCCTGGAACACGGCGTAGGCCAGGATCAGCGCGGGCGACGGGTTGCGCTTGAAGGTGTTGACCATCGACAGGACGAAGCCGACCAGCGCGGCGACGGAGGCGACGGTGTACGACGGGACGAGGTTGTCCACGTCGATCGGCATGAGCCACCAGCCGAGCACGGCGCCGACGACGACCGTGCCGAGCGTCATCGCGGTGCGGCTGACGACGTCGTCGATGGTCATCGCACCGGAACGGACTCCGGGCGGCGTCTGCTGTGCGTAGGGGTTGGTGGCGTACGGATGGGCGGTGCCCTGCGCGTAGGGGTTCTCACCCGTGGCGGTGGCCCCGGCCTGCGGCGCCGCGTACCCCGCGGTGCCGCTGTCGCGGCTGAACCCACGTCGCGAGAAGACCGGGTTGCTGCTCCTCATCTCACTCCTCCATGGCCACACAGCGTGGCCTTGCGACAAGAGTAATGGGTAGGCAAAGGATGCACCCTCGTGCCGAGGGAGGATCTTTACGGGTTCGGAACGCCGGATCACCCTCGTCCCGGCTCCGTCCCCTTCGCCCCCGCGTCTCTCTGTCCCTTCCCGTGTTCCGGTCCCCTGCCCGGAAGACGCCGGGACAACCCGTTCGGGTGGGTCACGGTGCGCGCGGTGTTGACGCGGGACCCGCGGGGGCCCGGTGCGGCGCCCGGCCATGATCCGCCGGACACCACCCGAGTCAACAACCGTCCGCGCGTCCCGCGCACCGGCGGCGGTGGGACGGGTGCGCGGAGAGCGGGCCGGGAGCACTAACGTGCCGCGCATGACGACTGCACTGATTACCGGCGCGACGGCGGGCATCGGCGCCGCGTTCGCGCGGCGGCTCGCGGGACAGGGGCACAACCTCGTGCTGGTCGCCCGGGACACCGAGCGGCTGCGGGACCAGGCCACCGAACTGCACGACCGGCACGGCATCGAGGCCACGGTGCTCACCGCCGACCTCTCCCGGGACGCCGGGATCGCGGCCGTCGAGGAACGCCTCCGCGACCGCGACCATCCGGTCGAACTCCTCGTCAACAACGCGGGGTTCGGCAACAAGGGCCGCTATCTGGAGGTGCCGCTCGACGACGAGCTGGCGATGCTGAAGGTGCACTGCGAGGCCGTGCTGCGGCTGACCTCGGCGGCGGCGGCCGGGATGCGCGAGCGGGGCCGGGGCGGGATCGTCAACGTCGCCTCGGTCGCGGCGTTCGTCCCCCGCGGTACGTACGGGGCGTCGAAGGCGTGGGTCGTCCAGTTCACCCAGGGCGCCGCGAAGGACCTGGCCGGGTCCGGGGTGCGGCTGATGGCGCTCTGCCCCGGCTTCGTACGGACGGAGTTCCACCAGCGGGCCGGGATGGGCACCGGGAACATCCCCGGCTGGATGTGGCTGGACGTCGACAAGCTGGTGACCGCCGCCCTCACCGACCTGGCGCGGGGCCGGACGGTGTCGGTGCCGGACGCCCGGTACAAGGCGCTGATGGGGCTGGTGAAGGTGACCCCGCGCAGCCTGCTGGGCGACATGACCTCGCGGACGGGACGCAAGTACGGCCCGAAGTGAGGCGCCCGGCGGGGCCCGCCCGGAGAACGGCGGCACCCCCGCCGGGAAAACGGCGAGGCCCGGTGCCCCCGCGACGGGGGCACCGGGCCTCGCACGGCTCACGGGCCCAGAGGCCGGTGAGCGACCGTACTAGTGGGAGTGTCCGTGGCCGTGACCGGCCTCGGCCTCTTCCTCGGCCGGCTTCTCGACGACCAGGGTCTCGGTCGTGAGCAGCAGCGACGCGATGGACGCGGCGTTCTCCAGGGCGGAGCGGGTGACCTTGACCGGGTCGATGACGCCGGCCTTGATCAGGTCGCCGTACTCGCCGGTGGCGGCGTTGAAGCCCTGGCCCTTGTCGAGGTCCGAGACCTTCGAGGTGATGACGTAACCCTCGAGGCCGGCGTTCTCGGCGATCCAGCGCAGCGGCTCGACGGCGGCGCGGCGCACGACCGCGACACCGGTGGCCTCGTCGCCGGTCTTGCCGAGGTTGCCCTCCAGGACCTTGACGGCGTGGACGAGGGAAGAGCCACCGCCGGAGACGATGCCCTCCTCGACCGCGGCGCGGGTCGCGGAGATGGCGTCCTCCAGACGGTGCTTCTTCTCCTTGAGCTCGACCTCGGTGGCGGCACCGACGCGGATCACGCACACGCCGCCGGCCAGCTTCGCGAGGCGCTCCTGGAGCTTCTCGCGGTCCCAGTCGGAGTCCGTGTTCTCGATCTCGGCCTTGATCTGGTTGACGCGGCCCTTGACGTCACCGGCGTCGCCGCCGCCGTCGACGATGGTCGTGTCGTCCTTGGAGACGGTCACGCGGCGGGCGGTGCCCAGCACGTCCAGACCGGCCTGGTCGAGCTTGAGGCCGACCTCCTCGGCGATGACGGTCGCACCGGTGAGGGTGGCGATGTCGCCGAGCATGGCCTTGCGGCGGTCGCCGAAGCCCGGGGCCTTCACCGCGACGGCGTTGAAGGTGCCACGGATCTTGTTGACGACGAGGGTGGAGAGCGCCTCGCCCTCGACGTCCTCGGCGATGATCAGGAGGGGCTTCGAGCCGCCGGCCTGGATGACCTTCTCCAGCAGCGGGAGCAGCTCCTGGATCGAGCCGATCTTGCCCTGGTGGATCAGGATGTACGGGTCGTCGAGGACGGCCTCCATACGCTCCTGGTCGGTCACCATGTACGGGGACAGGTAGCCCTTGTCGAAGGCCATGCCCTCGGTGAACTCGAGGTCCAGGCCGAAGGTGTTGGACTCCTCGACGGTGATGACACCGTCCTTGCCGACCTTGTCCATCGCGTCCGCGATGAGCTCGCCGACCTGCGGGTCCTGCGCGGAGAGCGCGGCCACGGCGGCGATGTCGGACTTGTCCTCGATCGGACGGGCGGTCGCGAGGAGC
This sequence comes from Streptomyces sp. NBC_01335, assembly GCF_035953295.1. GTDB lineage: Bacteria > Actinomycetota > Actinomycetes > Streptomycetales > Streptomycetaceae > Streptomyces. The sequence goes on from NZ_CP108370.1 coordinate 3,081,176, forward strand.
TCCTCGGACACGGCCTTGACCGCGGCGTCGATGCCCTTCTTCAGGGCGGCCGGGGAGGCACCCGCGGCGACGTTGCGCAGACCCTCGCGGACGAGCGCCTGGGCGAGGACGGTGGCGGTGGTGGTGCCGTCACCGGCGACGTCGTTGGTCTTGGTGGCGACCTCCTTCACCAGCTGGGCACCGAGGTTCTCGAACGGGTCGTCGAGCTCGACCTCGCGCGCGATGGTGACACCGTCGTTGGTGATGGTGGGCGCGCCGAACTTCTTGTCGATGACGACGTTGCGGCCCTTGGGGCCGATCGTCACCTTGACCGTGTCGGCAAGCTTGTTGACGCCGCGCTCAAGGGCGCGACGGGCGTCCTCGTCGAACTTCAGAATCTTCGCCATGGGCTGTTTTCCCTCTCGAACGAACTGCGCCCCTCGCCACCCGGCTTGTTATTTCGCAGGGGGCCAGGGGCGCAGAACACACAGCAAATGTGGGTGAATTACTTCTCGATGATCGCGAGGACGTCGCGGGCCGAGAGGACGAGGTACTCCTCGCCGTTGTACTTCACCTCGGTGCCGCCGTACTTGCTGTACAGGACGACATCGCCGGTCTTGACGTCGAGCGGAAGGCGCTCGCCGTTCTCGAAGCGGCCCGGGCCCACGGCCAGGACGACGCCCTCCTGGGGCTTCTCCTTGGCGGTGTCCGGAATGACCAGGCCGGAAGCCGTGGTCTGCTCGGCGTCGAGCGGCTGGACCACAATGCGGTCCTCGAGCGGCTTGATCGCAACCTTGGAGCTGGTGGTCGACACGATCCGGTCTCCCCCTTCGGAGATCTCACGGGGTTTAACAGTCTGGGGTCGCGCCGGGCCGGATCCGTCGTCGCGGGTGCCGGACCTGCCCTGTCGCGCGGTACTGCTGGCACTCCCCAGGGGGGAGTGCCAGCACCGAGACTATGACCGCGATTAGCACTCGGTCAAGCGGAGTGCCAATTCAGTACCCGTGCGTGGCGCGGCCGGCCCGCCGGGGCGGTCCACCCGGGCGACGCGCGACCAGGGGCCGCGTCCATGCTCACGTGCCGGCCCGGTCCCGGTCGGGGGGCCACCGGAACAACGCCGGGGCGGTGCGCGCCGTTCCGGCCGGCACCCGGCCGGGGATCAGACGTAGTCCTCCAGCCGGGCGACCGCGTACCCCTTCTCCGTGATGACCTTCATGACGTTGCGGACCATGTCGGCCATGGTCCCCTTCCACTGCGCGGGCCCCTGGAAGTGGGTGAGGACGATGTCGCCGGGGTGCAGGTCCCGGTCCCACTCCCGCCAGTCCATGTGGTCGGGGAACGCCTCCTCCGCCCACAGCGGCACGGCCTTGATCCCGCAGGACTTGGCGACGACGAGGGTGTCGCGGTTGTAGTTGCCGTACGGCGGCCGGAAGAGCACCGGCCGCTTGCCGAAGTGCTTCTCGATCCGGTCCTGCTGGTCGCAGATCTCCTTCTTCTGCTCGGCGTGGGAGAGCCCGGGCAGATAGGGGTGGGTGAGGGTGTGGTTGTTGAGGGTGACGCCCTTCTTCTGCATCGCGGCGAAGTAGCCGTAGTCCTCGCTCGCGAGGTAGTCGCTGAGGAAGGCGGTGTACGGGATCTTCAGCTCGTCCATCATCCGGATCAGCTCGGGGTCCTTCTCGGCCCCGTCGTCGATGGTGAGGAAGACGATCCGCTGATCGGTGGGGACGGTCGTGAAGACCTGCGGCAGGTCCTCGCCGTCGTCGACCTCGAACCCCTCGCGGCTGGTGATCTCCGGCTTCTCGACGGGCGGCGCGGGGGCGGCCAGCGGGACCTCGGCCAGCCCCCACTTCTTCGCGACGGCGACCCGCTGCGCCTGGCGCCGCTTCAGTTGTTCGGCGTACGAGACGAGGGCGCCGGCCGGGCCGGCCTGCGGGGCCGCTCCGGCCGCCGGCCGGCCGCCCGCGCCCGCCGCGCCCTGGTGGAAGGGGCGGCCGGTGCCGGAGGGGCTCTGGCCGCATCCGGCGGCGAGGGCGGCGCCCAGCAGGGCCGCCAGGACGACCGTGCCGGATCTGCGCCGCTTCATTGTGCTTTTTTCTTTTTGTCGTACTGGTTGCATGGCGCCGCATCCTGCCAGCCCGTCCCCGGCCCCCCGTCCCGACACCGCCGCCCGTCCGGACGCGTCCCCCACCTGGCGCACAGCCCGCCCCGGGGGGGGCGCGAACGCCCCGGGAGGCCCGGGGCGGCCCGGCCGTGAAGCCCGGGGCGGCCGGCGCCGCCCGCTGGCCCACAATGGGACGGGTGAACGCACCTCTCCCCGCCGGTGACGGCCCCGCCGACCCGCTCGCCTCCTTCGCCGCCCTGCGTACGCCCGAAGGCGTCGCTCTCCTGGACGAGTTGCGGGACCACGACCCGGCGCGCGAACTGGCCACCGCCACCCGGCTGCGCCGCGACCACGCGCCGGACCTGGTCTCGGCCGCACTGGGGCAGGCCCGGCTGCGGCAGCGGGCGGTGGCGAAGTTCGGCGCCAAGGACGCGTACCGGATGTTCTTCACGCCCAACGGCGTCGAGCAGGCGACCCGTACGTCCGTCGCCACGTACCGCGCCGGACGGTTCGCGGCGCTCGGCGGGGTGCGGCGGGTGGCGGACCTGTGCTGCGGCATCGGCGGCGACGCGATCGCGCTGGCCCGGGCGGGCATCGCGGTGCTGGCCGTCGACCGCGACCCGCTCACCGCCGAGGTGGCCCGCGCCAACGCCGAGGCCCTCGGCCTGAGCGGGCTGATCGAGGTCCGGTGCGCCGACGTGACCGGCATCGACACCGCCGGGTACGACGCCGTCTTCGTCGACCCGGCGCGGCGCGGCGGGCGCGGCCGGATCTTCGACCCGGAGGCGTACTCGCCGCCGCTCTCCTGGGCGACCGCCGCCGCGCTGAAGGCCCCGCGGGCGGCCCTGAAGATCGCGCCGGGCATCCCGCACGAGGCGATCGGCCCGGAGGCCGAGGCCGAGTGGATCTCGGACGGCGGGGACGTGAAGGAGGCGGTGCTCTGGTACGGCGAGGGCTTCGAGGCCGGTTCCTACCGGGCGACCCTGCTGCCGTCCGGCGCCACCCTCGCCACCCGCTCCCCGCTGCCGGCCCCGCCGGTGGGCCCGGTCGGCCGGTATCTGTACGAGCCGGACGGCGCGGTGATCCGCGCCAGCCTGGTCGCCGACATCGTGGCCCGGTGCGACGGGCGGCTGATCGACGAGACGATCGCCTACGTCACCAGCGACGAGCCGTACTCCTCCCCGTACACCTCCGCGTACGAGATCACCGACCAGCTCCCGTTCAACATGAAGCGGTTGAAGGCGCTGCTGCGGGAGCGGGAGGTGGGGGTGCTGACGGTGAAGAAGCGGGGTTCGGCGGTGGAGCCGGAGGAGGTGCGCCGCCGGATGAAGCTCGCGGGGCCGAACTCCGCGACGGTCCTGCTGACCCGGGTCGCCGGCGCCCCGACCATGCTGATCGGCCGCCCCTTCCGGCCGGTGGGCTGATCGGCCCACCGGACGCGCAGGGTCAGACGCGGCCCAGCACCCGCACCACCCAGCGGCGGTGCGCGACCGCGGTGACCGCGCCGGTCAGTCCGGTGATCCACGCGCAGAGGCCGGTCCCCATCCCGAGAACCACCAGGCCGTACGGGTCCTCGCCCGGCGTGGCCGCCGCCGGGACGGCGAAGCAGGCGAAGAGGCCGGCGGCGCACAGGGCGTAGGAGAGCAGCAGCCAGGCGAGCGCGAGCCCGGGCCTCCGCAGCGGCCCGTCCAGGTCGGGGTCGCTGTCGAGCGCGCCCCAGCCGGCCAGCAGCGCACGGACCTTGCGGGCCCGCGCGATGTCGAGGCCGAGGAACACGGCCGCCGGTACGAGCACGGCGAGGCCGGCAAAAAGGGTGACGACCGCGATCAGGTCGCTGATCGGGTCGAGGGACTCCTCGAAGAAGATCATCGCCGTACCGATGAGCGCCCAGCCGAGGGCGGCGAGCCCGCCCCAGGTCAGGAGGAGGGCGAGCCGCCCGCCGCCGACGTGCAGCCTCACCAGCCCGCCGAGGACCTCGGCCCGGTCGGCGAGCAGGGAGGACCGGTCCGGCCAGGACCGGACCTCCGCGGGCGGCGGAGGCGGGGGCAGCGGGGCTCTGGAAGGCATGGCGCCGACCCTACCGACCCGGTCGGCAACGGGCTTACGCCCCAGGGTGATTACCGGCCTCCGGAGGCGAACCTCCGGCGCGCGGGGACCGGTTGCGGGGCCGCAGGTCACCGATCGCCGAGTCCACCGTCAGGCGGTGAGCAGCGCCTCGGCCTCGGCCCGCTCTCAGGCGTTGAGCAGCGCCTCCACGTCGAGCTTGCCCATGCCCATCATCGCCTTCATGGCACGGTCGGCGCGGTCCCGGTCGGGGCCGCCGAGGATGTCGGGAAGGGCGCGCGGCACGATCTGCCAGGACAGCCCGAACCTGTCCTTGAGCCAGCCGCACCGGCTCTCTTCGCCGCCCTCGGTGAGCGCCGTCCACAGCCGGTCCACCTCGGCCTGGTCCGCGCAGTCCACGGAGAGCGAGAGGGCCTCGGTGAAGTGGAAGGCGGGTCCGCCGTTGAGGCCGAGGTACTCCTGGTCCGCGAGCCGGAAGCGGACCGTCATCACGGCGCCGGCCTCGCCCGGGGAGCCCTCGGGGTAGTGGCTGGTCTCCAGGACGCGCGAGTCGCCGCCGAACACGGAGACGTAGAAGTCGGCGGCCTCGGCGGCCCGGCCGTCGAACCAGAGACAGGGGGTGATCTTCTGCATGGTCTTCTCCTCCAGGGGTCCCGCCGGTCGGTGTCCCGAGCCCGGGTTCGTCACCGGTCCGGGGCTCTGGAAGGTAGACCCGGCGGGCGCCCCGGACTCATCGGACACGCGGGGCCGCCGCCCGTACGGACGCCTGCCCGGCCCCGGGCAGGCCGGTCACGGGCCGCCGGGCGCACCGCCCGTCAGGGTGGCGGCGAGGTCGTCGACGAGTGCCTCGTCGATGGGCCGGTGGGCTGAGAGGAGCCGGTACCAGAGCACGCCGAAGACCAGGTCCTGCACGGTGGCCGGGGCCGGTCGCGCGGGCAGGTCGCCCCGGGCGAGGGCCCGGTCGAGCACCGCCTGGAGCGCGTCGCGCCTGCGCCGGAGGAATTCCGTACGGAAGGTGGCGCCGAACTCCGCGTCGATCTGGGCCTCCGCCATGAGGGCGCACAGGATGCGGGCGACCTGATCCTGGCGGCCGAGCGTGAAGGTGTCCGTCAGGAAGGCCCGCAGATCGGCGGCGTAGGAGCCGTGGTCCGCCTGGCCGATGTGCAGGTCGGCCTTGACCGTCAGTGCGTCGAGGAGCACCTGGGCCTTGGAGGGCCACCAGCGGTAGATCGTCTGCTTGCCGCAGCCGGCACGGCCCGCGATGCCTTCGATCGTCAGGCCCGCCCAGCCGACCTCGCCGACCAGCTCGAAGGCGGCGGTCAGGATCGCCGCCCGGCTCTCCTCGCTCCGCTTGCGGCCGCGGCGTTCCACGGGAGGGGGTTGCTTGTCGATGGCCATGGGGCTAGCTTAAACGAGACGCCACGGTTCGAAATAAGGAGATGCATTCATGTCCTCCCAGCACACAGCCCTGGTGGTCGGGGGAACGTCCGGAATCGGACTGGCCACGGCCCGCCTGCTCGCGGAGCGCGGCACGACGGTGCACATCGTCGGGCGCGACAAGGAGCGGCTGGACGAGGTCCTCGCCGCCAATCCCGGAATCGTCGGGCACCGGGCCGACGCCGGCCGGGCCGACGAGATCCGGGCGGTCGCCGAGTCCATCGGCACCGTCGACCGGCTGGTCCTCGCGGCGAGCGGCGGTGAGGGGCAGGGGCCCTTCGCCGACCTGGACCTGACCGCTCTGCGCAGGGCCTTCGAGGCCAAGTTCTGGCCGCATGTCACCACCGTCCAGGCGGTGCTGCCGCATCTGGCCCCGCAGGGCTCGATCACCCTGATCAGCGCCATCTCCGCGCGGACCGGCATGCCCGGGACGGCGGGCCTGGCCGCGGTCAACGGCGCGATCGAGTCCCTGGTCCGGCCGCTGGCGGCGGAGCTCGCCCCGATCCGCGTGAACGCCGTCTCCCCGGGGCTGGTCGACACCCCCTGGTGGAGCGGGCTGCCCGAGGAGGCGCGGCAGGAGTACTTCGCCCGGACCGCCGCCGTGCTGCCGGTCCGGCACGTGGCGACGGCCGAGGAGGTGGCCGAGGTGGTGGTCCTCGCCGCGACCAACGCCAACCTCACCGGCACGGTCCTGGAGGCGGACGGCGGCGCCCGCCTGGTGACCCTGCCGTAGACCCGTCTGGTGCCCCTGGCGTAGACCCGCCCGGTGACCCTGCGCGGAGAAGCGGCGGCGGGTGGCCGGTCGTCGCGGCGCGCGCCTCCGGCCCACCGGGCGGGGGCGCGCGCCGGCGGCTCAGGGCCTCAGGAGTCGACCGGCCCCAGCGACTCGAAGCGCCACCGGTGCACCGCGCGGGTGATCAGCCGCTCGTCCGGCTCGGGGAGTTCCGGCAGCTGGTCGCCGTACTCCCCCGGCCACCAGGTGATCACCAGCACCCGGTCCTTCGGGGCGCGCAGCAGTTCGGTGCGGAGCGGGGTGCGGGCGAGTTCGCCGGCCCGGGCGCGGGCCCACTCCAGCAGTTCCGTACCCCGCCCGTCGACGGCACGGGCCTCCCACATCAGTGCGACGGTCATGAGTACAGGTTGTCCTTGCTGATCTCGTGCACGTGGTCGTGATCGTGGGTGTGACCGTGATCGTGCCGGGTGCCCGGTACGTGCGGGTCGGTCACCGGCAGCGAGGAGTCGGCGGACAGCTCCCAGTCGGAGGCGGGCCGGTTGCGGGCGACCATCTCGGCGCCGAGGGCGGCGACCATCGCGCCGTTGTCGGTGCAGAGTCCGGGGCGGGGCACCCGGAGCCGGATTCCGGCGCGCTCGCAGCGTTCCTGGGCCAGCGCGCGGAGCCGGGAGTTGGCCGCGACACCGCCGCCGATCATCAGGTGGTCGACGCCCTCGTCCTTGCAGGCGCGGACGGCCTTGCGGGTGAGCACGTCGACCACGGCCTCCTGGAAGGACGCCGCCACGTCGCGTACCGGCACCTCCTCGCCGGCCGCGCGCTTCGCCTCGATCCAGCGGGCGACCGAGGTCTTGAGGCCGGAGAAGGAGAAGTCGTACGCGGGGTCGCGGGAGCCGGTCAGGCCGCGCGGGAACGCGATGGCCTTGGGGTCGCCCTCCCTGGCCAGCCGGTCGATGACCGGGCCGCCGGGGAAGCCGAGGTCCAGCACACGGGCGATCTTGTCGAAGGCCTCGCCCGCCGCGTCGTCGATGGTGGCGCCCAGCGGCCGTACGTCGCTGGTGATGTCGGGAGCGAGCAGCAGCGAGGAGTGGCCGCCGCTGACCAGCAGGGCCATCGTCGGCTCGGGCAGCGGGCCGTGCTCCAGCTGGTCGACGCAGATGTGCGAGGCCAGGTGGTTGACGCCGTAGAGCGGCTTGTTCAGCGCGTACGCGTACGCCTTGGCGGCCGAGACGCCGACGAGGAGCGCTCCGGCGAGGCCCGGACCGGCGGTGACGGCGATGCCGTCGAGGTCCCGGGCGCTGACCCCGGCGTCCTTGAGGGCGCGCTCGATGGTGGGGACCATCGCCTCCAGGTGGGCGCGGGAGGCGATCTCCGGGACGACTCCGCCGAAGCGGGCGTGGGTGTCCACGCTGGACGCGACGGCGTCGGCGAGGAGGGTGGTGCCGCGCACGATGCCGACGCCGGTCTCGTCGCAGGAGGTCTCGATGCCGAGTACGAGCGGTTCGTCAGCCATTGCCATCAGCCATTCTCTGTTCCTTGTACGTGGAGGCGCATGACGAGTGCGTCGATGTTGCCCGGCTGGTAGTAGCCGCGCCGGAAGCCGATCGGCTCGAAGCCGAAGCGTTCGTAGAGCTTCTGGGCGCGGGTGTTGTCGACCCGGACTTCGAGCAGCACGGTGGCGCATTCGAAGGCGGTGGCGTGCTTCAGCAGGTCGGTGAGGAGTTCCGAGCCGAGGCCGCCGCCCCAGTGGTCGCGGGTGACGCCGATGGTCTGTACGTCGGCGAGGTCCCCGGCGGCGGCGAGTCCGGCGTAGCCGACGATCCGCCCGGTGGCCGGTTCCTCGGCGACGACGTAGCGCCGGGTGGCGTGCGGGCCCCGGGCGTGCGCGAGCTCGGACCAGAACATCCCGGCCGACCAGGCGTCGTCGGGGAAGAGCTCGTGTTCGAGCTCCAGCACCGGTTCGATGTCCCACCAGCGCATCTCACGCAGTTCAGCGGTCGGGACGGTCACTTCGGGGTGACCACCTTGTAGTTCTTCGGGACCTGCGCGTCGGGCCTGCGGAGGTAGAGCGGCTGCGGGTCGAGCAGCTTCTCGCCCGCGGCGAGACGTTCGGCGGCGAGCGCGGCGAGCGCCCCGGCCGAGACGTGCTCGGGGCCGCGCGCGTCGGGGAAGGAATCGGGGTAGAGCACCGCTCCGGCGCCGACGACGGGGAGGCCGGCCAGCTCCTCGGCGATGTCGGCCGGCCGGTCGACGGAGGGGCCGCCGGTCCGGGTGCGGGGGTCCGCGTACCGCGCCCAGTAGACCTCCTTGCGGCGGGCGTCCGTGGCGACCGCGAAGGGGCCGGTGATCCCGGCTTCCTCCCCGGCGGCGTACGCGAGTCCGTCCAGGGTGCACAGTCCGTGCACGGGGACGGAGAGCGCGGAGGCGAAGGTCGCGGCGGTCACCAGGCCGACGCGCAGCCCGGTGTAGGGGCCGGGGCCGACGCCGACGACGATGCCGGTCACGGCGTCGAGGGTGGTTCCGGCCTCGGCGAGGACGCGGTCGACGGTGGGGAGCAGCAGCTCCCCGTGGCGTCGGGCGTCCACCTGGCCCGACTCCGCGACGACGGAGGTGCCGTCGTGGAGGGCGACGGTGACGGCGGGGGTGGCGGTATCCATGGCGAGCAAGAGCACGCAAACAGCCTACGGCTCCGGCGACCGGGGCATCGCGCCCGTACGTCGTCCCGGTACGCCCCGTGGCTGCTGCTACCGTCACCCGGGATACACGAGTACGACGTAAACCTTGTACGACATGTGACAGGCGGCATGCGGCGGACCGCATGCGAAAGGGGAGCTCAGGTGGCAAGGGGCAGCTCGGGAATCGTGGCCGGGCTCACTGCGGCGGCCGTCGTGGCGGTCGCATTCCTCGCTTACCAGGCGTCGGCGAACGCCCCGGACTCGGTGGCCGCCCCCTCGACGAGCGCCTCCGCCTCCGCGTCCGCGAAGCCGTCCGCGAAGCCGTCAGCCCCCAAGGTCGACCCGCTGACGGTGCCGACCGGCTCCGGGAGCGGCCTCCGGGTCGTGTACGCGCTCAAGGAGCGGCGGGTGTGGCTGGTCGGCGAGGACGGCAAGGCGTCGCGGACGTTCACGGTGGTGCCGAGCAGCGTCAGCCCCAAGCCGGGTTCGTACGCGGTCTTCTCCCGCACCGGCTCGGTGACCGGCTCGGACGGCGTGCCGATCGAGCACGTGGTGCGGTTCGCCGAGGTGGACGACACGGTGATCGGCTTCAGCGCGGCGCAGGACGGCTCGCTGCCGACTCCGGACCCGACGCTGAAGACCGGTGGGGTGCGGATGAAGCGTGCGGACGCCGACGCGATGTGGTCGTTCGCCACGGTCGCCGTGAAGGTCGTCGTCGTCCGGTAGACGGGCTTCCCTCCGGCCGTCCGGCTCGGCCGTCCGGCTCGGCCGTCCGGCCTTCCGCCGGGATCAGGCCGCTTCCCGCTTCCGCCGACCTCAGGCCGCTTCGCGCTGCGCGGGCGGCCTGATGCCGTGCACCGTGGCCGAGAGCTCGGTGTCGTCCTCGTTCAGCGCGTCGCCGTCGTCGGCCGCACGCGCCGCGGGTGCCTCGGACGGCGGGGTCGACACGGCGCTGGCCGCCGCACACGACGCGAGCAGATCCTTCATCGGCACCCCGGAGGGGGACGGGTACCGGACTTCTCGCTCGGGCGTCGGCATGGATGCCTCCTGGGCTCCGCTGGAGGAGTAGTTAGGTATACCTAACCAGTTCGCCACCCCATACCACCACGGGCGGGGCCGTCTGCGCAACATTTTACCGACAGCTTGTCGGAAACCACCCGGGAACCCGTCTTCCCTTCGCCCTCGCCCCACCCCCGGACACGCCTGCGGGGCGCCTCCCCGAAGGGAAGACGCCCCGCAGCGGTGTGCCGGAATCGGGCCGGGAGGAAATCAGAGGCCGGGAGGAATCAGGCCGGGCGAACGTCAGGCCGGAAGGAAACCGGAGGCACGGGGTGATCAGGCCGGAGGAATCAGGCCCCGTGCCCGCCGATACGGGTCCGCAGGTCCGCCCAGCGCGCCCCGACCCCCGCGAGGGTCACCTCGCGCCGGTCGTCGTCGGTGTCGCCGGTGGCGCGGTCGATGACCACGTGGAGCCGGTCGTCGGAGAGCTCCTCGACCTTGCCGTCGCCCCACTCCACGACCACCACCGAGTCCGGCAGCGACACGTCGAGGTCCAGGTCCTCCATCTCGTCGAGCCCGCCGCCCAGGCGGTAGGCGTCGACGTGGACCAGGGCGGGCCCGTCGCCCAGCGGGGGGTGGACGCGGGCGATCACGAAGGTGGGGGACGTGACGGCGCCCCGCACCCCGAGTCCCTCGCCGAGGCCCCGGGTCAGGGTCGTCTTCCCGGCGCCGAGCTCGCCGGTGAGCATCACCAGGTCGCCGGGGGCCAGCAGCCCGGCCAGCTCGCGGCCGAGCTCCGTCATCTGCTCGGGTGACTCGACGGCGATGCGTACGGTGACGGCGTCCGGGGCCGCCGCGATCTCGGCGGCCGGGCCGTTGTGCGGTGCTTCCATGTCAGCCCACGTTAGTCGGAGCCGGTACGGCTCCGATCCGCACCAGCAGGTCCGCGAGCCGGTCGGTCACCGTCTCGGGGTGTTCCAGCATCACCAGATGGCCCGCGTCCGGCACGATGACCAGCTCCGCGTCGGGCAGCACGTCGGCGATGGCCTCGCTGTGCGAACTGGGCGTGACCAGGTCCTTGTCGCCCGCCAGGATCAGCACCGGCATGTCCCGGAAGACGGGCAGCGCGGCACTCTTGTCGTGCTCGGTGAACGCCGGATAGAACTCCGCGACGACGTCGATGGGGGTCGCCTCGATGAGCCGCTCGGCGAACCGGGCGACCGCCGGGTCCACGTCCCGGGAACCGAACGAGTACCGCTTGATCAGGCTCGCGAAGAGGTCCGCGGTGGCCCGGCGGCCCCGCTCCACCAGCTCCGTCTGCGTACCGAGCGCCTTCAGCACCCCGGGGAGCACCCGGCGCACCGCGTTGACGCCCGCGACCGGCAGCCCGAAGCTGACCTCGCCGAGCCGGCCGCTGGAGGTGCCGACGAACGCGGCGGCGGCGACCCGGTCGCGGACGAGTTCCGGGTACTGGTCGGCCAGCGCCATCATCGTCATGCCGCCCATCGAGTGCCCGACCAGCACCAGGCGCCCCTCGGGGGCCGCCGCGTCGATGACCGCCTTCAGGTCCCGGCCCAGCTGGTCGATGGTGACCGGCACTCCGTCGGCCTGGGCCCGGCCGCGCGCGGACCGGCCGTGGCTGCGCTGGTCCCAGTGGACCGTACGGACCAGCCCGCGCAGGGCCGCCCGCTGGAAGTGCCAGGAGTCCTGGGCGAGGCAGTAGCCGTGGCTGAAGACGACGGTGACGGGGCCCGGGGACTTGCGGCCGAAGAGGCGGCGCTTGCGCGGACCGGTGGAGCCGCCGTTCCCGGCGGCCGCCGGCTCGGCCTCGTCGATCTCGTAGTACAGCGCGGTGCCGTCGTCGGCGACCGCCTGGCCGGGGGTGCCGCGCAGCGCGCCGTACGGCCCGGAGGCGTCCAGCGCGAGGCGCGCCTTCTTCCGCATGCCCCGGCCGACCGTCAGGCGCTCCACGGCGACCCCGGCGGCCGCACCGGCCGCGAGCACCCCTATGGCGGCCCCGGCGAACCCGGCCCGGCGCCATCCGCCCGCCGTGGCCGCGGCAGCCGCGGCCACCACGTCTCCCGCGGCTCCCGCGCTGCTGTCGCTCACCGTGCCCGCTCCTCGTCCGTGGTCGTGGTCCGTGCTCGTCGGTGGTGCCGTGCGGCGTGGCCGCCGCTACGCGCCGACGTGTACCCGGGGGACCCGCGTACCGATCCTGGTGACGATCTCGTACGCGATGGTGTCCGCCGCCACCGCCCAGTCCTCTGCGGTCGGCTCGCCCCGGTCGCCCGGACCGAAGAGCACCGCCTCGGCGCCCGGTTCGGTGAGGTCGCCCTCCAGGTCCACGACGAACTGGTCCATCGCGACCCGGCCGGCGATCGTCCGCACCCGTCCCGCGACGAGTACCGGGCCTCGCCCGGAGGCGTGGCGCGGGATGCCGTCGGCGTACCCGAGGGGCACCAGGGCGAGGGTGGTCTCGGCCGGGGTCGTGTAGTGGTGGCCGTAGCTGATGCCGTGTCCTGCGGGGACCTGCTTGACCAGGGCGACCGAGGCGGCGAGCGTCATCACCGGGCGGAGCCCGAAGTCGGCGGGGGTGCCCAGCTCGGGGCTGGGCGAGATGCCGTACATGGCGATCCCGGTGCGCACCAGGTCGAAGTGGGACTCCGGCACGGTCAGGGTGGCCGGGGAGTTGGCGATGTGCCGGACCTCGGGCTCCACGCCGGCCTTCTCCGCGTGCGCCACCATGTCGCGGAAGACCGTGAGCTGGGCGGCGATCGAGGGGTGGCCGGGCTCGTCGGCGCAGGCGAAGTGGGACCAGAGGCCGGTGACGCGGACGGCCCCGCTCTCCTCGGCGGTACGGGCCTCGGCGACCAGCTCGGGCCAGTCGGCGGGCTGGCAGCCGTTGCGGCCGAGGCCGGTGTCGGCCTTCAGGTGGATACGGGCCGTCCTGCCGGCCTCCGCGGCGGCGGCGACGACCTCGCGCAGCGCCCACAGGCCGCTGACGGAGACGTCGACGTCGGCCTCGATCGCCTCGCGCCAGGGGCCGCCGGGCGTCCACAGCCAGCACATGATCCGGGAGTCGAGACCGGCCGCGCGCAGGGCCAGGGCCTCCTGCGGGGTGGCGGTGCCGAGCCAGGTCGCGCCGGCTTCGAGCGCGGCGCGCGCGCAGGGCACGGCGCCGTGGCCGTAGGCGTCGGACTTCACCACGGCCATGAGCTGGGCGCCGCCCGCCCGCGCGCGCAGCTCGCGCACGTTGGCGCGGAGTGCGGCGAGGTCGATCTCGGCCCGGGCTCTCAAGGACGCTTTCTCGTTCATCGCGGCCCAGTGTCTCAGGTCGGCGGCTCTCCCAGGTCGGCACCCGGGAGCCCGGCGCGGGGCCCACGTCCCCTTCGTTCCCCTTCAGCCGCCGTCCGGCCGGTGGCCCCGCGCGTGCTCCAGGTACTCGGCCAGGACCGGCACATGGCTGGCGTCGATGTCCTTGACGGAGGTCACCAGGGTCACCGGGGTGTCCCCGTCCAGCAGGCCCAGCAGGGTGGTGACGGCCTCGGTGTGCGCGGGGTCGTCGAGTTCGGCGCGGTAGCGGTCGACGAACGCGTCGTACCGGGCGCCGGAGCGGTCCTGGTGGTACCAGCCGCGCAGTTCGTTCGAGGGGGTGATGTCCTTCAGCCACCGGTCGACGGCGGCCCGCTCCTTGGAGACCCCGCGCGGCCAGAGCCGGTCGACCAGCACCCGGATGCCGTCCGCGCGCGGCTCGGGCGGGTCGTAGACCCTGCGGACCCGGATGCCGCTCTTCCCCATGGCTGCCACCTCCCGGTCGGTGTCCGTCGCCGCTTCCAGGGTGGTCCTGGCGGGCGAGCCCCGCATGCTCAGCCCCTGCGTACGTCGCGCCAGACGGCCGGGATGCCCTCGGCGATGTCCTGCGCGGAGACGGGCGCCCCGTCCGCGCCGTGCCGCCCGGCGAGGCCGTGCAGGTGGGCGCCGACCGAGGCCGCGTCGCGCGGGGCGAGGCCGGCCGCGAGCAGGGAGCCGATCAGCCCGGAGAGCACGTCCCCGCTGCCCGCCGTGGCGAGCCACGCGGTGCCGGTCGGGTTGACCCGTACGGGGGTGCCCGGGGCCTCCGCGACCAGCGTGGTGGACCCCTTGAGCAGGACCGTGGCGCGGTAGCGGGCGGCCAGCTCGCGTACGGCGGTGAGTCGCCCCGCCTCCACCTCCGCGCGCTCCACGCCGAGCAGCGCGGCGGCCTCCCCTGCGTGCGGGGTGAGGACGGTGGCCGCCGAGCGGGCGCGCACGGCGTCGCCGTCCATCAGCCGGAGCCCGTCCGCGTCGATCAGCACGGGCACGTCCGTGGCGAGCACGTCCTCGACGGCGGCGGTGGCCGCCCGCCCGTCGCCGAGCCCGGGCCCGACCACCCAGGACTGCACCCGGCCGGCCTGCGAGGGCCGCCCCTCGTGCACCAGGGTCTCGGGGAACCGGGCGATCACCGTCTCCCCGCCCGGACCGGCGTACCGCACCGCCCCGGCGCCGCCGCGCAGCGCCCCGGCGACGGCGAGGACCGCCGCGCCCGGGTAGCGCTGCGAACCGGCGACCACGCCGACGACGCCCCGGCCGTACTTGTCGCTCTCCGCGCCCGGCAGTGGCAGCAGCGCCGCCACGTCCGCGAACTGGAGCGCCTCCAGGTCCGGGGTCCCGGGCAGCTCGGGGCCGAGGCCGATGTCGACCAGCCGCAGCCCGCCCGCCCGTTCGGCGCCGGGGTCGACGAGCAGGCCGGGCTTGTACGTGCCGAAGGTGACGGTGGCGTCGGCGCGGACCGCCGCGCCGTGCACCTCGCCGCTGTCCGCCTCCACCCCGCTGGGCAGGTCCACGGCGAGGACCGGCGCCCCGTGCCCCTCGGTGACCGCCTTCACCAGTGCGGCGGCCTCCGGGCGCAGCCCGCCCCGGCCGCCGATGCCGGTGATCCCGTCCACCACGAGGTCCACGATCCCGGCCTCCTCGGGGCGGTCCAGCACCCGGCCGCCGGCCGCGCGCAGTGCGGCGAGTCCGCCCGCGTGGGCCTGGCCGGGCGCGGTGAGCAGGACGCTGACGCCCGCCCCGCGCCGGGCCAGCCGGGCGCCCGCGTACAGGGCGTCGCCGCCGTTGGCGCCGCTGCCGACGAGGAGCAGCACCCGGGACCCGTACACCCGGCCGTTGCGCCGGAGCAGGTCCCCGCAGGCGACCGCGAGCCCGGCGGCGGCCCGCTGCATCAGGGCGCCCTCGGGCAGCCGCGCCATCAGGGCCTGCTCGGCGGCCCGTACGGCCTCCACGCTGTAAGCGGTACGCATCGGTCAGCCCTTCAGCTTTCGGGAGGAGCGGGTCCGGTACCGGGAGGAGCGGGTCCGGTACCCGCGGGAACACGTCCAGGGAATGATCATTCGGCGGGTCGGCTCACACGTACCCGTACGCCTGCCCGCACAAGCCCTCCGCCTCCTCAACCTTCCGCGACCACCATGGCCGACGCCACCCCCGCGTCGTGGCTGAGGGAGAGGTGCCAGCTGCGGACGCCCAGGGCCTCGGCGCGGGCGGCGACCGTGCCGGTGACCCGGAGGCGGGGCTGCCCGCTCTCCTCGACCCAGACCTCGCAGTCGGTCCAGAGGAGGCCGCCGGGCGCCCCGAGGGCCTTGGCGACTGCCTCCTTGGCGGCGAACCGGGCGGCGAGCGAGGCGATACCGCGCCGCTCGCCGCCGGGCAGCAGCAGCTCCCGGTCGAGGAAGAGCCGCTCGGCCATCTGGGGCGTACGTTCCAGCGCCGCGTCGAAACGCGCGATCTCGGCCACATCGATCCCGACCCCGATGATCACGGGCCCACCCTCGTTCCTCTGCTACTCCACGGTCACGGACTTCGCCAGGTTGCGCGGCTGGTCCACCTCGTTGCCCCGGGCCGTCGCGAGTTCGCAGGCGAAGACCTGCAACGGGACCGTGGCGACCAGGGGCTGAAGCAGCGTAGGCGTCGGTGGAATCGTAATGAGGTGATCGGCGTACGGGGCGACGGTCTCGTCGCCCTCCTCCGCGACGACGATGGTGCGGGCGCCCCGGGCTCGGATCTCCTGGATGTTGGAGACGATCTTGTCGTGGAGCACGGACCGCCCGCGCGGGGACGGGGCGATGACGACGACCGGCAGGTCCTCCTCGATGAGCGCGATCGGCCCGTGCTTCAGCTCGCCCGCCGCGAACCCCTCGGCGTGCATGTACGCGAGTTCCTTCAGCTTCAACGCCCCTTCCAGCGCCACCGGGTGGCCGACGTGCCGCCCGAGGAAGAGCACGGTGTTCTTGTGCGCGAGGGAGCGGGCCAGCTCGCGGACGGGCTCCATGGTGGCGAGGACGCGTTCGACGGCGTCGGGGATCTCGGAGAGCTGGCGGACGACCGTACGGATCTCGTCGCCGAACTTCGTCCCGCGCACCTGCCCGAGGTAGAGGGCGACCAGGTAGCAGGCGACGAGCTGGGTGAGGAACGCCTTGGTGGAGGCGACCGCCACCTCGGGCCCGGCGTGCGTGTAGAGGACGGCGTCGGACTCGCGCGGGATGGTCGAACCGTTGGTGTTGCAGATGGCCAGCACGTGCGCGCCCTGCTCCCGGGCGTGCCGGAGCGCCATGAGGGTGTCCATCGTCTCGCCGGACTGCGAGATCGCGACGACCAGCGTGTTCGGCGAGAGGATCGGGTCGCGGTAGCGGAACTCGCTGGCCAGCTCGGTCTCGCAGGGCAGCCGGGTCCAGTGCTCGATGGCGTACTTGGCGATCAGACCCGCGTGGTACGCGGTGCCGCAGGCCACCACGACCACCTTGTCGATCTCCCGCAGCACGCTCGGCGGCAGCCGCACCTCGTCCAGCGTCAGCGCGCCCTCGCCGTCGATCCGCCCGAGGAGGGTGTCGGCGACCGCCCGGGGCTGCTCGGCGATCTCCTTGAGCATGAACGAGTCGTACCCGCCCTTCTCGGCGGCGGAGGCGTCCCAGTCGACGTGGTAGCCGCGCACCTCGGCGGGCGTACCGTCGAACCCGGTGACGGTGACCCGGTCCCGGCGCACCTCCACCACCTGGTCCTGGCCCAGCTCGATGGCGTCCCGGGTGTGCGCGATGAACGCGGCGACGTCCGAGGCGAGGAACGCCTCACCGTCCCCGACCCCCACCACCAGCGGCGAGTTGCGCCGCGCGCCGACGACGGTGTCCGGCTCGTCCGCGTGTACGGCGACCAGGGTGAACGCGCCCTCCAGGCGCCGGCAGACCCGCCGCATCGACTCGGCGAGCCCGCTGCCCGCCCCGAACTCCTCGGCCAGCAGGTGCGCCACCACCTCGGTGTCGGTGTCCGAGGTGAGGTCGTGCCCGCGCCGGGTCAGCTCGGTGCGGAGGGTCGCGAAGTTCTCGATGATCCCGTTGTGCACGACCGCGACCCGGCCCGCGTTGTCCAGGTGCGGATGCGCGTTGGCGTCCGTCGGCGCCCCGTGCGTCGCCCACCGGGTGTGCCCGATGCCGGTGAGCCCGGTCGGCAACGGGTGGTCCTTGAGCTCCTTCTCCAGGTTGACGAGCTTCCCCGCCTTACGGGCGCCGGCCAGCCCTCCGTCCGCCAGAACGGCGACCCCGGCGGAGTCGTACCCCCGGTACTCCAGCCGCTTCAGCCCCGCGACCACGACTTCCTGCGCCGACTGCGCCCCGACGTAACCCACGATTCCACACATATCGGCACGATAAGGCGCGAGAGGCGGTCAGGGCGGGGTTACGGAAGGGGTGGGCGTGGGGCCGGGGCGTCCGTACCGGTCTGGGGCGTGTCTGACCATGCGCGTCGGATCGGCGGGCGGTGTCCGGTGCGGTGCGTCGCAAGGCGGAGGACCGCCCGCGTACTGGATGTACGCGGGCGGTCCGACAACACCGCGAGGTGCCGTGCCGTCGGACACGGCCTAACGGGCGGCGGCGAGCCAGGCGGCCACGGCGGCGAGCACGATCAGCGCGGCGTTGAGCCCGGTCTCCTTGACCTCGCCCCGGGAGAGGTGCAGCCCGCCCGCGAGGAGTTGGAGGACGACGAGGCCGAGCGCGGAGACCAGCGCGAGGACGGGGGCGATCCCGGTGAGCGGCGGCAGGATCAGGCCGGCCGCCCCGAGGATCTCGACGACCCCGATCCCCCGGACCGCCGCCATCGGCACGGTGTCCACCCAGCCCATCATGGGCGCGAGCTGCTCCTTGCTCCGGGCGACCTTCTTGCCTCCCGCGTAGAGGTAGAAGAACGCCAGGAGTGCGGCGACGATCCAGTAGGCGACGTCCATGGTCGTCCTCCGTCATGATGGTGGGCGGGCTGGTGCGGACCCACATGATGGGCGCGGACACGAGCGCGTACAAAAGGCACACCGGTGTGCGTGGGACGAGAAGAGGACGGGTGCCATGTCGAAGAACCGCGGCTCCTGCCTCATCCGCGGCGACGGCGGCCGGACGATCCGGGGCCTCCTGGACCGCATCGGCGACCGGTGGTCCCTGCTGGTGGTGGCCGTCCTCGACGGCGAACGCCTCCGCTTCGGCGAGCTCCAGCACCGCGTCCCCGGCATCTCCCAGCGCATGCTCACCCGCACCCTGCGCAACCTGGAGCGGGACGGGCTGGTGAGCCGCACGTCCTACCCGGAGGTGCCGCCCCGGGTCGAGTACGAGCTCACGGACCGGGGGCGGACCCTGATCGGGCCCGCGGTGGCGCTGGCGGAGTGGGCCGCGGATCACGGACCGGCGGTCGAGGCCAGCCGGGCGGAGTACGACGGCGTGTAGGCCGTGTCTGGCCATTCGCACCGGGCCGGGGGTGAGACCTCGGGTCCGCAGAGACCCCGCCCCGCGCAACCCCACGCCCGCGTGAGGGACCCCACCCCCCGCTCCGTTCAAACTCCCGTAACAATGAATACGTGATCACAACGCCGCCCCGTGGCAGCCAGCGTCGCACCGAGCCCGGGCCGACGCCCTACGTCGACCTCTCGCGCGCCGAGTGGAGTGCCCTCCGGGACAAGACCCCGCTGCCGCTGACCGCCGAGGAGGTGGAGCGGCTGCGCGGGCTCGGTGACGTCATCGACCTCGACGAGGTCCGCGAGGTCTACCTCCCGCTCTCCCGGCTGCTCAACCTGTACGTGCAGGCCACCTCGGGCCTGCGCGGCGCCCTGAACACCTTCCTCGGGGACGCGGGCAACGGCCACGGGGCGCAGCGCGGTACCCCCTTCGTCATAGGGGTCGCGGGGAGCGTGGCGGTCGGCAAGTCGACCAGCGCCCGGCTGCTCCAGGCGCTGCTGGCGCGGTGGCCGGAGCACCCCCGGGTCGAGCTGGTGACCACGGACGGGTTCCTGCTGCCGATGAAGGAGCTGCGGGCGCGCGGGCTGACCTCGCGGAAGGGGTTCCCGGAGTCGTACGACCGGCGGGCGCTGACCCGGTTCGTCGCCGACATCAAGTCGGGGAAGGAGGAGGTCACCGCCCCCGTCTACTCGCACCTGATCTACGACATCGTGCCCGGCGAGCGGCTCACCGTCCGCCGTCCGGACATCCTGATCGTGGAGGGGCTGAACGTCCTCCAGCCCGCGCTGCCCGGCAGCGACGGCCGGACCAGGGTGGGGCTCGCGGACTACTTCGACTTCAGCGTGTACGTGGACGCGCGCGCCGAGGACATCGAGAGCTGGTACCTCAACCGGTTCCGCAAGCTCCGCGCGACGGCGTTCCAGGACCCGTCCTCGTACTTCACGAAGTACACCCAGGTCTCCGAGGAGGAGGCGATGGAGTACGCGCGCAACACCTGGCGGACCATCAACAAGCCGAACCTGCTGGAGAACGTGGCTCCCACCCGCAGCCGCGCCACGCTGGTGCTGCGCAAGGGCCCGGACCACAAGGTGCAGCGGCTCTCGCTGCGGAAGCTGTAGCCGGCGCCGCGACCGAACGACGACGGCGGGGCGGATCCGCAAGGAACCGCCCCGCCGTGACGTTGCGTGACGCGCCGTCGGAATCCTCAGCCCAGCGCCGACTTCACCACGTCGGCCAGCCGGCCCGCGATGGCCTGGGCCTGGCCGAAGTCGGCGGCCTCCACCATGACGCGTACCAGCGGCTCGGTGCCGGACTTGCGGAGCAACACCCGGCCGGTGGAGCCGAGTTCGCGCTCGGCCTCGGTGACGGCGGAGGCCAGTTCGGCGGAGGTGGAGACGCGGGACTTGTCGACGTCGGGGACGTTGACGAGGACCTGCGGCAGGCGCTGCATGACGCCCGCGAGCTCGGCGAGGGTGCGGCCGGTGGCGGCGACGCGGGCCGCCAGCATCAGGCCGGTCAGGGTGCCGTCTCCGGTCGTGGCGTGGTCCAGCACGATGACGTGTCCGGACTGCTCGCCGCCGAGCGCGTACCCCTCGGCCTTCATGGACTCCAGGACGTACCGGTCGCCGACGGCGGTCTGGACGAGCTCGATGCCCTCGCGCTCCATGGCCATCTTGAAGCCGAGGTTCGACATGACCGTGCCGACGACGGTGTTGCCGCGCAGCTGTCCGGCGTCGCGCATCGCGAGGGCGAGGACGGCGAGGATCTGGTCGCCGTCGATCTCGTTGCCCTGGGCGTCGACGGCGAGGCAGCGGTCGGCGTCGCCGTCGTGCGCGATGCCGAAGTCGGCACCGTTCTCGACCACGGCGGCCTGGAGGAGGGAGAGGTGGGTGGAGCCGCAGCCGTCGTTGATGTTGAGGCCGTCGGGGTCGGCGCCGATGGTGACGACCTCCGCGCCGGCCCGGGCGAACGCCTCCGGGGAGACGTAGGCGGCGGCGCCGTGCGCCTCGTCGAGGACCACCTTGAGGCCGTCGAGCCGGTTCGGCAGGACACCGATGAGGTGGGCGACGTACCGCTCGAAGCCCTCGGTGTAGTCGGTGACGCGGCCCACGCCGGCGCCGGTGGGGCGGGCCCAGGGCGCGCCGGTGCGGTGCTGGTCGTAGACGGTCTCGATGCGGTCCTCCAGCTCGTCGGCGAGCTTGTGGCCGCCGCGTGCGAAGAACTTGATGCCGTTGTCGGGCATGGCGTTGTGGCTGGCGGAGAGCATCACGCCGATGTCGGCGCCGAGCACGCCGGTGAGGTACGCCACGGCAGGCGTGGGCAGCACACCGACCCGCAGGACGTCGACGCCCGCGCTGGCGAGACCCGCCACCACGGCGGCTTCGAGGAACTCTCCGGAGGCTCGGGGATCGCGGCCGACCACGGCCGTGGGACGGTGCCCCTCGAAGGTGCCCGCCTCGGCGAGTACGTGCGCCGCCGCGACCGACAGACCGAGCGCCAGCTCGGCCGTGAGATCCGCGTTGGCGACCCCGCGCACGCCGTCCGTACCGAAGAGTCGTCCCACTGGTGTCCTCCGAAATGCTCCGACAACCGCAAAAGCACAACAATTAACAACAGACAGAAGAGCGCCCAACCGTCACACGTCGCACGCCTGAGGGTGCGAGAGGCCCGGATGTGTCGATGAACGTCTTATGCCGTTATACGCCCGTGAGAGGCGATAAACGAACGCCCCGACAGCACGGTGTGTGCCGCCGGGGCGAACGTGTGAAGCAGACGAGCAGGCGGGATTTAGCGCTTGCTGTACTGGGGCGCCTTGCGGGCCTTCTTGAGACCGGCCTTCTTGCGCTCGACCGCACGGTCGTCGCGGGAGAGGAAGCCGGCCTTCTTCAGCGTGGCGCGGTTGTTGTCCACGTCAGCCTCGTTCAGCGCACGGGCAACGCCGAGGCGCAGGGCGCCGGCCTGACCCGAGACGCCGCCACCCGAGATGCGGGCGATGACGTCGTAGCGGTTGTCGAGCTCGAGCACCTTGAAGGGCTCGTTGACTTCCTGCTGGTGCACCTTGTTGGGGAAGTAGTCCTCAAGGGTGCGACCGTTGATCTTCCACTTGCCGGTGCCCGGAACGATCCGGACGCGGGCGATGGCGTTCTTGCGACGGCCAAGGCCGGCGGCGGGCTGCGGGTCGCCGAAGCGGCCCGCGAGCGACTCGGAGGTGTACTCACCCTCGACGGGGACCTCGGACTCGAAGGTGGTCACCTCGGCGAAGGTCTCCTCGCCCTCGGTGCCCTCGACGGTCTCAACAGTGGTCTCGGCCACGATTCTCCTCAGATCTTTCTTATGGTCTTAGGGGGAGGCCGGAACTACTGCGCGACCTGGGTGATCTCGAACGGGACCGGCTGCTGCGCAGCGTGCGGGTGCTGGTCGCCCGCGTAGACCTTGAGCTTCGACAGCATCTGCCGACCCAGGGTGTTCTTGGGGATCATGCCCTTGATGGCCTTCTCGACGGCCTTCTCCGGGTTCTTGGAGAGCAGCTCGTCGTAGCGGACCGAGCGCAGACCACCCGGGAAGCCGGAGTGGCGGTACGCCATCTTCTGGGTCTTCTTGTTGCCGGACAGGTGAACCTTGTCGGCGTTGATGATGATGACGAAGTCGCCCATGTCCATGTGGGGGGCATAGATCGCCTTGTGCTTGCCTCGGAGGAGGTTCGCGGCCGTGGTGGCCAGACGACCCAGGACGATGTCCTGAGCGTCGATGACGTGCCACTGGCGCGTCACATCTCCGGGCTTGGGGCTGTACGTACGCACGGTCGTAGCCTTCGCTTCTTCAGTGAGTGGAGTCCTGACAAGGCCACCCGGACGATTCCACCAGCCTTGGCGGCGCTGCGGGGACGCAACCCGAGTGCCTGCCGCTGGTCATCGGCCCGGTGGACCGGCGTAAGGGCCCCTCGCGTGAGAACGACCAAGCCAATACGCATAACAAACCAGAAGAATACCCGGGGGCCCCCGCACGGGTCAAAATGGCCCCCGACCGGCCCCGTCGAATCCCCTGATTACGGGGCGGACGGGGCCTCGCCGAAGATCGACGGCGAGGCGTACGAAGACCAGCAGCGGCATCCGAGGGGCGCCGGCCGCCTACCGCGCCCGCTCGACCCGTCGCTCGTCCCACACCGGTTCGGTCGTCTCGCGCACCACACCGTCCGAACCGAAGACGAGGTACCGGTCGAAGGACTTCGCGAACCACCGGTCGTGCGTGACGGCCATCACGGTCCCGTCGTAGGCCTCGAGGCCGTCCTGGAGGGCCTCCGCCGACTCCAGGTCCAGGTTGTCCGTGGGCTCGTCCAGCAGCAGGGCGGTGGTGCCGGAGAGTTCGAGGAGCAGGATCTGGAAGCGGGCCTGCTGTCCGCCGGAGAGCTTCTCGAACGGCTGGTCGCCCTGGCGCTCCAGCTCGTACCGGCGCAGGACGCCCATCGCGGCGCCCCGGTCCTTGGCCTGCTCGCTCCAGAGGATCTCCACCAGGGTCTTGCCGAGCAGTTCCGGGTGGGCGTGGGTCTGCGCGAAGTGGCCGGCGACGACGCGGGCGCCGAGCTTGAACTCGCCGGTGTGCGCGACCGGCTCCCCGGCGAGCAGCCGCAGGAAGTGGGACTTCCCGGAGCCGTTGGAGCCGAGGACGGCGACCCGCTCGCCGTAGTAGACCTCCAGGTCGAACGGCTTCATCAGGCCGGTGAGCTCCAGCCCGGTGCACGTCACCGCGCGCACGCCGGTGCGTCCGCCGCGCAACCGCATCCGGATGTCCTGCTCGCGGGGCGGCTCGGGCGGCGGCCCGGCGTCCTCGAACTTCTTGAAGCGGGTCTGCATGGCGTGGTAGCGATTCGCCATGTCGGGGCTGATGGCCGCCTGCTGCCGCAGCCGCAGGGTGAGGGCGCGCAGCCGGGCGTGCTCCTCCTGCCAGCGGCGCAGCAGCTCCTCGAAGCGGGCGAACCGGTCCTTGCGGGCCTGGTGGTAGGTGTCGAAGCCGCCGCCGTGCACCCAGACGTCGCTGCCGCTCGCGCCGGGCTCGACGCTGACGATCTTCTCGGCGGCCCGGGAGAGCAGTTCGCGGTCGTGGGAGACGAAGAGGACCGTCTTGCGGGTCTCCTTGAGCTTCTCCTCCAGCCAGCGCTTGCCGGGCACGTCGAGGTAGTTGTCCGGCTCGTCGAGGAGCAGCACCTCGTCGGGGCCGCGCAGCAGCGCTTCGAGGACCAGGCGCTTCTGCTCGCCGCCGCTGAGGGTGCGCGCCTCGCGGTACTGCGCCTTCTCGTACGGGACGCCGAGCGCGGCCATGGTGCACATGTCCCAGAGGGTCTCCGCCTCGTAGCCGCGCACCTCCGCCCAGTCGCTGAGGGCCTGCGCGTACTTCATCTGCGCGGCCTCGTCGTCGACGGTGAGGATCAGTTCCTCGGCGGCGTCCACCGCCTGCGCGGCGACCTTGATCTGCGGCTGTGCCACGGAGACCAGCAGGTCGCGGACGGTCTGCCCGTCGCGTACGGAGCCGACGAACTGGCCCATCACGCCGAGCCCGCCGCTCACCGAGACCGTGCCGCCGTGCGGCTGGAGCTCGCCGGAGAGCAGGCGCAGCAGTGTCGTCTTGCCCGCGCCGTTGGCGCCGACGAGGGCCACCACGGCACCGTCGGCGACCCGGAAGGAAGCGTCGCCGAGCAGCACCCGCCCGTCCGGTAGGTAGTACTCCAGGTGGCCCGCTTCGAGATGTCCCATACCCGCATTGTCGGGTGTGCGGGCGCTGTGACCCAACTGGATTCCGGGAGAGGCCCGCGACCCGGGCCGCTCACTGTCCGAGAACCTCTAGGATGCGCCCCATGAGCTTTGGGCATGGGGGGCCCTCCTGGGGGCCCGGGGGCAGTCAGACTCCGGACTGGGCGGCGCTGGCCGAGGAGTCCGCGGCGAAGAGCCGGCGCCGGAAGTGGTTGCTGATCGGGGGCGGTGTGCTGGCGACGGCGGCCGTCGCGGCGATCGTGGCGACGGCGGTGGTGTCGGCCGGCAAGGGCGATCCGGAGGCCGGTCCGAGCGCGAGCGCGCTGCCCGGTCCGGCCGATCTGCCGCCGGAGTCCGCGGAGCCGGCTCCGTCCTTCTCCTCGGTGGCCCCGGCGCCCCCGCCGGACCCGATGGACTTCATCACGGACGAGAAGAAGGACAAGCAGCCGATCACGGTGGACGGCTTCTTCCCGGGCAAGAAGCTCACCTCCGGCGACCGCGTCCACCTCAAGGGCCCGACGGCCCGCACCACGAAGTGCGCCGCGGGTTCCCAGGGCGCGCTGGGCGCGGTCCTCACCAGGAACGGCTGCGACCAGCTGATCCGCGCCACGTACACGCGGGACGGCGTCGCGGTCACGGTCGGTGTCGCGGTGTTCGGTACGGAGGCGCAGGCGAAGAAGGCCGTCGAGGAGTCCTCGGACGGGATCGCCTCGCTCAGCGGCGCCGGTGTGCCGGCCTTCTGCCGGGCCGGGGTGGTCTGCCGCCGTACGGCCAACTCCTACGGCCGGTACGCGTACTTCTCGGTGGGCGGCTTCACGAACGGAACGAACGTCACCAAGGACGACAAGGCCGTGTTCTCGGCGGGCGACGACCTGACCAACTTCACGTTCCACCAGATACGGCACCGGGGCGAGGTCCAGGCGTCGGCGGCGGCCTCCGCATCCGCGGCACCCGCCGTCTGATCCGCCCGGACCGTCGGCCCGGCGGTCCCCCGGCTCCCGCCCCACGCGGTTGAGCCGTACCACGGACACCTCGAAGTCCCGCCTGTATAGGGTTCGGTTCATCCGCCCGGGACCCGGGGCGGCGACGAATCTGGAGTGGGCTGTGGCAGTCAAGGTGACGGTGGTTGTCCCGACGTACAACTCGGGGAGCCACATCGAGCCGCTGGTCCGTTCGATGCTGGACCAGACGCTGTCGGCCGACGAGTTCGAGGTGCTGTTCGTCGACGACGGCTCCACCGACGACACCCCGGCCCGGCTGGCGGAACTCGCCGCCGAGCACACCCATTTCCGTACCACCTCCATCCCCAACTCGGGCTGGCCGGGCAAGCCGCGGAACATCGGGGTCGAGCAGGCGCGCGGTGAGTACGTCCAGTTCGTGGACCACGACGACCTGATGGCCCCCGAGGCGCTGGAGCGCCTGCACGCGATGGCGGTCCGCAACGGCTCGGACATCGTCATCGGCAAGGTGGCCAGCAACTTCACCAGCCGGGGCGTGCCCTACGGCCTGATGAGCACGACCCGCGAGAAGTGCACCGTGCGCACGGCCTCGCTGATCGACAGCCTCACCCCGCACAAGATGTTCCGCACCGCGTTCCTGCGCGAGCACGGCATCGTGCACCCCGAGGGCCCGTGGATCCTGGAGGACCAGCTCTTCCTGGTCCGTTCGTACCTCAAGGCCGAGGTGGTCTCGGTGCTGGGCGACTACGTCTGCTACACGTACTGGGCGCGCGACGACGCGGCGAACGCCGGCACCCGGGCGATGGACCCGCGCCGGTACTACGCCAACCTCCGCGAGATCATGGCCACGGTGGCCGACGGCACCGAGCCCGGCCCGGACCGCGACCGGCTGCTGCGGCGCTTCTACCGGGGCGAGATGCTCGGCCGGCTGGGCGTTCCGGCGCGCGGCGCGGTGATCGACCCGCACTTCGACGCCGACCCCTTCGAGGCGGTACGGGAGCTGGCCGACACCTTCGTCACCGACGGGATGCACGCCTCGCTCGCCGCGAACCAGCGGGTCCGCTCGGACCTGCTGAGGGCGAACAGGTCCGACGAGCTGACCGAGTACACCCGCCGGCAGACCGATCTGACCGCGCTCACCACGGTCGGGGAGGCGCGCTGGGACCGCGACCGGCTGAAGGTCTCCTTCACCGCCCGCTTCGCCGAGCGGGAGGACGGCCCTGGGCTGTTGCTGGCCCGCCGGGGCGACCGGTACGTCCTCGCTCCGGCGCTCACCGCCGGGATCCTCGACGAGCCGGTCGACGTGACCGACGAGCTGAAGTCGTTCCGGGTCGACGTCCTGCTCCGGCACGCCGACACCGCTCACCTGTGGCCCACCCTCGCCACCGTCCAGCTCACCCTGGAGGAGGAGACGGACGCGGACGGCACCGTGCTGGTACGGCCCGTGCTGAACGGCACCGCCTCCCTCGACCCGGTGCGCGGCGCGGGCGGCAGTCCGCTCGCCCCCGGCACCTGGGACGTGCGGATCCGGGTGATGGGCGCCGGGTTCGACCGCACGGTGCCGCTCGGCAACGCCGGTGCCGAGGCGTCCGCGCTGCCCGCCGGGGAGGTCCTGGCCGGGCACCGCGCCAGGCCCGCGGTCGTCGCCGACGCCATGGGCACCGGTACCGGGCTCGCTCTCACGGTCGTCCCCACCACGGATGCCCCGCGCCCCCGCGGGCCGAAGGTCAGCGTCGTCGTGCCGACCGCTGGGGCCACCGCGGAGGCGCTGCGCGAGACGCTCGCCTCGCTGGACGCGCAGAGCCTCCCGCAGGAGGAGTTCGAGACGGTCCGCGTCGGGGACGGCGAGGGCGAGGTGCGCCCGGAGGCCGGTACCGAGCCCCGCAACGCCGGGATCGACGCCGCGCGCGGCGACTACGTCCTCTTCGTGGAGCCGGGCGACCGCCTCGCCCCCCGGGCGCTGGAGCTGATGTACGCGTACGGCATGGCCAACGACACCGACATCGTGGTCGGGAAGCTCGCGGGCAAGGACCGCTCCCTGCCCAAGGAACTGTTCGTCCGCGACCGGCCGCGCGCCAGCCTCGCCAAGGACCCACTGGCCGACAGCCTCACGGTCAACAAGCTGTACGACCGCGCGTTCCTGCTCCGGCACGCCCTGCGGTTCTCCGCCGAGGACCTGCCGCTGACGGACCAGGCCTTCGCCGCGGAGGCGTATCTGCGGGCCGTGCACGCCTCGGTGCTGGGCTCCTACGTCTGCTACCAGTACGGCCCGAAGCGGAACACCCCGGCGCCGTCGCCCGCCGACTTCTACGCGGCGGTCGCCCGGCTGATGAAGGCCACCGACAGCGTCTCCGAGCCGGGCCCGGCCCGCGACCGGCTGCACCGCCGCTGGCTGCGCGTCGAGGTGCTGGACCGGATCAGCGGCAAGGCGTTCCTGGAGATGGAGGAGGAGGACCGGATCTCCCTGGTGCGCGACATCCGGGCCGCCCTCGCGGGAGTCGCGTCGGCCGGCGCGGTCGCCGGGCTCCCCCTGGCCCGGCGGGTCACCGTCGGCCTGATCGAGGACGACCGGCCCGAGGACGTGGTCCGGCTCGCCCGCTGGGACCGCTCCCTCGCCTGCGAGCCCTCGCTGACCGGTTTCGAGCGGCGGGAGGACGGGGTCTTCCGGCTGTCGTTCACCGGCACCCCCCGTGCGGCCGACGGCCCGGTGGGCGTGGTCACCGACGAGGAGGGGCGCCACACCCTGGCCCCGTCCGGACTGCCGCAGACCGTGCTGGACCGGTTCGCCGGGGAGTCGCTGACGGGCGGCGCGGTGCCGGAGAAGGCCACCGCCGTGCTGGTGCTGCGGGAACGCGAGACCGGTGCCGAGTACCGCCTGACCACCGAGTCCGAGGTGCGACGGACCCTGGACGGCGGCCTGACGGTCGCCGGGACGGCCGAGCTGGACCCGTCCTCGGCGGCCGGCGGCTCCGCGCTCGACGACGGCCCCTGGGACCTCTACGTCCGGCTCACCGCGCTCGGCTGGACCAAGACCGCCCGGCTGGGCCGGATCCGCACGGCCGAGGTCTCCGAGGAGCTCACCGCGGCCCCGCACCCGGCCGACCCGGCCCGCACCATCACCCCGTACTGGACCAGGCCGCACCGGGACCTCTCGCTCAGGGTGGAGACCCCGGAGCCCGCACCGGCCCCGCCCAAGCAGGGGCTGCTGCGCCGGGTCGCCAAGGCCCTCAAGGGCAAGTAGCCCTCTCGGCGGTTAGGTGGTGTCCGGCGGATCATGGCCGGGGTCGCGGCGTTGATCCGCCGGACACCACCTGGGCCGACGCGCTCTCAGCAGCAGCCGAAGCCGTCCGGGTCCACACTGCCGTCGGGCAACGACCGCACGTTACGGGCCTCCTGGGCGCGGGCGGCCAGCAACGCGTCGGCGGGGTAGGCCACTTCCTCCAGGGTGAGGCCGTGCGGCTTCACCACGTGGACGCCGGGGTCCCGCACCCTGGCCGCCAGCACCTCGGCGGGCCAGGGCGCCGGGCGCCGGCCGTCGCCCACGAACAGGGCGGCGCCGATCAGCGCGCGCACCATGTTGTGGCAGAAGGCGTCGGCCTGCACGGTCGCGGTGAGGACGCCCGAGTCCTCGTCCCGTACCCAACTCAGCTTCTGCAGCGTGCGGATGGTCGTCGCACCCTCGCGCTTCTTGCAGTACGCCGCGAAGTCGTGCTCGCCGACCATCGGCGCCGCCGCCTCGTTCATCGCGTCGACGTCCAACGGCCGGTCGTGCCACAGCACATGACCGCGCGTCAGCGGGTCGACCCCGCCGGGCCGGTCGGCCACCCGGTAGGCGTACCGCCGGTGCAGCGCGGAGAAGCGGGCGTTGAACCCCGCCGGGGCCTCCGCCGCCCGCCAGATCCGTACGTCCAGCGGCAGCCGCCCCGCCATGCGGCGCAGCAGCTTCTCCCGGTGCTCCTCCCACACCTCGGCCGGCAGGTCGACGTGCGCGACCTGCCCCCGGGCGTGCACCCCGGCGTCCGTACGCCCCGCCACCGTCAGGTCGTGCGTGCGCGAGGAGCGGGTCACCGTGCGCAGCGCGTCCTCGATCTCCCCCTGCACCGAACGCCGGGAGGTCTGCTTAGCCCAGCCGGAGAAGTCCTTGCCGTCGTAGGACAGGTCCAGCCGTACGCGTACCGAACCGGGCTCTGGCTCGTCGCTCACCCGCGCATCCTCTCAATCCCGGAAAAGTCGATGGTCCGGAAAACTCGATCCCGGAAACGGAACGGGCCCACACCGCCCCGAAGGGTGATGCGGGCCCGAACAGTGGTGTCAGAACGCTCAGGCGTCCTTGGACTCCGCGTCGGCCTCGGCCGGCTTGGCGTCCTCGGTGGACTCGGCCTTGGCCGCGTCCTCCTTGACCGCACGCTTGGTGGCGGCCTCGGCCTCACCGGTGGCCTGCTGGGCCACGGTCAGGGCCTCGACGAGCTCGATGACGGCCATCGGGGCGTTGTCGCCACGACGGTTGCCGATCTTGGTGATACGGGTGTAACCACCGGGGCGGTTCTCGTACCGGGGGGCGATCTCGGTGAAGAGCGTGTGGACGATGCTCTTGTCCGTGATCGTCTGGAGCACCAGGCGACGGTTGTGGATGTCGCCCTTCTTCGCCTTCGTGACGAGACGCTCGGCGACGGGGCGCAGACGACGGGCCTTGGCCTCGGTCGTCGTGATGCGGCCGTGCTCGAACAGCGACTTCGCGAGGTTCGCGAGCAGCAGACGCTCGTGCGCGGCGCTGCCGCCCAGACGTGCACCCTTGGCGGGACGCGGCATGGTGTTTCTCCTTGTGTGCTGCACCGGCCGTATCAGGTACCGGTGTCAGTTCCCGTGAAGCGGTCGCTCCGCGGAAGTCCATGGATCGAGGGCCCGGAGGTCCTCACGGACGGGCCGACACCGATGTGTCAGCCCGTCCGGGGGTGTTCTAGTACTGCTCGGTCTCGACGAAGCCCGCGTCCGCGTCGTCGTCGGCGCCGAAGGCGTCGGCGGCGGCGGTCGGGTCGAATCCGGGCGGGCTGTCCTTGAGGGCCAGGCCCATGCCGGCCAGCTTCGCCTTGACCTCGTCGATCGACTTCGCACCGAAGTTGCGGATGTCGAGCAGGTCGGCCTCGGAACGCGCCACGAGCTCACCCACGGAGTGGATGCCCTCGCGCTTGAGGCAGTTGTACGAGCGGACCGTGAGCTCCAGCTCCTCGATCGGCAGCGCCAGGTCGGCCGCGAGCGCGGCGTCCGTCGGCGACGGGCCCATGTCGATGCCCTCGGCGTCGATGTTGAGCTCGCGCGCCAGACCGAACAGCTCGACCAGGGTCTTGCCGGCCGACGCCATGGCGTCACGGGGACGCATGGCCTGCTTGGTCTCGACGTCGACGATCAGCTTGTCGAAGTCGGTGCGCTGCTCGACACGGGTCGCCTCGACCTTGTACGTGACCTTGAGCACCGGCGAGTAGATGGAGTCGACCGGGATACGGCCGATCTCCTGGCCCGCCTGCTTGTTCTGGACGGCGGAGACGTAGCCGCGACCGCGCTCGACGGTCAGCTCCATCTCCAGCTTGCCCTTGCCGTTCAGCGTGGCGAGGACGAGGTCCGGGTTGTGGACCTCGACGCCGGCCGGCGGCGCGATGTCGGCAGCGGTGACCAGGCCGGGACCCTGCTTGCGCAGGTACATCACGACCGGCTCGTCGTGCTCCGAGGAGACGACCAGCTGCTTGATGTTGAGGATGAGGTCGGTCACGTCCTCCTTGACGCCCGGCACGGTGGTGAACTCGTGCAGGACACCGTCGATCCGGATGCTGGTGACAGCGGCACCGGGGATCGAGGAGAGGAGGGTACGACGCAGGGAGTTGCCGAGGGTGTAACCGAAACCGGGCTCGAGCGGCTCGATGACGAACCGGGAGCGGAACTCGTCGACGACCTCTTCGGTCAACGACGGACGCTGAGCGATCAGCATGCTGATTCCTTCAGTCGTGGGCACCCACTATTTGATGCCCGACAGATACAACAAGGGTACGGGCGGTACGCCCCCGAAGGGAGGTACCGCCCGGTCCCACAGGTGTGCGTGAACACAGACGGCCATCACCGGCCGTCATGCGTCAGACGCGGCGACGCTTCGGCGGACGGCAGCCGTTGTGCGGCGTCGGGGTGACGTCCTGGATCGAACCGACCTCGAGGCCCGTGGCCTGGAGGGAGCGGATCGCGGTCTCGCGGCCGGAGCCCGGACCCTTGACGAAGACGTCAACCTTGCGCATGCCGTGCTCCTGCGCGCGGCGGGCGGCCGACTCGGCGGCCATCTGCGCGGCGAAGGGGGTGGACTTGCGCGAGCCCTTGAAGCCGACGTGGCCGGCGGAGGCCCAGGAGATCACGTTGCCCGAGGGGTCCGTGATCGAGACGATGGTGTTGTTGAACGTGCTCTTGATGTGCGCGTGGCCGTGAGCGACGTTCTTCTTTTCCTTGCGACGCACCTTCTTGGCTGCGCCCTGACGACCCTTGGGGGGCATGTCTTACTCCAGATGGAGAGGGGAGGTGATCGGTCCTACAGCGAAGACCGCTGGTTGCTGCTCGGCCGGATGTCCGGACCGCGCAGTGCGTCCGCTGAGGACTACTTCTTGCCCGGCTTCTTCTTACCGGCGATGGCGCGACGCGGGCCCTTGCGGGTACGCGCGTTCGTGCTGGTGCGCTGACCGTGCACCGGCAGGCCACGACGGTGGCGAATGCCCTGGTAGCAGCCGATCTCGATCTTGCGGCGGATGTCGCCCTGGATCTCGCGGCGGAGGTCACCCTCGGTGCGCAGGTTGGCGTCGACGAACTCGCGGATCTTGACGAGGTCCTCTTCGGCCAGGTCACGAACGCGGGTGTTCGGGTTCACGCCGGTCGCGGCGAGGATCTCCTTGGACCGGGTGCGCCCGATGCCGAAGACGTAGGTGAGGGCAACCTCCACGCGCTTTTCGCGCGGGATGTCAACACCTGAAACGCGTGCCATTCAATGGCTCCAGTTGTCATATCGGGGGTCTTCCACAGTGCCGCTCCCGACCGCCGACCGCCCGAAAGAGACGGTGGTACGCCCGGGTCCCCGGCCCCCGCCGGAGGTGTCGTCAGCCGTGGCTTGGACGGGCACTGCGTATGTACGAATTACGTGCGTCGCGCGAAGAACTGCGAGATGCAGGGGGGTCGTGCGTCAGCCCTGGCGCTGCTTGTGGCGCAGGTTGTCGCAGATGACCATGACCCGACCGTGACGGCGGATCACCTTGCACTTGTCGCAGATCTTCTTGACGCTCGGCTTGACCTTCATGGGATGTCAGGTTCTCCGGGTCAGTGCCATCGCCACGCCGAAGCGGGGCGGGGGCAAGATCTACTTGTACCGGTAGACGATCCGGCCACGCGTCAGGTCGTACGGAGAGAGCTCCACCACGACCCGGTCATCGGGGAGGATACGGATGTAGTGCATCCGCATCTTGCCGCTGATGTGCGCGAGGACCTTGTGACCGTTCTGGAGCTCCACCCGGAACATTGCGTTCGGGAGGGACTCGATCACGGTGCCCTCGATTTCGATGGCACCTTGCTTCTTGGCCACGCTTCGCCTTTCGAATCGGCTACCTTGATCGACTCCCGCTCCGTCCCTGCTACCACCAAGTGGACACACGGATGCACGAGAGCCGACGAGTCAGTCTACGTCAGCCGACCCCAAAAGACGAATCCGTCAAGTTTGCCCACTGGCCGTGATCCTTATGCCCGAACGGGCGGCGGGATCGGCCGGCGCCGGAGACCGCGCTCAGGCCAGCGGGTCCGGGGCGGCCTCGACGCCGTACTGGGCGAGCTTCTCCCGGCCGCCGTCCGGGGCGGTCAGCACCAGCGGGCCCTGCTCGGTCAGCGCGATGGAGTGCTCCCAGTGGGAGGACCAGCTGCCGTCGGTGGTCAGCACGGTCCAGTCGTCGCTGAGCACCTTCGTCTGCGCGGTGCCGAGCGAGACCATCGGCTCGATCGCCAGGCAGACGCCGGGGACCAGCTTGATGCCCTTGCCGCGCTTGCGGGAGACGTAGTTCAGCAGGTGCGGGTCCATGTGCATCTCGGTGCCGATGCCGTGGCCGCCGTAGTCCTCGATGATCCCGTACTTGCCGGTGGCCGGGCGGGGCTGGCGGCGGATGTAGCCCTCGATGGCCTTGGAGATGTCGACGAGCCGGTTGTTCACCTTCATCGCGGCGATACCGGCCCACATCGACTCCTCGGTGACCCGGGAGAGCTCGATCAGCTCCGGAGCGTGTCCGGTGCCCACGAAGGCCGTGTACGCGGCGTCGCCGTGCCAGCCGTCCACGATCGCGCCGCAGTCGATGGAGATGATGTCGCCGTCCTTGAGGACGGTCTTCTCGTCCGGGATGCCGTGGACGACGACGTCGTTCACCGAGGTGCAGATGGTCGCGGGGAAGCCGCCGTACCCGAGGAAGTTCGACTTCGCCCCGTGGTCGGCGATCACCTTGCGCGCGACCTGGTCCAGGTCGTGGGTGGAGGCGCCCGGCACGGCGGCCTCGCGGGTGGCGGCGTGAATGGCGGCGACCACGAGGCCCGCCTCACGCATCTTGGCGATCTGCTCCGGGGTCTTGATCTGCACCATTGCTGGGCGCCTCTCTGCGTCTGCGTCTGGGGGACGGGGCCGTCGCGCGGGGACCCGGGGGGCCGGGGCCCGAACCGTCATCCACGATACGGCGACAAACAGCCGGCCGCGGCGCCCTGGGGCACCGCGGCCGGCTGTGGAAGTTACTGCGTGGGTGGTGCTCAGCCCTCGTCGGACTTGAGCGCCGCCATGGCCCGCTCGGTCACCTCGGCGACCTTGCCGAGCGCGGGGACGGTCACGACCAGTCCCTGCTCGCGGTAGTAGTCGATGATCGGCTCGGTCTGCGAGTGGTAGACCTCGAGACGCGTGCGGACCGTCTCCTCGGTGTCGTCGTCCCGCTGGTACAGCTCGCCGCCGCAGGCGTCGCAGACGCCCTCGGTCTTCGGCTGGTTGTACACGACGTGGAAGACGTGCGAGCTGTCGTTGCGGCAGATGCGGCGACC
Source organism: Streptomyces sp. NBC_01335 (assembly GCF_035953295.1). GTDB lineage: Bacteria > Actinomycetota > Actinomycetes > Streptomycetales > Streptomycetaceae > Streptomyces. Next base: position 3,115,722 of record NZ_CP108370.1, read on the forward strand.
CGCGATCCGCTTCACGACCTCGTCCTCGGGGACCTCCAGGTCGAGTACCGCGTCGAGGGACAGGCCCTCGCTCTTGAGCATCTCGTCCAGCGCCTCGGCCTGGCCGACGTTGCGCGGGAAGCCATCGAGGAGGAAGCCGCCCACCGCGTCCGGCTGGGACATGCGGTCCTTGGCCATCGCGATGGTCACCTCGTCCGGCACCAGCCGGCCCTTGTCCATGTAGGACCGGGCCTGCTTGCCAAGGTCGGTGCCCTGGCTGATGTTGGCGCGGAAGAGGTCGCCCGTGGAGATGTGCGGAATCGACAGGTTCTTGGCAAGGTACGCGGCCTGCGTTCCCTTGCCGGCACCAGGAGGCCCGACGAGGACGATTCGCATCAGCGGAGGAACCCTTCGTAATTGCGCTGCTGGAGCTGACTCTCGATCTGCTTCACGGTTTCCAGACCCACACCCACGATGATGAGGATGCTCGTCCCGCCGAACGGGAAGTTCTGGTTCGCACCGCCGAAGCCTGCCAACGCCATCGTCGGCACCAGAGCGATCAGGCCCAGGTACAGCGAGCCCGGCCAAGTGATCCTGTTGAGCACGTAGCTCAGGTACTCGGCTGTAGGTCGACCTGCCCGGATACCCGGGATGAACCCACCATACTTCTTCATGTTGTCGGCTACTTCTTCGGGGTTGAACGAGATCGCCACGTAGAAGAACGCGAAGAAGACGATCAGGAGGAAGTAGGACGCGATGTAGTACGGGTGGTCGCCCTTGACGAAGTGGTCCTTGATCCAGTTCGCCCAGCCCGCGTTGGAGTTGGAGAACTGGACGATCAGGGCCGGGATGTAGAGCAGCGACGAGGCGAAGATGACGGGGATGACGCCCGCCTGGTTCACCTTGAGCGGGATGTACGTGGACGTACCGCCGTAGGAACGGCGCCCGATCATGCGCTTCGCGTACTGCACCGGGATGCGGCGCTGGGCCTGCTCGACGAAGACGACGAGGCCGACCATCACCATGCCGATGAGGATGACGGTGCCGAACTCAATCCAGCCGTCGGCGAGCTTGCCGCTCTCCTTGATGGCCCACAGGGCGCTCGGGAAGCTGGCGGCGATCGAGATGAACATCAGGATCGACATGCCGTTGCCGATGCCGCGGTCGGTGATGAGCTCACCGAGCCACATGACGCAGGCGGTACCGGCGGTCATCGTGACGACCATGACGATCGTGGTGAAGATCGACTGGTTGGGGACGATCTGGTCGCCCACCGAGCAGCTGCTGAAGAGAGCGCCGCTGCGGGCGGTGGCCACCAGGCCGGTGCCCTGGAGGATGGCCAGCGCGACCGTGAGGTAACGCGTGTACTGAGTGATCTTGGTCTGCCCGGACTGTCCCTCCTTCTTGAGGGCCTCCAGTCGGGGAATGACCACGGTCAGCAGCTGAAGAATGATGCTGGCCGTGATGTACGGCATGATGCCGAGCGCGAAGATCGTGATCTGCAGCAGTGCACCACCGCTGAACATGTTGACCAGACCGAAGAGGCTGTTGTTGCCCTTGCTGGCCTGGTCGATACAGGTCTGGACGTTCTCGTAACTCACTCCCGGTACGGGAATGTGTGCCCCGAGCCGATAGAGAACGATGATGCCGAGCGTGAAGAGCAGCTTCTTGCGCAGGTCGGGCGTCTTGAACGCCCGGGCGAACGCGGTGAGCACGGTGCCTCCTGCGACCCCCGCGCTATGCGTAGAGGTGACGGTCTTGAGGGATCTACGGATACAAGAAGTCAAAGTGTCCCAGGGCGAGTGCCCGAGGGGTTAGCACACAACAACGCACGCCACCTTACCGGCGACCATGCCCCCCTAGGAACGACCGAACGGGGATGCCTCTTGAAGAGGCATCCCCGGTCGGGTGTTCAGTACATCGAGTTGTCCGAGTTGTCTCAGACGAGCTCGGTGACGGTGCCGCCGGCGGCGGCAATCTTCTCCTTGGCGGAGCCGGAGACGGCGTCAACCGAAACCTGCAGCGCCACGGAGATCTCGCCCTGTCCGAGGACCTTGACGAGGTGGTTGTTGCGCACGGCACCCTTGGCGACCAGGTCGGCCACCGTGACCTCTCCGCCCTCGGGGTAGAGCGTCGCGAGCTTGTCCAGGTTCACGACCTGGTACTCCGTGCGGAACGGGTTCTTGAAGCCCTTGAGCTTCGGCAGACGCATGTGGAGGGGCATCTGGCCACCCTCGAAGCGCTGCGGAACCTGGTAACGAGCCTTCGTTCCCTTGGTACCACGACCTGCGGTCTTACCCTTGGACGCCTCACCACGACCCACACGGGTCTTGGCGGTCTTGGCGCCCGGGGCAGGCCGGAGGTTGTGGGCCTTCAGCGGGCTGTTCTCCGCCATGTCAGTCAACCTCCTCAACCGTCACGAGGTGGCGGACGGTGTGAACCATTCCGCGGAACTCGGGGCGGTCCTCCTTGACAACCACGTCGTGCAGGCGCTTGAGCCCGAGCGAACGCAGGGTGTCGCGGTGGTTCTGCTTGCTGCCGATGTACGACTTCGTCTGCGTGATCTTGAGGCTGGCCATTACGCACCAGCCCCGGCACGCGCACGGAGCAGAGCCGCGGGAGCGACGTCCTCGAGGGGCAGACCGCGGCGGGCCGCGATCTCCTCGGGACGCTGCAGGCCCTGAAGGGCCGCCACGGTCGCGTGCACGATGTTGATCGCGTTGGAAGAACCGAGCGACTTCGACAGGATGTCGTGGACGCCGGCGCACTCGAGCACGGCACGCACCGGACCACCGGCGATAACGCCGGTACCCGGGGAAGCAGGCTTGAGCAGGACGACGCCCGCAGCCTTCTCGCCCGTGATCGGGTGAGGAATCGTGCCCTGGATGCGAGGAACCTTGAAGAAGGACTTCTTCGCTTCCTCGACACCCTTGGCGATGGCCGCGGGAACTTCCTTGGCCTTGCCGTAACCGACACCGACGGTGCCGTCACCATCGCCCACCACGACCAGCGCGGTGAAGCTGAAGCGACGACCACCCTTCACAACCTTGGCGACGCGGTTGATCGCGACAACGCGCTCAACGTACGCGGTCTTCTCGGCGGCGCTGGGGCCACCGTCACGGCCCTTCCGGTCCCGCCGCTCGCCGCCACCGGCACCGCTTCCGCGGCGCTGGGGTCCAGCCATTGGAATTACCTCTCTCTGTTACGTCCGCTGTGCGTAGGAACCGGGGCTTAGAACTTCAGCCCGGCTTCACGGGCGGCGTCAGCCAGAGCGGCAATCCGCCCGGCGTACTGGTTACCACCGCGGTCAAACACGACGGCCTCGACGCCTGCAGCCTTGGCACGCTCGGCGACCAGGGCGCCGACCTGCTGGGCCTGAGCGCTCTTGTCACCCTCGCCACCACGGATGGAGACGTCCAGGGTCGACGCCGACGCGAGCGTGTGGCCCGCGATGTCGTCGATGACCTGGGCCACGATGTGACGGTTGGAACGCGTCACGACGAGGCGGGGACGCTCCGGCGAACCGGAGACGTGCTTGCGGACGCGGATGTGGCGCCGCTTGCGGGCAGCGCGCTTGTACGCGTCGCCCTTGGCGATCTTCACGCCGTATGCCATGGCTACTTACCAGCCTTTCCGACCTTGCGGCGGATGACCTCGCCCGCGTACTTGACGCCCTTGGCCTTGTACGGGTCGGGCTTCCGCAGCTTGCGGATGTTGGCGGCTACCTCGCCGACCTTCTGCTTGTCGATGCCCTCGACGCTGAGCTTCGTGGGCGACTCGACCTTGAAGGTGATGCCTTCCGGAGCCTCGATGAGGATCGGGTGGCTGTAGCCCAGGGCGAACTCCAGGTTGGAGCCCTTCGCCTGGACGCGGTAACCGACACCGCTGATTTCGAGCGCCTTGCTGTATCCCTGGGTCACGCCGGTGATCATGTTCGCCACCAGCGTGCGGGACAGGCCGTGAAGGGCCTTGTTCTGACGCTCGTCGTTCGGGCGGACGACGTTCAGAACGCCGTCCTCACCCTTGGTGACCTCGATCGGCGCGGCAACGGTGTGCGTGAGGGAACCCTTGGGGCCCTTCACCGCGACCGTGCGGCCATCGATGGTGACGTCCACACCGGCGGGAACCTGGATGGGGAGCTTGCCGATTCGCGACATGAGCTATTCCTCCGATTCCCGACTACCAGACGTAGGCGAGGACTTCCCCACCTACGCCCTTCTTGCTGGCCTGCTGGCCGGTCAGGAGACCGTGGGACGTGGAGATGATCGCCACGCCCAGGCCGCCGAGGACCTTCGGCAGGTTGGTGGACTTTGCGTATACACGCAGACCCGGCTTCGAGATTCGCTTGATGCCGGCGATCGAGCGCTCGCGGTTCGGACCGAACTTCAGGTCGAGAACGAGGCTCTTGCCAACCTCGGCGTCCTCGACCTTCCAGCCGGTGATGAAGCCCTCCTGCTGGAGGATCTCCGCGATGTGCGACTTGATCTTGCTGTGCGGCATCACGACGGAGTCGTGGTACGCCGAGTTCGCGTTACGCAGACGCGTGAGCATGTCTGCGATCGGATCAGTCATGGTCATGAGTTGGCCTTCGGCCTCTCTCGCCGGGGTTTCCTGTATGCGCCATCCCTCTCCCCACTCAGTGGCGGGACGGGTGCGGTGCGGGGACCTACGGCGTAGTAAGTCGGTCTTGGGCGGCAGGCGCCCAACCCTTCAAGCCTACGGCATGAAAGGAGGGGCTCCTGCCGACCAGATGCTTACCGAGAGTCTCAAGGTGTTCCCAACGCCCAGAGGGCGAGGGGAAGTTACCAGGAGCTCTTGGTCACGCCCGGCAGCTCGCCACGGTGAGCCATCTCACGAAGGCACACGCGGCACAGGCCGAACTTGCGGTAGACGGAGTGCGGGCGGCCGCAGCGCTGGCAACGCGTGTACGCGCGAACGCCGAACTTCGGCTTGCGGGCAGCCTTAGCGATCAGGGACTTCTTCGCCACGGTCAGTTCTCCTTGAACGGGAAGCCGAGGTGACGAAGGAGGGCACGACCCTCGTCGTCGTTGGTCGCCGTGGTGACCACGGTGATGTCCATGCCCCGGACCCGGTCGATCTTGTCCTGGTCGATCTCGTGGAACATGACCTGCTCCGTGAGACCGAAGGTGTAGTTACCACGGCCGTCGAACTGCTTCGGCGACAGGCCACGGAAGTCACGGATACGCGGCAGCGCGAGCGACAGCGTACGGTCCAGGAACTCCCACATCCGGTCACCGCGGAGGGTGACGTGGCAGCCGATCGGCTGGCCCTCGCGCAGCTTGAACTGCGCGATGGACTTGCGGGCCTTGGTAACGGCAGGCTTCTGGCCGGTGATCGTGGTGAGGTCGCGCACGGCGCCGTCGATCAGCTTGGAGTCGCGGGCGGCGTCGCCCACACCCATGTTGACCACGATCTTGACCAGGCCGGGAACCTGCATGACGTTCTCGTACGAGAACTCCTCACGCAGCTTGCCGGCGATTTCCTCGCGGTAGCGCGTCTTGAGACGCGGCGCAGTGGTGGCAGTCATCAGATGTCCTCACCAGTCCGCTTGGCAACGCGGATCTTGTTGCCCTCGTCGTCGAAGCGGTAGCCGACGCGGGTGACGACCTTGTTGCCGTCCTTCTCCACAACCAGCTGAACGTTGCTGACGTGAATCGGGGCCTCGGTGGTGACGATGCCGCCGGTCTGCGAACCGCGAGCCGTCTGACCGGCCTTGGTGTGCTTCTTGACCCGGTTGACACCCTCGACGAGGACGCGGTCCTGAGCGGGGTAGGCCACGATGACCTTGCCCTGCTTGCCCTTGTCCTTACCGGTGATGACCTGAACCAGGTCGCCCTTCTTGATCTTCATGCTTACAGCACCTCCGGCGCGAGCGAGATGATCTTCATGAACTTCTTCTCGCGCAGCTCCCGGCCCACCGGGCCGAAGATGCGGGTGCCGCGGGGGTCGCCGTCGTTCTTCAGAATGACGGCGGCGTTCTCGTCGAAGCGGATGTACGAGCCATCCTGACGACGACGCTCCTTGACGGTGCGAACGATGACGGCCTTGACGACGTCACCCTTCTTCACGTTGCCACCGGGGATCGCGTCCTTGACGGTGGCGACGATGACGTCACCGATGCCCGCGTAGCGGCGACCCGAACCACCGAGAACACGGATGGTGAGGATTTCCTTCGCACCCGTGTTGTCGGCGACGCGAAGTCGCGACTCCTGCTGGATCACGTCTATCTCCTGATCGTCTGCCGGTTCCCGGCGGGGGCCGCTCCGTCTCCGGAACGGACCCCACCGAGCCTGGCGGAACCTGCCTGAGGGGAATCCCCCTCAGGAATTACTTGGCCTTCTCGAGGATCTCGACGATGCGCCACCGCTTCGAGGCGGACAGCGGACGCGTCTCCATGATGATGACGCGGTCGCCGACGCCGGCAGTGTTCTGCTCGTCGTGAGCCTTGAGCTTGTTCGTACGGCGGATGACCTTGCCGTACAGAGCGTGCTTCACGCGGTCCTCGACAGCGACGACGACGGTCTTGTCCATCTTGTCGCTGACGACCAGACCCTCACGGGTCTTGCGGAAACCGCGGTCGGTGTTCGTCTCAGTCACAGTCTTCTCGCTCATCAGGCGCTCTCCACCGTTTCGATGCCCAGCTCGCGCTCACGCATCAGGGTGTAGATCCGCGCGATGTCCTTACGGACGGACTTGAGCCGACCGTGGTTCTCGAGCTGACCAGTTGCCGCCTGGAAGCGGAGGTTGAACAGCTCTTCCTTGGCCTCGCGAAGCTTGTTGAGGAGCTCCTCGTTGCCCAGTTCGCGCAGCTCGGACGCCTTGGTACCGACCGACATCACGACTCACCTGCCTCGCGCCGAACAATCCGGCACTTCATCGGAAGCTTGTGAGCAGCGCGGGTAAGCGCCTCACGAGCAATCTTCTCGTTCGGGTAGGACAGCTCGAACATCACCCGTCCGGGCTTGACGTTCGCGATCCACCACTCGGGAGAACCCTTACCGGAACCCATGCGGGTCTCGGCAGGCTTCTTCGTCAGGGGACGGTCCGGGTAGATGTTGATCCAGACCTTGCCGCCACGCTTGATGTGGCGGGTCATCGCGATACGAGCTGCCTCGATCTGGCGGTTCGTCACGTACGCCGGGGTCAGCGCCTGGATGCCGTACTCGCCGAACGCAACCTGCGTGCCACCCTTGGACATGCCGCTGCGCTTCGGGTGGTGCTGCTTGCGGTGCTTGACCCTACGGGGGATCAGCATTTCGGTCAGGCCTCCGTTCCGGTGCTCTCAGCAGCCGGAGCAGCGGCGGCGGGAGCGTCGGCCTTGGGGGCCTCCGCTGCCGAGCCGGTCTGCTGCGGCTTGCGTCCACGACCGCCACGCTCGCCACCGCGGCCACCACGGCCGGCCGGGCGGTCAGCGCCGCCACGGGCCGGGCGGTTGCCGGCGCGGGCAGCAGCGTTCTCGGCGCGGACCTCGGCGATGTTCTTGACGTCGCCCTTGTAGATCCAGACCTTCACGCCGATGCGGCCGAAGGTCGTCTTGGCCTCGAAGAAGCCGTAGTCGACGTTCGCGCGGAGCGTGTGCAGGGGCACGCGGCCCTCGCGGTAGAACTCCGAGCGGGACATCTCGGCGCCGCCGAGGCGGCCACCGCACTGGATCTTGATGCCCTTGGCGCCGGCCTTCATCGAGCTCTGCATGCTCTTACGCATGGCGCGACGGAAGGAGACGCGGGAGGAGAGCTGCTCGGCGACGGCCTGGGCCACCAGCTGAGCGTCAACCTCGGGGTTCTTGACCTCGAGGATGTTCAGCTGGACCTGCTTGCCGGTCAGCTTCTCCAGCTCGCCGCGGATGCGGTCGGCCTCGGCGCCGCGGCGGCCGATGACGATGCCCGGACGAGCGGTGTGGATGTCGACGCGGACGCGGTCGCGGGTGCGCTCGATCTCAACCTTCGAGATGCCGGCGCGCTCCATGCCCTTCGTCATCATGCGACGAATGGCGACGTCTTCCTTGACGTAGTCCTTGTACAGCTTGTCGGCGTACCAACGGGACTTGAAGTCCGTGGTAATGCCGAGTCGGAACCCGTGCGGGTTTACCTTCTGGCCCATTACCGGGTTCCTTCCTTGCTGCTGACGACCACGGTGATGTGGCTGGTCCGCTTACGGATCCGGTAGGCACGGCCCTGAGCACGCGGACGGAACCGCTTCAGGGTCGGGCCCTCGTCCACGTACGCCTCGCTGATGACCAGCGAAGAGGCGTCGGTGTGGTCGTAGTTGTGTGCAGCGTTGGCGATGGCGCTGTCAAGCACCTTGCCAACCGGCACGCTCGCGGCCTGCGGGGCGAAACGCAGGACCGCCTGAGCCTCCGTGGCATCCATGCCACGGATGAGGTCCACCACGCGGCGGGCCTTCATGGGCGTGACGCGGATGTACCGCGCCTGGGCCCTGGCTTCCATGGTTGTCCCTTCGGTGTGAGTCATAGTCGTTTCCACCCCGCGCTAGCGGCGCTTCGACTTCCGGTCGTCCTTGACGTGGCCGCGGAAGGTGCGAGTCGGCGAGAACTCGCCGAGCTTGTGGCCGACCATCGACTCGGTGACGAACACCGGGACGTGGATCTTGCCGTTGTGCACCGCGATGGTGTGCCCCAGCATGGCCGGGACGATCATCGAGCGACGGGACCAGGTCTTGATGACGTTCTTGGTGCCTGCCTCGTTCTGTACGTCCACCTTCTTGATGAGGTGTCCGTCGACGAAGGGCCCCTTCTTGAGACTGCGCGGCATCTAAACCCGCTCCTAGCGCTTCTTGTTCGTCTTGCGGCGGCGGACGATGTACTTGCTCGATGCCTTCTTCGGCGAGCGAGTACGACCCTCCTTCTGACCCCACGGCGAGACCGGGTGACGTCCACCGGAGGTCTTGCCTTCACCACCACCGTGCGGGTGGTCAACCGGGTTCATCGCGACACCGCGGACGGTCGGGCGAACGCCCTTCCAGCGCATGCGGCCGGCCTTGCCCCAGTTGATGTTCGACTGCTCGGCGTTGCCGACCTCGCCGATGGTGGCGCGGCAGCGGGCGTCGACCAGCCGGATCTCACCGGAGGGCATACGAAGGTGGGCCATCGTGCCCTCCTTCGCCAGCAGCTGCACGGAGGCACCCGCGGAACGGGCGAACTTCGCGCCGCCGCCGGGCCGCAGCTCGATGGCGTGGATGGTCGTACCGACCGGGATGTTGCGCAGCGCCAGGTTGTTGCCGGGCTTGATGTCGGCGGACGGGCCGTTCTCGACACGGTCGCCCTGCTTCAGGCCCTTCGGGGCGACGATGTAACGCTTCTCGCCGTCCGCGTAGTGCAGGAGCGCGATGCGCGCGGTGCGGTTGGGGTCGTACTCGATGTGCGCGACCTTGGCCGGCACGCCGTCCTTGTCGTGACGACGGAAGTCGATCACGCGGTAGGCGCGCTTGTGGCCACCACCCTGGTGGCGAACGGTCACACGACCGGCGTTGTTACGGCCGCCCTTGCTGTGCAGGGGGCGGACCAGCGACTTCTCCGGCGTGGACCGCGTGATCTCGACAAAGTCGGCGACGCTGGAGCCACGACGGCCCGGCGTCGTCGGCTTGTACTTGCGGATACCCATGTTTTCTCAGTCCTCGGAAATATTCCGGATCCTGGACGTCCCTACCTCCGTCAGGAGGTCGGGCCGCCGAAGATGTCGATACGGTCGCCCTCGGCGAGGGTCACGATGGCGCGCTTGGTGTTGGCGCGCTTGCCGAAACCGGTCTTGGTGCGCTTGCGCTTACCCTGACGGTTGATCGTGTTGACCCCGGTGACCTTGACCGAGAAGACCGCTTCGACGGCCTGCTTGATCTGGGTCTTGTTGGAGCCCGGCGCGACGATGAACGTGTACTTGTTCTCGTCGAGGAGCGCGTAGCTCTTCTCGGACACGACCGGCTTCACGAGGATGTCGCGCGGGTCCGAGTACGTCTTGCTGGTAACGGTCGCCTCGCTCATCAGGCGTCGCTCCCTTCGGTCTCAGCGGTCTGGGGGCCAGACACGAAGGACTCGAAAGCGGCCTGGGTGAAGACCACGTCGTCAGAGACGATCACGTCGTACGTGTTGAGCTGGCCCGGGTCCAGGATGTGCACCTGGGGCAGGTTGCGCGCGGAGAGCCACGCGGCCTCGTCGGCGCGGTCGACGACCAGGAGCAGGTTGGGGCGCTCCGAGATCTTGCCGAACAGCGTCTTGGCGGCCTTGGTGGAGACTCCACCCTCGACCACGCCGGTGATGACGTGGATGCGGGAGTGACGCGCCCGGTCCGAGAGGGCACCGCGGAGGGCGGCGGCCTTCATCTTCTTCGGGGTGCGCTGCGAGTAGTCACGCGGCTGCGGGCCGTGGACGACGCCACCGCCGGCGAACTGCGGCGCGCGGGTCGAACCCTGGCGGGCGCGGCCGGTGCCCTTCTGGCGGTACGGCTTGCGGCCACCACCACGGACTTCGCCGCGACGCTTGGTCTTGTGCGTGCCCTGACGGGCAGCTGCCAGCTGAGCGACAACGACCTGGTGGATCAGCGGAACGCTGGTCTTCGCGTCGAAGATCTCCGCGGGGAGCTCGACGGTACCGGCCTTGTCGCCTGCCGGCGAAAGGATGTCAATGGTGCTCATTACCTCAAGCCCCCTTGGCCGCGGTACGGACCAGTACGAGGCCGCCGTTCGGACCGGGGACCGCGCCCTTGATGAGGAGCAGACCCTTCTCCGCGTCAACCGCGTGGATGGTCAGGTTCTGGGTGGTGACGCGCTCGTTACCCATCCGACCGGCCATGCGCATGCCCTTGAAGACACGCCCAGGGGTGGCGCAGCCACCGATCGAACCGGGGGAACGGTGCTTGCGCTGCACGCCGTGACCGGCGCCGAGGCCCCGGAAGTTGTGACGCTTCATGACACCGGCGAAGCCCTTGCCCTTGCTCTTGCCCGTGACGTCAACCTTGACGCCGGACTCGAACACCTCGGCAGTGACCTCCTGGCCCAGCGTGTACTCGCTGGCGTCAGGGGTGCGGAGCTCCACCAGGTGGCGGCGCGGGGTCACGTCGGCCTTGGCGAAGTGGCCCTTGAGGGGCTTGTTCACCTTGCGCGGGTCGATCTCGCCGAAGGCGATCTGGACCGACTCGTAGCCGTCGCTGTCGTTGGTGCGGACCTGGGTGACGACACAGGGCCCGGCCTTGACGACGGTCACCGGGACAACCCGGTTGTTCTCGTCCCAGACCTGGGTCATGCCGAGCTTCTCGCCCAGGACGCCCTTAATGTTCTTAGCCATCTCGCGCGTCACCTCAGAGCTTGATCTCGATGTCGACGCCGGCCGGCAGGTCGAGACGCATAAGCGAGTCAACCGTCTTCGGCGTGGGGTCGAGGATGTCGATGAGGCGCTTGTGCGTGCGCATCTCGAAGTGCTCGCGCGAGTCCTTGTACTTGTGCGGCGACTTGATGACGCAGTACACGTTCTTCTCAGTGGGCAGCGGCACCGGGCCCGCGACCGACGCACCAGTGCGGGTCACCGTCTCGACGATCTTCTTCGCCGAGGAGTCGATGACCTCGTGGTCGTAGGCCTTGAGCCGGATGCGGATCTTCTGTCCCGCCATGGCTACTAGTAGTCCTGTCTCTCGAAACGCTCTGGAACCCGGGGGTTCTCCTGTCCTCCGCATCCGACCCACGCGGTCGGGCGTGTCGCATCCCCTCTACGAAAATCTCCCGAAGGAGATCCCAACCAAGGGGGTGCGGGCCCAAGAGCCGCGCTGCGCTCAATGAAGAGCTGATCGGGGGCGGAACGCCCACCGGGTGCCTGGCCGGCGCCCCACTGACGCTTCCCGAAAGATTCCCGTACGTCCGGCCCATTCAGGGCCGACGAGTACTGTGGGACTCGCTTCCGGTCCTCCCGGCGGGAGGCGCGCAGCATTGACACTCAACCGAGCAACCTGGTCAGTGTGCCACACGGGGAGCGAGCCTGGCCAATCGGCCGAGGATCTTACCCCCCACGAGCGATTGCTCAAACGCGGGCACGCCCCGGGGGCCCGCTCCCGGCCTCGCCGGGCCCCGTCAATCCAGCGGTGACGGGGTTCACGCGCGTGAGGGAACGGGGGTCGTACGCGCCCGCGAGCGGGCTCCCGTCCTCAAGGTCCGCCTCATGCTGAATTCCCCCCATGCGGCGATGCACCGCATCTTCCAGGAGGACCCGGGCGTCTTCGCCGCCGCCACCACGGTGCGGGACCTCTTTGCGGAGACCTGAGACCGCGCAGGGTCCCGGGTCGGGACCGTGGGGCCCTCGGGGCCGGGTCATGAGTTGGCCCCGAGACCCGTGGTTCTCCTGCCGCGCCCTCGCACCCCCGGGCACGAGGGCCGCATGGAACGTGTGCCGGGAGTGGGCGGTTACTTCATGCGGTCCGCCGACCCGGGCACCCTGGGCGCCTGGTACCGCGACTGCCTCGGGGCGGACGGCGGTAACCGGTGGCTCGGGGCCCGGGCGGCGGTTCACCGGTTCCACCGGCCGACAAAAGGCCCGTGCAGGGCCGCCCACTGGAGCAGCAGGATCGTCTTGCCGTCGGCGACGCGCCCGTCGAGGGTCATGGCGAGGGCTTCGGTGAAGGGCACTTCCAGGACCTCGATGTCCTCCCCTTCCTCTTCCACTCCGCCGCCGGCCCCGGTCCGGTCGGCCGCCGTGTACGGGGCCGCGAAGAAGTGGAGCCGCTCGGTGACGGAGCCGGGGCTCATGTAGGCGTCGAGGACGTGGGTGAGCGGACCGAGGGTGACACCGAGCTCTTCGGCCGCCTCACGCCGTACGGCGGTGAGCGGGTCGTCCTGGTCGAGCAGCCCGGCGGCGGCTTCGACGAGCATCCCGTCGGGGTGGTCGTTGACGTACGCCGGGTAGCGGAACTGCCGGGTGAGCAGGACGAGGCCCCGCTCCGTGTCGTACGGCAGCACGACCGCGCCGTTGCCGCGGTCGTACGTCTCGCGCTGCTGGGTTTCCCAACGCCCGTCGCGGCGGCGGTAGTCGAAGGTGGTGCGGCGCAGGACGTGCCAGCCCCGGGAGGTGAGTTCGACGGCCTGGACCACCACGTCAGGATTGCGGTCCAGGCCGCGCCCCGCCCGATCGAGGCCGGTACGGCCACGGTGGTCGGGAGTATCGATACCGGGGCGGGCGGTCATGCGGCCTCGCCCGGGGTCCGGCGGGGGATCTCGCCCGCCTCGACGTACACGGGCAGGCCACGGCCCCGGGCGGTGGCGACGTCCTGGTCGGCTCCGGCGGAGTCGCCGGGGAGCCGGAGTACGGCGTCGCAGTGGGCCAGCAGGCGGTGGGCGACCGGGTAGAGGACCTCGTCCGCGAGGGGATCGGTGGGGCCCGCACCGGCGGAGCGCAGTACGGGCAGGGCGATCCACTCACCGATGACGGGGACGTGCCCGGCCTCGAAGACCGGCCAGGCGGCGGCTTCGAGGCGTGCGAGGTTGTCGGCCATGGCCTGCGGGTCGCCGTCGGTGCCGGAGCGGTAGGGGCCTGCGATCAGGACGAGCATGGGCTTGTCGGTCATCTTGCTGGTCATGGCGGCTACACTACATGCAGAAACATGCAAGAACAGGAGAGAGTGTGCATGCTGGCTGCTGAACGACACGCCCATCTGCTCGGTCTGCTCGCCCGCGAGGGCAAGATCGTCGCGAAGGACGTCGCCGCCGAACTGGGGATCTCCGAGGACAGCGTGCGGCGCGACCTGCGCGACCTCGCGGCCCAGGGGCTGTGCCAGCGGGTCTACGGCGGCGCGCTGCCCGTGTCCCCGGCGGTGGTCGACTACGAGGCCCGGCGGAGCGTGGCTTCGGAGGGCAAGGCGAAGGTCGCGTCGGTCGCCGCCGGCCTGGTACGGCCGGGCGGCTCGCTGATTCTCGACGGCGGAACCACCGCCCTCGCCGTCGCCCGCGCGCTCCCGACGGATCTCGCCTGCACGGTGATCACCCACAGCCCGACGATCGCCGTGGCCCTGCTCGACCACCCGCGCGCGGAGCTCTTCCTGCTCGGGGGCCGCGTCTTCAGACACTCGGCGGTCACCTGCGGCGCGGCGGCGGTCGAGGCCGCGCAGAACGTCTCCGCAGACCTCTGCCTGCTCGGCGTCACCGGCGTACACCCCGAGGCGGGGCTGACGACCGGCGACGCCGAGGAGGCGGCGATGAAGCGGGCACTGTCCGCGCGGGCCGCGGACACCTACGTCCTGGCGTCCTCCGAGAAGATCGGCACCGCCTCGCAGTTCCGCGTCCTGCCCTGGGAGCGGGTCACCGGGCTGATCACCGACGCCGAACCCGGCGACCCGGTGATCGAGCAGCTCGCGGCGGAGACCGGGGTGGAGATCCTGGCGGCGGGGTGACGGTCGGGGGCTGCGGTCGGGGCGACGGTCAGTGGCCGGGGCGGGCAGGGTGCGCCGGGCGGTGGCCGGCGCTCCAGGCCGCTCCGGCAGCGCGGCCGAGCACCTCTTGAGGGTGTGGATCAGCGTGAACGAGCCCTCCCGCCCTGCAGTCTCCGACACAGTGGAGAGCGCGCAACCAGGCGCAACGAGTTGGACGGGAGGGGCGCCATGGCCCTACGTTTCGTCGGTAAAGATCCCGAGTCCGGCGACCACGGATCACCCGCTGTATGGGTGGACCAGGAGTCCAAGGACCTTGTGATTCAAGGGTGGACGGCCGACGAGCAGACCGTGAGTGAAAGCTCGCGAGATGTACGGATCCCTGGACACGAATCGGTGATCAGAATTCCGAAGCGGATGGTCCCGCTTCTCCGGGAGGCGCTTCGTGTCGCAGAGCCTGACTGACTTTTCCGACCTCATCAGGTCCGCACGGGAGTCAGCCGTCCACCTTGAGATGCGCGATACGTACGGCGTCGAAAACGAGATCGATGGCTTCGCCGCGTGGAAGCGGGGACACCGACTCTCCACGGAGGACCCTGCTTCCTGGTGGCGTCCTTGGCTCGACCTCGTGCAGGAGGTCACAGCCAAGGGGGTTGTGATTCGACGGGCCCGCATCGTCTCCGAGCCCGTCAGCGAGTACATCGCCTTCGAGCACTCGGGCACCTTCACGAACATCGCGGCCGGAGAACAGATCCGTTGGCTGCCCCGTCGCAGCGCCTCGGACCTTGCTCTTCCGGGCAATGATTTCTGGCTGTTCGACGGCCGAATCGTGCAGTTCAACGTCTTCGACGGAGTCGGGCGGTGGGTCCATACCGACCAGACAGAAGACCCTGCTGTGGCCGGCCTGTGTGCGTCGGCGTTCGAAGCGGTGTGGGAGCGAGCCGTCCCGCACGACAAGTACATCCTCTGATTCCTGACCGGCCAGCTCATGCCCTCTTCTCCGCTCTCCAGCGCCCAAGCAGCACGAGCCTCTGTGGCTGCCCGCTTGCAGGGCCTCATGCGGGACGCCGGCCTGACAGGGCATGAGTTGGCCGTTCGGTGCGGCTGGCACAAGTCGAAGTCGTCCCGGATCGCGCGGGGGAAGACACCTCCCTCGGACGCGGACATCCGTGCCTGGTGCGCTGCCTGCGGGGCCGGTGACCAGGCGGCTGATCTGATCGCCGCCTCCCGAAACGCGGAGTCGATGTACGTCGAGTGGCGGCAGATCCATCGAGACGGAATGCGGCGCGTCCACGAGCAGACCGTCCCGCTGTACCAGAGGACCCGCTCCTTTCGCGTGTACGCATCGAATGTCATGCCCGGGATGCTCCAGACTCCCGGGTACACGACAGGGCTCCTGCGGTCCATCACTGCCTTCCAGGGGACACCGGACGACGTGGCCGACGCCGTGCAGGCCCGCATGCAACGGTCCCGCGTGATCCGGGAGGGTGACCATCGGTTCGCCCTGCTACTCGAGGAGACGGTTCTCTACTACCGGGTGAGTGACGATGCCGCGATGGCGGCCCAACTTGAGTACGTGCTCTCGGTGATGGGGCAGCAGAACGTATCCCTCGGCATCATCCCGGCAAGGGCCCGCCGCACCGTCTGGCCGCTCGAAGCCTTCTACGCCTTCGACGATCGGCAGGTGGCGGTGGAGACCCTCACCGCAGAGATCAACCTGACTGCCCCGGGAGAGATTTCCACGTACCTCCGAGCCTTCTCCGAACTGTCCCGGACAGCTGTGCGGGGAGCTGAAGCCCGCGCCCTCATCACCAAGGCACTCGCCACCCTCGGGTGAATCGGTGCAACCGGGTGCAACAGCGTGGCCGCTCCGCAGTCGCCCTTCTTACGGTCGGCTCATCGACCTACGGAACGGTACGGAAAGGCGCACGGTGTGAACGAACGGCGACGTACGACCATGAGCGGACCGGTGAACCTGGCCCTTCCCCTGCCGCCCCCGAAACCGGCGGCCGGATGCGACGTGTGCGAGGTGCTGGCCGCAGAGCGTTCGGCGGCGCGAGACAGGGGTGACTTGTCGGCGGCTACCGATGCCGATGTGGAGATCAGGAGCCACCCGCACAAGACGAGGCGGGCGAGGTGACGCGCTCGGTCGCACGGTTCGTGCAGCACCGGATCGCACAACACCCGGATACGGATGTGACGTTCGAGGCGGAGTGCCTCGGCTGCAAGTGGAGGGCGATGCCTTCGACGGACGGTGCGGCGGTCGATGTGGAGTGCATGAGCCACACGGGGCGCAGTAACCATCGGGGCTTCCGCCGTATCTGCACGTCGTTCGCGGCGGTCGTCCGCGACGAGTGACCTGCCGGGCCGAGTTGCCCGGCCGGTACGTCTCCGGCCGGGCGACTCCGCGTGTCGAGAGCGGCCCCACCCTGTAGAAGGAGCCCCCACATGGGCCTGCCACTTCCTCCCCCGGCGGGGCAGTCGACCTCCTCGCCCAACACGTCGGCCACATCGACCACACCGGCGATCCCACCTCGGTCCAGCTCCTGATCGACCGGCGCGGCACGCGAGCCTGGCGAATCCGGGGGCTCCGGGGCTCGGTCGTTGAAGGCCTACGACCCCGGCACCCGATCCCGCCGACCGCCCGACCGCGAAGGAGCTGATCGCCGCGTGGTGATCAGCCCGCCCCCTCCAGCGATCCAACGACCGGGTCCCGACTACCCGGACCCGGTGCGACGGGACCCGGTGCTACAAGGCCCGGAGGAACGGGACCCGGTCCACCGTGTCCTCGCTGGTGGGGACAGGGAGCTTCGGGATTCCAAAAGCTTGAAAGAACGTGGGAAAGAACCACACCCAACCCCCTCCCCACCCAGCGGTTCGGGAGGCGACCGGCGCCCTCGGGGGCCGACCGGCGTCCCTCGGCGCGTCCTCACCCGGACGGGTGACTTTCGGTAGCTCAGCTGGATTTCCGTCCGGTCGGCAGGCATACGCTCCCCCCAACAACAGGGGCATCCGCCCCACACCGGACATAGGACGGCCCCCGCCGGGACTGGCATCCCGATCGAGGGCCTGACCAACCAGGAAGTAAGCCCCTCTTCCCGATGGATATCCAGAAGACTAGCGCGCGCCCGCGCGCCCACACAGTGGTCGTCGACCGCAGCCGCACCCGGACTTCCGGGCTGTCGCACGTGACCGTGCCGCTCACCAGCGAGTTCGTGGTGGTCGGCAACCATCTGGCCCAGCACCCCGAACTGTCGCTCGTGGCGATCGGCATCTCGGTCCACATCCAGTCGCTGCCGCCCGGCCGACGGGTGGGCATCAAGGGACTCGCCGAGCGCTTCCAGGAGGGCGCCGAGACCATCGCACGGGCCATGCGCGAGCTGGAGCGGTGCGGGTACCTGGACCGGCCCCGGGACCGTGTCGGCGAGGGCCGGTTCATGACGCGGACGATCGCGTACAACCACCCTGACGCCGCCCGGCAGGAGCGCGCCGCGCGGACAGCCGCAGCCGAGGTCAGGGCCACCGAGCGGAAGCTTTCCGGCGGGACGGTCCTCGGGCGGAGGTCCGCCGTCGTTCCGCGGCAGCGGGCAGGCGCGGGCGCTCCGGCCGCCGGGCGGCGTTACGGCACCCGGGCCGCGCAAGGACGGCACGGAGCGCAGCCGCGTCCCGCACGGGCGATGTGCACGGCGGCGGACGCGCTGCGGGAGCTGTGGGAGCCGGAGGCCGCTGCCACGGAGGCGGCTGCTGCGGAGGCAACTACTGTTGCGAAGGTGGTCGCCCAGGTACCGCAGGCGGCCGAAACCGCAGCGCACGTACCCGCCCCGGTGCCGCAGGAGCAGCCTGCCGTACCTGCCGCGGCAGAACCTGCAGTCGTCGCACCCGCCGCCCCATCCGCCGTCCCCGATACCGCAGTTGCCGTCCCCGACGCCTCGACCATCCGTGCCTCCCTCCCCCGCCCCGTACAGCCGTCCGCGTCCTCGGCCGCCGACCTGGAGCGGCACGCCATCGCTGTCGAACTGCTCAGCGGATTGCGGGGCAGGGACGAGCGGCTGACGCTCAGCGAGAAGGACGTCGAGAAGCTCGCGCCGTCCGTGGGCCTCTGGCTGGAGCGCGGGGTGGAACTGGACACCTTGTACCGGGCGCTCCTCGACGAGCTGCCTCCGATCGTGAAGTACCCGGTCAAGTTCGTCGGCTGCCGCTTGGCCGACCGCCTGCCGCCGCCGCTTCCCGCCCATCGCGGCCCCGGGCATCCCGGCGGTCACGGCGAGGCGCCCCGTAAGCCCGCCGTCACGCCCCTGCAGAACTGCGACAGCTGCGACCGGGCGTTCCGCTCCCCCGATCCGGGCCGCTGCCGCGCCTGCCGGCCGCCGGGCGCCGAGAGCACCGGCACAGGCACCAGCACGGGCACGGGCACGAGCGCGGAGACCGGCGCAGGCACCAGCACCGGCCTTCCCCGTGGCTGACCGAAATCCCGTCGCCTCCCCGCCCCGCCGCTGCATAGAGTGACGGTCGCTTTCCCACCGGACCGGGGGCCCGACCGTATGCGTACGCACTATCCGCGCACCCCGCACCTGCCCTGGTCGCCGGGCGCCACCTCCGACGACGTGCGGGTGGCGGATCTGGCGGCGCTCGCCGGGCGCGAGGTCGTCGTGACGGAGAAGCTCGACGGCGAGAACACCACGCTCTACGCGGACGGGCTGCACGCACGCTCGCTGGACTCCGCCCACCACCCCTCGCGGGGCTGGGTGAAGGCGCTCCAGGGGCGGGTGGGTTCCCGCATACCGGTGGGGTGGCGGGTGTGCGGCGAGAACATGTTCGCGCGGCACTCGATCCCGTACGACCGGCTGGACAGCTTCTTCTACGGCTTCTCCGTCTGGGACGGCGACCGCTGCCTGGACTGGGACCGCACCACCGCGTTCCTGCGCGGGCTGGGCATCCCCGTACCGCCGGTGCTCTGGCGCGGGGTGTTCGACGCGCGGGCGGAGAAGGCGCTGCGGAAGACGGTGCTCGACACCGGGCGGCAGGAGGGGTACGTCGTACGGCCCACAGCGGCCTTCGGCGCCGACGAGTTCGGGCGGGTCGTCGCCAAGTGGGTGCGGCCGGGACACGTCACGACGGACACCCACTGGATGCACGCGGCGGTCGTCCCGAACGCGCTGGGCCCCTCCGCCGCCCTGTGGAACGTACGCTCCGGCGGCGCGGTCGACGCGGACGCCGTGTACGAGGCGCTCCCCCCGGCGGGCAGCGAGCGGCAGGACACCGCGCCCGACGCCCGTACGGCGACCGCCATGGGCTCCGGCGTCGCGGGCGCCGACGGCTCGGCGCCCTTCGGCGACGAGCGGCTGGCCGGGGTGCTCGCGGGGCTGCTGCACCGTGACCGCCGGACCTCGGTCGCGCCCCGGCTCGCCCCGGTCGTCGGGCTGCCGCTGGCCATGCGGGTCGCGGACCTGGTGGGGCTCCACCGTTCGCTGCACCGGCCGTACCCGGACGAGGAGCGCCGGACCGGGCTGACCCGGATGTCCTGGGCGGCCGACCTGCCGACCCTGCACGCGCTCGCGGCGGCCACCGCCCCCACGGACGAGGCGCGCGGGTACGTCGAGTGGTCCGCGCTCCACGCCGCGGAGGTCCGCGAGCCCGCCGGGCTGCGCGAGGTGTTCGACGGGCTGGAGCCGGACGCGGCCGACCGCTGCCGGGCGCAGGCCCGCGAGGCGTACGCGCTGGGGCGGATCTCGACCGCCGAGGAGGCGGTCGCCGCGACCTGGCGGCTGCGGTCCGGTGACTTCCCGCGTCTGGTACTGGTGTGCGGGCCGTCCGGCAGCGGGAAGAGCACGTACGCCCGCGATCTGCCCGGCGTCACCACCCGCGTCGCCCTCGACGACCTGCGCGAGGCGCGTGGCGACCGGGCCGACCAGAGCGCCAACGCCGAGGTGCTGCGGGAGGCGCTGGACCGGCTGGACCGTGCGCTGGAACCCCGTACGACGACGGTCTGGGACGCGACCTCGCTCACCCCGAGGCAGCGCGCGCTGGTGCACGCCACCGCCGCGCGCCGGGACGCGATGGTCACGCACGTGGTGGCGGTGGTGGGCGCGGAGGAGCTGGCCCGCCGCAACACCCGCCGTACCCATCCCGTACCGCCACGGGTGCAGGAGGCGCAGCTGCGGCGGTACGTCCCGCCCTACCCCGGCGAGGCGCACCGGACCTGGTACCTGGGCACGAGCGGGACGGTGGAGGCGAGGGCCTGATGCGGACGAGCGACGAGATCTACCACCGCGTCCGGTGGGACGCCCGCTTCGATCCGGCGCGGTTCACGATCGGGGTGGCGCAGCGCGGCCGGGAGCCGAAGCGGGTGCCGTTGCCGCTGTTCACGCCGGGCGGGGAGATCCCCTGGCACCGGGTGCTCTTCTTCGAGGCGGACGGCGAGACGGTGTGGGACCGTGCCTCCGGCCTGGACCGGGTGGACACGGCGGAGGCCGGACGGGTGCGCGAGGCCCGGTCGCTGCCGTCGCCGTACTTCGCCGCCCGGACCCCGCACGCCTTCGACGGCCGGGGATGGGCGCCCGTGCCTCCTCCTGCTGAAATCGCCCTGTCCGCAGGCGGGTTGACCGTGCTGACGTGGAACACGCTCTGGGACCGGTACGACTCCGAGCGCATCGCCACCGACCGCCGCCGCCCGCTCCTGCTCGACGCGCTGCGGGCCGCCGACGCGGACGTCATCGCCCTCCAGGAGGTCGAACCGCCGCTGCTGGACCTGCTGGCGGGCAGCGCGTGGGTCCGGGAGGAGTACGCGTTCGGCGCCGCCCTCGACGGGCGGGAGGTCGCCGACTGCGGGCTGCTGCTGCTCAGCCGGCTGCCGGTACGCGAGGCGGGGTGGCACCCGCTGGGGCGGCACAAGGCGGTCGCCGCGGTCGTCGTGGAAACGGCGGACGGGCCCGTCACCGTCGCGGTGACCCACCTCAGCAGCGACCACTCCCCCGAGGGAGCCGCCCGCCGCGACCGTGAACTCGCGGATCTGGCAACGGGGTTGGCGGACCTGACGGGAGACCTCCTGGTGGTCGGGGACTTCAACGACGGCGGCCCGAACCCGCAGTCCCGGCTCGGCCTGACGGACGCCTGGACGACGGTGCGCGGCCCGGACGACCGGACCCCCACCTTCGACCCCTCGGTGAACCCGCTGGCCGCCGTGGGCTCGCTCACCGGCCGGATCTCGCGGCTGGACCGGGTGCTCCACCGCGCGGAGCGGCTGCGCCCGGTGGCGGCCGGGCTGGTGGGCGCCGAGCCGGACGCGACCGGGCTGTACGCCTCGGACCACTTCGGCGTACGCGTCGAACTGGCCCCGGCCGGTGCCGAAGCAGGCCCGGCCGGCGCCGAAATGAGCCCTTCCTGTGTCGAGTTGGCCCCGGAAGGTACCGACGTGGGCCCCGACCTCGGCGAGTCGGTCCTCCGCCGTGTGGCGGAGGCGCTGCCCGGCGGGAGCGTCCTCCGGCTCGTCGGTTCGCGGCGGATCGGCGGTGCGCTCCCCGGCGCGGACGTGGACCTGGTGGCGGCGCTGCCCGCCCCGGTCGGCGCCCGGGCGCTGGGGCGTCGGCTGCCGGACGCCGAGGAGGTGCGCGAGGTGGTGGGGGCCCGGGTGCCGGGCCTGCGTTTCCTCCTCGACGGTGTACCGGTGGACCTGGTGACGGTCGTACCGGACCGGGTTCCCCCGGCCGAGGCGGTCGAGCGGCGCGAGGAGCTGGGCGCTGCGGCGGCCGTCGCGCTGAGCGCGGTGAGCGACGCGGAGGCGGTGCGCGCGGCCACGGCCCCGTACCGGCAGGCGTTCACCGAGCTGGCCCACGACGTGAAGGCGTGGGCGCGGGCGCGCGGGCTCGACTCGGCCCCGAGCGGCGGGCTGCCGGGCCTGGCGTGGACGGTCCTCGCGGTCCGGACGGTCCACGCGGTCCGGACGGTCCACGCGGCGGAAGCGGTCCACGCGACGCGCACGACGGGTACGGCCCGGCCGACGCGTACGGCGCTGCTCCGGCGGTTCTTCGCCCAGTGGGCGGAGTGGGACTGGGCCCGGCCGGTGGCGTACGCGGGCGATCCCCTCCCCCTCGACAATCCCCTCCCCCTCGACGCGGGCTCCGCCGTCACGATCCTGACGCCGACCGCCCCCGTAAGGTCCTGCTCCACGCAGGTGTCGGCGGCCGGCCGGGACCTGCTCGCCGAGGAGCTGTACCGGGCGTGGGAGGTGCTGGAGGCGGCGGCGGACGCCGAGCCCGTCCCGTACGCCCGGCTCTGCGCCCCACCCCCGCACCACCTGCGCCACCGTGCCTGGGCGCTGGTCTCCGTACGCGAGGGCGCCGACGAGGGCCGCTTCCGGGGGCGGCTCCTGGCACTCCTCGACGCCCTCGCCCGGTCCGGCTCCCCCGACACCCACGCCTGGCCGCGCCCGGTCACCGGGGGCGCGGACGCGGGGTTCGTCCGGTACGCCGTCGGGCTCGGCGCCACTCCCCCGGACGCGCAGCGCCTCACGGAGATCGGCGCGGAGATCCTGCGCGGGCTGCCCGGCGCCCGGGTGAGCCGGACGGTGGCGCCGCCCCCGCTGGGCTGAGGGGCACCCCGACGCCGTTCGCCTCCCCCGCCGTCGTTCGCCCTTCCCCGCCGCTCGCCCTCCCCCGCCGTCGTCCCCCGCCCGCACCGCCGTTTCCCGCTCGCGTGGCCGACTTCGCCGACCGGACGCAGGATGGATGCTCCCGGGGGGAGTGGCACGGCTACGGCCCGACAGGAGAAAACGATGAGCAACGGCGTGTACCTGGCCTACGACTATCCGGTCCTCGGCGCCTTCTGGACCGCGATGTGGGTCTTCATCTGGGTCCTCTGGCTGGTGCTCCTCTTCCGGATCATCGCCGACATCTTCCGCGACGACGACATGAGCGGCTGGGGCAAGACCCTCTGGCTCATCGTCGTGATCGTGCTGCCGTACATCGGCGTCTTCGCGTACGTCATCGCCCGGGGCAGGGGCATGGGCAGCCGCGAGCACAAGCACGCGAAGGACCAGCAGCACGCGTTCGAGACGTACATCCGCGAGACGGCGGGCGGCTCCGCCACCCCCGCCGAGCAGCTGTCCAAACTCTCCGAGGTACGGGCGCGGGGCGACATCTCGGACGAGGAGTTCGAGCGGGCCAAGGCGAAGATCATCGGCTGACGGCCGCCGCACAGCACACCGCCGGGCCCGGTTCCCTCCCCCACGCGGGGTTCAGAACCGGGCCCGGCGCGGCGCTCGGCGCTCGGGCGGCTCAGCCCTTGGCCCACTCCGCCACGGTGACGACCTCGGCCTGCTTCGGGAAGACCTTCTCCGTCAGGACCCGGTGCACCTCGGGGTCGCCGTCCGCGCAGGCGTCCGAGAGGACGGTGAGCCGGTAGTCGAGGTCGGCGGCCTGGCGCACGGTCGACAGCACCACCCCGCTGGTGGCGATACCGGCGAGGACCAGGTGGTCGAAGCCGCCGGCCCGCAGCACCATGTCGAGGTCGCTGCCCGCGAAGGCACTCACCCGCCGCTTGACGACCACGACGTCCTCCGGGCGGGGCTCCACCCGGGAGTGGATCGGGTTGGGGTCCACGCCTGCGGGCGCCGCCTGGCGACCGGCCAGGCCGGCGAACATCTTGTTCCGCGGGTGGATCTCGGGGGCCCCGGGACGGAACCCGACCGTCACATGGATGATCTGCGTCCCCTCGCTCCGGGCGTGCTCGACGGCCTCCTCCACCCGGTCCAGGTAATCCGGCCCGGCAAGCCGCTCGACGATGAGCTTCTGGACGTCCATGATCAGCAGGGCCGCGCGCTCGGACATCGGGTTCCTTCTCTCGTACAGGAGTCGACGGGGGCCGACGAGAGCCACCGAGGGGGCAACGGGTTCAACGGCTTCTCGTCGTGGCGACGGTACTGCGCCGCCCCGGTCAACTCCCCGCAGGGGTGGCCTAGATACTTGACGGATGAACAACAGCACCACCGCCGTCGCCTGGGCCCTGCGCCCCGCACTCCCCGGCGACCTGGAGACCATCGCGGACCTGCGCGCCGAGGCCATGCGGCCGGACCTGGAACGCCTCGGGCGGTACGACGACCACCGCGTACGCCAGCGGCTGCGCGACGTCTGGGCGCCCGAGCACACCTCGGTCATCGAGGTCGACGGAGCCTTCGCCGGAAGCGTGACCCTGCGCCCCGTCGAGCGGGGCCGCTGGCTGGAGAACTTCTACATCGCCCCCGAGGCCCAGGGGCGCGGCATAGGCACCGCGGTCCTCCGCTCGCTGCTCACCCGCGCCGACGAGGCGGGCGCGGAGGTCCGGCTGATCGTCGTCCGGGGCAGCGCCGCCCGCCCGCTGTACGAGCGGCACGGCTTCGTCGAGGAGAGCCAGGACCCGATCGACGTGTACATGGTCCGCCGACCGGTCCGTAACGCCTCGGCGGCCGTCACCGACTGAGGCGCGGAGCACCTCGACCCCTCGCGGTCTCCGTGGTGGTGGGGGGGGCGGCTCCGGTCCGGGTGCGGACGCGCGGACAGACCCACCCGGGTCATGGGCCCGGATCATGGGCAGGCTCCCGCCGCCCGCGCCTCCCGCCCCCGGCCACCAGGGCAACCGGAATCACAGATTCCAGGCACGTACGTGCGTACGAATCGGGCTACTGTCGCGGGGAGCGAGTCAAGGAGAAGCATGAACACCCGCATCCGGACCGGTGCACTCGTCGGCATAGCCTCCGCCCTGCTGCTGACCACCGCCTGCACGGCCGACGGAACCACCCCCTCCGTCTCGGTCGAAGGCAAACTCGGCACCGCGCAGATCAAGGGGAAGCCGCGCAGGGTCGTCGCGCTCGACAGCGCCAGCGCCGACATCGCGCTCTCGCTCGGCTTCAAGCCGACGGCCATGCCTGCGGCCGACGAGGGAGTGGCCGGCGGCATCACGCCCTGGACGAGGAGCGCCCTCTCCGGCAAGCAGCCCCACCTGCTCCCGGCCGGCGGCGACGTGGTCGCCGAGGTCGCCTCGTACAAACCCGACGTGATCCTGGCGACCCGGGACCGCACCCTCGACCCCTTGTACGCCAAGCTCTCCGCCCTCGCGCCCGTCGTTCACTACGTCAAGGGGCCCGACGCCGACCCCTGGCAGACGAGCACCCGCGTCATCGCCAAGGCGCTCGGCGTCAAGGACCAGGGCGAACAGCTGATCAGCGCCGCCGAACAGACCGCCCTCGACGCCCGCGCGGTCTTCCCCGCCATGACCGGAACCCGCTTCAACCTGCTGGTCTCCCCCATGCCCCACGGAGTCGGCGCGGTGAAATCGCGCGAGGACACCTCCACCCGCGTGCTGCGCAGGCTCGGGATGAAGCTGAACGAGCTCACCGCCCTGCTGCCCGACTCCAGCGACCCGGCCCGCGCCTACCTCGACTACGCCGACGTCGGCCAGGCCGACACCGACATCGTCTTCGCCGCCGGTACGACCGACGCCCTCGCCACCCTGGAGCAGACCCCCGCCTTCCGGAAGATGCCGGCGGTCGCCGAAGGCCGGTACATCCCGCTGCCCCCCGCCCTCGCCCAGGCCCTCGCCGAACCGACCCCGCACAGCGTCGAATGGGCCGTCACCGAGCTGGCCCCGAAGATAGGCGCGGCGGCCCTGGCAGCCCGGCACTAGGCCGTGTCTGACCATGCGCGTCGGATCAGCGGGCGGTGTCCGGTGCGGTGCCTCGCAAGGCGAGGCGGAGGACCCGCCCGAGTACGGGATGTACACGGGCGGTCCGACAACGCCGCGAGGTGCCGTGCCGGACGCCGACCGCCCGGCGGGAATGATCAGACACGGCCCAGCACCGCCTCCCACCCCTCGGGCCACATCAAAAAAGAAGGGCCCCGTCCCACCGCTCGCGCGGCGGGCCGGGGCCCTTCTCGGTGCTCAGTGAGGAGCAACCAGGTCAGACTCCCAAGTAATTACTTGAGGATCTTGGTGACCTGGCCGGCGCCCACGGTCCGGCCACCCTCACGGATGGCGAACTTCAGGCCCTCTTCCATGGCGACCGGCTGGATCAGCACGACGTTCATGACGGTGTTGTCGCCCGGCATGACCATCTCGGTGCCCTCGGGAAGGGTCACAACGCCCGTAACGTCCGTGGTACGGAAGTAGAACTGCGGGCGGTAGTTGTTGAAGAACGGGGTGTGACGGCCACCCTCGTCCTTCGACAGGATGTAGGACTGGGCCTCGAACTCGGTGTGCGGCGTGACCGAACCGGGCTTGATGATGACCTGGCCGCGCTCGACGTCCTCGCGCTTGATGCCACGGAGGAGCAGACCGACGTTCTCACCGGCCTGGCCCTCGTCGAGCAGCTTGCGGAACATCTCGATGCCGGTGACCGTGGTGGTGGTCTTCTCCTGCTTGATGCCCACGATGTCAACGGTCTCGTTGACCTTCAGGACACCACGCTCGATGCGGCCGGTGACGACGGTGCCACGACCGGTGATCGTGAAGACGTCCTCGATCGGCATCAGGAACGGCTTGTCGACGTCGCGCTCGGGCTGCGGGATCGACTCGTCGACGGCGGCCATCAGGTTCAGGACCGACTGGCCCCACTCCTTGTCGCCCTCGAGCGCCTTGAGCGCCGAGACCTTGACGACCGGCAGGTCGTCGCCCGGGAACTCGTACTCGGAGAGGAGCTCACGGACCTCGAGCTCGACGAGCTCCAGGATCTCCTCGTCGTCCACCATGTCGGCCTTGTTCAGGGCGACGACGATGTACGGAACGCCGACCTGGCGGGCCAGGAGCACGTGCTCCTTGGTCTGCGGCATCGGGCCGTCGGTGGCGGCGACCACGAGGATGGCGCCGTCCATCTGCGCGGCACCCGTGATCATGTTCTTGATGTAGTCCGCGTGACCCGGGCAGTCGACGTGCGCGTAGTGACGCGACTCCGTCTGGTACTCGACGTGCGCGATCGAGATCGTGATACCGCGCTGGCGCTCCTCGGGAGCCTTGTCGATCTGGTCAAAGGCCGAGGCCTCGTTCAGGTCGGGGTACGCGTCGTGCAGCACCTTGGTAATGGCGGCCGTGAGGGTCGTCTTACCGTGGTCGATGTGACCGATGGTGCCGATGTTGACGTGGGGCTTAGTCCGCTCGAACTTCGCCTTCGCCACTGGGTCCTCCTGGGGAGTGGTTCTGTACGCCTTGCTTCATCGGCGCCAGGTGATCTTTGCTGGGATGCCGGAACCCGGGGCATCCACCGCCTCCGCTTTCGCATCGACGGTGAATGCCCACCAGGCTCCGGTGACAAGCCTAAAGCGTGAGCTCGGGAGAGTTACTCGCCCTTGGCCTTCGCGATGATCTCCTCGGCGACGTTCCGCGGAACCTCGGCGTAGGAGTCGAACTGCATCGAGTAGCTTGCGCGACCCGAGGTCTTGCTACGGAGGTCTCCGACGTAGCCGAACATCTCCGAGAGGGGCACGAGGCCCTTCACGATGCGAGCACCGTGGCGCTCCTCCATGGCCTGGATCTGGCCACGGCGAGAGTTGATGTCGCCGATGACCTCACCCATGTAGTCCTCGGGCGTGGTGACCTCAACGGCCATCATGGGCTCGAGAATGACGGGAGAAGCCTTGCGCGCGGCCTCCTTGAAGGCCTGCGAACCGGCGATCTTGAACGCGAGTTCCGAGGAGTCGACCTCGTGGTAGCCACCGTCGAGAAGAATGACGCGGACGCCAGTCATCTCGTAGCCGGCCAGGATGCCGAACTGCATGGCCTCCTGCGCGCCCGCGTCCACCGAGGGGATGTACTCCTTGGGGATGCGGCCACCGGTGACCTTGTTCACGAACTCGTACGAGGCGTCGCCGCCCTCGATCGGCTCGATCGCGATCTGCACCTTGGCGAACTGACCGGTACCACCGGTCTGCTTCTTGTGGGTGTAGTCATGACGCTCGACGGCCTTGCGGATCGTCTCGCGGTACGCGACCTGGGGCTTGCCGACGTTCGCCTCGACCTTGAACTCGCGACGCATACGGTCGACGAGGACGTCGAGGTGGAGCTCGCCCATACCACCGATGATGGTCTGGCCGGTCTCCTCGTCCGAGTGAACCTGGAAGGAGGGGTCCTCCTCCGCGAGACGCTGGATGGCAACACCCAGCTTCTCCTGGTCACCCTTGGACTTGGGCTCGATGGCGACCTGAATGACCGGCGCCGGGAAGTCCATGGACTCCAGGATGACCGGGTTCTTGTCGTCACACAGCGTCTCACCGGTGGTGGTCTGCTTCAGGCCCATGACGGCGACGATATCGCCGGCGCCCACCGCGTCGATCTCCTCACGCTTGTTCGCGTGCATGCGGTAGATCTTGCCGATGCGCTCCTTCTTGCCCTTGACGGAGTTCAGCACCGCGGTGCCGGCCTCCAGGCGACCCGAGTAAACCCGGATGAAGGTGAGCTTGCCGAGGTGCGGGTCGCTCGCGATCTTGAAGGCGAGCGCGGCGAGCGGCTCCTCCTCCGAAGGCTTGCGGGTGATGACCTGCTCGGCGTCGGAGACCGCGTGGCCCTCGATGCCCTCGACGTCCAGCGGCGACGGGAGGTAGCGGACGACCGCGTCGAGCAGGGGCTGAACACCCTTGTTCTTGAACGCGGTGCCACAGAACACCGGGGTGACCGTGGTGTCCCCACCCTTGCCGGAGGCAATGGTGATGCGACGAACAGCGGCGTAGATCTGCTCCTCGGAGGGCTCGGTGCCCTCGAGGTACAGCTCCATCATCTGGTCGTCGTTCTCGGCGACGGTCTCCACGAGCTTGCCGCGGTACTCGTCCGCGAGCTCCTGGAGGTCGGCCGGGATGTCGACGACGTCGTACATCTCGCCCTTGGACGCTTCGGCGGACCAGACCAGGGCCTTCATGCGGACGAGGTCCACAACACCCTGGAAGTCGGCCTCGGCACCGATCGGCAGCTGCATGACGATCGGGGTCGCGCCGAGGCGGTCCACGATCATGTCGACGCAGCGGAGGAACTCCGCGCCGGTCCGGTCGAGCTTGTTGACGAAGCAGATACGCGGGACGCCGTAGCGGTCCGCCTGACGCCAAACGGTCTCGGACTGGGGCTCGACGCCGGCAACGCCGTCGAACACCGTCACGGCGCCGTCGAGGACACGGAGCGAACGCTCCACCTCGACGGTGAAGTCCACGTGACCCGGGGTGTCGATGATGTTGATCGTGTGATCGACATCCTCGAGGGGCCAGTGGCAGGTCGTCGCGGCAGACGTGATCGTGATGCCGCGCTCCTGCTCCTGCTCCATCCAGTCCATCGTGGCAGCGCCGTCGTGGACTTCACCGATCTTGTACGAAACGCCGGTGTAGAACAGGATCCGCTCAGTGGTGGTCGTCTTGCCCGCGTCGATGTGGGCCATGATCCCAATGTTGCGGACCTTGGCCAGGTCAAGCGAAGTGGTAGCCATAAGGCTTCAGTCTTCTCTCGGTCTCGATGTGGGTAACGACTACCAGCGGTAGTGCGCGAAGGCCTTGTTGGACTCGGCCATCTTGTGGGTGTCCTCGCGCTTCTTGACCGCAGCGCCGAGGCCGTTGGAGGCGTCGAGCAGCTCGTTCATGAGGCGCTCGGTCATGGTCTTCTCACGACGGGCGCGGGAGTAACCGACGAGCCAGCGCAGAGCAAGGGTGGACGCGCGACCGGGCTTGACCTCGATCGGCACCTGGTAGGTGGCGCCACCGACACGGCGGGACTTGACCTCAAGAGCGGGCTTGACGTTCTCAAGCGCGCGCTTCAGCGTGATGACCGGGTCGTTGCCGGTCTTCTCGCGGAGGCCTTCCATGGCGCCGTACACGATGCGCTCGGCGGTGGAACGCTTGCCGTCGAGCAGGATCTTGTTGATCAGCGACGTGACAAGAGGAGAGCTGTAGACCGGGTCGATGATGACCGGGCGCTTCGGGGCGGGGCCCTTACGAGGCATTCTTACTTCTCCTTCTTGGCGCCGTAGCGGCTGCGGGCCTGCTTGCGGTTCTTGACACCCTGGGTGTCAAGGGAGCCGCGGATGATCTTGTAACGAACACCCGGCAGGTCCTTCACACGGCCACCACGCACGAGCACGATGGAGTGCTCCTGCAGGTTGTGTCCCTCACCCGGGATGTAGGCCGTGACCTCGATGCCGGAGGTCAGGCGCACACGCGCGACCTTACGGAGGGCCGAGTTCGGCTTCTTCGGGGTGGTCGTGAACACACGCGTGCAGACGCCGCGGCGCTGGGGCGAACCCTCGAGCGCGGGCGTCTTGTTCTTCTCGACCTTGTCCTGCCGGCCCTTCCGGACCAGCTGCTGGATCGTAGGCACTACTTCTCCGGTTTCTGTGTGCCGTTCGTTGAAACTAACCTGGAACATCGCCGACCCACGCGGTCGGGTGTGTCGAATACTGCAAGCCTCTGCCGGAAAACAACGGATGAGGCGCAGATTGCGGTGGCCCTATCGCGGACCCGGCCTGCGGCTGAGGACACGCATGCCGAGCCCAGGCACACCCCAGGCACAAGGCTTGAGCGTACCTACCTCATCGACTTGGGTCAAAACAAATGGGGCGGGGCCGGACGCGCGACGGCGGCCCGGCGGTCAGAGCGGGTACGCGCCGTCGCCGCCCAGATACTTGCGGATCAGCAGCGCGTCCTCCCGGTCCTTCACGCGGGAGGACCGCTCCTTCCACTCGAGGACCACGTCCAGAGGGCAGAACGGCAGCTCCTCGATCCACTCCGCCCCGTCGATGAGCGCGTCCGCGCCCACCGTGCCCGGCAGCCAGGAGTCGAAGACCTCGAGGTCACCGCCGAAGAGCACCACCATCGAGCCGTGCCCCGAGGGGGCGCGCACCGGCGCGGAGAGCTTCGTGGCCGCCTTCCACGCGTCGCCCCTGGCGACGATGTCCAGGTCCCCCACGGTCTGTCGCAGCCCATGCGCGAGCAGAGGTCCGCTGCCCGCGATCACGTAGTCACCACTCGCCAGGCGCAGAGACATGAGTTTCCTCACGATCGGGTGCTCGGGCAGGTTCACGGTGCCTCTTCCTAGAAGGTGGGCAGTCCCACTGCTGACCGAGCGGCCATGCCCATCGCGAGCGCAGCGATGACACTCGCCAGCGTACCGATGAGGAAATACTCCGAGGCGTGCTTGCCGTGATCGTTCGTAGGGACCCGTGCCAGCGATTTGGCTGCGAGCACCAGCGCGGCCGCCTCCGGTTGGCCGGCGCCGATGAAGGCGAAGAGGAGCCCGCGCTCCAGCAGACCGATCATCCGGCTGCCACTCATGAATTCGAGCGCCCGGTCCTTGGCCGGACCCGGGGGCAGGGCGTCCACCTCGGCCCGGACCGAGGCGGTGGCCATGGCCGCCAGCACTCCGCCGCCGAACACGGCGAGCAGCAACGCCGAGAGGAAGACGGCCACCCGGTCGCTGAGGACGAACTCGAGGCTGAGGGCCTTCGTCCTCCCGCCCGCCGTCCACAGACCCATGAGCACCGCGAGGGACAACAGAGCCAGCCCCGAGCGGCGGGTCGCTGCCGACGGCCCCGTGGCCAGCGGCAGCGACAGGGAGAACCCGAGCGCCGGCGCCGACGCCTCTCTCAGGAGCAGGACCGACCCGACGGCCATCAGCACGGCCACGGCCCACGCGGACCAGGCACGCCCGTCCGCCACGTACGGAGCTATCCCGTAGGCGCCGTAAAGGCCCGCGAACAGCACCGTGGCGCCCGGTCTCGTACGGTGCCAGCCGGACCCCCAAGGTGTTGTCAGCGCCGCTGCCACGCCGAAGAAGACCCGCGTCGTCTCCATGTCCCCGCCCCGTCCCCCCGCACACCGGCCATCGCCTGCGGGCGCCGGACTCTACCGACGCGGAGGACGCGACGTGGGCCACTCACGAAAATCCCCGGCGCGGAAACGCCGCAGGGCGGCCACCCCCAACGGGGTGACCGCCCTGCGGTTGGTCGATCAGGCGACTCGCTTACTGGTTGTACGGACCGTAGTCGTAGTCCTCCAGCGGAACGGCCTGGCCGGAGCCCGTGCCGAACGGCGAGTAGTCGATGTCGTCGTAGCCGACGGCCGAGTACATCGCGGCCTTGGCTTCCTCGGTCGGCTCGACCCGGATGTTGCGGTAGCGGGCGAGGCCCGTACCGGCCGGGATGAGCTTACCGATGATGACGTTCTCCTTGAGGCCGATCAGGGAGTCCGACTTGGCGTTGATCGCCGCGTCGGTCAGGACCCTGGTCGTCTCCTGGAAGGACGCCGCCGACAGCCACGACTCGGTGGCGAGCGAGGCCTTGGTGATACCCATCAGCTGCGGACGGCCGGAGGCGGGGTGTCCGCCCTCGGTGACCACACGACGGTTCTCGGTCTCGAACTTCGAGCGCTCGACGAGCTCGCCCGGCAGGAGCTCCGCGTCGCCGGACTCGATGATCGTCACGCGGCGGAGCATCTGCCGGATGATGATCTCGATGTGCTTGTCGTGGATCGACACGCCCTGCGAGTTGTAGACCTTCTGGACTTCGCCGACCAGGTGGACCTGGACCGCACGCTGGCCGAGGATGCGCAGCACGTCGTGCGGGTTGGTCGCACCGAAGGTCAGCTTCTGGCCGACCTCCACGTGGTCGCCCTCGCGGACGAGCACCTTGGCGCGCTTGGAGATCGGGAAGGGAGTCTCCTCGCTTCCGTCGTCCGGCGTGACGATGATCTTCTTGGTCTTCTCGGTCTCTTCGATCCGGATGCGGCCTGCGGCCTCGGAGATCGGAGCGACACCCTTCGGCGTACGGGCTTCGAAGAGCTCGACGACACGGGGCAGACCCTGGGTGATGTCGTCACCGGCCACACCACCGGTGTGGAAGGTACGCATCGTCAGCTGGGTACCGGGCTCACCGATGGACTGGGCGGCGATGATGCCGACCGCCTCACCGATGTCGACCAGCTTGCCGGTGGCGAGCGAGCGTCCGTAGCAGAAGGCACAGGTGCCGACCGCGGACTCACAGGTCAGGACCGAACGGGTCTTGACCTCCTCGACACCCGCGTTCACGAGGGCGTCGATGAGCACGTCACCGAGGTCCACGTTGGCCGGCGCGATGACCTTGCCGTCGATGACGACGTCCTCGGCCAGCATGCGGGCGTACACCGAGGTCTCGACGTCGTCCGTCTTGCGCAGGACACCGTCCTCGCCCTTGACCGCGATCTTCAGCTTGAGGCCGCGGTCGGTGCCGCAGTCCTCCTCGCGGATGATCACGTCCTGCGAGACGTCCACCAGACGACGGGTCAGGTAACCCGAGTCGGCGGTACGCAGGGCGGTGTCGGCCAGACCCTTACGGGCACCGTGCGTGGAGATGAAGTACTCGAGGACGGTCAGGCCCTCACGGAACGAGGCCTTGATGGGACGCGGGATCGTCTCGTTCTTGGCGTTCGACACCAGACCACGCATACCGGCGATCTGACGCATCTGCATCATGTTTCCTCGGGCACCCGAGTCAACCATCATGAAGATGGGGTTCACCTTGGGGAAGTTCGCGTTCATCGCCTCGGCAACCTCGTTGGTCGCCTTGGTCCAGATCGCGATGAGCTCCTGCGTGCGCTCGTCCTTGGTGATCAGACCACGCTCGTACTGCTTCTGGACCTTCTCGTCCTGCTCCTCGTAGCCGCGCACGATGGCCTTCTTGGCCTCGGGCACGACGATGTCGGAGACCGCGACGGTCACACCGGAGCGGGTCGCCCAGTGGAAACCGGCCGCCTTCAGGTTGTCGAGCGTCGCCGCCACGATGACCTTGGGGTAGCGCTCGGCCAGGTCGTTGACGATCTCGGAGAGCTGCTTCTTGCCCACCGAGTAGTCGACGAACGGGTAGTCCTCGGGCAGCAGCTCGTTGAAGAGCGCGCGGCCCAGGCTCGTACGCAGACGGAAGGTGTCACCCGGCTGGTACTCGGGCTCGCCCTCCTCGGCGACCGGCGGCACCCAGCCACGCGGCGGGATGGTGCCCACCGGGAAGCGGATGTCGACCTTCGCCTGGAGCGACAGCTCGCGGGCGTCGAAGGCCATGGTGGCCTCGGCCGTGGAGCCGAACGCACGGTCCGTGCCCTTGACGTTGCGGCCCTCTTCGTCCGTGGTGAGGAAGAAGAGACCCAGCACCATGTCCTGGGTCGGCATGGTGACGGGGCGACCGTCGGCCGGCTTCAGGATGTTGTTCGAGGACAGCATCAGGATGCGGGCCTCGGCCTGCGCCTCCGCGGAGAGCGGCAGGTGCACGGCCATCTGGTCACCG
Organism: Streptomyces sp. NBC_01335; assembly: GCF_035953295.1. Classification (GTDB taxonomy): domain Bacteria; phylum Actinomycetota; class Actinomycetes; order Streptomycetales; family Streptomycetaceae; genus Streptomyces. Next base: position 3,150,318 of record NZ_CP108370.1, read on the forward strand.
TCGAAGTCCGCGTTGAACGCGGTGCAGACGAGCGGGTGGATCTGGATGGCCTTGCCCTCGACCAGCTGGGGCTCGAAGGCCTGGATGCCGAGGCGGTGCAGGGTGGGCGCACGGTTCAGCAGCACCGGGTGCTCGGCGATGACCTCTTCGAGGACGTCGTACACGACGGTGCGGCCACGCTCGACCATGCGCTTCGCCGACTTGATGTTCTGCGCGTGGTTCAGGTCCACCAGGCGCTTCATCACGAACGGCTTGAAGAGCTCCAGCGCCATGGCCTTCGGCAGACCGCACTGGTGCAGCTTGAGCTGCGGGCCGACGACGATCACGGAACGCGCGGAGTAGTCCACGCGCTTGCCGAGGAGGTTCTGACGGAATCGACCCTGCTTGCCCTTGAGCATGTCGCTCAGGGACTTCAGCGGACGGTTGCCGGGGCCCGTGACCGGGCGACCACGACGGCCGTTGTCGAACAGCGCGTCGACGGCCTCCTGGAGCATGCGCTTCTCGTTGTTCACGATGATCTCGGGGGCACCGAGGTCGAGAAGGCGCTTCAGGCGGTTGTTGCGGTTGATCACGCGGCGGTACAGGTCGTTCAGGTCGGAGGTCGCGAAGCGGCCACCGTCCAGCTGCACCATCGGACGCAGGTCCGGCGGGATGACCGGCACGCAGTCGAGCACCATGCCCTTGGGCTTGTTGCTGGTCTGCAGGAACGCGGAGACGACCTTGAGGCGCTTGAGCGCACGGGTCTTCTTCTGGCCCTTGCCGGAACGGATGATCTCGCGGAGGCGCTCGGCCTCCTCCTCGAGATCGAAGGACTCCAGGCGCTTCTGCAGCGCGGCGGCGCCCATGCAGCCGTCGAAGTACGTGCCGAAGCGGTCACGCAGCTCGCGGTAGAGCAGCTCGTCGCCCTCGAGGTCCTGGACCTTGAGGTTCTTGAAGCGGCTCCACACCTCGTCGAGACGGTCGATCTCGCGCTGCGCACGGTCGCGCAGCTGCTTCATCTCACGCTCGGCGCCTTCGCGCACCTTGCGGCGCACGTCGGCCTTGGCACCCTCGGCCTCGAGCTCGGCCAGGTCGGTCTCGAGCTTCTTGGCGCGGTTCTCCAGGTCGGAGTCGCGGCGGTTCTCGACCTGCTGACGCTCGACGGAGACGTGGGCCTCCAGCGACGGGAGGTCGCGGGTGCGGCGCTCCTCGTCGACGAACGTGATCATGTACGCGGCGAAGTAGATGACCTTCTCGAGGTCCTTCGGCGCGAGGTCCAGCAGGTATCCGAGGCGCGACGGGACGCCCTTGAAGTACCAGATGTGGGTGACGGGAGCGGCAAGCTCGATGTGGCCCATGCGCTCACGGCGCACCTTGGCGCGCGTGACCTCGACGCCACAGCGCTCACAGATGATGCCCTTGAAGCGGACACGCTTGTACTTGCCGCAGTAGCACTCCCAGTCCCGGGTCGGACCGAAGATCTTCTCGCAGAAGAGTCCGTCCTTTTCGGGCTTGAGCGTGCGGTAGTTGATGGTCTCCGGCTTCTTCACTTCGCCGTGGGACCAGGTCCGGATGTCGTCCGCGGTGGCAAGGCCGATCCGCAGCTCGTCGAAGAAGTTGACGTCGAGCACTTGTCGTCAATCCCTCTTTCGGGGGTTCGAGCCCCTCGCCGTGAAGCGTGGAGATGGGGCACTTCAGCAATGGTCTGAACGGGTCCCGGGAGGGCCGGCCGGATCACGTGGATCCGGCCGGCCTACCCGTCAGACCTCTTCGACGCTGCTCGGCTCGCGCCGGGACAGGTCGATACCGAGTTCCTCCGCCGCGCGGAAGACGTCCTCGTCCGTGTCGCGCATCTCGATGGACATGCCGTCCGAGGACAGCACCTCCACGTTGAGGCAGAGCGACTGCATTTCCTTGATGAGCACCTTGAAGGACTCAGGGATGCCCGGCTCAGGGATGTTCTCGCCCTTGACGATGGCCTCGTAGACCTTCACGCGGCCGGTCACGTCGTCGGACTTGATCGTCAGCAGCTCCTGGAGGGCGTATGCGGCGCCGTAAGCCTCAAGGGCCCACACCTCCATCTCTCCGAAGCGCTGACCACCGAACTGAGCCTTACCACCGAGCGGCTGCTGGGTGATCATGGAGTACGGGCCGGTCGAACGAGCGTGGAGCTTGTCGTCGACCAGGTGGTGCAGCTTGAGGATGTACATGTACCCGACCGAGACCGGGTCCGGGAACGGCTCACCGGAGCGGCCGTCGAACAGGTTGGCCTTTCCGGAGGGCTGGACCAGGCGGTCGCCGTCGCGGTTCGGGATCGTGGCGTTGAACAGGCCGCTGATCTCGTCCTCGCGCGCACCGTCGAAGACGGGCGTGGCGACGTTGGTGCCGGGCGCGACCTGGTCGGCGCCGATGGCCTGGAGCCGCTGGGCCCACTCGTCACCGAGGCCGGAGACGTCCCAGCCGCGGCTGGCGAGCCAGCCGAGGTGGATCTCCAGGACCTGTCCCGGGTTCATTCGGGACGGAACACCCAGCGGGTTGAGGATGATGTCGACCGGGGTGCCGTCCTCCAGGAACGGCATGTCCTCGATCGGCAGGATCTTCGAGATGACGCCCTTGTTGCCGTGACGGCCGGCGAGCTTGTCACCGTCGGTGATCTTGCGCTTCTGCGCGACGTAGACGCGGACCAGCTGGTTCACGCCCGGCGGCAGCTCGTCGCCCTCTTCGCGGTCGAAGACGCGGACGCCGATGACCTTGCCGATCTCACCGTGCGGCACCTTCAGCGAGGTGTCGCGCACCTCGCGCGCCTTCTCACCGAAGATCGCGCGGAGCAGGCGCTCCTCGGGGGTCAGCTCGGTCTCGCCCTTGGGCGTGACCTTGCCGACGAGGATGTCGCCGGCGACGACCTCGGCACCGATACGGATGATGCCGCGCTCGTCGAGGTCGGCGAGGACCTCCTCGGAGACGTTCGGGATGTCCCGGGTGATCTCCTCCGGGCCGAGCTTGGTGTCACGGGCGTCGACCTCGTGCTCCTCGATGTGGATCGAGGAGAGGACGTCGTCCTGCACGAGGCGCTGCGACAGGATGATCGCGTCCTCGTAGTTGTGACCCTCCCACGGCATGAACGCCACGAGCAGGTTCTTGCCCAGGGCCATCTCACCGTTCTCGGTGGCCGGTCCGTCGGCGAGCACCTGGTCGGCGATGACCCGGTCGCCCTCGGAGACGACGACCTTCTGGTTGACCGAGGTGCCCTGGTTGGAGCGCATGAACTTGGCGATGCGGTACGTGGTGTACGTGCCGTCGTCGTTCGTGACGGTGATGTAGTCCGCGGAGACCTCCTGGACCACACCGTCCTTCTCGGCCTTCAGCACGTCACCGGCGTCGGTGGCGCAGCGGTACTCCATGCCGGTGCCGACGAGGGGCGCCTCGCTCTTGATGAGCGGGACGGCCTGACGCATCATGTTCGCGCCCATGAGGGCACGGTTGGCGTCGTCGTGCTCCAGGAAGGGGATCATCGCGGTGGCGACGGACACCATCTGGCGCGGCGAGACGTCCATGTAGTCGACCTCGGCCGGCGGCACGTAGTCGACCTCACCGCCGCGGCGGCGGACCAGGACGCGGGGCTCGGTGAAGCGCAGCTCGTCGGAGAGGGTCGCGTTCGCCTGGGCGATGACGTAGCGGTCCTCCTCGTCGGCCGTGATGTAGTCGACCTCGTCGGTGACCTGGCCGTCGGTGACCTTGCGGTACGGCGTCTCGATGAAGCCGAACGCGTTGACGCGGCCGTACGAGGCGAGCGAACCGATCAGACCGATGTTCGGGCCTTCAGGGGTCTCGATCGGGCACATGCGTCCGTAGTGGGACGGGTGCACGTCTCGGACCTCGAAGCCGGCCCGCTCACGGGAGAGACCACCCGGGCCAAGTGCCGACAGGCGGCGCTTGTGGGTGAGACCCGACAGCGGGTTGTTCTGGTCCATGAACTGCGACAGCTGGCTGGTGCCGAAGAACTCCTTGATGGAGGCGACGACCGGCCGGATGTTGATCAGGGTCTGCGGCGTGATCGCCTCGACGTCCTGGGTCGTCATGCGCTCACGCACGACGCGCTCCATACGGGCGAGACCCGTACGGACCTGGTTCTGGATCAGCTCGCCGACGTTGCGCAGGCGGCGGTTGCCGAAGTGGTCGATGTCGTCGGTCTCGACGACGATCGAACGTCCGGACTCGCCGACCGTCTCGGTCTCACCGGCGTGCAGCTTGACCAGGTACTTGATGGTCGCGATGACGTCGTCGGTGGTGAGGACGCCGGCGTCCAGCGGCTCGTCGGCGCCGAGCTTCTTGTTCACCTTGTAGCGGCCGACCTTCGCGAGGTCGTAGCGCTTCGGGTTGAAGTAGAGGTTCTCGAGCAGCGTCTGAGCGGCCTCGCGGGTCGGCGGCTCGCCCGGGCGGAGCTTGCGGTAGATGTCGAGCAGCGCGTCGTCCTGGCCCTGGGTGTGGTCCTTCTCCAGGGTGGCGCGCATCGACTCGTACTCGCCGAACTCCTCCAGGATCTGCTCGGTCGTCCAGCCGAGAGCCTTCAGGAGGACGGTGACCGACTGCTTGCGCTTGCGGTCGATGCGGACACCGACCATGTCGCGCTTGTCGATCTCCATCTCCAGCCAGGCACCCCGGGAGGGGATGATCTTGGCGGAGTAGATGTCCTTGTCGGACGTCTTGTCGATCGAGGAATCGAAGTAGACGCCGGGGGAACGGACGAGCTGCGACACCACGACACGCTCGGTGCCGTTGATGACGAAGGTGCCCTTGTTGGTCATGAGCGGGAAGTCGCCCATGAAGACCGTCTGGGACTTGATCTCGCCGGTCTCGTTGTTGGTGAATTCGGCGGTGACGAAGAGCGGGGCGGCGAACGTGAAGTCGCGCTCCTTGCACTCGTCGATCGAGTTCTTCGGGGGTTCGAATCGGTGGTCGCGGAACGTGAGCGACATCGACCCGGAGAAGTCCTCGATCGGGGAGATCTCCTCGAAGATTTCCTCCAGGCCGGACTTGGTGGGGACGTCTTGTCCACTGTCCAGAGCAGCCTCGACGCGAGCCTTCCAGGCGGCGTTGCCGAGGAGCCAGTCAAAGCTCTCGGTCTGCAGCGCGAGGAGGTTCGGAACCTCGAGGGGCTCCTTGATCTTTGCAAAGGAGATGCGCAGCGGGGCGGTGCTGGCACCGTTGTTCGTATTCGCGGTCGAGGCGTTGCGCGAGGCGGCCAAGAGGGGGTCCTTCCGAGGGCTCGGACTCACTACGCGCGTACCGGTCCCATGCCGACACGAGGACGGACATCCCCGTTCAGGGAGATCTGTCATCGATGCTCAAGCGTGGGCATGCCCCTGGTGACGGGCAGGAGGCAGCTAACAGGCAGCGCAAAGGGACAGTGTAGCCAAGCGGCACACTGATGTCCAGTCGGGGTTCTCAGAGACCCGCGTCGCTGTCAACAGCTGTTCTCAACACCTTTTCAGCCCTCGCGCGGCGTGTGCCGCGCGCTTCTTTACTTCCCGCTTCGTTCTCGATCCATGCCTCGGATGCGGACCGAGATGAAGACGCGTCCTGAGAATTGCGCGCCGCGTGCGGTTCGTCAAGGCCCCCCGGCCCGCACGCACCCCCTGCGGCCGCGTCCGCGGCTCGGAGGCCCTCTCCGACGCCCTCAGGAGGCGTACGGCGATGATCACCCTACTACCCACCGACGGAAGAGCAAGGCAGCCTGCTCGGGCACGCCAAAGGGCGACCACCCGGTCGGGTGATCGCCCTTCGCGTTCGCGACGGACCCCGCCTCACGGCAGGGGCGTCACAGGAGAGTCAGAAGACTCGTGAGGTCACTTGACCTCGACGGACGCGCCGGCGCCCTTGAGGGACTCGGCGGCCTTGTCAGCGGCCTCCTTGGCGACCTTCTCGAGGACGGGCTTCGGGGCGCCGTCGACGAGGTCCTTGGCCTCCTTCAGGCCGAGGGAGGTCAGCTCACGCACGACCTTGATGACCTGGATCTTCTTGTCACCGGCGGCGGTGAGGATGACGTCGAACTCGTCCTGCTCCTCGACGGCCTCAGCGGCGACACCGGCGCCACCGGCGGCGGCAACGGCGACCGGGGCGGCGGCCGTGACGTCGAACTTCTCCTCGAACGCCTTGACGAACTCGGCCAGCTCGATGAGGGTCAGGGTCTCGAACTGCTCGAGCAGCTCTTCCTGGGACAGCTTCGCCATGATGGCGTCCTTCCACTAAGTCGGCAGGTGCCGGATGTATATGTCGGCGGGCGTACGAAGGGCCCGCTGGACCGCTGAGTGGTTACTCGGCAGCCTCGGCGGGCGCCGGCGTACCGGCACCGCCCTGCTCTTCCTTCTTGGCACGAAGAGCTTCCGCGGTGCGGACGAACTTCGAGGGGAGCGCCTGGAAGAGCGCCGCAGCCTGAGACTGCTTGCCCTTCAGTGCACCTGCCAGCTTGGCGAGCAGAACCTCGCGGGACTCGAGGTCCGCGAGCTTCTTGATCTCATCGGCGGACAGCGCCTTGCCGTCAAGGACACCGCCCTTGATGATGAGGTTCGGGTTGTCCTTGGCGAAGTCACGAAGACCCTTCGCCGACTCCACCGGGTCACCGGTGACGAAGGCAACCGCCGTCGGGCCTGCGAACAGGTCGTCCAGCGTGTCGATCCCGGCCTCGTTGGCCGCGATCTTGGTCAGCGTGTTCTTCACCACGGCGTACTGGGCGTTCTCACCGAGCGAACGGCGCAGCTGCTTGAGCTGGGCCACGGTGAGACCCCGGTACTCGGTCAGCACGGCGGCGTTCGAGCTGCGGAACTGGTCCGCGAGCTCGGCTACCGCGGCAGCCTTGTCGGGCCTTGCCATGAGCGTCGGCCTCCTTCCGGGTGATGAGGACCGCTCAGAAGGGGCCGGGAAAGACGAAACGCCCCAGCACAAGTGCCAGGGCGCGGCTCGACCGGCACGAGTCCGGGAGCAGTTCCACAGTCACCTGCGCAGGTCGTCCGTCTGTACGGAACCTTCGGTCGATGTCCCTTCTGACGAAGGCACACCAACGACCAGCGGTCTTTGGCTTCTCAAGGAGCGTACGCGACCGGGACCGCGCGGGGCAAATCCGTCCGGAATCCGCAGGGTGCGGGAGGTTTACGCCCGCACCCCGCGGGCCACTGGAAGGCGTCGAGAAGGGGTCAGGAAGCGGAGGTCGAGGCCTGTCCCGCGACCTCCTTGAAGTCCACCGTGTCCCCCGCCGCGGGCGCCTGGACGCTCACCGGGGTGCCGTACCCGCTGTAGAAGACGGTGGTGTTCACGTCGCCGGTGGCGCTCTCGGCCCGCTCGGTCTTCTTGACCGGCAGGTCGTTCTTGTCGACCCACAGGTCGATCGTCTCCGTGGTGATGCCGGCCTTGTCGAGCTGCTCCCTGAGCTCCGCGGTCTTCTGGGCGTCGAGGGCGCCGACCTTCGCGGTGATCGCGGCCGCGTCGACGACTCCGGAGTAGTGCGTGGCGGAAACTCCCCGGACGTCCTCCACGCCGACCTTCTTGACGTCACCGGCGGCCAGCAGCGTCTTCACGGCTTCCAGCGGCGTGGTGTTCTGCACCTGGCTCTGCAGCGCCTCGCCGGAGGCGCCGGTGAGCGCGGCGAGATCGGCGTAGGCGTACCGGACCCAGTGCTTGCCGCCGAGGGCGGCGGCGAAGGAGTCGCCCATGTTCATGTAGTAGGCGTCCTTGAGGTACAAGGTCCGGACCGAGCCGTCCTCGCCCATCTTCGCCATGGCCGATCCCATGGAGCCGCCGGTGTACCGGACGGAGACGTCCCCGGTCATGCCGTTCGACCAGTCCATGGTCCCGGACATCTCCATCGACATGGTGGTGCCCATGTCGACGGTGCTCTCCACCTTGGCGGACGCGACGCCGTCGCTCTTCTGCTGCACCCGCTTGAGCGCGGCGATCGGCGACACGGCGGCCACGGCACCGGCCGGGCTCTTGTCGCCGTTCTTGCCGGCGGAACCCGCGGCGTCGTCCGACCCCCCGCACGCCGCCACCGAAGACAGCGCCACCACTGTCACGACCGACGCGCACACGCGCCGCAGTGTCCTGCTCGTCATCACTGCCCCACCCCTCGTACGTACTGTCGTCCCACCCTTGCACAGGGGGCTGACAGCGACCGATGCGGCCCCGTCCAGCCGGACCGCTCCGGATACGAAGACGGGCCCCGCAACCACATGGTTGCAGGGCCCATCTACACGCGTGACGCGGCTACCCGGTGAGCACGGAGGCTCAGACGGAGGCCGGGTCCTCCTCGACGAGGAGGTTACGGGTGCGGTTCGAGTCCAGCGGGATGCCGGGGCCCATCGTGGTGGCCAGCGCGGCCTTCTTGATGTAGCGGCCCTTGGCGGCCGACGGCTTCAGACGGAGGATCTCCTCCAGCGCGGCGGCGTAGTTCTCGACCAGCTTCGTCTCGTCGAAGGAGACCTTGCCGATGATGAAGTGCAGGTTCGAGTGCTTGTCGACGCGGAACTCGATCTTGCCGCCCTTGATGTCGTTGACAGCCTTGACGACATCGGGGGTGACGGTGCCGGTCTTCGGGTTCGGCATCAGACCACGCGGACCGAGCACGCGGCCGAGGCGGCCGACCTTGCCCATGAGGTCCGGGGTGGCGACGACGGCGTCGAAGTCCAGGCGGCCCTTCGCGACCTCGTCGATGAGCTCGTCGGAGCCGACGATGTCGGCGCCCGCGGCTTCCGCGGCCGCAGCACGGTCACCGGTCGCGAAGACCAGGACCCGGGCGGTCTTGCCGGTGCCGTGCGGGAGGTTCACGGTGCCACGGACCATCTGGTCGGCCTTGCGAGGGTCAACGCCCAGGCGGAAGGCGACCTCGACGGTGCCGTCGAACTTGGTGGTCGCGGTCTCCTTGGCGAGACGGACGGCCTCGAGCGGGGCGTAGACGCGCTCCCGGTCGATCTTCGCGTCCGCAGCGCGGAGGTTCTTGCTGCGCTTCACTGCTGCTCCTGTGTGTTCAGAGTGTGGAGTCGTGGTGCGGACCAGCGCCTGGTCCTACCACTTGAGGCCTGGAAGGCTGGACTCAGCCTTCGACCGTGATGCCCATGGAACGGGCGGTGCCAGCGATGATCTTCGACGCGGCGTCGAGGTCGTTGGCGTTCAGGTCGGGGAGCTTGGTCGTGGCGATCTCGCGGACCTGGGCAGCCGTCAGCTTGGCGACCTTGGTCTTGTGCGGCTCGCCGGAGCCCTTGTCCACACCAGCGGCCTTGAGGATCAGCTTGGCGGCCGGCGGAGTCTTGGTGATGAAGGTGAAGGAACGGTCGTCGTAGACCGTGATCTCCACCGGCACGACCATGCCACGCTGCGACTCGGTCGCGGCGTTGTAGGCCTTGCAGAACTCCATGATGTTGACGCCGTGCTGACCCAGCGCGGGGCCGACCGGCGGGGCCGGGTTGGCGGCACCGGCGTTGATCTGGAGCTTGATAAGCCCCGTGATCTTCTTCTTCTTGGGAGGCATTGCTCTCTCCGGGTCCTAGTGAGAGTGTTTCGCCGCCATTCCGGTCATCCGGACGGAGGCATACCGCACAACGATAACGGGTATAGCTGCGCAACCAAAAACCGAGCAGGTCAGACCGGCTGCGAAGCCTGTCTGACCTGCTCGGTAGGCATGTGTCCAGAAAGGAGACGGAAACCGTCAGTTCTTCTGGATCTGGTCGAAGCTGAGCTCGACCGGGGTCTCACGGCCGAAGATCTCGACGAGACCCTTGACCTTCTTCGAGTCGGCGTTGATCTCGTTGATCGTCGCCTGCAGCGTCGCGAACGGGCCGTCGGTGACGGTGACCGAGTCGCCCACCTCGAAGTCGAGCACCTGGACCTCGACCCGACGGGCCGGAGCCGGCTTGCCCGCGGCCTCCGCGGCCTCGCGGGCGGCCTTCTCCTCGGCCTCGGGGGCGAGCATCTTGACGATCTCGTCCAGGGTCAGCGGGTACGGGTCGTAGGCGTTGCCCACGAAGCCGGTGACGCCGGGCGTGTTGCGGACGACGCCCCAGGACTCGTTCGTCAGGTCCATGCGCACCAGGACGTAGCCCGGGAGCTTGTTCTGGCGGACGTTCTTGCGCTCGCCGTTCTTGATCTGGACGATCTCTTCCTCGGGGACTTCCGCCTGGTAGACGAACTCCTCGACGTTGAGCGAGACGGCGCGCTGCTCCAGGTTGGCCTTCACGCGCTTCTCGTACCCGGCGTACGTGTGGATGACGTACCACTCGCCGGGCAGGGTGCGGAGTTCCTCGCGCAGGGCGGCGACGGGGTCGACGGGGGCGGCCGGCTCGGCGGCCTCCTCGGACTCCTCGTCGGCGTCGTCCCCGGCGGGCTCGTCGTCGGACTCTGCGGCGAGCGCCTCGTCGGCGTCGTCGGTCTCGTCGGCGTCGAGCTCGGCTTCAGCGCTCTCGTCAGCAGCTTCGACCTGGTCCGAGGACTCGGAGGACTCGGACTCCGAGGCCTCAACGATGTCGTGCTGGTCCTCGGCGGACTCGAAGGCGTCCGTCCCGGACTCGGCGGCGTCGTTCAGGTTCGGGTCAGACACGATGGCTGCTTCTTCCTGGATACAAATGGGTGGAACATGCGAAAGGGGCGCCGGTGAGGCGCCCTCCGCGGGATCAGCCGAAGACGTACTTGATGACCCGCTGGAATCCGAAGTCAATCACGGTAACGAGACCAATCATGACGACTACGAACACAATCACCACGGTGGTGTACGTGCTCAGCTGCTTGCGCGTGGGCCAGACGACCTTGCGCAGCTCGGCGATGATCTGACGGTAGAAGAGCGCGAGACGGCCGAACGGGCCCTTCTTGCCGCGCTTGCCGCCCTTCCGAGCCTTCTTCGACTCGGGCGCTTCATCCTCAGCATCAGGCATGTCGATGGAGCCCACGGCGTCCGTCACGCTACTCACCTGATTCCGGGTCGTGGCCGTGCCGCGCCCGGTGGAGCCGCACGGCTGTGCAATGAAGTACGTACATGCGCACACATCCTGGCGAAGGAGTGTGTAGCAGGGCCGGAGGGACTTGAACCCCCAACCGCTGGTTTTGGAGACCAGTGCTCTACCAATTGAGCTACGACCCTTTGTGGTTTCCCCAACCTACCGCATGTCCCCTGGTGACCAGGAAGTCATTCCGGTGCGGCTGGTGAAGGCCAACGACAGGTGAGTGTACGTGTTCATGGGCTCCGCGTCGAACAGAAGTTGAGCGGGCCATCCTGACGGGGGTCCGCGGGGCGTGTCCCGGGGCTTCCCCGGGGCCTCCTTCCGGCCCTGACCAGGGCCCGTACGAGGGCCTGCGGGGCCCTGTCCAGCCGCTGGAACTGCCGCGCCGAGGGGGGTCCCGGTCAGGCACCATGGGGGCATGAGCGCTGCAACTTCTCCGTCCGAACGCCGGGTCTCCGTCCGCGTCGGCGCGATCTCCGAGTCCGCCACCCTCGCCGTCGACGCCAAGGCGAAGGCACTCAAGGCCGCCGGCCGTCCGGTGATCGGGTTCGGTGCCGGTGAGCCCGACTTCCCGACGCCCGACTACATCGTCGAGGCCGCGATCGAGGCGTGCCGCAACCCCAAGTACCACCGCTACACCCCGGCGGGCGGGCTGCCGGAGCTCAAGGCGGCGATCGCGGCGAAGACGCTGCGCGACTCCGGCTACGAGGTCGACGCCTCGCAGGTCCTGGTGACCAACGGCGGCAAGCAGGCCATCTACGAGGCCTTCGCCGCGGTCCTCGACCCGGGCGACGAGGTCATCGTCCCGGCTCCGTACTGGACCACCTACCCGGAGTCGATCCGGCTGGCCGGCGGTGTGCCGGTGGACGTGGTGGCCGACGAGACCACCGGGTACAAGGTGACCGTCGAGCAGTTGGAGGCCGCCCGGACGGAGCGGACGAAGGTCGTCCTGTTCGTCTCGCCGTCCAACCCGACCGGCGCGGTGTACACCGAGGCCGAGGCCGAGGCGATCGGCCGCTGGGCCGTCGAGCACGGGCTGTGGGTGCTGACCGACGAGATCTACGAGCACCTCGTCTACGGCGACGCCGAGTTCACCTCGCTGCCGGCGCTCCTGCCGGAGCTGCGGGACAAGTGCATCGTGGTCAACGGTGTCGCCAAGACGTACGCGATGACCGGCTGGCGGGTGGGGTGGATCGTCGGCCCGAAGGACATCGTGAAGGCCGCGACCAACCTCCAGTCGCACGCCACCTCGAACGTCTCCAACGTCGCCCAGGCCGCGGCGCTGGCCGCCGTCTCCGGGCCGCTGGACGCGGTCGCCGAGATGCGGACCGCCTTCGACCGCCGGCGCAGGACGATCGTGCGGATGCTCAACGAGATCGACGGGGTCCTCTGCCCCGAGCCCGAGGGCGCGTTCTACGCGTACCCCTCGGTGAAGGCCCTGCTCGGCAAGGAGATCCGCGGCCGGCGCCCGGCGAGCTCGGTCGAGCTGGCGGCGCTCATCCTGGACGAGGCCGAGGTCGCCGTCGTACCGGGTGAGGCCTTCGGTACGCCGGGTTACCTCCGGCTCTCCTACGCGCTGGGCGACGACGACCTGGTCGAGGGCGTCTCGCGGGTCCAGAAGCTGCTCGGCGAGGCGCGCGACTGACCTCGCGCCGAACGCCGGAGGGTGCCCCCGGGCCGCGGACTTCATGTCCCGGTCCGGGGGCGCTTTTTTGTTCGCCCCCCTCCTCGAAAGAGGAAGCGGCTTCCGCTCCGGGGCGCGGGTGCGGCAGGATCTTCCAATGGAGCGTGATGTACGTCTGTTGCCCAAGGCCCACCTGCACCTGCACTTCACGGGGTCGATGCGGCCCACCACCCTGCTCGAACTCGCCGACAAGTACGGCGTGCGCCTGCCCGAGGCCCTCACCGGCGGTGAACCCCCCGAACTGCGGGCGACCGACGAACGGGGCTGGTTCCGCTTCCAGCGGCTCTACGACATCGCCCGGTCCTGCCTGCGGGAGCCGGAGGACATCCAGCGCCTGGTGCGGGAGACCGCGCAGGAGGACGTCGCGGACGGTTCCGGCTGGCTGGAGATCCAGGTCGACCCCACCTCGTACGCGCCGCTGCTCGGCGGGCTGATCCCGGCGATCGAGATCATCCTGGACGCCGTGGACAGCGCCTCCCGGGAGACCGGGCTGGGGATGCGGGTGGTGATCGCGGCGAACCGGATGAAGCACCCGCTGGACGCCCGCACGCTGGCCCGCCTCGCGGTGCGGTACGCGGACCGGGGGGTCGTCGGGTTCGGGCTCTCCAACGACGAGCGCCGGGGCATGGCCCGGGACTTCGACCGGGCCTTCGCCATCGCCCGCGAGGGCGGGCTGATCGCCGCCCCGCACGGCGGTGAGCTGGCCGGTCCCTCCAGCGTCCGGGACTGCCTGGACGACCTGGACGCGTACCGGATCGGGCACGGGGTGCGGGCCGCCGAGGATCCCCGGCTGATGCGGAGGCTGGCGGAGCGCGGGATCACCTGCGAGGTCTGCCCGGCGTCCAACGTGGCGCTGGGGGTCTACGAGAAGCCCGGCGACGTGCCGCTGCGGGCCCTGTTCGAGGCGGGGGTGCCGATGGCGCTCGGCGCGGACGACCCGCTGCTCTTCGGCGCCCGGCTGGCGGACCAGTACGACCTGGTGCGCAAGCACCACGCCTTCAGCGACGAGGAGCTGGCGGAACTCGCCCGGCAGTCGGTGCGCGGCTCGGTGGCACCCGAGGACGTGCGGCGCGGGCTGCTGGACGGGATCGACGGCTGGCTGGCCGCTCCGGCCGCCTGAGCGGCTCGCGGGGCCTCCTCAGAGGCTGACGCCGACCGTCACCGGTTCGTTGACGAGGGTCACGCCGAACGCCTCGCGGACCCCGGCCACGACCTCGCGGGCGAGGGCGAGCAGGTCCTCGGTGGTGGCCTCGCCCCGGTTGGTGAGGGCGAGGGTGTGCTTGGTGGAGATGCGGGCGGGGCCGGTGCCGTACCCCTTGGTGAAACCGGCCTTGTCGATCAGCCAGGCGGCCGAGGTCTTGGTCCGCCCGTCCCCCGCCGGGTAGGCGGGCGGGGCGGTGTCGGGGCCCAGGCGTTCGGCGGCGCGGGCGAGGAGCTCCGCGTACTGCCGCTCGTCGAGCTCCGGGTTGGTGAAGAAGGAGCCGGCGGACCAGGTGTCGTGGTCCTCGGGGTCCAGCACCATGCCCTTGCCCGCGCGCAGCGCGAGGACGGTCTCCCGGGCGGCGGCGGCCGGGACCCGGTCGCCGGGCCCGACGCCGAGGGTGCGGGCCATCTCCGCGTACTTGACGGGCGCCGACAGTCCTCCCGCGTCCTCCAGCTCGAAGCGGACGCGCAGGACGACGTACCGGCCGGGGTGGTGCTTGAAGGTGCTGTGCCGGTAGGAGAAACCGCACGCGGCGTTGGAGAGGGTGACCGTCTCCCCCGAGCGCCGGTCGTAGGCGACGACCTCGCTGATGGTGGCGGCGACCTCCTGGCCGTACGCCCCCACGTTCTGGATCGGCGTGGCACCGGCGGAGCCGGGGATTCCGGCGAGGCACTCGATGCCCGCGAGCCCGGCTTCGACGGTACGGGCGACGGCGTCGGTCCAGACCTCGCCGGCCGCGAGTTCGAGGCGGGTGCCGGTGAGCTCGAAGCCGGTGGTGGCGATGCGCAGGGCGGTGCCGTCGAAGCCCTTGTCGCCGATGACCAGGTTGGAGCCGCCGCCGACGATCAGCAGCGGGGTGCCCGCGTCGTCGGCCTCGCGGACGGCAGCGATCACCTCGGCGTCGGTCGTCGCGGTGACGAGCCGGGTGGCCGGGCCGCCGAGCCGGAAGGTGGTCAGGGGGGCGAGGGGGGCGTCGTGGAGTACCTGCACGGGACCAGAGTACGGGCCCCGGTCCCGCCCGCCCCGACGCTCGGTCGGGGTCGGCGGGACCGGGGCCCGTACGGCGACCGGGACGGCTCTCAGGCCGGGACGCGGACGGCCGGGGTGGCGGACTCGGCCTCCGGCACCGGCGCGCCGGTGCGGCGGCCCGGCACCAGCAGGGCGACCAGCGCGGCGAGCGCCACCACGCCGGCCCCGATCCAGACCGCGGGCACGGTCCCGTCGGTGAACTGCTGCGGGGAGCCGAAGCCGCCCCGCGCGGAGAAGACGGAGGCCAGCACGGCGACCCCGAGGGCGCCGCCGACCTCGCGCAGCGCGTTGTTGGCGCCGGAGGCGATGCCCTGCTCGCCGGGCCGGACGCTCGACATGACGAGTCCGGAGGCGGGGGCGAAGTACATCGCCATGCCGACGCCACCGATGATCAGGCCGGGCAGCTGGGCGGTGTAGGCGACGTCGGGGCTGAGCACCCGGGCGAAGAGCGCGAGGCCCACCGCCTGGAGCGCGAGGCCGGTGACGACGATGGGGCGGCCGCCGAACCGGTCGCTGAGGTAGCCGGCGACCGGCGCGACCAGGATCGGCATACCGGTCCAGGGCAGCATCCGGAGTCCGGCCTCGGTGGGCGAGTAGCCGAGGGCGCTCTGCAGGAACTGGCTGAGCAGGAAGATCGAGCCGAACATCCCGAGGAACATCAGCAGGCTCGCGATGTTGATGCCGAAGAAGGCCCGGCTGCGGAAGAGCCGCATGGGGAGCATCGGGCGCTTCGCCCGGAAGCCGTGGACGACGAAGCCGGCCAGGAGCGCGCTTCCGGCGATCAGACCGGTGAGGACGGGCGCGCTGGTCCAGCCATCGGAGTTGGCGCTGACGAGGGCGTACACGATCCCGAAGAGGCCGGAGCTGACCAGCAGGGTGCCCGGGACGTCGAGCCGGGCGTCGGGGGCGTACGACTCCGTCAGCCGCAGCCGGGCCAGCGGCAGCAGGACGAGGCCCACGGGCACGTTGAGCCAGAAGATCCACTGCCAGGAGATGTGCTCGGTGATGCTGCCGCCGATCAGCGGGCCGCTCGCCACGGCGAGGCCGGTGACCGCGCTGTAGATGCCGAGCACCGCGCCCCGGCGCGCGGCCGGGACGGCGGCCGTGAGCAGCGTGAGGGTGAGCGGCATCATGATCGCGGCGCCGACGCCCTGGACCGCCCGGAAGGCGATGAGTTCGCCGATGCCGGGCGAGAGGGCCGCCGCGGCGGAGGCGCCGGTGAAGACGGAGAGTCCGATGAGGAAGAGCCGGCGGCGGCCGAACCGGTCGCCCAGGGCCGCGCCCATCATCAGGAGGACGGCGAAGGTGAGCGTGTAGGCGTTCACCGTCCATTCGAGCTCCTTCAGCCCGCCGCCGAGGCTCACGCGGATGGACGGCAGGGCCGTGGTCACGACGAGGTTGTCGAGCGCCGCCATGAAGCTGGCGACGCTGGTGACGACGAGAGCCCAGACGGCTCCGCCGCGCAGGGCTGTGGGTGTGGGCTGGTGCATGGTTCCCCCCTGATGATGAGCGATTAGTTATTGATGACTAACTTCTGCGGGCAGAGAACGGGGCACCCTCCGAACGCGGCGTTCGGCGGGCCCGGTGACGCTGTTCTCAGTCGGGGACCGGACCGGAGCCGGAGCCCGGGACGGGCCTGGGACCGAGGGGCTCGGGCCCGGCTTTCTCGCCCCCGCCGGACATCGGGCGGGCGGTGTCCCAGAAACACGACCAGACCCGGTGGCCGGCCGGGAAGCCGAGCGAGGTGAGGGTGTTGATGAGCATGCCGTGGGCGAAGTAGTTCTTGGTCTCCTCGCCGTCGGCACCGAGCGCGAGGTGGACCTCGTCCCACATCCGCTCCCAGCAGGCCCGCACCGAGTCGCCGAACTCGTGGTCGCCGGACGCCTCGGCCGCCGCGACGGCCGCGTACGTCTGCATCTGCATGAGCAGCTTGTCGGGGTCGTCGGCGATCAGCCGTCCGTACGCCGCGGCCATGCACTGGGCGGGATCCTCGGCGTCACCCGCCTTCACGAGGATGCTCATGGTGTCCGAGAGGCAGCGTTCGGCGGCGGCGAGGAACATCGCCTGCTTGCCGGGGAACAGGCGGAAGAGATACGGCTGCGAGACACCGACGGCCCGCGCGATCGTCTCCGTGGAGGTCCCGTCGTACCCGCCGCGGGCGAACGCGGTGATCGCCGCGTGGATGACGCTCTCGCGCCGCTCGTCCGCACTCATTCTCACCATGGAGGTAAGTTATTGCTCAATCACTAACTGCGTCAAGGGGTGAGCCGGGACACGCCGAAGGGGCACCCGCCGAAGCGGATGCCCCTTTCCGTGCGCCTGGCGGCGGCCCGTACGGGGTGGGCTCAGGCGAGGCGGACCACGGCGCGGGACATGCCCAGCACCTTCTGGCCGTCGCACATGGCGACCAGATCGACCCGGACCTGGTTGTCGTCCAGCTTGGCGGCGACCTTGCCGCTGACCTCGATCAGCGCACCCTTGTCGTCGTTCGGCACGACCACCGGCTTGGTGAAGCGCACGCCGTACTCGACGACCGCACCCGGGTCGCCGGCCCAGTCCGTGACCACCCGGACCGCCTCGGCCATGGTGAACATGCCGTGCGCGATGACGTCCGGGAGCCCGACCTCGACCGCGAACTTCTCGTTCCAGTGGATCGGGTTGAAGTCGCCGGACGCGCCCGCGTACCGCACCAGCGAGGCCCGGGTGACCGGGAAGGAGCGGGACGGCAGCTCCGTACCGACCTCGACCGACTCGTAAGCGACCTTCGCCGACATCACGCCTCCTCGGCGGCTCGCGCCACCAGCTTCGTCCAGGCCGTCACGACGTGTGCGCCGGACTCGTCGTGGACCTCACCGCGGATGTCCAGGATGTCGTTCCCGGCCATCGACTTGATCCGCTCGATGGTCGAGGTGACCGTCAGCCGGTCCCCCGCCCGCACCGGGCGCGTGTAGGCGAACTTCTGGTCGCCGTGCACGACCCGGCTGTAGTCGAGCCCCAGCTGCGGGTCCTCGACGACCTGCCCGGCGGCCTTGAACGTGATGGAGAAGACGAAGGTGGGCGGCGCGATCACGTCCGGGTGACCGAGCGCACGGGCCGCCTCCGCGTCGACGTACGCCGGATGGGTGTCACCCACCGCCTCGGCGAACTCGCGGATCTTCTCCCGGCCGACCTCGTACGCCGGGGTGGGCGGATAGGTCCGCCCCACGAAGGACTGGTCGAGCGCCATGAGCTCGCTACCTCCTGATGAAGTGAAAAAAGGGGTCGAGGGAAGTCGATGGAACCAACCCACGACCCCATACAACGACACGAGGCCGCCCCCAGTGGGGACGGCCTCGTGTACGAGCCTGTTTCAGCGCGTTTCGCGGTGCGCAGTGTGCGAGTTGCAGCGCGGGCAGTGCTTCTTCATCTCAAGACGGTCCGGGTTGTTACGCCGGTTCTTCTTGGTGATGTAGTTCCGCTCCTTGCACTCCACGCAGGCCAGCGTGATCTTCGGGCGGACGTCGGTGGCAGCCACGTGAGTGCTCCTAAGACGGACGGATGGACGGATGAACGCATAAAAGAGTAGCCGATCGAAGGACCGACCCCACAATCGGCTACCGTTTGTAGCGGTGACCGGACTTGAACCGGTGACACAGCGATTATGAGCCGCTTGCTCTACCGACTGAGCTACACCGCTTTGATGAAAGGATCCCCCCGCCGAAGCGGGGTTTCCCGATCACCAGAGCCCCAATGCGGAATCGAACCGCAGACCTTCTCCTTACCATGGAGACGCTCTACCGACTGAGCTATTGGGGCGAGCGAGGAAGACATTACACGGTTCTCCGCCGATCCCCCAAATCCGTTTCCGCGACCCCCCTCGGGGGCCCTCCCGGAGGCGCCCGCGAGGCCCCGTCAGGCCTCTGATCAGGGGCTGAACCCCGGGGCGCGGAACCACGGCCGCCCCACGGAACCCCTCCGTCCGGGGCGTCCCGCCACACCTCACCGGTATGACTATTTCGCTCCTCCCTGGGACAGGTCGGACTCCGCCCTAGGCTCGGGCCGGTTCGATCTTGAAAACGGCCGTTCCGGCGGCGCCCCGGCACCGTCCCGGCGGCCGCCGGGCCTGGCGGGACCACCATCCCTCAGTGGCGAGACCACCACCCCTCCCAGGAGCGCGATGCCCGACAGCCGGCCGAGGCGGCCCGACCACGACCCGGCGGACGGCCCCGGCGCGGCCCCCGAACCGCTCCTGCTGTGCGGCGCACGGCTCACCGACGGCCGCCCCGTGGACGTACGCGTGACGGGCGAGCGCATCGAGGCCGTCGGGGACCCCGGCAGCCTCGGCACCAGGGGCGCCCGGGTCGACCTGCGCGGCTACCTGCTGCTCCCCGCCCCCGCCGAACCCCACGCCCACGGCGACACCGCCCTCACCGCCTCCGACTGCGACGGCGATCCGCGCGGCCCCCAGGACCTGCGCCGGCGCGCGACCGAGGCCGCCCTGCTCCAGCTGGGCCACGGCGCGACCGCGCTGCGCACCCACGTCCGGGTCGGCGGCACGCAGGGCCTCGCACCCCTGGAGGCCGTCCTGCAGGCCCGGTACGCGCTGCGCGGGCTGACCGACCTCACGCCCGTGGCGGTCCCCCGGCGCCTCACCGGAGCCTCCGGCGGGGACGGTACGGCCCTGCTCAGGGACGCCGTCGCGATGGGCGCGGGCGTGATCGGCGGGCGCCCGGACCTCGACCCCGACCCGGACGGGCACGCGGAGCGGGCCCTCGCCGTCGCCGCCGAGCACAGGCTCCCGGTGGACCTGCACACGGACGCGGCCGACCCCGCCCGGCTGGCCCGGTTCGCCGCGATGGCGGCCGACCTGAGGGCGGGACCCACGACCGGCCCGGGGGCGGAGCCGGGACCTTCGCCGCAGGGCCCGCGGGTCACCATCGGCCCCTGCGGCGGCCTTTCGCGGCTGCCGCCGGAGACCGCGCGGCAGGCGGCCCGTCAACTCGCCGCGGCCGGTGTGGCGGTCGTCTGCCTGCCCCAGGGCTGCTGCTCCGGTACGAAGCGCCGACTCACCGCCCCCGTACGCCTGTTGAGGGCGGCCGGCGTGAGCGTGGCGGCGGGCAGCGGGGCGTTGCGCGACACCGCGAACCCGGTCGGGCGCGGGGACCCGCTGGAGGCGGCGTACCTGCTGGCCTCGCAGCACGGACTGCCCGTCAGAACCGCGTACGACGCCGTCGCGAGCACCGCCCGGCAGGTGATGGGGCTGCCCGAAGTGCGGGTGGAGGCGGGCGCCCCGGCCGAACTCCTCGCCGTGCGCGGCGACGGACTCGCGGGCGTGCTCTCGCTCGCGTACAGCCGGATCGTGGTGCACCGGGGGCGGATCGTCGCCCGGACGAGCGCGGTGCGCGAGTACTGCGACACGGAGCTGCCGGAGCCGTACGGGCTGCCCCGCCAGGGCAGACCGGGACCCGGTCCCGGGCCCGGCCCGGGTTGAACTCCGTCCCGGCCGGGCGCGCTCCGGGCGGGCGGGGCCCGCTCCGGCGTACGGTCGTGACCATGCGCATTGTCATCGCAGGTGGACATGGTCAGATCGCACTGCGGCTGGAGCGACTGCTCGCCGCGCGCGGGGACGAGGCGGTCGGCGTCGTCCGCGATCCGGGTCAACGCGGGGACTTGGAGGCGGTGGGCGCCCGAGCGGCCGTGCTGGACCTCGAATCGGCCTCCGTGGACGAGGTGGCCGAGGTACTCAGGGGCGCCGACGCCGTGGTCTTCGCGGCGGGCGCGGGTCCGAAGAGCGGGGCCGGGCGCAAGGACACGGTGGACCGGGCGGCGGCGGTGCTCTTCGCCGACGCGGCCGAACGCGCCGGTGTACGGCGCTACGTCATGGTCTCGGCCATGGGCGCCGACGCCTCGCACCCGGGCGACGAGGTCTTCGACGTGTACCTGCGGGCGAAGGGCGCGGCGGACGACGCCGTACGGGCGCGCCCCGGCCTCGACTGGACGATCCTCCGCCCCGGCCTGCTCACCGACGACGCCGGCACCGGCCTGGTCCTGCTCGCCCCCTCCACCGGCCGGGGCCCGGTCCCCCGCGACGACGTGGCGGCGGCCCTCGCCGAGCTGCTGGACACCCCGAGCACGGCGGGCCTGACCCTGGAGCTGATCTCGGGCAACGTGCCGGTGGCGGTCGCGGTCCGGAACGTCGCGGGGAACTGAGCGGACGCGGGCCCGCGGCGGGCATACGGAATCCCCGCCGCAGGCCCGCGCGCCGGCATCCGCACAGGAAAGCCCCCGGACATGAAGAAAGCCCCCGTCCACATTGCTGTGGACGGGGGCTTCCCGTTCGGTGGCGGCGCCAGGGTTCGAACCTGGGTAGGCTGAGCCGGCAGATTTACAGTCTGCTCCCTTTGGCCACTCGGGCACACCGCCTCGAACATCACTCCGGAGCCCCGCTCGGGGACTCCTTGGCGACGACGTAAACGATACCCGATGCTCAGGGGTGCTCCGCCACTCGATTGATCAGCGTTGGGACGCGGGGCCAGCCTTTAGGCTTTCTCCTGCACCGCATTGCATCCCACGCTTACGACCGATCACGACGCAAGGAGCCACACGTCATGGCCGACTCCAGTTTCGACATCGTCTCGAAGGTCGAGCGGCAGGAGGTCGACAACGCCCTCAACCAGGCCGCCAAGGAGATCTCCCAGCGCTACGACTTCAAGGGCACCGGCGCGTCGATCGCCTGGTCCGGCGAGAAGATCCTGATGGAGGCGAACGGCGAGGAGCGCGTCAAGGCGATCCTCGACATCTTCGAGACCAAGCTGATCAAGCGCGGGATCTCGCTGAAGTCGCTGGACGCGGGCGAGCCGCAGCTCTCCGGCAAGGAGTACAAGATCTTCGCCACCATCGAGGAAGGCATCTCCCAGGAGAACGCCAAGAAGGTCGCCAAGGTCATCCGCGACGAGGGTCCCAAGGGTGTCAAGGCGCAGGTCCAGGGCGACGAGCTGCGGGTCAGCTCGAAGAGCCGCGACGACCTCCAGGCCGTCCAGGCGCTGCTCAAGGGCAAGGACTTCGACTTCGCCCTGCAGTACGTCAACTACCGGTGACGGACGGGCTGTCGCCCGTACTCCCGCGCAGATCCTGAGGTTCCCCACGGCGGTGTCGTTCTCGGCACCGCCGTGAGCCGTGTCCGGGTGCGGGCGGTCTCCCGGGGCGTGTCCACCGGATGCCTGATGTCGGATTCCCGCCAGCCGGACGGTGCGCCGGTGGCGCAGACTCGTGGGTACGGGACCGAGTGGCGCGCGAGAGGGATGAGGGCCGATGAGCACGGTGTACACGAGGTTCGACAGCCCGCTGGGCGAGCTGCTGCTGGTCGGCGACGAGGCGTCCGGGGGCCTGCTCTCCGTGTCCGTACCGGGTCAGAAGGGCGGGGCGGCCGTCCTGGCGGGGTGGCGGGAGGCGCCGGAGGCACTCGCGGAGGTCCGGGCACAGCTCTCGGCGTACTTCGCGGGCCGGCTGACGCGTTTCGAGCTGCGGTACGCGCCGGGGGCCGGGACGGAGTTCCAGCGGCGGGTCTGGGAGGCGCTGGAGGAGATCCCGTACGGCAGGACGGTGTCGTACGGCTGGGTGGCGGAGCGGGTAGGTGTCGCGGGGGCCGGGGTACGGGCCGTGGGCACCGCGATCGGGCGCAATCCGCTGCTGGTGGTGCGGCCGTGCCACCGGGTGATCGGCGCGGACGGGTCGCTGCGGGGGTACGCGGGCGGGCCGGAGCGCAAGGAGCGGCTGCTGACGTTCGAGGGCGCCTGGGCCGACGGCCGGACGACGGGGGACGCGGCGGAGGGCCCGGCGGTGCGCCTGGCCGGGCGGAGCTGACCGTGGCGGCGGGGCTGTTTCCGAGGGAGCGGCGGACCGTCGCTCCCGGGGCGGTGCACGTGCCGGGGTGGCTGTCGGTGGAGCGGCAGCGGGAGCTGGTGGTGGCCTGCCGGGAGTGGGCGCGGGGGCCGGTGCCGCTGCGGCACACGGAGCTGCCGGGCGGCGGGGTGATGTCGGTGCGGACGGTGTGCCTGGGGTGGCACTGGCGGCCGTACCGGTACGTCCGTACCGCCGACGACGTGAACGGCGCGCGGGTGGCGGACTTCCCCGGGTGGCTGGCGGAGCTGGGCCGGGCGGCGGTGGCCGAGGCGTACGAGGACGAGGCGGCGGGCCGGGCGTACGCGCCGGACGCGGGGCTGGTGAACTTCTACGACGACACGGCCAGGATGGGCATGCACCAGGACCGGGAGGAGCTCTCGGGGGCCCCGGTGGTGTCGCTCAGCATCGGCGACACCTGCGTCTTCCGGTTCGGGAACACGGAGGACCGGGGGCGTCCCTGGACGGACGTGGAGCTGGAGTCCGGTGATCTCTTCGTGTTCGGCGGCCCGTCCCGGTTCGCGTTCCACGGGGTGCCGAAGGTGTACCCGGGAACGGCCGGCCCGGACACGGGGATGCGGGCCGGCCGGCTGAATCTGACGCTGCGGGAGACCGGTCTGGACGACCGGTGACCGGCGGGCGGGCGGCGGGGGGTCAGCGGCGTTCGCGTGAGTTGCCGAAGAGCAGCCGGTAGACGATGAGCAGCACCAGGGAGCCCGCGATGGCGGCCACCCAGGTCGCGAGGTCGAAGAAGTCGTCGTTGATGGGACGGTCGAGGAACTTCGCGGAGAGCCAGCCCCCGACGAACGCTCCGGCGATCCCGATGAGGGTCGTGATGATGATGCCGCCGGGATCGCGTCCCGGCAGCAGAACCTTGGCTATGACTCCGGCGACAAGCCCGAGGATGATCCACGCGATGATGCCCATGTGACCCGCCTACCCCTTTCCTGGTTACGGAATCAGGGACGCGTGCGGGGTGGGATCGGTTGCCCGGAACGGTCGCTCGGAACGGTTGTCCGGTGTGACGGCGGACAGGCCCTGGGCCGTGTCCGGTCTACCGGGTGGCGAAGGGCTGGTCGGTGGGGACGACCTCCTTGCCGAACGGCATCAGCGACACCGGGATCAGCTTGAAGTTCGCGATGGCCAGCGGGATGCCGATGATCGTGACGAAGAGCGCGATGCCGGTGACGATGTGGCCGAGCGCCAGCCACCAGCCGGCGAGGACCAGCCAGAGAACGTTGCCGACGCAGGAGGCGCCGCCCGCGTCGCGGCGGTCGACCACCATGTAGCCGAAGGGCCAGAGGGCGTAGATGCCGATACGGAACGCGGCCACGCCGAAGGGGATGCCGATGATCGTGATGCAGAGGACGAGACCTGCGGCGAGGTAGCCGAGGCACATCCAGAAGCCGCACAGGACCAGCCAAATGACGTTCAGGATCGTCTTCACGGTCGATGACCTGCCATCTTCTCTAGTCGGGCGATGCGTTCCGCCATCGGCGGATGCGTCGAGAACATCCTGGACACGCCCTGGCCGGGCCGGAACGGGTTCGCGATCATCATGTGGCTCGCGGTCTCGATGCGCGGCTCCGGCGGCAGCGGGAGCTGTTTGGTGCCCGCGTCGAGCTTGGCCAGGGCGCTCGCCAGGGCGAGCGGGTCCCCGGTGAGCTGGGCTCCGGAGGCGTCGGCCTCGTACTCGCGGGAGCGGCTCACGGCGAGCTGGATGACGGAGGCGGCGAGCGGGCCCAGGATCATCACGAGCAGCAGGCCGAAAATGCCGGGGCCCTCGTCGTCGCTGGAGCGGCCGACCGGGACCAGCCAGGCGAAGTTGACCAGGAACATCACGACGGAGGCGAGCGCTCCGGCGACGGAGGAGATCAGGATGTCGCGGTTGTAGACGTGGCTCAGCTCGTGGCCGAGGACCCCTCGCAGCTCGCGTTCGTCCAGGATCTGGAGGATGCCGTCGGTGCAGCAGACGGCGGCGTTGCGCGGATTGCGTCCGGTGGCGAAGGCGTTGGGTGCCTGGGTGGGCGAGATGTAGAGCCGGGGCATCGGCTGGCGGGCGGCGGTCGAGAGCTCGCGCACGATGCGGTAGATCGTGGGGGCCTCGAACTCGCTGACGGGACGCGCCCGCATCGCCCGCAGGGCCAGCTTGTCGCTGTTCCAGTACGCGTAGGCGTTGGTGGCGACCGCCACGAGGAGCGCGACGATCAGGCCGGTACGCCCGAAGAAGCTGCCGATGACGATGATCAGTGCGGACAGGCCGCCGAGGAGTACGGCGGTCTTCAGCCCGTTGTGCCGGCGGTGCACGGTACGCCCTCCAAATGGTGCAGCAGGGGAACCCTTGCTCGATCGGTGTCCACTTCTCAGTGGAGCTTCCCGCTCTGGTCAACGCCAGGCGAGGTGAGCTAGTTCCCTTGTGCGCGGGCCCGGAGGGCGGGGCCCGCGCGGCTGTACGGGGGCGGAGGGGCGGGAAAGCCCTGGGTGAGCCGTACGGGTGGCGCGGGCGCCGGCGGCAGGCTCCCGGGGGCCGTCAGCGCTGGGCGGGGAGCTTCTGGGCCCCCACGGGCTTCCCGGTGATCCGCTCGGCGAGCGCCACGGCGGCGGGGTCGGGCTCGACCTCACTGGTGCAGTGGCCGCAGCGCGAGGCGATGGCCGGGATGGCGGTGTAGCAGCGCGGGCAGTCGCGCAGGGCCGCCTTGATGTCGGCGGGCTCGTCGGCCTTCTTCGCGGTGAAGCGGTCCTGGACCTTCTGCATGGGGACGACGACGCAGAAGTAGAGCACGGCGGCGGTGATGACGAAGGCGATGGCCGCGGCGATGAAGAGGCCGTAGGGGAACGTGACGCCCTCGACGTCGAACGACGCCTTGTTGAAGTCGCCGGTGCCCCGGGTGATGACACCGATGAGCGGCACGATGAAGGCGTTGCTGAATCCGGTGACGACGGCGGTGAAGGCCGCTCCCACGGCGAGGCCGATCGCCATGGAGATGACGTTGCCCCGCAGGATGAAGTCCTTGAATCCGTTCAGCACTGCGCTGTCTCCCTCGTTCCGCTCGTCGCGCCCGTCGCGCGCTCTCCGTGCTCTCCGCGCTCCTCACGCCGGGTGTTCGCCCGATGCGTGAGGGCTGCACGCAGACCCTGCCCTGTCCCGGCCCGCCGGTGCAAACCAGTGAGGTGAGAGCCGGGACGGTGGTCCGGGAACCGTCAGAAAAGCGTTCCTCCGGCGAACCTCAGAACGATCTGCGGCGCCGCGGAGAGGACGACCGCGGCGACGGTGGTGAGGACGAGCGCGGCGACGAGGGGGGCCGGGGCGGCGGCCGTACGGCCCTCCACGACCACCGGGGCCGCGGCCGGGGCGGCCTCCGCCGGGCCCGGGCCCGCTTCCGTGCCCCGGAAGAGCAGCGCGGTCCACCGGAGGTAGTAGGCGAGGGCGATCACCACGTTGACGGCCATCACGACGGCGAGCCAGCCCAGGCCCGCGTCGACGGCGGACCGGAAGACGGTGACCTTGGCGAAAAGGCCGATGATGCCCGGCGGCAGTCCGGCCAGGCAGAGCAGGAAGAAGGCGAGCGCCAGGGCGGTGAGGGGGCTGCGGGCGTAGAGGTCGCGGTAGTCGGAGAGGCGGTTGCCGGGGCTCGTACGGGCGACGAGCGCGGCGACCGCGAAGGCGCCGAGGTTCACGACGGCGTACATCAGGGCGTACGCGACGGTGGAGCCCGCCTGGAGCTCGTCGGTGTACGCGCCCGCGGCGACCGGCACCAGGAGGTAGCCGGCCTGGCCGACGGAGGACCAGGCGAGCAGGCGTACGGCGCTGCGGGAGCGGGCGGGGTCCTGGCGGAGGGCCGCGACGTTCCCGACGGTCATGGTGAGCGCGGCGAGGACGGCGAGGGCCGGTCCCCACACGTCGGAGTAGGCCGGGAAGGCCATCACGGTGACCAGGATCAGGCCCGAGAAGCCGACCGCCTTGCCGACGACGGAGAGGTACGCGGCGATGGGCAGCGGGGCGCCGACGTAGGTGTCGGGGACCCAGAAGTGGAAGGGCGCGGCGGCGGTCTTGAAGGCGAAGCCGACGAGAGTGAGCGCCACGCCCGTCGCCGCGAGGGTGGTGAACCGGGCGGGTACGTCGTCGAGGACGTCGGACAGCTCGGTGAGGTGGGTGGTGCCGGCGGCCGCGTACACGAAGCTGACGCCCAGGAGCATCACGGCGGTCGCGGTGACCGACGACAGGAAGAACTTGAGGGCCGCCTCCGAGGAGCGGCGGTCGCCGCGCTTGATGCCGACGAGGGCGAAGGCGGGCAGCGAGGCGACTTCCAGGGCGACGACGAGGGTGATCAGGTCGCGGGAGGCGGGCAGCAGCGCCGCGCCGGCGGCCGAGGAGAGCAGCAGGAACCAGAACTCGCCCGCGGGCAGTTTCCGGGTGTCGTCGAGCGAGAGCAGCGCGGTGAGCAGCGCCCCGACGAGGACCAGGGCCTGGATCACGAGGGCGAAGCCGTCGGCGGTGTAGCTGCACGCCCGTCCCGTGCCGGGGGTGGTGACGTCGACGCAGAAGGTGGAGCGGTGGCCGCCCAGCAGGGGGACCAGGAAGGCGAGGGCGACGACGAGCCCGGCGACGGTGGCGTACCCGAGGAGCGGCTTGTGGCGCTCGGCGAGGAAGAGGTCGGCGACGAGGACGGCGAGCGCCAGTACGGCGACGACGAGCGGGGGTGCGACGGCGAGCCAGTCGATCGACTGGACGAGGCCGGCGGCCGACTCCACCGCCGGTGCTCCGGCCGGGCCCGTCGTGGCGGGGCCCGGGGCCGCTTCGACGGCGGCGGTCACGAGGTCCGTGATCACGACTTGCCTCCTGCGAGGAGCTTCTGCACGGCCGGGTCGGTGAGTCCCAGGAGGACGGCGGGCCAGAGTCCGGCGAGGACGGTGAGGGCGACGAGCGGGGTCCAGGCGGCGAACTCGTACGGGCGGACGTCGGCGATCTCCGCGGTGGTGGCCGCCTCGTCGGCGGTGAGCGTGGCCACCGCGGTCGCCGTGGTGCCCGTGGGGGCCTTGGTGCCCACGGGGGCCGCGGGCTCCTGATGCGTGGTGCCGAGGCCGGTGCCGCCGCTCGGGCGCGCGGGCGGTTCGCCCATGCAGACGCGGCGGACCACGACGAGCATGTACGCGGCGGTGAGCAGGGTGCCGAACGCGCCGAACGCCGTGAACGTCCAGAACGCGGGGCGGCTGAGGCCCCCGGCCGGGTCGAACGCGCCGAACAGGGTGAGCATCTCGCCCCAGAACCCGGCGAGGCCGGGGAGCCCGAGGGAGGCCACGGCGGCGAACGCGAGCAGGGCGCCGAGGCGGGGCGCGCGGCCGTAGAGGGCGGCACCGGTGGCCCCGGCGAGGGTGTCGAGGTCGGCGGTGCCGTGACGGTCCTTCACCGCGCCGACCAGGAAGAACAGCAGACCGGTGATGAGGCCGTGGGCGATGTTGGCGAAGAGCGCGCCGTTGACGCCGGTGGGGGTCATGGAGGCGATGCCGAGGAGCACGAAGCCCATGTGGCCGACGGAGGAGTACGCGATCAGGCGCTTGAGGTCGCCCTTGGCGCCGGGTCGGGCGAGGGCGAGGCAGGCGAGCGATCCGTAGACGATCCCGGCGACCGCGAGGGCGCCGAGGTACGGCGCGAAGGTGTGCATGCCCTCGGGGGCGACCGGCAGGAGCACCCGGACGAATCCGTACGTGCCCATCTTCAGCATCACGCCCGCCAGCAGCACCGAGCCGACCGTGGGGGCGGCGGTGTGCGCGTCGGGGAGCCAGCTGTGCAGCGGCCACATCGGGGTCTTCACCGCGAGCCCGATCCCGATCGCCAGAACGGCGATGACCTGCACGGACGTGGAGAGCCCGCGGCCGTTGTCAGTGGCGAGTGCCACCATGTCGAACGTGCCGCCGCTCAGTCCCACGAGCAGCAGTCCGAGCAGCATGACCACGGAGCCCAGCACCGTGTAGAGGACGAATTTCGAGGCCGCGGCCTGCTTGCCCTCGCCGCCCCAGCGGGCGATGAGGAAGTACATCGGGATGAGGACCATCTCGAAGGCGAGGAAGAAGAGCAACAGGTCCAGCACGGCGAAGGTCGCCAGCGTGCCGGACTCCAGCAGCAGGATCAGGGCGACGAAGGCCTTCGGGGACGGGCCCGCGGGCATCTTGAAGTAGCTGTACAGCGCGCAGAGGAAGGTCAGGAGCGCGGTGAGCACGACCAGGGGGAGAGAGATGCCGTCGATGCCGAGGTGGATGCGGACGTCCAGTGCCGGGATCCAGCCGATGTCGGTGGTGGCCTGCATCGTCGACGCGTGGTCGCGGTCGAAGCCGGCCGCCAGCACCAGGGTGACGAGGAGGATCGCGCCGGTCACGGTCACACCGTGGCGGAGCACGGCCTGGTCGGGGTCACGGCCCTTCAGACCGGGCGGGGCGGGGAGCAGGGCGGCGACGGCGCCCACCAGCGGGCCGACGACGGCCAACGCCAGAAGGACCTGCATCACGGACGGGCTGATATCGATCACGGTTCACGCCCCGGCGTTGACGTTGGCATAGACGACGACGGCGATCGTCAGGACGAGTGACCCGGCGAGCAGGGCGGAGACGTAGGTCTGCGCGTTGCCGGTCTGGGCGCGGCGGACGGCGGTGCCGAGCAGTCGTGCGGTGGTGCCCGAGCCGCGCACGTACGTGTCGACGACCTCGCGGTCCAGGAAGCGGACGAGGCGGGCGGCGGAGAGCACGGGGCGTACGAACAGCCGTGAGTACAGGGCGTCCAGGTGGAAACCGGCGGCCGCGGGGGCGTGCAGCGGGCCGAGCAGCAGGCGTCCGGGGTCGGCCGGGTCGGCGGCGTCCGCGACGTCGCCGTAGACGGCGGCGTGGGCGGTGATGGCCTCGGCCTCCACCAGGGCGGGTTCGGCCTGCGGGTGGGCGGTGACGGCGCCGAGGGGGTGGACCGCGGCGTGCGCGGTGGTGTGCCGCCATGCCGCGTAGGTGACGAGTCCGCCGATGACTCCGACGCCCGTGGAGAGCACGGCGGTGGTCAGTGTCGGGGTGAGGCGGTGTCCGTCGAACCAGTCGCCGATCACCCCGACGGTCAGGCCGAAGCCGAGGGTGGGGACGGCCAGCACCCAGAGCACGGAGGTCATCGCGGCGGGCTGCCTGCCGTGGTCCGGCACGGCGGGGCCGCGGCCCCGGAAGGTGAGCAGCCAGAGCCGCATGGCGTACCCGGCGGTGAGCACGGCGGCCAGCAGCCCGGCGATCAGGATCGTCCAGCCGGCGGCGGCCGGGGCGACGTGGCGGTCGCCGAGGGCGGTGTGCTCGGCGGCGACGAGGACGGCTTCCTTGGAGAAGAAGCCGGCGAACGGCGGGATGGCGGCCAGCGCCAGCAGGGCGACGGTCATCGTCCAGTAGGCGTCGGGGATGCGCTTGGCCAGGCCGCCCATGCGGGACATGGCGGCGAGCGAGTTGGTGCCGGTGGCGTGGATGACGACCCCGGCGGCGAGGAAGAGGACGGCCTTGAAGGCACCGTGCGACAGGAGGTGGAAGACGGCGGCCCCACGGTCGCCGACGGCCAGCGCCCCGGCCATGTAGCCGAGCTGGCCGAGGGTCGAGTAGGCGAGGACGCGTTTGATGTCGTCCTGCGCCAGCGCGGCCAGCCCGGAGCCGACCATCGTGAGGGCGGCCATCACGGAGAGGACGACCAGGGCGGCGCCGGAGGCGGCGAAGACGGGCAGCAGCCGGGCCACGAAGTAGATTCCGGCGGCCACCATCGTCGCGGCGTGGATCAGCGCGGAGACGGGCGTCGGGCCGGCCATCGCGTCGGGCAGCCAGGTGTGCAGCGGGAACTGCGCGGACTTGCCCGCCACCCCGGCGAGCAGCAGCAGCGCGATGAGGGTGGGGTGGTCGAGGCCGCCGCCCGCGACCGCGCCGAGGACGCCGGTGATGCGGAAGGTGCCGGTGTCGGCGGCGAGCGCGAAGAGGCCGATCAGGAAGGGGACGTCGCCGAGCTTGGTGACCAGGAACGCCTTGAGGGAGGCGGCGCGCGCCTCGGGCGTCTCCCAGTAGTGGCCGACGAGGAAGTACGAGCAGATGCCCATGACCTCCCAGCCGACCAGCAGCACCATCAGGTCGCCGGAGTAGACGACGAGCAGCATCGCGGAGGTGAAGAGGGAGACGAGCGCCGCGTAGGAGGGGTAGCGGGGGTCGTCGCGGAGGTACGCGAGCGAGTAGACCTGCACGCAGGTCGCGACGAGCCCGACGAGCACGGCGACGAGCACCGCGAAGCCGTCCAGGTGGAGGGCGAGGTCGATCGGCACCGAGCCGGTGGGCGTCAGCCGGGTCGCGGCGTCGATGGCCCGGCCGCCGCCCTGGTCGGCGGCGACGACCACGGCGAGGACGGCCGCGGCGAGCACCGGGAGGACGGCGAGCGGCCGGACGAACCCGGGGGCGGTGCGGCCGAGCAGCAGCCCGCCGACGGCCCCCAGGAAGGGCAGCAGGGGGACGAGGACGGCGAGGGTCGTGGTGGTCACGCGGTGGCCTCTGTCTTCCTTGCCTTCCCCGCCGGGGCGGCCGGGTCTTCGGTGGCGCCGGGGGCGCCCTCGCCGAGGGGTTCGCCGTCGCCGGTCCACTCGTCGGGGAGGGCCTCGGCGGCGTCGGTCTCGGCGGTGTCGCGGAGCCGGTCGATGTCGGAGGAGCCGCGGTTGCGGTACACGGCGAGCACGATCGCCAGGCCGATGCCGATCTCGGCCGCGGCGATGGCGATGGTGAAGAGGGTGAGGGCCTGGCCGGCGTGGAAGGCGTCGCGGAGCCAGACGTCGAAGGCGACCAGGTTGAGGTTGACGGCGTTGAGCATCAGCTCGACGGACATCAGGACCAGGATCGCGTTGCGGCGGGCGAGCACGCCGTAGACGCCCACGCAGAAGAGGAGGACGGCGAGCACGGCGGGATAGGCGAGGTGCATCAGCTCGTCCCTTCTTCCCGGGCGTCGGGGGCTTCCGGGGCGGTGGACGCGGCCTCGCCTCCGGCGCGGGCCCGCCCGGTGGCGGCGGGCGTGCGGCGGTCGGGCTCGCTGCTTCCCGGCTTGCGGCTCCCGGCTGTACGGCTTTGGGGCGTACGGGCGCCGGGGAGTGCGCCGCGTGTCTCCGGGTCCCGGCGGGACAGCACGATCGCTCCCACCAAGGCGGCGAGCAGCAGCACGGAGAGCGCCTCGAACGGCAGCACCCAGTGGCGGAAGAGGAAGGTTCCGGTGACGGCGGTGGAGCCCTGGGCGGGCCCGTCGAGCCCGATCCAGGTGGTGCGGAAGGCGTCCACGACGACCCAGACGAGGGCCGCCGCCGCGGCGGCGGCCACGCCGAGCGCGACCCACCGGTTCTCCGAGTCGGCGTCCGGCGACCGGCCGATCGGGGCTCTGGTGAGCATCAGGCCGAAGAGGAGGAGGACCACGACGGAGCCGACGTAGATGAGCACCTGGACCCAGGCGATGAACTCCGCCGTGAGCAGGAGGTACTCGACCGCCAGGCCGCCGAGCGTGACGACGAGCCAGAGCGCGGCGTGCACCAGCTGACGGGTGGTGACGGAGACGAGGGCCGCTCCGAGGGTGACCAGGCCGACCAGCACGAACGCGATCTCGACGCCGGACGGGGAGAGGAAGCCGGGGTGGGCCGCCGCGCTCGCGGCGAGTGCGGGCATCATGCCGGGCCCTCCTGATCGTCCTGCTGTGCCGCCTGCTCCGCCTGCGGCGCCTGTGCTGCCTGTTCCCCCTGGACGCGCCGGGCCTCCTGCTCCGCCTGCTCCTCCTGGGCGCGCTGGGCTTCGAGCTTCTCCGCCGTCTTGCGGGCGGCGGCGATCTCCTTCGGCTCCTCGGCACCCGGGTCGAGCGCGGGCGGCTCCGGCACGGTCCACATCCAGTCGCGCAGCTTGTCGCGCTCGTGGGTGAGGTCGCGGATGTCCGTCTCGGCGTACTCGAACTCCGGCGACCAGAAGAGGGCGTCGAAGGGGCAGACCTCGATGCAGATACCGCAGTACATGCAGAGGGAGAAGTCGATGGCGAAGCGGTCGAGGACGTTGCGGGAGCGCTCGCGTCCGCCGGGGGCGGCGGGCGGACTCGTCTCCTTGTGCGAGTCGATGTAGATGCACCAGTCGGGGCACTCGCGGGCGCAGAGCATGCAGACCGTGCAGTTCTCCTCGAACAGCCCGATGACGCCCCGGGAGCGCGGCGGGAGTTCGGGCTGCGCGTCCGGGTACTGCGCGGTGACCGTCCGCCTGGTCATGGTCCGCAGGGTGACGGCGAGGCCCTTGGCCAGGCCGGAGCCGGGGATCGGAGGCACTAGTTGATCGCCACCTTCACGATGCCGGTGAGCGCGATCTGCGCGAGGGCGAGCGGGATGAGCGTGGTCCAGGCGAGCTTCTGGAGCTGGTCCTCGCGCAGGCGCGGGAAGGTGACCCGCAGCCAGATGACGACGAACGCGAGGATCGCCGTCTTCACCAGGGTCCAGAGCCAGCCGAGGCTCTCCCCGCCGAACGGGCTGTGCCAGCCGCCGAGGAAGAGCACGGTGGTCAGACCGCACAGGACGACGATCCCGGCGTACTCGGCGAGCAGGAAGAGCGCGAAGCGCAGTCCGGTGTACTCGGTGTACGCGCCGAAGATGATCTCCGAGTCGGCCACCGGCATGTCGAAGGGGGGACGCTGGAGTTCGGCGAGCCCGGCGACGAAGAAGATCAGGCCGCCGGTGATCTGCCAGGGCAGCCACCACCACTCGAACGCGTCCACGATCCCGGGCAGCGACACCGTCCCTGCCGCCATCGCCACGGAGGCGGCGGCGAGCAGCATCGGCAGTTCGTACGCGAGGAGCTGGGCGGCGGTACGGAGCCCGCCGAGCAGGGAGAACTTGTTGGCGGAGGCCCACCCGGCCATCAGCGAGCCCAGGACGCCGATCCCCATGACGGCGAGCACGAAGAAGATCCCCGCGTCGACCGTCTGGCCGACCGCGCCCTCCTGGGGCCCGACCGGGATGACGAGCACCACCAGCAGGTACGGCAGCAGCGCCACGGCGGGCGCGAGCTGGAAGACGCGGCGGTCGGCGTCGGCCGGGACCACGTCCTCCTTCTGCGCGAACTTGACCCCGTCCGCGACGAGCTGCGCCCAGCCGTGGAACCCGCCCGCGTACATGGGGCCCAGGCGGCCCTGCATGTGCGCCATCACCTTGTGCTCGGTCTGGCCGACGACGAGCGGGAAGACCAGGAAGACGACGAAGACGATGAGGAGCCGGAGGGCGACGTCGAGTACGTCGTTCACGCGGTATCGCCTCCGGAGGAACGGTGATCGGGGTCTTCGGGCACGTCGGGGGTCACTTCGGGACTCTCGGGTTCTGCGGGCTCCGCCGGTTCCGCCGGTTCTGCCGGTTCTGCCGGTTCTGCCGGTTCTGCCGGTTCTGCCGGTTCCGCCGGTTTCACGGACGGGGGTTCCGGCTCGGCGTCAGCCTTCGCGTCGGTCCCCGGCTCGGGCTTCGCCTCCGGGGCAGGCTCGGGCTTCGCCGCGCCCGTCCCGTCGTCGAACGCCGGGCGGGCGTGGTGCCAGGGGGCGTCCGCGCTTTGGGCCGTCCGGCGGGGAGCCGGGCTCTGCGGGGCGCCGGAGCCCGTCGCCGGGCCGGTCCGCCCGGAGGCCGCCGTGTCCGTCGCGGGGGTCTCCGTACCCGTACCGTCCGGGGTGCTCTCCGCGCGCTGGCTGGCTGAGCCGGCCGAGACGCTGCGGGACCTGCGCGCGGGGCGTGCGGCCGGTGCCCCCTCGGTCGGCGTCGCCGCGTCCGGGGTCTTCGCGTCCGGGGCCTCCGGGGCCGGGGTGTCCGGTCCGGCCGGTGCTGCTGCCGTCGGGGGCGCGGGCGGTGGGGCGGGCGTGGTGCGCTGTCCCGCCGAGCCCTCGGTGACGCTGCGGGCGCGGCGCACCGGTCGCTCCCCGGCACCGGCAGCAGCACCGGCGGCGCCTGCGCGGGCGCCCCGCGCGGGGCGGGCCGGGGCGGGCGGCAGCTGGCCCTTGAGCGGGCCCCACTCGTTCGGGTCGGGTACGCCCGGCGGGAGCATGGTGCGGCGCTTGGGCCCGCCGTGCTCGGATTCGCCGGGCTCCTTGGCACCGGGCCACGCCTTGGCGACCCGGGCCGCGAGGACGAAGTCCTTGCGCAGCGGGTGGCCCTCGAAGCCTTCGGGCAGCAGCAGGGGCACCAGGTGCGGGTGGCCCTCGAAGCGGATGCCGAACATCTCGTGGGTCTCGCGCTCGTGCCAGGCGGCGCCCGCGTAGACGGCGATCGCGCTGGGCAGCACGGCCGACCCGTGCGGGACGGTCGTACGGACCAGCAGCCGCCGGACCGTGCCGGTGGAGAGCGCGGCCACGTGGGCACCGACCTGGAAGCCGGTGCCCGGTTCGTCGACGGCGCTCAGCCAGTCGAAGTAGGTGCAGCCGAGCCGGTCGCGCACGGTTTCCAGCGCGGCGGTCCAGGTGTCGGCGGGTACGTCCACGGTGAGCAGGTCGTACGCGTACGCGGCGGTCGCCCCCTCGCCGAAGAGCCCGGTGACGGCCTCGGCGACGGCGGCCGCGTCGGCGTCGAGCAGCCGGTCGTACAGACGCGCGGAGGTCTCAGGAGTCCCGGAGGTCCCGGAGGTCCCCGCGTTCTCGGAGGCGTTCACCGCGTCCCCTCCTCCGGCTCGGCCGGGGCCGCCGGCTCGGCCGGGGCCGCGACGAGCCCGCTGGTCAGCGCGGCGGTCGAGGGCCGGGCGGCGGGGTTCGTCGCGTAACGCTCCGCCAGGGACTCGCGGGCGATCCGGTCCTGGAGCTTGAGGATGCCCTGGAGCAGCGCCTCGGGCCGGGGCGGGCAGCCGGGTACGTACACGTCGACGGGGATGATCTGGTCGACGCCCTTCGTGACGGAGTACGAGTCCCAGTACGGGCCGCCGCAGTTGGAGCAGGCGCCGAAGGAGATCACGTACTTCGGCTCGGGCATCTGCTCGTACAGCCGCTTCACGGCCGGGGCCATCTTGTCCGTCACCGTGCCGGAGACGACCATCAGGTCGGCCTGGCGCGGGCCCGGGGCGAAGGGGATCACGCCGAGCCGCATGAAGTCGTGCCGGGACATGGAGGCGGCGATGAACTCGATGGCGCAGCAGGCCAGGCCGAAGTTGAAGACCCAGAGGCTGTAGCGGCGGCCCCAGTTCAGGACCACCTTCATCGGTTCCGGCGCGAGGCGGGACAGTACGCCGAGCCGTTGGGGCTCCGGCAGCGGGACCGGCCCGGGGCCGGTCACCGCCTCCTGCGTTCCGGTCGCGGGCTGCGGCTCGGGGGTCGGCCGGCTCGTCACGCCCATGTGAGGACGCCCTTCTTCCATGCGTAGAGCAGTCCCACGGCGAGGAAGCCGAGGAAGACGAACATTTCCACCAGGGTGGTCGCGCCGAATCCGGGCGCGGCGAACACGGTCGCCCAGGGGAAGAGGAAGACCGAGTCGACGGCGAAGATCACGTAGAGGAAGGCGTAGACGTAGTAGCGGACCTGGGTGTGCGCCCAGCCCTCCCCCACGGGATCCACGCCGCACTCGTAGGTGAGGAGTTTCTCGGGCGTCGGCACCACGGGCCTGAGCAGGCGTCCCGCCCCGAAGGCGGCGGCGACGAAGAGCACGCCGACGACGGCGAGCAGTCCGACCACCGAGTAGCTGTGGAAGTAATCCGACGCGAGAACGGTCGGCTCCGGCAGTTCCGGTACGTCCGCCACGTCCGTTCCTCGCTCCCTCGAACCGTTCGACGATCTGTACGCACGGGAGTCTAGGCCCTGTTAAAGAGACGGTAAGCAGCCGCGTCCCGGGCGGGGACGGGGCGAGGGGCGCGGCGGAGCGCGGGGCGGGGGTGCGCGGCGGGGCGGGCGGGGTGGGGTTATCCCCACTTCTTCGCACCCACGAGCCCCATGGCGTGCGCGGGGGTCGGACCGGCAGGCTGGGACGCATGACGACGAGCCCCTCCGAGCCCCCCGCCGAGAGCCCTGCCGAGAGACTCTCCGAGCCGGACGACCCCCGGCCGCCCCGCCCGCGCCCGGCCCTCGACGCATGGACGTGGAAGGAGATCGCCCATCTGCTGGCGAACCTGCCGACCACGATCATCGGCTTCGTCTACGCGATCGTGCTGGTCAGCGTCGGTGCCGGGCTCTCCGTCACGGTGATCGGGCTGCCGCTGCTCGCGCTCGGCATCCAGGGTTCGCGCGGGCTGGGCCGGTTCGAGCGCGCGCGGGCCCGCACCCTGCTCGGGGTCCATGTCGGGGAGCCGGGTGCGATCGCGCGGACCCGCCGCGAGAAGGGGTTCTTCGCCTGGCTCTGGTCGGGTCTCGGCGACCGGGTGGGCTGGCGGGCGCTGCTGTATTCGTTCATCCGACTGCCGTGGGGCGTGGTGACGTTCACCGTGACGCTGGTGGGGCTCTTCGTCCTCTGGCCCGTGCTGCCCTATGTGACGCGGGCGCTCGCCAACGTGGACCGCGCGATGGTGCGGACGCTGCTGGCGCCCTCGGACGAGCTGGAGCGGCGGATCGCCGAGCTGGAGTCGGACCGGGGTGTGGTGGTGGACACGGCGGCGGCCGATCTCCGGCGGATCGAACGCGATCTGCACGACGGCGCCCAGGCCCGGCTGGTGGCGCTCGCCATGGACCTCGGGCTGGCGAAGGAGAAGCTCAACCACGATCCGGAGGCCGCCGCCCGCATGGTCGACGAGGCGCACGGCGAGGTGAAGGTCGCTCTCCAGGAGCTCCGCGACCTCGCCCGGGGCATCCATCCCGCCGTCCTCACCGACCGGGGCCTGGACGCGGCCCTCTCCTCGATCGCCTCGCGATGCACGGTGCCCGTCACGGTCGGCGTCGAGCTGCCGGGCCGCCCGGCCCAGGCGATCGAGGGCATCGCCTACTTCACCGTCTCGGAGCTCCTCCAGAACGTCAGCAAGCACAGCCGCGCGCGCTCGGCCGCCGTGGACGTGTGGCGCGCGGGCGACCGCCTGATGCTCCGGGTACGGGACGACGGGCAGGGCGGGGCGCGGACCGGCGGCGGCACGGGGCTGGCCGGTCTGGCGGAGCGGCTGGGCGCGGTGGACGGTCTGCTGGTGGTGGAGTCGCCGGAGGGCGGCCCGACCTCGGTGACCGCCGAGCTGCCGTGGCGCGACGGCGCGGCCGGCCCGGGCTGACACCACCGGAAGCGGAAGGCCGGAAACGGCGCGGAGGGCCGGGGCGCGTGCGCTCCGGCCCTCCGCCGTACGCACGGCGCGCGCGCCGGGGTGGGGGTAACCCCCCACCGGATACGGAGACCGCCCTCATGGTGCGGAGCGCCCGTACGGAAGAGGCTGGAGTCCTCGGCTGGGAAGCCGCGCGCGGGCCGTGACCACGGGTCCCGCGAGAACGGCACGTGAGGAACGGCCCGTCGACGGGCTCACCCATCGGGCTCACCCATGGGCTCACCGGAGAACGGAAACGGACGGCAGCAATGGCCACGGCATACGGATCGGACACACGGGGCGGGCAGGGCGGTGGCTCCACCGGCTCCTGGGACCGCCCCGACGAGAAGCACTTCTTCCCGGCCGTGCTCCGCGCACCGGTCGAGTCGCGGACCTGGCGGGAGCTGCTGTACCTCCTGCTGAGCCTGCCGATCAGCATCGTGCTCTTCACCCTCGTGGTGACCACGGTCTCGCTGGGCGCCGGCCTGATGGTCACGTTCCTCGGTATTCCGGTGCTCGCGGCCGGGCTGGCGGTGTGCCGGGGCTTCGGTGTCCTGGAACGCCTGCGCGCCCGCGCCCTGCTCCGGCTCGACGTCGCCGACCCGGAGCCCGTACGGGGCCGGACCGGCGGCGTGTTCTCGTGGGCCGGCGCGGCGCTCCGCAGCGGCACCTCCTGGCGCCACCTGCTCTACGGATTCCTGCACTTCCCGTGGGCGGTCTTCGCGTTCACCGTCGCGGTGACGGTGGTGACGACCGCGTGGAGCATGTTCACGTACCCGCTCTGGGCCTGGGTCTTCCCGGCGTACGTGGGGGTCGACGGCCTCCAGCTGTACGGGGACGCGACGCACCGGGTCTACCTGGACTCTGCCTTCGAGCTGACCGCGACCTGCGGGGTCGGGCTGCTCCTCGTGCTGGTGTCGCCGTGGATCGTCCGGGGGCTGGCCTCGGTGGACCGGGTGATGGTCGCCGGGCTGCTCGGCCCGTCCCGGCTGGTCACCCGCGTGGTGGAGCTGGAGTCGGACCGGGGCGTGGTCGTGGACACGGCGGCGGCCGACCTGCGCCGGATCGAACGCGACCTCCACGACGGCGCCCAGGCCCGGCTCGCCGCGCTCGCGATGGAACTCGGGCTGGCCAAGGAGCGGCTCGCCGAGGACCCGGACGCGGCGGCGCGGCTGATCGACGGGGCGCACGGCGAGGTGAAGGTCGCCCTCCAGGAGCTCCGCGACCTCGCCCGGGACATCCACCCGGCCGTCCTCACCGACCGGGGCCTGGACGCCGCCCTCTCCTCCGTCGCCTCCCGCTGCTCGGTCCCGGTCTCCGTCGACGTGGAGCTGCCGCTCCGCCCGGCCCGCGCGGTCGAGAACCTCGCGTACGTCACGGTCTCCGAGCTGCTCCGCAACGTCACCCGGCATGCGGGCGCCACCCGGGCCTCGGTCACGGTGCGGCAGACGGCCGACCGGCAGAAGGGCCAGAGGGGCCACGACCCGTCCGACCGCCCGAGCCACCTGGACCGCCCGGACCACCTGGTGATCCGGGTCGACGACGACGGGCGGGGCGGCGCGGACGTGACGGCGGGCGGCGGACTGGCCGGCCTCGCCGAACGGCTGCGGGCCGTGGACGGCAACCTCACCGTGCAGTCCCCGGCGGGCGGCCCGACGACGGTGACCGCCCGGCTCCCGTGGCGGGACTGACCGGAGTGCGCCCGCGAGGACGTGCGGGCCTTCCCGCCGGGCGGGAGGGGCG
The DNA here is from genome assembly GCF_035953295.1 of Streptomyces sp. NBC_01335. GTDB lineage: Bacteria > Actinomycetota > Actinomycetes > Streptomycetales > Streptomycetaceae > Streptomyces. The sequence continues at coordinate 3,190,036 of NZ_CP108370.1, forward strand.
CGCCGGGCGGAATACGGGTGCGCCGGGCGCGGTGGTGCGGGCAGGATGCCCGGCGTGACCGAGCAGCCGAGCGCCCCCGTCCCGCCCCGCGCCGTCCTCGACGCGTTCGAAGTCGCGGGCACGCCCGTCCCCCTGGCCGGTGGTCAGGGGCGGAGCGTTCTCGTCGGCGGGTACGTGTTCAAGCCCGCCGAGGGGACGGAAGCCGAGGCCGAGTGGGCCGCCTCCCTGTGCGAGGCGTTGGCGCCGGGCCCCGGTTTCCGTGTCCCGCGCCCGCTCCGGGCCGCCGACGGCCGGAGTCTCGTGGACGGCTGGACCGCCCACGCGTTCCTGGCCGGCACGCCCGGTCCCCGGGGTCACTGGGACGAGGTGCTGAGCGCGGGCCGGGCCTTCCACGCCGCACTGCGCGGGTTCCCCCGGCCCGGCTTCCTCGACCGGCGCACCCACCCCTGGGCGGTGGCCGACCGGGTGGCGTGGGGCGAGCAGGACGTCGAGGTGGTCGCCGGCCTGGCCGCCCCTTTCTCGGCTCTGCTGGCGCTGAGGCGCCCGGTGCGGCAGGACGCGGCCCAGCTCGTGCACGGCGACCTCACCGGCAATGTGCTCTTCGCGCCGGGCCAGGTACCCGTGGTGATCGACTTCTCGCCGTACTGGCGGCCCCCGCTCTTCGCCGAAGCCGTGGTGATCGCGGACGGGCTGCTGTGGTTCGGCCTTCCGTCCGGGCCCACGTCCGGCATTCCTGGCGGGTCTACGGCGGCGGGCGGCGGTCACCCGGACTGGCGGCAGATGCTGATCCGCGCGCTGATCTTCCGGCTCGTCGCGGAGAGCGAGAACGCCGGGCCGGGCGGCCGGGTGCGCCCCGGGGAGGCCGATCGGTACGTCCGGGCCACCGAGGCCGTGGTGCGGGGGCCGGAGCGGCGTCGCGGGTGAACCGCGCGCTCGGCGCCGCCCGTACCTCCGTACCTGCCCTATCCCGGCGACCACCGCATTCACATGATCAGAATTCCCGCATTCCTCTCCGCCGGTCCGAGTCCGACGAAAACCGCCAAAGCCCCGAAAACGCGAGGAGTGGCGGGAGTACCGAAATCCTGGACGCGCCGAAAAGTGGCCCCTACATGGAGTACGGCGCCGGATCCCACGCGGCGGAAATCCGCCGCACCCGATGCCCGCACCCTTTGCCACCAGCTTGTTCTCACCCATGGATGAACACACCGCACGCTCCGTTGACGTACGCCCGTACCCCTGCGGGAAATGACCCGACCCCGTTCCGCCCGCACCGCCCCCGGGCTGGGATGCTGGAGGCGGAAGAGAAGACGCCGGGCGACCGGCTCAGGACGACGACAGCGGTGGGGGAAGCGGCAGCGTGGAGAACAAGGTGCGAGTAGTCATCGCCGAGGATTCGGTGCTGTTGCGGGAGGGCCTGACCCGGCTGCTCACCGATCTCGGGCACGAGGTCGTCGCCGGGGTGGGGGACGCGGAGGCGCTGCTCGCGCTGCTGGCGGAGCTGCACGCGCGGCAGGAGCTGCCGGACGTGGTGGTCGCGGACGTACGGATGCCGCCGACCCACACCGACGAGGGCGTCCGGGCCGCGGTGCGGCTGCGCAAGGAACACCCCGGCGTCGGCGTGCTGGTGCTGTCGCAGTACGTGGAGGAGCGGTACGCCACCGAGCTGCTGGCCGGCAGCACGCGCGGGGTGGGTTACCTGCTGAAGGACCGGGTCGCCGACGTGCGGGACTTCGTGGACGCCGTGGTGCGGGTGGCCGGGGGCGGGACCGCGCTGGACCCGGAGGTGGTGGCGCAACTGCTGGGCCGGAGCCGTAAGCAGGACGTGCTGGCGGGGCTGACGCCGCGCGAGCGCGAGGTCCTCGGCCTGATGGCGGAGGGGCGGACGAACTCCGCGGTGGCCAAGCAGCTCGTGGTGAGCGACGGCGCGGTGGAGAAGCACGTCAGCAACATCTTCCTCAAGCTCGGCCTCGCGCCGAGCGACGGCGACCACCGGCGGGTGCTCGCGGTGCTGACGTATCTGAACTCGTAGTCGAGCGGATCGCGGGTCGGGCCGCGCGCCGGCCCTGACCCGTGATCCGCCCCTCCGAATTCCGGACACCGCGCATTCTTGAACGGTTGTCGGCGCGATCAATCCTCCCCGGGCGGGAAATGTGCGGCCTACGTCGAAAGGACGAGAACGCATGAGCCTTCCGACCTGCCACGGAAGGCTGGAATCGGCAGGGAAAAAGGTGCGAACCGTCCTCCCTCCCCGATGTCCCCCATATGATCGACGGAGGAAGGCGCCCCTTACCGACGTAGTGTGGGCCACGGGACCGCCGGCGGGCCGGCTGTTCCGCAGCCGCCGCCCAAGGGAGGTCCAGTTCAGTGACCAGCCAGGTCAGTAGCCAGGCCGATATGACCGACGAGGCTGTCGTGGGGGAGCAACGTGCTCCCCGTGCGACGAATGCGGAGGTCGGCGTGAAAGAAATCCGTCGACTGGATCGAGTCATCATTCGATTCGCCGGGGATTCCGGCGACGGTATGCAGTTGACGGGCGACCGTTTCACCTCGGAGACGGCGTCGTTCGGCAATGACCTGTCGACCCTGCCGAACTTCCCGGCCGAGATCAGGGCGCCCGCGGGGACGCTGCCCGGTGTCTCGTCCTTCCAGCTGCACTTCGCGGACCACGACATCCTCACGCCCGGCGACGCACCGAACGTCCTGGTGGCGATGAACCCGGCGGCCCTGCGGGCCAACATCGGGGACGTCCCGCGCGGGGCCGAGGTGATCGTCAACACCGACGAGTTCACCAAGCGCCCGATGGCGAAGGTCGGTTACGCCACCTCCCCGCTGGAGGACGGTTCGCTGGAGGCGTTCAACGTCCACCCGGTGCCGCTGACCACCCTGACGATCGAGGCGCTGAAGGACTTCGGCCTCTCCCGGAAGGAGGCCGAGCGGAGCAAGAACATGTTCGCGCTGGGCCTGCTGTCGTGGATGTACCACCGGCCGACGGAGGGGACGGAGACGTTCCTGCGGCAGAAGTTCGCGAAGAAGCCGCAGATCGCGGAGGCGAACGTGGCCGCGTTCCGCGCCGGGTGGAACTTCGGCGAGACGACCGAGGACTTCGCGGTCTCCTACGAGGTCGCGCCGGCCTCGAAGGCGTTCCCGACGGGTACGTACCGCAACATCTCGGGGAACCTGGCCCTCAGTTACGGGCTGATCGCGGCGTCCCGGCAGGCCGGGCTGCCGCTCTACCTCGGCTCGTACCCGATCACTCCGGCCTCCGACATCCTGCACGAGTTGTCCAAGCACAAGAACTTCGGTGTGCGGACCTTCCAGGCCGAGGACGAGATCGCCGGGATCGGGGCGGCGCTGGGCGCCGCGTTCGGGGGGGCCCTGGGGGTGACGACGACCTCCGGGCCCGGGGTGGCGCTGAAGTCGGAGACCATCGGGCTGGCCGTCTCCCTCGAACTGCCGCTGCTGATCGTGGACATCCAGCGCGGCGGCCCGTCCACCGGGCTGCCCACCAAGACCGAGCAGGCCGACCTGCTCCAGGCGATGTACGGCCGCAACGGCGAGGCCCCCGTCCCGGTGGTCGCGCCGAAGACCCCGGCGGACTGCTTCGACGCCGCGCTGGAAGCCGCCCGGATCGCCCTGACCTACCGCACCCCGGTCTTCCTGCTCTCCGACGGGTACCTCGCCAACGGCTCCGAGCCCTGGCGCATCCCGGACCCGGAGCAGCTCCCCGACCTCCAGGTCACCTTCGCCACCACCCCGAACCACACGCTCGCCGACGGCACCGAGGTGTTCTGGCCGTACAAGCGCGATCCCGAGACGCTGGCCCGCCCGTGGGCGGTGCCGGGAACACCGGGCCTTGAGCACCGGATCGGCGGGATCGAGAAGCAGGACGGCACCGGGAACATCTCCTACGACCCGGCCAACCACGCATTCATGGTCCGCACCCGCCAGGCGAAGATCGACAACATCGCGGTCCCGGACCTGGAGGTGGACGACCCCGCCGGCGCCACCACCCTCGTCCTGGGCTGGGGTTCGACCTACGGGCCCATCACCGCCGCCGTACGCAGACTCCGCGCGGCCGGCGACACCATCGCCCAGGCCCACCTGCGCCACCTCAACCCCTTCCCGCGCAACCTCGGCGAGATCCTCCAGCGGTACGAGAAGGTCGTCGTGCCCGAGATGAACCTGGGCCAGCTCGCCACCCTGATCCGTGCGAGATACCTCGTCGACGCCCACTCCTACAACCAGGTCAACGGCATGCCCTTCAAGGCCGAACAGCTCGCCACCGCCCTGAAGGAGGCCATCGATGGCTGACGCCGCCCACCCCCTGCTCCAGCTCGTCCCCAAGGCCGAGTCGCCGCAGACGATGAAGGACTTCAAGTCCGACCAGGAAGTCCGCTGGTGCCCCGGCTGCGGCGACTACGCCGTTCTCGCCGCCGTGCAGGGCTTCATGCCCGAGCTCGGGCTCGCCAAGGAGAACATCGTCTTCGTCTCCGGCATCGGCTGCTCGTCCCGCTTTCCGTACTACATGAACACCTACGGGATGCACTCCATCCACGGCCGCGCCCCCTCCATCGCCACCGGCCTCGCCACCTCGCGGCGGGACCTGTCGGTGTGGGTCGTCACCGGGGACGGCGATGCTCTCTCCATCGGCGGCAACCACCTCATCCACGCCCTGCGCCGGAACGTCAATCTGAAGATCCTTCTGTTCAACAACCGGATCTACGGACTGACCAAGGGCCAGTACTCCCCCACCTCCGAGATGGGCAAGATCACCAAGTCGACACCGATGGGCTCCCTGGACGCCCCGTTCAACCCGGTGTCCCTGGCGCTCGGCGCGGAGGCCTCGTTCGTGGCCCGGACGGTGGACTCCGACCGCAAGCACCTCACCGGCGTGCTGCGGGCGGCGGCCGACCACCCCGGCACGGCGCTGGTGGAGATCTACCAGAACTGCAACATCTTCAACGACGGCGCCTTCGAGGCCCTCAAGGACAAGGACCGCGCCCAGGAAGCGGTCATCCGCCTCGAACACGGGCAGCCGATCCTCTTCGGTGCGGACGGCTCGAAGGGCGTCGTCCGCGACCCGGCCACCGGCGACCTCCAGGTCGTCGCGGTCACCGAGGAGAACCGCTCCCGCGTCCTGGTCCACGACGCCCACGCCGCCTCTCCGACCACCGCGTTCGCCCTCTCCCGCCTCGCCGACCCCGACACCCTCCACCACACCCCGATCGGAGTCCTGCGCAGCGTCGAACGCCCGGTCTACGACACGCTGATGTCCCAGCAGCTGGACACCGCCGTCGAACAGCAGGGCAAGGGCGACCTGGCCGCGCTCCTCGCGGGCAAGGACACCTGGACGGTCGTCGGCTGAGCACCGGCACCACGCCCCGGCGCACCGGAGCCCGGGTCCCACTGCCCCGTCACTCACGGCAGCGGGACCCGGGCTCCGGTGTTCGCGAACGACGGTGGTTCCGGGCGGTGGTGATCCCGGACGGTGGTTCCGAGCGGTGGTGTTCCCGGACGACGGTGGTCCAGGCCCCCGTCACGCCTCGCGCGCGTCGTACGCCGCCCGCGCGGTGGCGACCACGTCCACCTGGTGCTCGGACCAGCGGGCCAGCTCCCACACGCGCTCGGCGGCCTCGCGGCCGAGCGGGGTGAGGGAGTAGTCCACCCGGGGCGGGATCACCGGCTGGGCGTCGCGGTGCACGAACCCGTCGCGCTCCAGCGTCCGCAGGGTCTGGGCCAGCATCTTCTCGCTGACGTTCTCGATGGTGCGGCGCAGTTCGCTGAAGCGGTACGGGCGTTCCAGCAGGGCCGCGAGCACCAGCACGCCCCAGCGGCTGGTGACGTGTTCCAGCACGATCCGGGACGGGCACATCGCCCGGTTCACGTCCGCTTCGCGGGCCGCCGCCGCCACGAGCTCTCCGGGGGTCTCCGTACGTACCGTCATGGCACCACCTTACTTCAAAGTGGGTACTTCCCCAGAGTAAGTACACCTCTTAAAGTGAGTGGAGTAAACGGCCTCGATACATCCGATAACGGGTGAATCGACCCGCGAGGGACACCCGCAGGACTGTGCGGCACGAACAGGACTGTGCGACACGAAGGAGAACCACCCCATGAGCATCGTCGTCACCGGAGCCACCGGACAGCTCGGACGCCTGGTCGTCGAGCAGCTGCTCGCCACCGTCCCGGCCGACCGGATCGCCGCGGTCGTCCGCGACGAGGAGAAGGCCGCCCCGCTCGCCGCACTCGGCGTCGAGCTGCGGGTCGCCGACTACGACCGGCCCGAGGCGCTCAAGGCGGCCTTCCGGGCCGGCGACCGGGTGCTGCTGATCTCCGGCAGCGAGGTCGGCAAGCGCGTGGAGCAGCACACCGCGGTGATCGACGCGGCGAAGGAGGCGGGCGTGGCGCAGCTGGCGTACACGGGCGTGCTGGGCGGACCGGCCGCCGACTTCCTGCTGGCCGGGGAGCACAAGGTGACCGAGCGGCTGATCCTGGACTCGGGGCTGCCCTACACCTTCCTGCGCAACGGCTGGTACACCGAGAACTACACCGCGAACCTGGCGCCGGTGCTGGAGCACGGCGCGGTGGTCGGCAACGCGGGCGAGGGGCGCATCGCCTCGGCGACCCGGGCCGACTTCGCCGCCGCTGCCGCCGCCGTACTGACCGGCGAGGGCCACCTGAACACCGCGTACGAGCTGAGCGGCGACACCGCCTGGTCGCTGGCGGAGTACGCCGCCGAGATCGCCCGGGCCACCGGCAAGGAGATCGCGTACCAGGAGGTGCCCGCCGCCGTGCACCAGGAGATCCTGGTCGGCGCCGGGCTGCCCGCGGGCTTCGCCGAGATCCTGGTCGACGTGGACGAGGCGATCGCCCGCGGCCTGCTCGCCGGCACCAGCGGCGACCTGGCCCGGCTCATCGGCCGGCCCACCACCCCGCTCGCCGTGACGGTCGCGGAGGCCGTCGCCGCCGCCTGACCGCTCGCGTACGAGGCGCGTACGGGACGCGCAGGGGGCGCGCGCGAGCCTCTACGCCCGGAGGATGCTCGCGTCATGACCGTTTCCGCGACACGGCAATGACGCGAGCCCTCTTCCGGAGCTACCTTCATGCCGTCGGCGACCGCCGGCCCACGCATGAGGGAGGCCCCGTGGAGGGGAAGGACGAGCAGCGGGCAGGGCTGCTCTACGGAATCGGCGCGTACGGGATGTGGGGCCTGGTCCCCCTCTTCTGGCCCCTGCTGAAGCCGTCCGGGGCGGCGGAGATCCTGGCCCACCGGATGGTGTGGTCGCTGGCCGTGGTCGGCGTCGCCATGCTCGTACTGAAGCGCTGGGCCTGGATCGGCGAACTGGTCCGCCGGCCGCGCAAGCTCGCCCTGATCACCGCCGCCGCGGCCGTGATCACGGTCAACTGGGGCCTGTACATCTGGTCCGTCAACAGCGGTCACGTGGTCGAGGCATCCCTCGGCTACTTCATCAACCCGCTGGTCACCATAGCCATGGGCGTGCTGCTCCTCGGCGAACGCCTGCGGCCCGCCCAGTGGGTAGCGGTGGCGACCGGATGCGCCGCCGTGCTCGTGCTCGCCATCGGATACGGCCGTCCACCGTGGATCTCCCTGGTGCTGGCCTTCTCGTTCGCGACGTACGGCCTGGCGAAGAAGAAGGTCAACATGGGCGGCCTGGAGTCGCTCGCCGCCGAGACGGCGGTCCTCTTCCTCCCGGCCCTCGGCTTCCTGCTCTGGCTCGGCGCGCACGGCAAGACCACCTTCACGTCCGGCGGCGGCGCCGGGCACGCGCTGCTGCTCGCCTCGACCGGGCTGGTGACGGCGATCCCGCTGATCGCCTTCGGGGCGGCGGCGATCCGCGTCCCGCTGTCGACGCTGGGCCTGCTCCAGTACCTGGCGCCGGTCTTCCAGTTCGGCCTCGGGGTGGCGTACTTCCACGAGGAGATGCCGCCGGAGCGCTGGGCCGGGTTCGCGCTGGTGTGGCTGGCCCTGACGCTGCTGACCTGGGACGCGCTGCGTACGGCGCGGCGCGGCCGGGCGGAGGCGCTCCGGCTCGCGGCCTCGGCGGCGGCGGCCGCGGTGACGGCGGTGCCCCCCTTGCAGGCCGGTGGCACCGTCGCCCCGACCACCACCGGCAGCCCGACGGGTTCCCCTTCCGGCACCCCCACCGATAAATAGTTACTCGGTTGCTTTTTTGCCCCGGTTGCGTTTCTCTTGGGGGCCCCGCACCCCTGCCCGAGGAGCAGCCATGACCACCGACGCACCCGTCACCGGCGCACCGGTCACCGACGTACTGATCGTGGGCGCCGGGCCCACCGGCCTGACCCTGGCGTGCGACCTCGCGCGCCGGGGGATCGGCGTCCGGATCATCGACAGGTCCGCCGCGCATCCGCGCAGTTCCCGGGCGAAGGGGCCGAACCTGCGGTCGCTGGAGGTCCTGGCGAGCCTCGGGGCGGCCGAGGAGGTGCTGGCGTCCGGGTCGCTGCCGCTGACCATGCGCAAGTACCGCGACCACGTCCCGGTCGCCGACTTCGACCCGTACGCCGATCCCGCCCCGGTCCCCGCCTCCGCCTTCGACTGGCCCCGGCTGATCGCCCAGTGGCGTCTGGAGGAGATCCTCCGCGACCGGCTGGCGAAGGACGGCGTCCAGGTCGAGCTGGGCACCGAGCTGGTCGGCCTCGACCAGCACCCCGAGGGCGGGGCGGCGGGGGTGACGGCCGCCCTCGCCGACGGCAGGACCGTCGCGGCGCGGTACGTGGTGGGCTGCGACGGGGCGCACAGCCCGGTGCGCAAGCTGCTCGGCATCCCCTTCACCGGCGAGACGCAGACCGACCAGGTGATGGTCTGCGGTGACGTCGAGATCGACGAGGACGCGCTCGACCGGGACATCTGGCACCAGTGGTTCGACGCCACCGGGGCCGTGATGCTCTGCCCGATCCCGGGCACCCGGGACGGCTGGTGGTTCCAGGCGGGGCCCGAGCGGGACGCGGCGGGCTCGCCGCAGCCGCCGACCGAGGAGGGCTTCCGCCGCCTCCTCACCCGGCACACCGGACTCCCCGGCGCGGTGCTCCGCCGCGCCACCCTGCTCTCCACGTACCGCGTCAACGTCCGCATGGCCGACCGCTTCCGGGACGGCCGGGTGCTGCTCGCCGGGGACGCGGCGCACGTCCACTCGATCGCGGGCGGGATGGGCATGAACACCGGCATCCAGGACGCCTTCAACCTCGGCTGGAAGCTCGCGCACGTGCTGACCGGTCTCGCGGCACCGGCCCTGCTCGACACCTACGAGGAGGAGCGGCTGCCCGTCGCCGCCTGGACCCTGGAGTTCACCTCCGAGCGGCTCGCGGAGACGATGGCCGCCATCCGCCTCCCCGGCGGCGGGCTGGACTCGGCGACCGCCGCCGGGGAGGCGAGCGGCCTGTCCACCGGCTACCGGTGGAGTTCGCTCGCCGCCGGAGCCCCGGAGCACGGGCCCCGCGCCGGGGACCGGGCGCCGGACGCGCCGTGCCGGTCGGTGGCCACAGGTGCGCCGGCCCGGCTGCACCACCTCTTCGCCGCACCGCACCCGGTCCTCCTCGGCTTCGGCCCGGAGAGCGAGCCGGTCCTCCGCGCGGCGACGGAGGCGTACGGCGACGCCGTCCGCGTCCACCGGGTGTACGGCCCCGCCGAGGTGCCGGACGGCCCGGCGGGCGTGGTCGACCACGAGGGCCGGGCCCGCGCGGCGTACGAACCCGGCGCGAACGGCACCGTCGTGGTGGTCCGCCCCGACCACCACCTCGGACTCGTCGCCCCTGCGGCGGAGGCGTCCCGGGTGCGGGAGTACCTGGCGCTGCTGTGCGGCGGGGCGGAGGGCGCGGCTTCCCGCGGGTGACGGTCAGGCCGGGTCCGCCCCTTCCCGTCGGGCGGGCGGCGCCGACGGCGCGCGCCGTCCCCCGGGATGTCCGGCCCCTGGCGCGCGCCGTCCCGCTGGGCCGAACGGGCGTCGAAGGATCGTTTCGGCAGGGGCTCGCGGTTCCCCCGTGAGCCCGCCCGGGCAGACCAAGGGCACCCCCCTCGTCGGCAGCTCCGCCGGACCCCCGGCCCGTCGGCACCGGTGTCGCCGTCGGCGCTCGCACCGGTGCCGGGGCACCGGCCCCGCCGACGCACCACCTCCCGTCGCGGCGCACCAAGGGCTTCCCCCCGTACCCACCAGGGACGACGGGGCGGCTCCGGGCGTCACATCCACCCCGCACGCGCGTTCCCCCGGGCCGTGCGGGCGACCCGTACGGGCGTCCGACCGGCGCAGCACTCGGGAGGCAGGGGTTCCGGTTCGCTCCGGTACGCGCTTCCCCCACGGCGCGTACCGGGGCCAATCACCCAAGATCGCCCCTTTTCCTCCGCCCCGGCGGCCGCCCGCGTCCCCTCCCGCCGGAAAGCTGACCGTCGCCCCAGGTCAGGGCCGTCCGGCGAAAAGCCGATCTCCCTACGCTGGAACCATGCATTCGTCACCCGCGCCCGCGCACGTCCGGCTCGCGCACACCCTCGTCGCCACGGACCTGGACGGCACCCTGCTGCTGCCCGACGACTCCGTGAGCCCCCGCACGCACGCGGCTCTCCGGCGCGCGGCCTCGGCCGGCGCCCGGCACATGATCGTCACCGGCCGGGCGGTCCCGGGGATACGCGCCCTCCTCGCGGAGCTGGACTACCGGGGCCCGGTCGTCTGCGGGCAGGGCACCCAGGTGTACGACCCCGAGTCGGCCCGGATGCTCCGCTCGGTCCCGCTGGACCGGGAGCTGGCCGACATGGCGCTGGGCAAGATCGAGGCGGAGGCCGGGCCGGTCTTCGCCGCCGTCGACCAGGACGGCCCGGCGGGGCTGACCCTGATCGAGCCCGGGTACCGGATGCCGCACCCGACGCTTCCCGCCCAGCGGGTCGGGCGCCGCGACGACCTCTGGGCAGAGCCCGTCATCAAGGTGATGGTGCGCCACCCGGACCTGACCGACGACGAACTCGCCGCTCTCGGCCGGGCAGCCGTGGGCGATCTGGCGACGGTCACGATGGCCGGACCCGGCACGGTCGAACTCGCCCCCTACGGCGTGCACAAGGGCACCGGTCTCGCGGTGGCGGCGGAACTCCTCGACCTGGACCCGGCGGACGCCATCGCCTTCGGCGACATGCCCAACGACCTGCCCATGTTCGGCCTGGTCGGGCACGGGGTGGCGATGGGCAACGCCCATCCGGAGCTGAAGGCCGCCGCCGACGAGGTCACGCTGTCGCACACCGAGGACGGCATAGCGGTGGTGCTGGAACGTCTCTTCGGCTGACCGGCCGCCTCACCGGCCGACCAACGCCCTCAGGCCGACCAGCGCCTCCGGCCGCCCGGCCTCTTCGGTCGCCCCGTCCCCGGGACACCGGGCGGGCCCCCGCCGCCGCCCTCTCAGGCGAGGCCCGCTTCCGCGACCGGTGCGGCGTCCGACTCCCCGCCCGGCTCGCCGCCCACCACCGCGCCCGGACCGCGCAGCACCACCGCGACCAGTGCGGCGATCGCCGCCTCGTCCTGGGGCGGTTTGCGCAGGACGTGGCGGTAGTACACCGGCCCGTAGAGCAGCTCGACCATCAGCCGCGGGTCGGCGCCGGCCGGGATCTGGCCCCGGTCCTGGGCCTGGGCCAGCAGGGTGACGGCCATGTCGACCCGTGGGTCGACGACCCGCTCGGCGAGGTCCCGGGCGAGGTCCTCGTCGTGGTGGAGCTCGGAGAGTATGCCCGCGTACGCCGGTCCGTACGGGGGTGTGCCGAGGAGCTGTACCGCCAGTCCGATGTGGCGGCGGAGATCGGCCTCGATGTCGCCGGTGTCGGCGAACGGGGCGGCGTCGGCGAGGACCTCGGTGAAGATCTCCATCAGGATGCCGCTCTTCGCCGGCCACCACCGGTAGATCGTCTTCTTGCTGACACCGGCCCGGGCGGCGATGGCCTCCACCGTCACCCGCCCGTAGCCCCGCTCCGTGCAGAGCTCCAGCGCCGCCTCCAGGATCGCGCGTCGGGACCGTTCGCTGCGTCGCACAGAACTCGGCAATCCGCTCATTCCGTGAGCATAGGACCCCTCTCACCACTCCTTGTTGACAGGTCGTCGCCAAAAGTCGAACATGAGCGAGGCGGAAACGGAACGTACCGTGTCGGCTCCGCCGTTCGCACCGTTCGTGCCGTTCGTGCCGCGACGAGCCGATCGGGGGACGGCTCGGCCGGCCGACGGCACGGACGGCCCGGAGCCGATCGGCCCACCCTCTCCTGACCGGCCCCGGTACCCCCGCGTCAGTGGTCCGCGTTCGCCGCCCGCACGAGGGCGTCCCGGGTCACCGCACCGACGTAGACCTTGCCCTGATCGGTGACGAGAGCGTTCACCAGGCGCGTGCTGAAGACCGTGCCGGAGCCGAACTTCCCCGTTGCCTTGTCGCCGAAGGCGTCCAGCAGCGAGGAACTCCCCTTCGCCGACGCCAGGTCCGCACCGCCGGGCGCCTCGGCCCGCAGGATCGTGGTCCAGCCCTCACCCACCGCCTTCACACCCCCGGCGGCCCCGGCACCCCCGGCGCCGTCCGTGCCCTCCAGTCCGGCGAGGCCTCCGGGCAGCAGGTCCGCGAGGGCGCCGCTCCCCTTGCCCGCGGCGTCCTGGCCCGCGGCGTCCTCGGCCTCGGTCACCTTGGCGCCCTCGGGCGGGGTGAACTCGAACGTCGAGGCGGCGGGCTTGCCGAAGTCCACCTTGCTGAAGCCCACGTTGACGGCGGCCTTCCCGCCGGAGCTCGGGTTCAGGGTGAACCGCAGCGGTACGCCGTTCTCCGCGTCCACCGCGATCCGGACGGAGCCGATGGTCGAGCCGGACTGCTTCGGCTCGATGAGCAGCTGGTACGCGTCGCGCCCGGCGACCCGCACGGTGCCGTCGACGGTGACCGACGTGGTGTCACCGACCGCCTTCAGCGCCTGATCGGCGAACTGCTCGGGCGTGCCCTCGGCGGCGGCCCCGCGGCTGCTCTCCTCGTGCCCGCGAGCACCGGTCTTCGCGTGGAAGACCTCGTCGGACCCGCTCTCGTGGGCCCAGACCTCGTCGCTGTCGTGGATCAGGGTGTACTCGGAGGAGTTGCCGAGGATGGTCAGCCGCTGCTTGTCGGGGCCGTCGGCGGCCACCTTCAGGGTGTGCGTTCCCGAGGCCAGTTCGGTCAGCCGGTCCTCGGGTGCGGCACTGCCCGACGACGCCCCGGCGCTCTGTCCGAGGGAACCGGCGAGGCCGCCGAGCGAGGGGATGCCGAGGTCGGTGGTGATCTTCACCGTGCCGGAGAGCCGCTGGGTGTCCGATGCGGCGATCTTCTCGACCAGTTGCTGCGCGGTGATCTTCGGCAGGTCCGGGTCGCCGCTGTCGGCGAGGGCGGGGACGAGCCCGATGGTCGCGGCGGCCACTCCCGCCACCGCGACGGGAACGAGCGTGCGGGACGCCTTGCGGCGCATGCGGTCGGCGCGCGTGGTCGCGCCGGTGGGATCGCCCTGGGTCTCCGCGCTGTCGATGGGTGCCATGGTGTGCCCTACCTCCGTGGTCGGCGGCTTCCGTCACTGCGGTCGCGTTCGTCCACTCCCCACCGCGTCTCTCACCCGACGCTCTCACCCGATGGGGTCAGGAGGAGTGGTTGTTCTCCATCTGACCTCATCGGGGGATGTCACGCGTCAGCCCGCGGAATCAACTCCGCGTACGGCTCGGGTATGACGTCACTCCACCGGAGGTACGTCCACCCCCGGGGCTTCCCCTACGGAACGTCAGCCCGCCCGGTGCACCACGAGGTCGCACAGCTCGGCGAGCGCCGCCTTGGCGTAGCAGTCGGGCAGCGGGTTGAGGGCCGCGCGGGCGTCCTCGGCGTACCGGATGGTGTCGCGGCGGGCCTGCTCCAGCGCCGGGTGGACGCGCAGCCGGCGCAGCGCCTCGGCGAGGCGGGCGTCGTCGGCGAGGTCGCCGTCGAGCAGCTCCACCAGCTCCAGGTCGTCCGGCTTGCCGTCGGCGGCGGCCTGCGCGCGGAGCAGCAGGACGGGCAGGGTGGCGATGCCCTCGCGCAGGTCGGTGCCGGGGGTCTTGCCGGACTCGTGGGAGTCGGAGGCGATGTCGAGGACGTCGTCGGCGAGCTGGAAGGCGACGCCGAGCCGTTCGCCGTACTGGGTGAGGACGTCGACGGTCCGCTCGTCGGCGCCGGACATGAGGGCGCCGAAGCGGCCGGAGACGGCCATCAGGGAGCCGGTCTTGCCGCTGAGGACATCCATGTAGTGGTCGACCGGGTCGCGGCCCTCGCGCGGGCCGACCGTCTCCAGGATCTGTCCGGTGACCAGCCGTTCGAAGGCTTCGGCCTGGATGCGGACGGCCTCGGGACCGAGGTCGGAGAGGATGTGCGAGGCACGGGCGAAGAGGAAGTCGCCGGTGAGCAGGGCGACGGAGTTGCCCCAGCGGGCGTTGGCGCTGTCCACGCCTCGGCGGACTTCGGCCTCGTCCATCACGTCGTCGTGGTACAGCGTCGCCAGGTGCGTCAGTTCGACCACGACGGCCGAGGGCACCACGCCGGGGGCGTCGGAGTCGCCGAACTGGGACGCCAGCATCACCAGCAGGGGCCGGAACCGTTTGCCTCCGGCCCGGACCAGGTGCTGCGCGGCCTCCGTGATGAAGGGGACGTCGCTCTTGGTGGCATCGAGAAGCCCGGCCTCGACAGCGGCCAGGCCGGTCTGGACATCGGCCTCAAGAGCCTGGTCCCGCACGCGCAGCCCGAACGGCCCGACGACGGTCACGAGAGGGTCTCCTGTCTGCTGACGATCACACGAATGTCGATCTGTCGGCTGTCTTCACTCATGCCAGCGTATCCGGTCCCCTTTCGATCACCGTGGGCGGCTTCCCGCCACCGCCGGTATGTTCGGGATCGGCTCATACGATCACGAGTTGCCGCTTTGTCGCACCGCACGGAGACCGCCGGTTCGCCCGGGCCGCCGGACCCGCCCACCGAGGTACGCCATGCACATCCGGACCGAGTTCCCGTACGAGACCGTCCGCGAGGATCTCCGCGTCCCGCTGCCGGACGGCACCCTGCTGTACGCGCGTGTCTGGCGGCCCGTCACCGAGGAGCCGGTCCCCGCGCTGCTGGAGTACCTGCCGCACCGGCTCGGCGACGGGACGGCGCCCCGCGACCGCCAGCGGCACCCCTGGTACGCGGGCCACGGCTACGCCTCGGTGCGGGTGGATGTGCGGGGCCACGGCAACAGCGGGGGCCTGCCCGGCGACGCGTACGGCGACGCCGGGGTGGCCGACGGGGTGGCGGTCATCCACTGGCTGGCGCAGCGGGAGTGGTGCTCGGGCCGGGTCGGCATGTTCGGCATCTCCTGGGGCGGGGCCGCCTCGCTCCGGCTCGCCGCGGCGGCCCCGGACGCGCTGCGGGCGGTGGTCGCGGTGTGCTCCACGGACGACGGGTACGACAACGGCGGCCAGTACTGGGGCGGCTCGGTCCTCGCCTCGGACCTGCACGCCCGGGCCGCCGGGCTGCTCGCGGCGGCCGCCGAGCCGCCCGATCCCGAGCTCGTCGGGGACGGCTGGAAGGAGATGTGGCTGGAGCGGCTGGAGTCCCTCGACCCGCTCGTCCACACCTGGCTGGCCCATCAGACCCGGGACGCGTACTGGCTGCGCGCCGGCGTCCGCGAGGAGTACGGCGCGATCCGGGCCGCCGTCCTGGCGGTGGGCGGCTGGCACGATCCGTACCGCGACACCGTGCTGCGGCTCGTCGAGCACCTGGACCCGGCCCGGGTGCGGGGGCTGATCGGGCCCTGGCCGCACGCGTACCCGGACCGGGGCCGGCCGCCCGGTCCGGCGATCGGCTTCCTCCAGGAGACGCTGCGCTGGTGGGACCAGCACCTGAAGGGCCAGGAGACCGGAGTGATGAGCGAGCCCCTGCTGCGGTCCTGGATCAGCGGCTCCCACCCGCCCGCCACCCGGTACGAGTCGCTGCCCGGCCGCTGGGTCGGGGACGCGGCCTGGCCCTCCGCGAGCGTCACCCCGGTGGCGTACGCCCTGCGGGGCGGCGCCCGGATCGTCCGCTCGCCGCAGCAGACCGGGCTGGACGCGGGCCGGTTCTCGCCGTGCGGGAACGACGCCGACCTGCCGCCCGACCAGCGCGACGAGGACGCCAAGTCGGTCGCCTTCGAGTTCCCGGTGGAGGGGGCGCCGGTCGAGATCCTGGGCCGCCCCCGGGTACGGCTACGGCTGACCCTGGCGGTGCCGCGCGGCCAGGTCGTGGCCCGGCTCTGCGACGTGGCACCGGACGGCTCCTCCGCCCTGGTCACCCGGGGCGCCCTCAATCTGGCGACCCGCCACGGCCGCGACCGCGCCGAGGACTGGCCGCCCGGCACGACCGAGGACGTCACCTTCGAACTGAACGGCATCGGGCACGCCTTCGCGCCCGGCCACCGCATCCGGCTGGCCGTCTCCTCCTCGTACTGGCCCTGGGTCTGGCCGCAGGCGGACTCGGCGGGGTTCACGCTCGACGCGGACGGCAGCCTGGTGGAGCTCCCGGTCCGCCGGTCCGCCGAGGACCCGGCCCCCGTCTTCGTCGAGCCCGAACAGGCCGAGCCGTTCGGCGAGGCCGTCCCGGCGACCCTGGACGGGGAGCGCCCGGAGCGGCGGATCGTCCGGGACCTCGCCCGGGGCGAATGGCGGCTGGAGGCCGACCCGAACCCGGGCGGGACGCGGTTCCACCCGGACGGCCTGGAGATCACCGAGGACGCCCTCGACACCTTCACCATCCAGCAGGACGACCCGTTGTCGGCGCGGGCCAGGTCGGACCGCACGGTCCGGCTGCACCGGTCGGAGACGGCCTGGCGGACGGAGATCACGACCCGTTCGGAGACCGGCGCGGACGCGACGCACTTCGTCACCTCCGACGAGGTGGTCTGCAAGGACGGCGACGAGATCGTCTTCCACCGCACCTGGGAGAAGCGCATCCCCCGCACGGCCGGCTGACGGGCCGCCCAGCGGGTTGACGGACCGTCACGTACGGGTGCTTTCCGGACGGGTTCCTTCGGGTACGGGATCCGGGTGCGGACGCCTTCCGTGCGCATCGACGTAACGTGTCCCGCAAAGCGACTGGAAGGCAGCACCCCATGCCCGAGCAGAGCAGCCCGTTCGAGACCGACGAAGGCGACCCCTTCGGCCCGCACAACCTTCCGTACGGCGTCTTCTCCGTACCGGGGGAGGCTTCCGGCGGGCGGCGGGTCGGTGTCCGGATCGGCTCCCACGTGCTGGACGCCGGAGCGGCGGCCCACGTCCTCGGCTCCCCGTACGCCGGGCTGCTCGCGCGGCCCAGCCTGACGCCGCTGCTCGCGGCCGGGCGCACCGCCTGGCGGGACGTGCGCCGCGCGCTCACCGGATGGCTGACCGTCCCCTCGCACCGCGCCGAACTGGAGCCGCTGCTCCACCCGGTGGACGCGGTGACGCTCCATCTGCCGTACGAGGTCGCCGACTACGTCGACTTCTACGCCAGTGAGCACCACGCCACCAACGTCGGCCGGATCTTCCGCCCGGACGGTGCCGCGCTGACGCCCAACTGGAAGCACCTGCCGATCGGTTACCACGGCCGGGCCGGCACGGTCGTCGTCTCCGGCACGGACGTGGTGCGCCCGTCGGGGCAGCGCAAGGCGCCCACCGACGCGGCGCCCGTCTTCGGGCCCTCGGTGAAGCTGGACATCGAGGCCGAGGTCGGCTTCGTGGTGGGCGTGCCGTCCGCGCAGGGCACGGCGGTGCCGCTCGCCGACTTCCGCGAGCACGTCTTCGGCGTCCAGCTGCTCAACGACTGGTCGGCGCGCGACATCCAGGCGTGGGAGTACGTACCGCTCGGCCCGTTCCTCGGCAAATCCTTCGCCACCTCCGTCTCCGCGTGGGTGACCCCGCTGGAGGCGCTGGACGCGGCCCGTACCGCCCCGCCCGCCCGGGACGCGGAGCTGCTGCCGTACCTCGACGACGCGGACGAGGAGGAGCCGGGCGGCTTCGACCTGCGGATCTCCGTCGCGGTCAACGGCAAGCTCGTCGCCGAACCGCCGTTCTCCACCATGTACTGGACGGCGGCCCAGCAGTTGGCGCAGATGACGGTGAACGGCGCCTCGCTGCGCACCGGTGACCTCTACGGCTCCGGCACGGTGAGCGGACCCGAACCGCACCAGCGCGGCTCCCTCCTGGAGCTGACCTGGAACGGCCGCGACCCACTCGACCTGCCCGGGGGCACCCGGACCTTCCTGGAGGACGGCGACACGGTGACCATGACCGCGTGGGCGCCGGGGCCGCACGGCACCCGGGTGGGGCTCGGCGAGGTGACGGGGACGATCCGGGCGGCGGGGTGAAGGGGCTGGGGCCGGCCTTCCCGCCGGACTTCCTGGTCAACGCGCACGGATCCGTTCACCTGTTCGCGGGATCCCTGTCCTGTTCCGTCCCGATACGCTGGACGTGTCCGCGAGACTCCGGCCATGGGAGCCGATGAGCGTCGAACCCGAGGTACCGGAACCTCGGTGGGCGGTCCCGCCCGAGGGCGGCTGGACCGCTGATGACCTGGACACCCTCCCGAATCTGCCTCCGCACACGGAGCTGATCGACGGAAGCCTCGTCTTCGTGGGTCCGCAGACTCTTTTTCACATGCGGGCAGTCGACTTCTTCAACACCGGCTGAAGGTGTCCGTGCCGTTCCCGATCGACCTCGATCTCGGCGCGATCACGGCGCCGCGCCGGCCGGCGGAACCGAGGTAGTCCCGGCTCCCCCTACCGGCGTCCCGCCCGCCTGGCCCGTCCGGGATCACTCGTACTCCGGGGGCTCCTCGTCGTCCCAGCCGAATGCGGCGTCGGCGAACGGGTCACCGGTGTTCGCCGCCGTACGCGCGGGTGCCGGGCTGGGCGCGGGCTCGGCGGCGGCTCGGGCCGCGGGGGCGTCCGCGCGGGCCGCGGGTGCCGCCGCAGGCGCGTCGGTGGACTCCGCCGCGGAGGCGCCCAGCCCCGCCAGGACCTCCAGCACGCCCTCGCCGTAGGTCGCCAGCTTCTTCTCGCCCAGGCCGCTGACCCCGCCCAGCTCGGAGAGGGACGAGGGGTGGACGGTGGCGATCTCGCGCAGGGTCGCGTCGTGGAAGATGACGTACGCCGGGACGCCCTGCTCCTTCGCCGTCGCCGCGCGCCAGCCGCGCAGCGCCTCGAAGACGGGTACGGCGGACGCGGGCAGATCGGCGGCGGCAGCAGCCGACTTGGCGCGGCGTTCGCCCTTGGCCGCCGTCCGCTCGGTGGCCCGCTTGGGCTCCTTGCGCAGCAGGACCTCGCGCTCGCGGCCGAGGACCGTGGCGCTGGCGTCGGTCAGCACGAGGGTGCCGTACTCCCCCTCCACGGCGAGCAGGCCCTGGGCCAGCAGCTGGCGGACCACCCCGCGCCACTCGGCCTCGGCCAGCTCCTCGCCGATGCCGAAGACGGAGAGCTGGTCGTGGTCGAACTGGATGACCTTCGCGGTCTTGCGGCCCAGCAGGATGTCGATGATCTGCCCGGCGCCGAACTTCTGGTTCCGCTCCCGCTTCAGCCGGACCACGGTGGAGAGCAGCTTCTGCGAGACGACCGTGCCGTCCCAGGTCTCCGGCGGGACCAGGCAGGTGTCGCAGTTGCCGCAGGTGGCGGCGGTGGGTTCCTGACCGAAGTAGGTGAGGAGCTGGGCCCGGCGGCACTGGACGGTCTCGCAGAGCGCCAGCATCGAGTCCAGATGTGCGGAGGCGCGGCGGCGGTGTGCCTCGTCGCCGTCGCCGCCTTGGATGAGCTTGCGCTGCTGGACGACGTCCTGGAGGCCGTACGCCATCCACGCCGTGGAGGGGGCGCCGTCGCGTCCGGCGCGGCCGGTCTCCTGGTAGTACCCCTCGACGGACTTGGGGAGGTCGAGGTGGGCGACGAACCGGACGTCCGGCTTGTCGATGCCCATGCCGAAGGCGATCGTCGCGACGACGACGAGCCCCTCCTCGCGCAGGAAGCGGGACTGGTGGGCCGCGCGGGTCCCCGCGTCGAGGCCGGCGTGGTACGGCACGGCCTCGATGCCGTTGCGGCAGAGGTACTCGGCCGTCTTCTCGGTGGAGTTGCGGGAGAGGCAGTAGACGATGCCCGCGTCCCCGGTGTGCTCCTCCGTGAGGAAGGTGAGCAGCTGCTTCTTCGGGTCGGACTTGGGGACGATGCGGTACTGGATGTTGGGCCGGTCGAAGCTGGCCACGAAGTGCTTGGCGTCCGGCATGCCCAGGCGGCGGGTGATCTCCTGGTGCGTGGCGTCCGTCGCGGTCGCCGTCAGGGCGATGCGCGGGACGTCCGGCCAGCGCTCGCCGAGGACGGAGAGCGTGAGGTAGTCGGGGCGGAAGTCGTGGCCCCACTGGGCGACGCAGTGCGCCTCGTCGATCGCGAAGACGGAGACCGTGCCCCGGGAGAGGAGCGAGAGCGTGGCGTCCAGGCGCAGCCGTTCGGGCGCGAGGTAGAGGATGTCCAACTCTCCGGCGATGTACTGCGCCTCCATGGAGCGGCGCTCGTCGAAGTCCTGGGTGGAGTTGATGAAGCCGGCCCGGACGCCGAGGGCGCGCAGGGCGTCGACCTGGTCCTGCATGAGGGCGATCAGCGGGGAGACGACGACGCCGGTGCCGGGGCGGACCAGGGCGGGGATCTGGTAGCAGAGGGACTTGCCGCCGCCGGTGGGCATCAGGACGACGGCGTCGCCGCCCGCGACCACGTGCTCGATGATCGCGCCCTGCTCGCCCCGGAACGATTCGTACCCGAAGACCCGGTGCAGGGTCTGCCGCGCCTCGCTGCCGGCGCCCCCGCTTCCGTAGGTCCCGCCGTCTGTGGCCCCGCCGTCTGTGGCCCCGCTGCCGGTGGCCCCGGTCACGGCCTCGGTCACGTCCATGGTCCCGCCCGTCCTGCTCGTCGCTCTGTTCGCCGTCGTCGTGTCCGTCGTCCCTCGGGCCGTACGTCCCTCTTCACCATAGGCGGCCGGTACGACAACGCCGGACGGGCTTGACTCCAGCCCGTCCGGCGTCCAGGAACAGCGTGTGCGTCACGCCGCTACCCACAGTCGCACCGCTACCGCACGAAGATCCCCGCCTGGCTCGCCAGGTCCAGGAAGTACTGCGGGGCGAGGCCCAGCACCAGGGTGACCGCGACGCCGATGCCGATGGTGGTCATCGTCAGCGGGGACGGGACGGCGACCGTGGGGCCGTCCGCCTTCGGCTCGCTGAAGAACATCAGGACGATGACTCGGATGTAGAAGAACGCGGCGATCGCCGAGGAGATCACACCGACCACCACGAGCCCGCCCGCGCCGCCGTCCGCCGCCGCCTTGAAGACGGCGAACTTGCCGGAGAAGCCCGAGGTGAGCGGGATACCGGCGAAGGCCAGCAGGAACACCGCGAAGACGGCGGCGGTCAGCGGGGAGCGCCGGCCGAGCCCGGCCCACTTCGACAGGTGGGTCGCCTCGCCGCCCGCGTCGCGCACCAGGGTGACGACGGCGAAGGCGCCGACCGTCACGAAGGAGTAGGCGACGAGGTAGAAGAGGACCGAGGAGATGCCCTCCGGGGTGGTCGCGATGACACCCGCGAGGATGAACCCGGCGTGGGCGATCGAGGAGTAGGCGAGCAGCCGCTTGATGTCGGTCTGGGTGATCGCGACGATCGCGCCGCCCAGCATGGTGACGATGGACACGCCCCACATGACCGGCCGCCAGTCCCAGGTGAGGCCGGGGAGCACGACGTACAGCAGGCGGAGCAGCGCGCCGAACGCGGCGACCTTGGTGGCGGCGGCCATGAAGCCGGTGACCGGGGTCGGTGCGCCCTGGTAGACGTCCGGGGTCCACATGTGGAACGGCACGGCGCCGACCTTGAAGAGGAGCCCCATCAGGATCATCGCGCCCCCGATGAGGAGCAGCGCGTCGTTGCCCATGGTGGAGGCGAGGGCGGGGTCGATCTCGGTGACCGAGCCGTCGACGACGCTCGCGATGGTGGCGTACGAGACGGAGCCCGCGTAGCCGTAGAGGAGGGCGATCCCGAAGAGGAGGAACGCCGACGAGAACGCGCCGAGCAGGAAGTACTTCACCGCGGCCTCCTGCGACATCAGCCGCTTGCGGCGGGCGAGGGCGCAGAGGAGGTAGAGCGGCAGGGAGAAGACTTCGAGCGCGACGAAGAGGGTCAGCAGATCGTTGGCGGCCGGGAAGACCAGCATGCCCGCGATGGCGAAGAGGACGAGCGGGAAGACCTCGGTGGTGGTGAACCCGGCCCTGACCGCCTGCTTCTCGCTGTCGCTGCCCGGGACGGACCCGGCCTGGGCGACGAAGGAGTCGACCCGGTTGCCGTGCGAGGCGGGGTCGAGCCGCCGCTCGGCGAAGGTGAAGACCGCGACCAGCGAGGCCAGCAGGATGGTGCCCTGCAGGAACAGCGCCGGTCCGTCCACCGCGACGGCGCCCATCGCCGCGATGTGGGCCTTGGTCGTGCCGTACCCGCCGGCGGCGAGCCCGACGACCGCGGCGAACGCGGCGGCCAGGGCGACGACGGTGAGGAGGACCTGCGTGAGGTACCGGGCCCGGCGGGGCACGAAGGCTTCCGCCAGGACGCCGAGCACCGCCGCGCCGACCACGATCAGGACGGGTGAGAGTTGGGCGTACTCGATGGTGGGGGCCGTGAACTTCACGTCCGGGGCGGCCGTCGTCACCCCGCCCGCCACGGTCCACAAGCTGTGGACAGCTGTTGCGCTCACTGGGCGGCCTCCACCTCGGGCTGGGGGTCCTGCTTCTGTACGTCGGACATGGTGTGCTGCACCGCCGGGTCGACGATCTCCGTGAGCGGCTTCGGGAAGACGCCCAGGAAGAGCAGCAGCGCGATCAGCGGTACGACCACCACCAGCTCACGGACCCGCAGGTCCGCCATGCCCTGGACGGTGGCCTTCACCGGGCCGGTCATGGTCCGCTGGTAGAGGACCAGGACGTAGAGCGCGGCGAGCACGATGCCGGTGGTGGCGATGATCCCGGCCACCGGGTAGGCGCTGAACACCCCGACCAGGACCAGGAACTCGCTGACGAACGGGGCGAGCCCCGGCAGCGAGAGGGTGGCGAGACCGCCGACGAGGAAGGTGCCCGCGAGGATCGGGGCGACCTTCTGCACTCCGCCGTAGTCCGCGATCAGGCGGGAGCCGCGCCGGGTGATGAGGAATCCGGCGACCAGCATCAGCGCGGCGGTCGAGATGCCGTGGTTGACCATGTAGAGCGTGGCGCCCGACTGGCCCTGGCTGGTCATCGCGAAGATGCCCAGGATGATGAAGCCGAAGTGCGAGATCGACGCGTAGGCGATCAGCCGCTTGATGTCGCGCTGGCCGACCGCGAGGAGCGCGCCGTACACGATGGAGACCAGCGCGAGGGCGAGCACCACCGGGGTGGCCCACTTGCTGGCCTCCGGGAAGAGCTGGAGGCAGAAGCGGAGCATCGCGAAGGTGCCGACCTTGTCGACGATCGCGGTGATCAGCACGGCGACGGGTGCGGTCGCCTCGCCCATGGCGTTGGGCAGCCAGGTGTGCAGCGGCCAGAGCGGGGCCTTCACCGCGAAGGCGAAGAAGAACCCGAGGAAGAGCCACCGCTCGGTGCTGGTCGCCATCTCCAGGGAGCCGTTCGCGCGGGCCTCGGCGATCTCGGAGAGCGAGAAGCTCCCGGCGACGGCGTACAGCCCGATGACGGCGGCCAGCATGATGAGGCCGCCGACGAGGTTGTAGAGGAGGAACTTCACGGCGGCGTACGAGCGCTGGGCCGCGGCGTTCTCGTCGGTGCCCGCGTGGGCCCGGTCCCCGAAGCCGCCGATGAGGAAGTACATCGGGATGAGCATGGCTTCGAAGAGGATGTAGAAGAGGAAGACGTCGGTGGCCTCGAAGGAGAGGATCACCATCGCCTCCACCATCAGGATCAGGGCGAAGAAGCCCTGGGTGGGGCGCCACCGGGAGTTGTGCGTCTCCAGGGGGTCGGCGTCGTGCCAGCCGGCCAGGATCACGAACGGGATGAGCAGCGCGGTGAGCGCGAGGAGCGCCACTCCGATGCCGTCCACGCCGAGTTCGTACCGGACGCCGAAGTCGGCGATCCAGGCGTGCGACTCGGTGAGCTGGTAGCGGGCGCCGCCGGGCTCGAAGCGGACCAGCACGATCGCCGCGAGGACCAGGGTGGCCAGCGAGACGAGCAGCGCCAGCCATTTCGCGGCGGTGCGCCGCTGGGCCGGGACGGCGGCGGTGGCGATGGCACCGATCGCGGGGAGCGCCGCCGTCGCTGTCAGGAGGGGAAAGGACATGTGATCAGACCGCCCTCATCAGCAGGGTCGCGGCGATGAGGACCGCCGTACCGCCGAACATCGAGACCGCGTAGGAGCGGGCGTAGCCGTTCTGCAGTTTGCGCAGCCGGCCGGAGAGCCCGCCGACCGTGGCGGCCGTGCCGTTGACGACGCCGTCGACCAGGGAGTGGTCGACGTAGACCAGGGAGCGGGTGAGGTGCTCGCCGCCGCGGACCAGGACGACGTGGTTGAAGTCGTCCTGGAGGAGGTCGCGGCGGGCGGCCCGGGTGAGCAGCGAGCCGCGCGGGGCGAGGGCGGGCACCGGCCGGCGGCCGTACATCGCCCAGGCGATGGCGACGCCGACGACGAGCACCACCATGGTGGCGCCGGTGACGGTGGTCGCGCCGACCGGGGAGTCCCCGTGGTCGTGGCCGGTGACGGGCTCCAGCCAGTGCAGGAACCGGTCGCCGATGGAGAAGAAGCCGCCCGCGAAGACCGAGCCGAAGGCGAGCACGATCATGGGGATCGTCATCGACTTCGGGGACTCGTGCGGGTGCGGCTCGTGGCCGTCGGCGTCGGGCTGCCAGCGCTTCTCGCCGAAGAAGGTCATCAGCATCACGCGCGTCATGTAGAACGCGGTGATCGCGGCGCCCAGCAGGGCGACGGAGCCGAGGATCCAGCCCTCGGTGCCGCCCTTGGCGAAGGCCGCCTCGATGATCTTGTCCTTGGAGAAGAAGCCGGAGAGGCCGGGGAAGCCGATGATGGCGAGGTAGCCGAGGCCGAAGGTGATGAAGGTGACCGGCATGTACTTCCGCAGGTCGCCGAACTTCCTCATGTCGACCTCGTCGTTCATGCCGTGCATGACCGAACCGGCACCGAGGAAGAGCCCGGCCTTGAAGAAGCCGTGCGTCACCAGGTGCATGATCGCGAAGACGTACCCGATGGGGCCGAGGCCCGCGGCGAGGACCATGTAGCCGATCTGCGACATCGTCGAGCCGGCCAGTGCCTTCTTGATGTCGTCCTTGGCGCAACCGACGATCGCACCGAACAGGAGCGTGACCGCTCCGACGATCGCGACGACGAGCTGCGCGTCCGGGGCGGCGTTGAAGATCGCACCGGAGCGGACGACGAGGTAGACGCCGGCGGTGACCATGGTCGCGGCGTGGATGAGGGCGGAGACCGGGGTCGGGCCCTCCATCGCGTCGCCGAGCCAGGACTGGAGCGGCACCTGCGCGGACTTGCCGCAGGCGGCGAGCAGCAGCATCAGGCCGATCGCGGTGAGCTTGCCCTCGCTGGTGTCGCCGGTCGCTCCGAGCACCGGCCCGAAGGCGAAGGTGCCGAAGGTGGTGAACATCAGCATGATCGCGATGGAGAGGCCCATGTCGCCGACCCGGTTGACCAGGAAGGCCTTCTTGGCGGCGGTGGCCGCGCTGGGCTTGTGCTGCCAGAACCCGATGAGGAGGTACGAGGCGAGGCCGACGCCCTCCCATCCGACGTACAGCAGCAGGTAGTTGTCGGCGAGGACCAGGATGAGCATCGCCGCGACGAAGAGGTTGAGATAGCCGAAGAAGCGGCGACGGCGTTCGTCGTGCTCCATGTAGCCGATCGAGTAGATGTGGATCAGGGTGCCCACACTGGTGATCAGCAGCACGAACGTCATCGACAGCTGGTCGAGCTGGAAGGCGACGTCGGCCTGGAAGCCCTCCACGGGAATCCAGCTGAACAGCTTCTGGTGCAGCAGGCGTTCTTCGGCGCCCTTGCCGAGCATGTCGGCGAAGAGCACCACGGCCAGGACGAACGACACGGCGGCGAGCAGGGTGCCGAGCCAGTGTCCGGCCCGGTCGAGACGGCGGCCCCCGCACAGCAGGACGGCCGCTCCGAGCAGGGGCGCCGCGATGAGCAGCGCGATCAGGTTCTCCACGATTCAGCCCCTCACAGCTTCATCAGGCTGGCGTCGTCGACCGAGGCCGAGTGGCGGGAGCGGAACAGCGACACGATGATCGCCAGCCCGACGACGACTTCCGCGGCGGCGACGACCATCGTGAAGAACGCGATGATCTGACCGTCGAGGTTGCCGTGCATGCGGGAGAAGGTGACGAAGGCGAGGTTGCAGGCGTTGAGCATCAGCTCCACGCACATGAACACCACGATCGCGTTCCGCCGGATCAGCACCCCGCAGGCGCCGATGGTGAACAGCAGAGCTGCCAGGTAGAGGTAGTTGACCGGATTCACTGGGTGTCCTCCCCGTTCCCGGCGCGGTCGGTGGGGCTCCCCGTTGACGCTGACGCGCCCCGGGCGGAGAGGGCGGTGGAGCGTCCGAGCCGCTCACCGGACCGCTGTTCCAGTGCCCTGAGGTCGGCGAGCGCCTCCTCGGAGACGTCGCGGATCTGTCCGCGGTCGCGCAGGGTGCGCATCACGGTCAGCTCGGACGGGGTGCCGTCGGGCAGCAGACCGGCGATGTCCACGGCGTTGTGCCGGGCGTAGACGCCGGGGGCGGGCAGTGGCGGCAGGTGGTTCGAGCGGACCCGGGCCTCGGACATCTCCCGCTGGGTCTGCGCGCGCTCGGTGCGTTCCTTGTGGGTGAGCACCATCGCCCCGACCGTCGCGGTGATGAGGAGGGCACCGGTGATCTCGAACGCGAAGACGTACTTGGTGAAGATGAGGTTGGCGAGTCCCTCGACGTTCCCCCCGTGCACGGCGTTGGCGGTGCCGAGGCCGTTGAAGCTGTTCAGGGAGGCGTTGCCGATGCCGGCGACGAGCAGCACCCCGAAGCCGAGACCGCATCCGGCGGCCAGCCAGCGCTGGCCCTTGAGGGTCTCCTTCAGCGAGTCCGCGGCGGTGACGCCGACGAGCATCACGACGAAGAGGAAGAGCATCATGATCGCGCCGGTGTAGACGACGACCTGCACGATGCCGAGGAAGTACGCGCCGTTGGCGAGGTAGAACACCGCCAGCACGATCATGGTCCCGGCGAGCGAGAGCGCGCTGTGCACGGCCCGCTTCATCAGGACGGTGAAGAGGGCGCCGAGCAGGGCGACCGTACCGAGGATCCAGAACTGGACGGCCTCGCCGGTCGAGGTGGTGGAGGCCGCTGCGGCCAGCGCGCTCATGCGCCCGCTCCCCTCTGACCGTGCGAACCGTGTCCGTGCGAACCGTGTCCGTGGCCCGCGTGGGCGTGGTCGTGCTCGTGGGACGCGGCCGACGCGGCTTCGGAGCCGGGCACCTTTGACGCGTCGTCGGGCTTCTCCCCCTTGGACACCGCCCTCTGGCGCTCGGCGCCGGGGGCGGCCTCGGTCACCAGGCCCCGGTAGTAGTCCTGTTCGTCCATGCCGGGGAAGATCGCGTGCGGGCTGTCGACCATGCCCTCCTCCAGCCCCGCGAGCAGCTCGTCCTTGGTGTAGATGAGGCTGGCGCGGGTGGTGTTGGCGAGCTCGAACTCGTTGGTCATCGTGAGCGCCCGGGTGGGGCACGCCTCGATGCAGAGACCGCAGAGAATGCAGCGCGCGTAGTTGATCTGGTAGACGCGGCCGTACCGTTCGCCCGGGGAGTACCGCTCCTCGTCGGTGTTGTCGGCGCCCTCGACGTAGATGGCGTCGGCCGGACAGGCCCAGGCGCACAGCTCGCAGCCGATGCACTTCTCCAGGCCGTCCGGGTGCCGGTTGAGCTGGTGACGGCCGTGGAAGCGCGGCGCCGTCACCTTCGGCGTCTCCGGGTACTGCTCGGTGAGCCGCTTCTTGAACATGGCCTTGAAGGTCACGCCGAAGCCGGCCACGGGGTTCTGGAACTTGTCGTTCGAAGCCGCTGGGCCCTGAGAGGGCTCTGGTGACTCAGACACGGTCGGCCTCCTTTCCGTCACTCACGTTTCCGTCACTCTGAGTATCGGGGCCACCACTGACAACGAGCTCCCGTTCGCGGCGCGGAGTGCGCCGGGGCACGGGCGGCAGGGTCTGTCCGGGCAGCGGTGGTACGGGGAACCCGCCCGCCATCGGGTCGAACTCGGGCGGCGGGCCCGCCTTCGCCTCCTCCTCGCGGCCCTTGCGGTCGCGGAAGGAGTCGGCGAGGAAGGAGATCAGCAGCACCGCGATCACGGCGCCCGCGACGTAGAGCACGATCTTCGAGAAGTCGTACCCCTCGTTGTTCAGGGCGCGCACGGTGGCGACCATCATCAGCCAGACCACGGAGACCGGGATGAGGACCTTCCAGCCGAGCTTCATCAGCTGGTCGTAGCGGACGCGGGGCAGCGAGCCGCGCAGCCAGATGAAGAAGAAGAGGAGCAGCTGGACCTTGACGACGAACCAGAGCATCGGCCACCAGCCGTGGTTCGCGCCCTCCCAGAAGGTGCTGATCGGGTACGGGGCCCGCCAGCCGCCCAGGAAGAGGGTCGCGGAGACCGCGGAGACCGTCACCATGTTCACGTACTCGGCGAGCATGAACATCGCGAACTTGATGGAGGAGTACTCGGTGTTGAAGCCGCCGACGAGGTCGCCCTCGGACTCCGGCATGTCGAACGGGGCGCGGTTGGTCTCGCCGACCATGGTGACGATGTAGATGATGAACGAGACCGGCAGCAGCACGATGAACCAGCGGTCGGCTTGCGCTTCCACGATCTTCGAGGTCGACATCGACCCGGAGTAGAGGAAGACCGAGGCGAACGCGGCGCCCATCGCGATCTCGTAACTGATCATCTGGGCGCAGGACCGGAGTCCGCCGAGGAGCGGGTAGGTCGAGCCGGAGGACCAGCCGGCGAGGACGATGCCGTAGATGCCGACCGAGGCGACCGCGAGGATGTAGAGCATCGCGATCGGCAGGTCGGTGAGCTGCATCGTCGTACGGTGGCCGAAGATCGACACCTCGTTGCCGGACGGGCCGAACGGGATCACGGCGATCGCCATGAACGCCGGGATGGCCGCGACGATCGGCGCGAGGATGTAGACGACCCGGTCGGCGCGCTTGACGATCAGGTCTTCCTTCAGCATCAGCTTGACGCCGTCGGCGAGCGACTGGAGCAGCCCCCAGGGGCCGTTCCGGTTGGGGCCGATGCGCAACTGCATCCAGGCGACGACCTTGCGCTCCCAGACGATCGCGAAGAGCACGGTCACCATCAGGAACGCGAAGCAGAAGACCGCCTTGACGACGACCAGCCACCAGGGGTCGGTGCCGAACATCGAGAGGTCCTCGGCGGCCAGCGGGACACCGCCGGGCGCCGTGGCCAGGTGAGCGAGGCTGTTCACGCTCGCACCTCCGGTGAGTGGGCGGGGGCTGCGGTGGTGGCGGGGCCGATGCGGACCAGGCCGCCGGGGCGGGAGCCGGTCTGCGCGGGGACGCCGCGTCCGGTGGAGTTGAGCGGTACCCAGACCACCCGGTCCGGCATCTCGGTGATCCGCAGCGGGAGTTCGACGCTGCCGGCGGGTCCGGTGACGGCGAGCAGGTCGCCGTCCTTCACCCCGGTCTCGGCCGCGGTGTGCGCGGAGAGCCGGGCGACGGCGGCGTGCCGGGTGCCGGCCAGCGCCTCGTCGCCCTCCTGGAGCCGGCCGAGGTCGAGCAACATGCGGTGGCCGGCGAGGATCGCCTCGCCGTCGCCGGGCCGGGGCAGCGGGCGTCCGGTCTCCCTCGGGACGCTCGCGTGCGAGCCGGTCCAGCCGCCGAGCCGGTCGAGTTCGCGGCGGGCGGCGGCGAGGTCGGGCAGCCCGAGGTGGGCGTCGAGGGCGTCGGCCAGCATGTGCAGCACCCGGCCGTCGGTCGGCGCGAGGGTACGGGTCATCTGCTCGGGCTTCAGCGCCGCCTCGAACATCCGGGCGCGGCCTTCCCAGTTGAGGAAGGTGCCGGACTTCTCGACGACGGCGGCCACCGGCAGCACCACGTCGGCGCGTTCGGTGACCTCGCTGGGCCGCAGCTCCAGCGAGACGAGGAAGCCGACCTGGTCCAGCGCGGCGAGCGCGGCGGCCGGGTCCGGCAGGTCGCGGGGTTCGACGCCCGCGACGAGCAGCGCACCGAGTTCGCCGGTGGCGGCGGCGCCGAGGATCTGGGCGGTGTCGCGCCCGTGGCGGGCGGGCAGGTCGGTGAGGCCCCAGAGGGCGGCGACCTCCTGGCGGGCGCGCGGGTCGGTGGCCGGGCGGCCGCCGGGCAGCAGGGTCGGCAGGGCCCCGGCTTCCAGCGCCCCGCGCTCCCCGGCCCGGCGCGGAATCCACACCAGGGCGGCGCCGGTGGCGGTGGCGGTGCGCAGGACGGCGGTCAGTGCGCCGGGGACCCCGGCGAGCCGTTCGCCGACGACGATGACGGAGTTCTCGCCGCGCAGCGCTTCGGCGGCGGCCGCTCCGGCCTCGTCGAGCCCGACGCCTCCGGCGAGCGCGTCCAGCCACTCGGTCTCGGTACCGGGGGCGGCCGGCAGCAGGGTGCCGCCCGCCTTCTCCAGCCCGCGGGTGGCGTGCGAGGCGAGCGCCCAGGTCCGCTGGCCGTGCTTGCGCTGGGCCTTGCGGAGCCGGAGGAAGACGCCGGGCGCCTCCTCCTCGGACTCGAATCCGGCGAGCAGGACCGCCGACGCCTTCTCCAGCGAGGTGTAGGTGACACCCTCGCCGTCCAGGTCGCGGCCGCGTCCGGCGACGCGGGCGGCCAGGAAGTCGGCCTCCTCGCCGCTGTGCACCCGGGCCCGGAAGTCGATGTCGTTGGTGTCCAGGGCGACCCGCGCGAACTTGCTGTACGCGTAGGCGTCCTCGACGGTGAGCCGCCCGCCGGTCAGCACCCCGGCCCGGCCGCGTGCCGCGCCGAGTCCCGCGGCGGCGGCGGCGAGCGCCTCCGGCCAGGAGGCGGGTTCGAGGTCGCCGTCGGCGTTGCGGACCAGCGGGGTGGTGAGCCGGTCGCGCTGCTGGGCGTAGCGGAAGCCGAAGCGTCCCTTGTCGCACAGCCACTCTTCGTTGACCTCGGGGTCGTTGGCCGCGAGGCGGCGCATGACCTTGCCGCGCCGGTGGTCGGTGCGGGTGGCGCAGCCGCCCGCGCAGTGCTCGCAGACCGAGGGCGAGGAGACCAGGTCGAAGGGGCGCGAACGGAAGCGGTACGCCGCCGAGGTGAGCGCCCCGACCGGGCAGATCTGGATGGTGTTGCCGGAGAAGTACGACTCGAAGGGGTCGCCCTCGCCGGTGCCGACCTGCTGGAGCGCGCCGCGTTCCAGCAGCTCGATCATCGGGTCGCCGGCCACCTGGTTGGAGAACCGGGTGCAGCGTGCGCAGAGCACGCAGCGTTCGCGGTCCAGCAGCACCTGGGTGGAGATCGGGACGGGCTTCTCGAACGTCCGCTTGCGTCCGTCGAACCGGGATTCGGCGCCGCCGTGCGAGAGCGACTGGTTCTGGAGCGGGCACTCGCCGCCCTTGTCGCAGACCGGGCAGTCCAGCGGGTGGTTGATGAGCAGCAGCTCCATCACACCCTTCTGGGCCTTCTCGGCGACGGGCGAGGTGAGCTGCGACTTGACGACCATGCCGTCGGTGCAGGTGATGGTGCAGGAGGCCATCGGCTTGCGCTGGCCCTCCACCTCGACGATGCACTGGCGGCAGGCGCCGGCCGGGTCGAGGAGCGGGTGGTCGCAGAACCGGGGGATCTCGATGCCGAGTTCCTCGGCGGCGCGGATGACGAGGGTCCCCTTGGGGACGCTGGTCTCGATGCCGTCGATGGTCAGCGTGACGAGGTCCTCGGGCGGTACGGCCGCCTGTCCGCCCCCGGAGGGCGCACTGGTGGTGACTGTCATGCGTTCACCCCCCGGTGAGCGTCTTGGTCGTCGGTGTCTTTGTCGTCGGCCCAGAGGGTCGACTTCGCGGGGTCGAAGGGGCAGCCCTTGCCGGTGATGTGCTGCTCGTACTCCTCGCGGAAGTACTTCAGCGAGGAGAAGATCGGCGAGGCGGCACCGTCGCCCAGCGCGCAGAAGGACTTGCCGTTGATGTTGTCGGCGATGTCGTTGAGCTTGTCGAGGTCGCCGGGGCGGCCCTTGCCCGCTTCGATGTCGCGGAGCAACTGGACGAGCCAGTAGGTGCCTTCGCGGCAGGGCGTGCACTTGCCGCAGGACTCGTGGGCGTAGAACTCGGTCCACCGGGTGACGGCCCGCACCACGCAGGTCGTCTCGTCGAAGCACTGGAGCGCCTTGGTGCCGAGCATGGAGCCTGCGGCGCCGACGCCCTCGTAGTCGAGGGGGACGTCGAGGTGCTCGTCGGTGAACATCGGGGTGGACGAGCCGCCCGGGGTCCAGAACTTGAGGCGGTGCCCGGCGCGGATGCCGCCGCTCATGTCGAGCAGCTGGCGGAGCGTGATGCCGAGCGGGGCCTCGTACTGGCCGGGGCTGGTGACGTGGCCGCTGAGCGAGTAGAGCGTGAAGCCCGGGGACTTCTCGCTGCCCATCGACTTGAACCAGTCCTTGCCGCGCTGGAGGATCGCGGGAACCGAGGCGATGGACTCCACGTTGTTCACCACGGTGGGGCAGGCGTACAGACCGGCGACCGCGGGGAAGGGGGGCCGCAGCCGGGGCTGGCCGCGCCGTCCTTCGAGGGAGTCGAGGAGCGCCGTCTCCTCGCCGCAGATGTACGCCCCGGCGCCCGCGTGCACGGTCAGTTCGAGGTCGAGACCCGGGCCGAGGGCGTCCTTGCCGAGGTAGCCGGCCGCGTACGCCTCGCGGACGGCTTCGTGCAGCCGCCGCAGGACGGGCACGACCTCGCCGCGCAGGTAGATGAAGGCGTGCGAGGAGCGGATCGCGTAGCAGGCGATCACGATGCCCTCGATGAGGCTGTGCGGGTTGGCGAAGAGGAGCGGGATGTCCTTGCAGGTGCCGGGCTCCGACTCGTCGGCGTTGACGACGAGGTAGTGCGGCTTGCCGTCGCCCTGCGGGATGAACTGCCACTTCATCCCGGTGGGGAAGCCGGCGCCGCCGCGTCCGCGCAGACCGGAGTCCTTGACGTACGCGATGAGGTCGTCGGGCGTCATGGCGAGGGCCTTGCGCAGGCCCTCGTACCCGTCGTGGCGGCGGTAGCTCTCCAGCGTCCAGGGCTCCGCCTCGTCCCAGTGGGCGGAGAGCACCGGGGCGAGGAGCTTCTCGGGGCTGGTCCCGTTCCTGTCGATCTCGGCGGCCAAGGTCATCACTCCCCCTCCTCGGCTGCGGGTCCGGCCGGGTGGTCCGGGTCGGAGGCCGATGTCTGCTGCGGTGCGTCGTGCGAGCTGAGGTGCTCGGACGGCGAGGGATCGTGCGGCTGGTCCGCGGGGACGTCCCGGCGCTGGGCGACGACCCGGTGTCCCGGGGTGGTTTCGCCCTTGGCGAGGCGGAGCCCGACCAGGGAGGCGGGTCCGGCGCCGCCGCTCGCGGCGACCGCGCCGGGGCGCTCGTCGGGGAACCCGGCGAGGATGCGGGCGGTCTCCTTGTACGAGCAGATCGGGGCGCCCCGGGTGGGTTCGACGGTCCGCCCGGCGATGAGGTCGTCGACGAGCTTCGTCGCGCTCTCGGGGGTCTGGTTGTCGAAGAACTCCCAGTTCACCATCACGACGGGTGCGTAGTCGCAGGCCGCGTTGCACTCGATGTGTTCGAGGGTGACCTTGCCGTCGTCGGTGGTCTCGTCGTTGCCGACGCCCAGGTGCGTCTTGAGCCGGTCGAAGATGGCGTCGCCGCCCATGACCGCGCAGAGGGTGTTGGTGCAGACGCCGACCTGGTAGTCGCCGCTGGGCTTGCGCCGGTACATCGTGTAGAAGGTCGCGACGGCCGTGACCTCCGCCGTGGTGAGCCCGAGAAGTTCGGCGCAGAGGGCCATGCCCGTACGGGAGACGTACCCCTCCTCGGACTGGACGAGGTGGAGCAGCGGCAGCAGCGCGGAGCGGCTGTCGGGGTAGCGGGCGATCACCTCCCGCGCGTCCGTTTCGAGCCGGGCCCGTACGTCGTCGGGGTAGGCGGGGGCGGGGAGCTGCGGCATCCCCAGACTGACCTCTTGATTCGCTGCGGTCACCGGTCGACGCCTCCCATCACGGGGTCGATGGACGCGACGGCGACGATGACGTCGGCGACCTGGCCGCCCTCGCACATCGCCGCCATGGCCTGGAGGTTGGTGAAGGACGGGTCGCGGAAGTGGACCCGGTAGGGGCGGGTGCCGCCGTCGGAGACGACGTGCACGCCGAGTTCGCCCTTGGGCGATTCGACGGCGACGTACGCCTGCCCGGCGGGGACCCGGAATCCCTCGGTCACCAGCTTGAAGTGGTGGATCAGGGCCTCCATGGAGGTGCCCATGATCTTCTTGATGTGTTCGAGCGAGTTGCCGAGTCCGTCCGGTCCGAGCGCGAGCTGCGCGGGCCAGGCGATCTTCTTGTCGGCGACCATGACCGGGCCGGGTGCCAGCCGGTCCAGGCACTGTTCGACGATCCGCAGCGACTGGCGCATCTCCTCCACGCGGATGAGGAAGCGCCCGTAGGAGTCGCAGGTGTCGGCGGTCGGCACGTCGAAGTCGTACGTCTCGTAGCCGCAGTACGGGTCGGTCTTGCGCAGGTCGTGCGGGAGGCCGGCGGACCGCAGGACCGGGCCGGTGGCGCCGAGCGCGACGCAGCCGGTGAGGTCGAGGTAGCCGACGTCCTCCATGCGCGCCTTGAAGATCGGGTTGCCGGTGGCGAGCTTGTCGTACTCCGGCAGGTTCCGCTTCATGGTGGTGATGAAGGAGCGGATCTGGTCGACCGCACCGGGCGGCAGGTCCTGGGCGAGGCCGCCGGGGCGGACGAACGCGTGGTTCATCCGGAGCCCGGTGATCAGCTCGAAGAGGTCGAGGATCAGCTCGCGGTCGCGGAACCCGTAGATCATGATCGTGGTGGAGCCGAGCTCCATGCCGCCGGTGGCGATGCACACGAGGTGCGAGGAGATCCGGTTCAGCTCCATGAGCAGGACGCGGATCACGCTGGCGCGGTCGGGGATCTGGTCCTCGATGCCGAGGAGCTTCTCGACCGCGAGGCAGTACGCCGTCTCGTTGAAGAACGGCGTCAGGTAGTCCATGCGCGTGACGAACGTGGTGCCCTGGGTCCAGTTCCGGAATTCGAGGTTCTTCTCGATGCCGGTGTGGAGGTAGCCGATGCCGCAGCGGGCCTCGGTGACGGTCTCGCCGTCGATCTCCAGGATCAGCCGCAGCACGCCGTGCGTGGACGGGTGCTGGGGCCCCATGTTGACGATGATGCGTTCGTCGTCGGACTTACCGGCCGCCTCGACGACCTCGTCCCAGTCGCCGCCGGTGACTGTATATACAGTCCCCTCGGTCGTGTCGCGGGGCGTTGCGTGGGAAGTGGTCATCAGGAGTACGACCTCCGCTGGTCCGGAGCCGGGATCTGGGCGCCCTTGTACTCGACGGCGATGCCGCCGAGCGGGTAGTCCTTGCGCTGCGGGAAGCCCTGCCAGTCGTCCGGCATCATGATCCGGGTGAGCGCGGGGTGCCCGTCGAAGACGAGCCCGAAGAAGTCGTACGCCTCGCGCTCGTGCCAGTCGTTGGTCGGGTAGACCGCGACCAGCGAGGGAACGTGCGGGTCGCTGTCGGGCGCGGACACCTCCAGCCGGATCAGCCGGCCGTGGGTGAGGGACCGCAGGTGGTACACGGCGTGCAGCTCGCGGCCCTTGTCGCCGAGGAAGTGGACCCCGCTGACGCCGGTGCAGAGCTCGAAGCGGAGCGCCGGGTCGTCGCGCAGGGTGCGGGCGACGGTCACCAGGTGCTCGCGCGCGATGTGGAAGGTCAGCTCGCCGCGGTCGACCACGGTCCGCTCGATGGCGTTCTCGGGTACGAGTCCCTGCTCGTCCAGGGCGCCTTCGAGCTCGTCGGCCACCTCGTCGAACCAGCCGCCGTACGGGCGGGGGCTCGCGTGCGGCAGCCGTACCGTCCGGACGAGCCCGCCGTAACCGGAGGTGTCGCCGCCGTTGTTGGCGCCGAACATCCCCTTCCGTACGCGGATGACCTCGCCTCCGTCGCCCCGGGGGGTGGGGAGGGCGGTGCCGTTGGCGTTCTGGCCGTCGGCGCTCTGGCCGTTCGTACCGTGGGCGCCGTTCTGGCCGCTGGCGGCGGCGCCGTTGCCGCCGCTGGGGTTGTCGCTCACCGGAGGAGCCCCTTCATCTCGATCAGGGGGAGCGCCTTGAGGGCCGCCTCCTCCGCCTCGCGGGCGGCTTCCTCCGCGTTGACCCCGAGCTTGGAGCCCTGGATCTTCTGGTGGAGTTTGAGGATGGCGTCCATCAGCATCTCGGGACGCGGCGGGCACCCCGGCAAATAGATATCGACGGGGACAATGTGGTCAACACCCTGAACAATGGCGTAATTGTTGAACATACCGCCCGATGAAGCACAAACCCCCATGGAAATGACCCACTTGGGGTTCGGCATCTGGTCGTAGACCTGCCGCAGCACGGGCGCCATCTTCTGGCTGACCCGCCCGGCGACGATCATCAGGTCCGCCTGGCGCGGCGACCCGCGGAAGACCTCCATCCCGAAGCGGGCGAGGTCGTACCGCCCGGCTCCGGTCGTCATCATCTCGATGGCGCAACAGGCGAGGCCGAAGGTGGCGGGGAAGACGGAGGACTTCCGTACCCATCCGGCGGCCTGCTCGACAGTGGTCAGTACGAAGCCACTTGGCAGTTTCTCTTCGAGTCCCATGTGCCCCTCAGCCCCTCAGTCCCATTCCAGGCCGCCGCGCCGCCACACGTACGCGTAGGCGACGAAGACGGTGAGCACGAAGAGCAGCATCTCCACGAGCCCGAACATCCCCAGGGCGTCGAAGGTGACGGCCCAGGGATAGAGGAAGACGATCTCGATGTCGAAGACGATGAAGAGCATCGCCGTCAGGTAGTACTTGATGGGGAAGCGACCGCCACCGGCGGGAGTCGGAGTGGGTTCGATACCGCACTCGTACGCTTCGAGCTTTGCCCGGTTGTAGCGCTTGGGGCCGATAAGCGTGGCCATGACCACGGAGAAGATCGCAAACCCTGCCCCGAGGGCGCCGAGCACGAGGATGGGCGCGTAGGCATTCACGCTCCTCGCTCCTTCCAGTCGTCCTTGACCGTTGGACCGCATCGGGCGACCGGCTCCCCGCCTCACCAAGATCGTGCACATGTGAGGCAGTTCACAAGCCCGACTGCCCCGCATACTATGCCCGCCGTCCTGTGATCTGCGACACGGGGTACACCAACGCCTTTGTGATCTCCACCACCTGACGAACGATCATGAAGTCGGATGAGCGGAGATGTTCACACGAGAAGCGGCCAAGTGATCACGAGTGGTGACATTCGAAGGTGTTACCGCTGGTCAACGCGGTGGCGCACTATCAACCGATGGCCACCGTGCGCAAATTGGCGATGGACAGGCGTGGGTGATATAGGGATTCGCCGGATTCGATGCCACTCGGACGAGGGATTGCGCGGAACGATGTGGACATCACGCCGCAAGGGCGAACTTCCGGGCGTACCGGGCGCGGAGAGGTGCCGGGGCGGGGCACCCCGAGGGCGACGGGACTGGTCGAAGCAGGTCGCGAATCCGTCGGCGGGCGAGTCTGTGAACGGGGGCACGAGCGCCCGGGGCGATCTTCCGATGGATGCGGCGGAGACGTCGAGTGCGAGGTGCCCACCGCCGCTCGCGCGCGCCTCGACACGGGGTGCGCGGACCTCTCGCCGGAGCACGCCCGCCGCGCGCGGGGCGGACGCGGGGCCCGCGCACGCGGTTGCCCTTCACAGGTGGCACACGCAGTGACCTGCGTCACGTCGAACCTGCCCCGAATCAAGCGGGCTTGGCCATCGGAGTGAACAGATGGTAAGCGACGGGCAATTCGGGCGTATTGCCAAAACCCCGTGATCACGGCGTTATAGATGCGTGTCCAATTTGCCCGTTACGGGGTCAATAAAGGTTCCACGCAAGCGGATTCTCAGATTCCGGACGTAACTGTGGCGCAACACACGTTTCTTGATGGGAGCCCTACAGCCCTGATAGCGCTAGTACCCATGTCCCACACCGCTCACATACCCAGCCACCGGAAGCCCCGTCAGCGATCGTCCAAGACGACGCTGCGGGCCGGAGTTGCCGGTGGCGTGCTCAGCACCATCGCGGTCGCAGGCGCTGCCGGCCCCGCGCAGGCCGAGCCGGTGACCCAGACCATCGAGATGCCCACCATCACCGTCGGGCTCTCCACCGCCCTCGACGCCTCCGTACAGGCCACGCAGCAGGTCGCCCTCGACCTCCAGACGCGTGCGTCCGAGGACGCCGCGGCCGAGAGCGCCGCGAAGACGGCGGCCAAGGCCAAGGCCGAGGCCGTCCGCAAGGCCGAGGCCAAGAAGAAGGCCGAAGCGGCCGCGAAGGCCAAGGCGGAGGCCGAGGCCAAGGCGGAAGCCGAGGCGCGCGCCTCCCGCAGCGCCGCGCGCACCACGCTCAGCGCCTCCTCCGGCTCCTCCACCACCGCGACGACCACCGCCGCCACCTCCTCGTCGTCGTCCTCGTCGAGCGTCTCCGGCTCCGCCGCCGCGGTGGTCGCGTTCGCCAAGGCGCAGGTCGGCGACGCGTACGTCTCCGGCGGCACCGGCCCGAACTCGTGGGACTGCTCGGGCCTGGTCCAGGCCGCGTACGCCTCGGTCGGCGTCAGCCTGCCGCGCGTCTCCCAGGACCAGTCGGTGGCCGGTACGCAGGTCTCGCTGGACAGCCTCCAGCCCGGCGACATCCTCTACTGGGGCGGCGCGGGCAGCGCGTACCACGTGGCGATCTACGTGGGCGGCGGCCAGTTCGTCGGCGCGCAGAACTCCAGCACCGGCACGGTCCAGCGCGACCTGAGCTACGACCAGCCGACGGGCGCGGTGCGGGTTCTCTGACCGGTGGTCAGCTTTCGCTCGGCGTTGAACCCGGACGCCTCCGGCCGACCGGCTCGGGCTGAGTGCGTTCACTGATTCACAAGCTCACTGATTCACAGGATTGCTGATGCACAAGCTCGCTCACGGTTCGCCGTAGAGCCGAGCACGGCCAAGGGCCGCCCCTCCCCGCTCGGGAGGGGCGGCCCTTGGTGCGCCGGGCGTAACGCCCCGGGTCAGGAAGAGTGCTCCTCGCGTGTGCGGGGATGGTCCCCGGGCGAGCGGCCCCCCGCGGAACTACGGCAGGCGCTCCAGGAGCCAGCCGCCCAGCTCTTCGGTGATCCGGGTGTGCCCGGTGGTCCCGGACGAGCAGAGGAACTCGTCGAGGTCGCTCTCCTCCGGCGGCAGCCCGTCGACGTTGGCGTAGAGGTCGTCCGGCTGGTCGATGTCGCGGATGGCGACGGCGCTCACGGTCGGGACGAAGCAGATGTCGGGGTGGTTCAGTTCGATCTCGGCGCCGAACTTATCCAGCATCGCGGCGAGGATGCCGTACGAGTCGAGCGTGCCGCCGGGTGCGCCGTCGAGCTCCGGGAAGCCGCTGGTGGTGATGGTCTTCTCGGCAGCCGGGAAGAGCCGCTTCAGCTCGGCGACCACGACCTCGTGGCCTTCGCCCTGGGTGTAGAAGGTGGTGCCGGGGTAGATCAGCCGGCCGACGCTGGCGAGCGCGACCTGCCCGGGGTTGATGGCCGGCCCCTGACCGTCACCGCGGCCGTTGGCCACCGCGATCAGGCGCGGGCGCTGCGGCCAGAATCCGACCGAGCGGAGCTCCGCGAGGAACTTCTCGCGCTCGGGGGCGGCCTCGATGCTCCCGGTCTCCCGGTCGTAGTGGCGCCAGAGCATCTCGCGGGCGGCCGGGCTGTCCATCTGCTGGGCGAACTTGTTGGCCAGCGGGATGAAGGAGGAGAAGGCCTGGAGCCCGATGGGGATGACGGCGCCCCGGTGCGGGCTGTCGTAGGAGAAGTAGAGGGCCGTCTGGTGGTCGATGCCCTGGCCCTCCAGCTTGGCGAGGACGTAGCGGGTGATGATCCCGCCCATGCTGAAGCCGCCCACGGTCAGCGGGGCGTTCCCCTCCCGCTCCGCGATGGTGCGCTGGATCGCGGCGGTGACGGTCTTGGCGTTGTCGAGGATCGAGGCGCTGCGCTCGTCGTAGCCGATGAGGACGACGTCCCGGCCGGACCGGCGGATCTCCGTGAGGAGGGCGTACTCGCCGCCGTCCAGGCCGCGGAAGAGCTTCTCCAGGTCGGACGGGCCGAGGTTGAAACCGTCGGCAAGGAGGACCGGCTTCCGGATGCCGTCGTTGTTCTCGCCGTAGAAGACGTGGGCGAAGCCGTTGGGGAGCTCCCACTCCTCGTCGGGCCGGGGCGCCGGGACCGTGATCGGGGCCGTGGCGTGGACCGCCCCGCCGACCGCGAACTCCCCGACGCCTTGCTCAGCCTGCTGACCGGACAATGTGATGCTCCTCCGTCTGCGCACGCCCCAGCGGCCCACCGGAACAGTGGGCACGGAAACTGAGGGACGTCACCGAGACAGGGCTCATCATGAGCAGGCCCGGAACCCCCGGGCGAGAGGATGCGTCCCGGTTCATCCCTATAGGGGAAGTGGGATGTGCAGGTTTACCGACCTCCGCGCACCCGCAGTGCCGTCCCGGCGCGCACCCGGGCGAGCCGCCCGTACCCGCAGGGCCCTGCCCGTACCCGTACGAGCCCTCCTCACGAGCCGCCCGCACCCCGGGCGTCGTACGCCCCCTCTGCCGCGACGGGGTCAGCCCTGCGCCGACACCGTCTTCTCGATCTGGTCCACCACGAAGTCGGGCCGGTCCTTCGGGACGTCGTGCGAACTGCCGGTCGCGGTGACCAGCGTCCGGTTCGGCGCCTGCTGGACGAACGACGCCGCGGCATCGCGCCAGCGCTGGGCGTCCTCGGGCGATCCGTCGAAGGGGGTCTTCTCGGACACGATGACGTCTGCGGGGACGCTGTCCGGCCAGGACATCTTGTTGTAGGCCTGGTGGGCCGGGGTGAAGTTCTCGGCGGTCTGGATCAGTTGGCGGTTCGCGGGCGTGTCGGGGTCCTTCTTCGCGGCGTCCACCTCCGGCTGGCTCGCGGCGGCGAGCCGGGCGATCTCCTCGTCCGTGAAGAACGGGGGAAGGTTGGCGTCGACGAGTACGGAGCCGGAGACCATCTTCGGGTTCTCGCTGGTGAAGTACGTCGCGACCTCGCCGGCCTGCGAGTGGGACACCAGGATCACGTCGTCGGTGACCCCCAGCTCGGTGAGTCCCGTCTTCAGGTCGCTGACGGCGCCTTCCACGTCCCACGGACCGGGCACCGCCTCACTCTGGCCGAGGCCGGCCCGGTCGTACGTGATGACCGTCGCACCGGTGTCCGCGTGGAGACGCGGGACGATGTCCTTCCAGTACGAGGAGTCCTCGCCGCCTCCCGAGTCGAGGACGATGGCGGGGCCGTGGCCCGCGGTGATGTGGAACGCGACGCGGTGGCCGCCGCTGTCGATCATGCGCAGCTTCGACGCGTCCGCCTGCCCCTTCCCCGAGGCGGCG
This sequence comes from Streptomyces sp. NBC_01335, assembly GCF_035953295.1. Classification (GTDB taxonomy): domain Bacteria; phylum Actinomycetota; class Actinomycetes; order Streptomycetales; family Streptomycetaceae; genus Streptomyces. The sequence goes on from NZ_CP108370.1 coordinate 3,231,762, forward strand.
GAGGCGGTTGCCTTCGGGCTCGCCTTCGGGCTCGCCTTCGCAGCGGCGGAATTCTCCTCGCCGCAGGCTGTGACGACCCCGGCGGTGACCGCCAGCAGGGCTACGGCGGAGAGCGCGCGGCGGGTACGCCGGTGGGACGGGCGGATACGTGACATGGGTGGTCCTCGGTGCCTGGGCCTGAACAGTGAACGGATGCAGTCGGACGGCGATCGATTGCGATCCGATGCATTCCATCCTGCGGCGGCGCCCGCCCCGGGAACATCCGGTTGGCACGCCGATCGGTGGTGCTGCTGGGGCCAGGGAGCGGGGTGGGGTTATCCCCCGGAACGGCCTGCTCGGACGGCCGACCGACCGGCCGCCGACGCTGCGCGCCACGCACTCTTCCGACCGAGAACGGCTACGGGGCGGGCTCCGGCACGGGTGCCGTCAACACGAACCAGACCGTCTTCGTCTGCCGCGTTCCTCGCCCCTGCACGGTGGCCCCCCAGCGCACGGCCAGCCGGTCCACGATGAGCAGCCCCCGGCCGCTCTCCGCACCGGACCCCGGGGCGGTGAGCGGCAGCGGGTCCGGCTGGTCGTCCGTCACGTGGACCCGGACCTGGTGCGGGGCGATCGCCACGTCCACGCGGATCAGCCTGGACCGTGTGTGGCAGTACGCGTTGCCCACGACCTCGCTCACGCACAACCGGGCGTCGTCAACCAGTCCGGGGTGACCGGTCACCCGCAGGAGTGTGGCCACGAAGTCCCTCACCAGCTTGGGGGCATGGGCGTTGTTGGGCGCCACCACCCGGTAACGGTCGCCGCGTCGGGGCAGAGGCGACCCCACAGGTGGGGCGGACGGGAACGTGGGCGGGGTCGTTACGACGGCCATGACGGGTTCTCCCTACGCGAGCTTTCTCCGGGACTGAGCCGGCAAGGCTGACGCCGTGGCAATGGCCGCGCCAGGGCACCAATGAGCCTTCGCACGGCTGCACTTCGACATGAACCAACGCCGACTGCCAGCAACCCGGACGCTAGGGCACAACAATGGGACGGCACAACAATGGGACTCCCGTAACACCCATACGAGTGGACCGGCAGCATGGAGGCGCGGCACACTCATAGCCGCACCAAGGGAGGACCCAATGCCGCCACGGAGCTACCCGACCGCCCGCCAGAGGCGGCTGGGCGCAGAGCTACGCAAGTTGCGCGAGAGGGCAGGCTTGTCAGGCAGTCAGGCCGCCGCCTATCTCGGCGGCGAGCGCGCACAGATCAGCCACATCGAATCAGGTCGATACGGAGTGAGCGACGAGCGCGTGCGTCGACTCGCCGCTCACTATTCAGCCACCGACAAGCACCTCATCGACGCACTCGCGAGCATGGCAGAGGAGCGACCCAAGGGATGGTGGGACGAATATCGCGGAATACTCTCGCCAGGTTTCTTGGATCTCGCCGAGCTTGAATACAAGGCAACATACCTCCGTGCGATCCAGATGCTCACGGTCCCTGGAATCTTCCAGACCGAGTCGTATGCACGCGACCTCATTCGCAGCGGCATCTCAGACCTGCCTGCCGCCGAACTGAACGCGAGAGTCGAACACCGCACCCGACGACGCGACATCTTCGACCGTCCCGCACCCACCCCCTTCGAGGCGTTCATCCACGAGGCGGCGCTGCGCATGCAGTACTGCGACGCTGCGGCGATGCAGGAGCAACTCGCCTTCCTCTGCACAGTCTCATCGTGGCCGTCCGTAACGATTCGCGTCATCCCGTTCAGCGCTCGGATCACTGGTTCGGTGCACTCGATGCTCTACGCCGGCGCGGCCATCGCCGCCCTGGACACGGTTCAACTGGACAGTGCGTTCGATGCTGGATTCCTGGACGCCGAGGCGCAACTCGCACGATACAGGGCACTTCTTGACTCCATCGAGTCGATCTCACTCAGCACTGAGGAGTCGACAGAATTCATCCAAAACATCGCACAGGAAATGTGAGCCCATCGGCATGACCGACGCAATCAAGTGGCAGAAATCCTCCTTCTCGGGGGCCGATGACAATCAAAGCTGTATCGAGCTGGCACCCGTTGACGGATCGATCAGAGTGCGCGAGAGCGACGAACCCGAAATCGTCGTCACCACGAGCGTCACCAAACTGCGCGCATTCATCCTCGGCGTCAAAGCGGGCGAGTTCGACCACCTGATCTGACAGTGCGCGACCCCCCTGTCCGCGACCTCGGGCAGGGGGCAGCCCGCCAGATCGGCACACCATTGGGGCGTCCCACGGTTGCGCCCTGCGATCTCGTGACGCCCGTCACCGTACGTCGCCCCTGGTCGCCGAACCGCACTCCATGCGGAGCCGGGCCGACCGGCCCCCCAGTCACCGCCTCCCCCTGACTACCAGGTGCAGGGCTTCCCCAAGTCCTTGACGCTGTCCGCCAGTTCGACCGGCACTATGGGCCAGCCCGCGTGCTGCCAATGGGCGATGCGCCAGCTCAGCCGCCGGGGCCAGAGCGCGGTCCCGGGCAGGTCGGCGACCGGCATCCACACGGGCCGGCCGCCGTAGTTGTCGAGTTGGTCCTCGGCGCCGACCTCCCCCTCGGCGCGTACGAGGAAGTAGTGCTGCCGGGTCCCCTCCTTCCAGACCCGGGCCACCTCCCCGGTCACGCTCCCACCGAGGGCGGTCTCCTCCCACAACTCCCGCACCACCGCCTCGTGCAGGGTCTCCCCCGCCTCCACGCCGCCGCCGGGGATCTCGTACCAGGTGTCGCGACGGTCGGACTGCCGGATGAGGAGGATCTGTCCGTCGCGGATCACGATCGCTCCGGCCCGTACGCGCTTCGGCACGGAGGTGGTCGGGTCCGCCCAGCGCGCCGGACCGCTCTTCGGGCCGCCGACCGCCCAGTCGCGGAGTACCGCCTCCGCCGTACCGACCGGCCGGATGCGCACGTGCAGCGCCTCCGCGAGGGTGAGGGCCCGGCGGCGGCTCTCGTCCACCGGTTCTCCGGCGCGGGGCAGGTGGTAGAGGCCCTCCTCCGTCGGATCGCTCGTCAGTACCAGGGCATCGTCGTCGTACCGCACGTCAGCTCTCATGGACCCGATGGTGTGCGGCGCCCGGGACGCGGCGCAAGGGATTACCCGGCCGAGGTAGCCACGCTCGACAGGGCGTTCGCGAGACTCGATCAGACGTTCGCGTCAACGGGTCGATAGGTACACACATGCACCCCGGCGGGACTGGTGACCGTCGAGACCAGCTCCAGGGCGCGCAGGCCACCGTCCGCCGGGAAGATCGTCTTACCGCCGCCGAGCAGCACCGGCATGATCATCAGTCGCAGCTCGTCGACCAGGCCCTCGCTCAGGAGGGTCCGCGCGAGGGTGGGGCTGCCCATGACCGCCAGGTCGCCGCCTCCGGCCCCGCGCAGCGCGCGGATGCGGCCGAGGGCTTCGCCGCCCGGGAGGAGGGTGGTGTTCGCCCACACCAGGTCCTGGGCGGAGAGCGTCGCCGACACCACGTACTTCTCGATGGTGTTCATCCGGTCGGCGAACGGGTCGCCCGCCCGGTCCGGCCACGCCCCGGCCATCGTCTGCCAGGTACGGCGCCCGAAGAGCAGCGCCTGCGCCTTGGCCAGGACCTCGTCGAAGGTCCCGCCCACGATCTCCGGGTCGAAGAACGGGTGCGACCAGCCGCCGTGTGCGAACCCGCCGTCCGTGTCCTCCTCCGGACCGCCCGGCGCCTGCACGATGCCGTCGAGGCTCATGAACTCACTGATGACGATGCGCACGGGCTCGCTCCCTGGTCTTCCGTCGTCCACTGGGGGTGTACGTAAGGAAGACAGCCCGACCGGTGAAAACTCGTCGCGGCACGCCGGGCGCACCGGAAAGGAGCGGCTCCCGGGACCGGACGGCACAAGGCGAGGGCCGGCGCAAGGGCGGGGCGGAACAAGGCGAGGCGCACAAGGGCGGGTCGGAACAAAGCGGGACCGGACGCACCCGCGCCCGGTCCCGCCCCCGTCTCAGGCCTTCGGTGCCACCTTCGACAGCCCGTTGATGATGCGGTCCATCGCGTCGCCGCCCGTCGGGTCGGTGAGGTTGGCCAGCATCTTCAGGGTGAACTTCATCAGCAGCGGGTGGGTGAGGCCGCGCTGCGTGGCGATCTTCATGATCTTCGGGTTGCCGATGATCTTCACGAACGCACGGCCCAGCGTGTAGTAGCCGCCGTAGGTGTCCTTGAGGATCTTCGGGTAGTTGTGCAGGGCCAGTTCGCGCTGGGCCGGGGTCGCGCGGGCGGTGGCCTGCACGATGACGTCGGCGGCGATCTGGCCGGACTCCATGGCGTACGCGATGCCCTCGCCGTTGAACGGGTTGACGAGGCCGCCCGCGTCACCGACGAGCAGCAGGCCCTTGGTGTAGTGCGGCTGGCGGTTGAAGGCCATCGGGAGGGCGGCGCCGCGGATGGGCGTCGTCATGTTCTCCGGGGTGTAGCCCCAGTCCGCCGGCATCGACGCGCACCAGGCCTTGAGGACCTCGCGCCAGTCCAGCTCCCGGAACGCGGAGGAGGAGTTGAGGATGCCCAGGCCGACGTTGGAGGTGCCGTCGCCCATGCCGAAGATCCAGCCGTACCCGGGCAGCAGGCGGTCCTGCGGGCCGCGCCGGTCCCAGAGTTCGAGCCAGGACTCCAGGTAGTCGTCGTCGTGGCGCGGCGAGGTGAAGTACGTACGGACCGCGACGCCCATCGGGCGGTCCTCGCGGCGGTGCAGGCCCATGGCGAGGGAGAGCCGGGTGGAGTTGCCGTCGGCGGCGACGACCAGCGGGGCGTGGAAGGTGACCGGGGTCTTCTCCTCGCCGAGCTTGGCGTTGACGCCGGTGATGCGGCCGGTGCGCTCGTCGATGATCGGGGCGCCGACGTTGGCACGCTCGTACAGCCGCGCGCCCGCCTTCTGCGCCTGCCGGGCGAGCTGCTCGTCGAAGTCGTCGCGCTTGCGCACGAGGCCGTAGTCCGGGTACGAGGCGAGGTCCGGCCAGTCCAGCTGGAGGCGGACGCCGCCGCCGATGATGCGGAGGCCCTTGTTCCGCGACCAGCCGGCCTCTTCGGAGATGTCGATGCCCATGGAGACCAACTGCTTGGTCGCGCGGGGGGTGAGACCGTCGCCGCAGACCTTCTCCCGGGGGAACGCCGTCTTCTCCAGCAACAGGACGTCGAGCCCGGCCTTTGCGAGGTAGTACGCGGTCGTGGAGCCGGCTGGGCCCGCTCCGACGACAATCACGTCCGCGCTGTGTTCGGAGAGGGGCTCGGTCACGGTCGGATCTCCCGAAGACTCGAAATCGCGTGCCGCGGGGCACCGGTCCCATGCAGTCTATGGGGACCGGCAGATCAACTTACCGAAGGGCTCCCCGATGACGATCGCGCCTTCCTCCCACCCGGCGATCCACCTGCGGGTCCCCACCGACGAGGACGCCTTGAGCTGGTACCGGGTCTTCGACGACCCGGAGGTGATGGAGTACCACGGTGGCCGGAGCGCGGAGTTCTCGGTGTACGAGGAGCTGACCGCGCGCCAGCGCCGGCACGACGCCGAACTCGGCTTCTGCTTCTGGACGGTGACCGACGAGGCCGGCGAGGTGCTGGGCTTCACCGGCGCGCAGCCGTGGCCGCACCCCGGCTTCGGGCCGGTCGGGGCGATCGAGATCGGCTGGCGCCTGGGCCGCGCCGCGTGGGGCCACGGGTACGCGACCACCGCCGCCCGCGCCACGCTGGAACGCGTGCGGGCGGCGGGCATCGACGAGGTCGTGGCGATGATCGACTCGCGCAACCGCCGGTCGGTCGCGGTGGCCGAGCGGCTCGGGATGCGCCACGCGGAGTCGTACGAGATCACCACCGGGGTGCCGCGTACGGCGCTCTGCTACCGGCTGGCGCTGGGGGACGCGACGAGGGAACAGAAGGGTGCATAAGAGGGCGTAAGGGGACGAAGCCCGCGCACCCGAACCCACTCTCCGCGTGTGCGGGGGGCGTTCGGGTGCGCGGGATGCGCTTGTTCGCGTGCCGTCGGCCGCGGTGCTCGGCCGTGTACGCCCCCGGTGCTCAGGCGCGTACGCCCCTGGTGCTCAGGCCCGTACGCCCCGGTGCAGCGCGACCACGCCGCCGGTGAGGTTGCGCCAGGCGACGCTCGACCAGCCGGCCTTCTGCAGCAGGGTCGCGAGTCCGGCCTGGTCGGGCCAGGCGCGGATGGACTCGGCGAGGTAGACGTACGCGTCCGGGTTGCTGCTCACCGCGGTGGCGAGGGGCGGCAGCGCCTTCATCAGGTACTCCATGTACACCGTGCGGAACGGCGTCCAGGTGGGCTGCGAGAACTCGCAGATCACGACCCGGCCGCCGGGCTTGGTGACCCGGTGGAGCTCACTCAGGGCGGCGGCGGTGTCCTGGATGTTGCGGAGCCCGAAGGAGATGGTGACCGCGTCGAAGGTCTCGTCCTTGAAGGGCAGCTTCGTCCCGTCGCCCGCCGTGAACGGCATCCAGGGGTGGCGCTCCTTGCCCACCTTCAGCATGCCGATCGAGAAGTCGCAGGGCACGACGTAGGCGCCGGCCTGCGCGAAGGGCTGCGAGGAGGTGGCCGTACCGGCGGCCAGGTCCAGGATCTTCTGCCCCGGGCGCGCGTCGACCGCCTTGGCGACCTCCTTGCGCCAGAGCCGGGCCTGTCCGAGCGAGAGCACGTCGTTGGTCAGGTCGTACCGTCGCGCCACGTCGTCGAACATCGAGGCGACTTCGTGCGGCTGCTTTTCCAGGGATGCTCGGGTCACCCTCCCATTCAAGCAGCCCGTCCCCCGCGACCCGACGGCGGCGCTGCCCGCTCGCCGCATCTCCGTGTGCGACCGCCCGGAAACCGCGTGCGCAGCGCCCGATGACGCCGTGGGCAGTGCCAGGAAACCCCGTGGAATTCGTCCTCAACCTTTTGGCTGCGAGAGCGCTCAAGAAGGGGTGAAGAACGGCAGAGGTGAAGCACGACAGAGACGAGGGGGAAAGATGAGCACATCACGAGGCCGGGACTCCACGCCCGTTTCCGGCCGCACCCGTACACCGGCGCAGGGCTTAGCGGCCCAAGGCTTCGAGGAGTTCGCGCGGGCCGGCCAGCGTGGGCTGTACCGCACGGCCTATCTCCTCTGCGGTGACGCGGAGACGGCCCGGGGCCTGACACAGACCACGCTGGCGAAGCTGTTCCAGCACTGGCGTCGGGTGGTCGCGGCCGAGCACCCGCACGCGTATGCCCGCACGGTCCTCACCCGTACCTACCTCGCGGAGCGGCGCCGCCGTCTCCGCGATCTGCTCGCCCACTCCCGTGCCGACCCGGCCCCGCCTCCCGTGGGTCCCGAGCTGACGGTGACGCTGCTCTCCGCGCTGTCCGAACTGCCGCCGCGGGCCCGGGCGATGGTCGTCCTGCGGTACTGGGAGGACCTGAGTGTCGAGACGGTCGCCCAGCTGATGCGGTGCAGCGAATCCACGGTCAAGAGCCAGTGCTCACGCTCGCTGGCCCGGCTGCGGACACGGCTCGGCGACGCCCACCTCTATTCCCACCAGGCATGAGACACACGCACACGAAGAGGAGTACGACCATGCTGACCGACCCCACGAATTTCGAACGGGAAACGAGCGCGGCGCTTCTCCGGGCCGCCATGGAGCACGCCTCCGACCAGGCCCAGCCGCCGGGGGATCTGGTGGCGGGTGCGGTCGTCCAGGGACGCCGGCGCCGTGCCCGCGCCCAGATCGCGATGGGTGCCGGGGTGACCGCCGCAGTGGCGCTGGGGATCTTCGCGGTGACGGCCCCCGGGTCGAGCGGCGCCCCCGCCCAGGCCACGGGGGTGGGCTCTGCCCCGGATTCCGGCCGGGATCTCGGTCCGGGCTCCGATCCCACCGCCGAGTACCGCACGCCCGTGCACGTGGTGCCCTCGCCCGGCGAGTCCTCGATGGCGGACCTCCCGGCCGCCGAGCGGAAGCGGCAGCAGAGGTTCCAGCAGACCGCGGCGACCACCCTGGACCACCTGCTCCCCGGCACCGGGACGATCCGGCCGGTGGACCTGCGGGTCGATCAGTACCAACTGACGGACGGCTCCGCGGCCTTCCCGCTCACCTTCTCCGTGCGACCTGAGGGTAAGGGCGAGGACCACCATGCGGCTGCCTGCGTGAGCGACCCGGCCAAGCATCTCACCTGCCGGCAGGTCGTGCTGCCCGGTGGCATACACGCGACCGCCCGGACCTCGGCCATGAACTCCCTGGACACCACGGGCATCAGCGTCGAGTTCGGTTACGGCGACAGCCTGGTCGAGATCAGCGTCTTGCCGGACGATCTGCACGCCGCCTCGGCGCCGGTCACGGTGGAGCAGTTGACCACGATCACCGGTGACGCCGACTTCATGCGGCTCGTGGCGTACGCCGACAAGCACCCGATGGAGGAGGAACGGACCACCGTCGTCGGCGGCTGACACAGCCCTGTACGGCCCCGGGAGGAGCAGGCCGTCAGCGCCGCCGGTGGACCATCCGTCCACCGAGGACGGTGACGACGCAGCAGGCCGCGCCCCTTTCGAGGAGGGTCTCCTCGTCGGGGGCGTCGAAGACCGCGAAGTCCGCTGCCCGGTTCTCGGCGTCGAGCGCCGGAGCGGCGAACGCCTCGGCTGCCGTACGACGCCGGTCGAGCGGGTCCAGCGAGGCCCGCGTACCTGCCTCCTCGGCCGGGGCCCCGCCGAGGAGCCGCATGCCCGACCGCTGCACCGCGTCCGCCACAGCCGGACGGCTGAGCGGTCCCACGACGGCGACGGTGCCGTGGGCGAGCATCCGCTGCACCCCGCGCCGCGCACTCGCGCCCCACCGGCTCTCGTCCATGTCCACGCCGTTCAGCGCGGCGCCGGTCAGGGGCTCGGTGCCGAGAACGTCCGACTCCCGGGGGTCGGGGTGGTAGGCCCGTTCCAGCAGTGCGCCGCCCCGCGGCTGGACGAGCCCGGGCGTCAGCAGCCCGGGCCATCGGCGCACCCGGGCCGTCGGATGGCCGGCGGCGAGTTCCTCGTACGGGCCGACGGCCGCGACGGCTCCGTCCCTCACGAGCACCGCACCACCGGCGACCGCCCGCCGCCCGGGGCCGGGCAGCAGCAGATCGGCCGCATGAATCGTCAGCACGGAGAGCACCTGGCCCGGAGCGGTCGGGGAGAGACGGAAGGAGGACGGAATGCCGGTCGCGGAACAGCCCTCAGTTGGCGTCGAGGAGCTTCAGCTCGGGGTGGGCGGTGCCGCCCTCGAGAGCGGTGGACGAGATGTGCGAGACGACACGGTCGTCGACCGGGTCCAGGGCCGGGTCCTCATGGACGACCAGGTGCTCGTAAGTCGTGGCGCGCTGCGCGGGCACGCGACCGGCCTTGCGGATCAGGTCGATGATCTCCAGGCGGTTGGAGCGGTGCTTGGCCCCGGCGGAGGAGACGACGTTCTCCTCCAGCATGATCGAGCCGAGGTCGTCCGCGCCGTAGTGCAGCGACAGCTGGCCGACCTCCTTGCCGGTGGTCAGCCAGGAGCCCTGGATGTGCGCGACGTTGTCCAGGAAGAGGCGCGCGATGGCGATCATGCGCAGGTACTCGAAGAGCGTCGCGTGCGTGCGGCCCTTCAGGTGGTTGTTCTCCGGCTGGTAGGTGTACGGAATGAAGGCGCGGAAGCCGCCCGTACGGTCCTGCACGTCACGGATCATGCGGAGGTGCTCGATGCGCTCGGCGTTGGTCTCGCCGGTGCCCATCAACATGGTGGAGGTGGACTCGACACCGAGGTTGTGCGCGATCTCCATGATCTCCAGCCAGCGCTCACCGGACTCCTTGAGCGGAGCGATGGCCTTGCGCGGGCGGGCCGGCAGGAGTTCGGCGCCGGCACCGGCGAAGGAGTCGAGACCGGCGGCGTGGATGCGCTGGATCGCCTCTTCGGCGGACACCTTGGAGATACGGGCCATGTGCTCGATCTCGGAGGCGCCCAGCGAGTGGATCACCAGCTGCGGGAACGCCTTCTTGATGGCGGAGAAGTGCTCCTCGTAGTACTCCACGCCGTAGTCCGGGTGGTGGCCGCCCTGGAACATGATCTGGGTGCCGCCCAGTTCGACGGTCTCCGCGCAGCGGCGCAGGATGTCGTCGATGTCGCGGGACCAGCCCTTGGCGGTGTCCTTCGGCGCGGCGTAGAAGGCGCAGAACTTGCACGCCGTGACGCACACGTTGGTGTAGTTGATGTTGCGCTCGATGATGTACGTCGCGATGTGCTCCGTACCCGCGTAGCGGCGCCGGCGCACGGCGTCGGCCGCTGCTCCGAGTGCGTGCAGCGGGGCCGACCGGTACAGGTCGAGCGCCTCCTCCGCAGAGATCCGCCCGCCTTCGGCGGCGCGGTCGAGGATGGGCTGAAGGTCGGCCTTCTCGGTCACCGGGCTGTCACCTTTCGGCGGTGTTTCGACGGATCCACGGACCGAATCAGCCTACGCCAGCCCTTGCCGTGTTCAGCGGCCGGACCGGCTCAGCGTGCCGGTGGGAAGTCCGGCGGCCTCCTCGTACGACCGGTAGGCGAGGGTTCCGTCGTCGTTGAGGGTGAAGGTCAGCTCCGCCTCGGCCCCGGTGCAGAAGAGGCTCGCGGAGCTGTCGGCGACCGAGCGCTCATGGATCTTCAGCACCTTCTCGGTGCCGGAGGAGAGCGTCCCGATGCTCGAACAGGAGACCTGCGAATCGAGGAAGCGGATCGACTGGGTCATCCGGACGACGTCCTGGCCCTTCTTCCCCTCGGTGAAGACTGCGGTGAGGATGCCGTGCGAGGCACCCGAGCGTTCGAGGGTCGGTCCGGACCAGGTCCCCACGAACACCTTGGGCAGGGCAGCGATCCCGTCGTCGCTCCCGCCGCCCCCATTTCCTTCGCCGCTGCTTCCTTCGCCGCTGCTTCCTTCTCCGTCACCGGGATCGCCGCCGCCCGGAGCGGGCGGGGAGGAGGTATCGCCGGACGGCGTGCCCGAGCCGGTGCCGGTGGAGGAGCCCGTGGCCGAGTCCGTGGGACCGGAGGGAGAGGTGGAGGGCGGCGAGGCGGCGCTGCTGCGCTTGTCGGCATCACCGGAGCCGCCCCAGGACAGCAGGTCGCCGAGCATGCCCGAGGCCAGGCCCACGACGGCCAGCGCACCCGCGACGGCCAGCGCGACGGTGCAGCTCACCCTCCGCCCGGCCCGGGCCCCGGGCCGTTGCTCGGGCAGCCTGTCGGCGCTCATGGAGACGGAGAACCGTGGCCCGTGCGGGGAGAAGGGCGGGTCCGACGGGGAGCGGTCTCCGGACCGCTCGGCCGGCAGCGGGATCGGCGGACCGAAGACCCCGAGAGCACCGGCCGACTGAGCGTCGGAGGGCTGGGCGCCGGAGGACTGAGCGCCGGAGGAATGGGCGTCGGAGGGCTGGGCGCCCGCGTGCGCGCTTCCTTGGCCGCCTTCTTCACCACTGTCGTCGGGTGCCGTCGTACGGTCCTCAACGCCTCGCCCGTCGGCGGGAGGTACGCCGAGCGAGGCACTGCTGAAGGGGACGGGGCCCGACAGCACCGGGCCCTCCTGGGGTTCGAGGTCGAGCAGCGCCACAGCGTCCCGGCTCACCTCATGGACGAGCTCGGCAGTCAGCCAGCCCGCCGCCACCGAGGCCGCCGCACCGCCGGGGGCGAGAGCGCGGGCGATGTCGGGCGGCGAGGGCCGGGCGGCCGGATCCTTCGCCAGGCAGGCGGCGATGAGGTCCCTCAGTTCGCCCCGGAGATCGCCGAGTTCGGGCTCCTCGTGGACCACCTTGTACAGGAGCACCGCGGAGGAGTCGCCGGGGAAGGGCGCGGAGCCGGTGGCCGCGTACGCGAGGACCGCGCCGAGCGAGAACACGTCGGCCGCTCCGGAGATGTCGCCTCCCCGGAACTGCTCGGGTGCCATGTAGCCCGGCGACCCCACGGAGACCCCGGTGGAGGTGAGCGAGACGGTGGCGCCGAGGGCTCTGGCGATGCCGAAGTCGATCAGCCGGGGTCCGTCGAGCGCGAGGAGGACGTTGGACGGCTTCACGTCACGGTGGACGATGCCCTGCTGGTGCACGGCGCCCAGAGCCTCCGCGAGACCGCCGCCCAGCGCCCGCACGCCCCGCTCGGGCAGTGCGCCGTGCCGGGTCACCGCCTGCGAGAGGGACGGCCCCGCCACATATCCGGTCGCCACCCACGGCACCGGTGCGTCGGGGTCGGCGTCCAGAACCGGAGCGGTCCACCGGGCCCCGACGCGCCGCGCGGAGTCCACCTCGCGCCGGAACCGGGCCCGGAACTGCTCGTCGAGGGCGAAATGCGGGTGCACCACCTTCACCGCGACCGTGCGGCCTCCCGCGCTCCGCCCCAGGTAGACCCGCCCCATGCCGCCCGCGCCGAGTCTGCCGAGCAGCCGGTAGGCGCCGATGGTGCGCGGTTCGCCGGCTTCCAGCGGCTGCATGACGACTCCCCCTGTGAAGCGACCGGACCTCGACCGAAGCGTAAGGGCTGCCTGTCGCCCGGTCACAGGGAAACATTCCATCGATTCCCCCAACCGGAAAGCATGCCCCTCCACGCGTTACGGAATGCAGAATTCCGCTTTTCGCGCCCTTCCGCTCCCCCGCCTACCGGGACGACGGAGACGACCCCACTCCGCGCCCGGCACTCCCTCGACGGGAGAGGAAAGCAGAGGAGTTACCGACGGGCGGAGAAAACGTGAGCGGAAAGAGAAGAGCGGGGAACCGGAACGCGCGAAGACGCAGAAATTCGGGCATCAGCGAGGAGATCACCCGGAAGGAATAGGGGAAGGGGAAACAGGGATGACGCGGAGAGCGCATCGACGAGAAGGAACGACGCCCTTTGGGTGCGCACACCGAAGGCCTCTCGCCGCCCGGCCATTCCCTACCGGGGGGTAGGAGTGGCGGCCGGCGCGGGGAGTCCCGCACACTTCGCCGCCCTCTCCGTGGCGTCGCAGCTTGCTTTCGCCTCGGGCACCCCCGGACCGCACGGGAGAACGGCGTCGGAGGATCGGGCGTTCGGGAAGAAAGCCGCGAAAGACGGCGAAAGTCGAGAAGCGAGAGGAAGGGGCGGCGAGAGCGCGAAGAACGCGAAGAGGGAGGAACGGATCACCACCGAATCGAGCCGTCACGACGGACCGGATCACGCGGACGACCGTGCCGCTGACGCCGCACACCGGCTCGGCACACCGGGGGACATCGCGGGGCAGCCACCGGGGAGATCCGGGGTCGTCGCCGCGGACATCTGGGGACCGCCACCGGGGCTACCTCTGGGGTGCCCCGAGGGTCGCGCCGGGCCGGCGGCGCGGGGCGGTAGTGGAGGCGGGGCGGCGGCGAGGCGGCGGCGAGGCGGCGGCGGCGAGGCGGCGTACCTGCCCGAGCGCATGCGGCGGAGCACGTGCCGGCCGCAGGGCATGCGCGGCGGACGGTACGTGCTCATCGGGACGGCGGGGCCCCGTCCGCGGGGCCCATCAGGCACGGGCACGGGGAGGCCGGGGATACGGAGGACCGGGGGCGCGGGAGACCGGACCGGAGCTGGGCCCCCCGTACCCACACCGCACAGGCCGTCAGACCACCCGGCCGTCCCGCCACCCGGCCCGTGGGCGGCAGGCGGCAGGCGGCAGGCGGCAGGCGGCAGGCGGCAGGCGGCCGGACGGCGTGGGGTCAGTGGGGGTCAGCTGTCGAGCAGCTCGACGCGCACGTCGTCGGGGTAGCCGGTGGCGCCGCCGGTCCGCCGGGCGAATTCCTTCACGCCCGCGAGCTGGTCGGGGCCGAAGCGGAAGTCGAGGGTGGTGAAGTACTTCTCCAGCACCTCCGCGTCGAAGGCTTCCCAGCGCGCGGCCTGCTCGGCGACCTTGGTGACCTCTTCGAGGGACACGTCCCGCGAGGCCAGGAACGCCTTGTGCACCTTGTCGACGTACTCCGGTTCGGCGGCCAGGTAGTCCTTGCGGGCGGCCCAGACGGCGAAGACGAACGGCAGCCCGGTCCACTCCTTCCACATCTGACCGAGGTCGTGGACCTGAAGGCCGAGACGTGGGGCGTCGTGCAGGTTGGCGCGGAGGGCGGCGTCGCCGATCAGTACGGCGGCGTCCGCCTCCTGCATCATCGCGGCGAGGTCGGGCGGGCAGGTGTAGTAGTCGGGCTGCACCCCGTAGCGCTCGGCGAGCAGCAGCTGAGCCAGCCGGACGGAGGTGCGGGAGGTCGAACCGAGGGCCACCCGCGCTCGGTCGAGCTGCTCCAGGGGCACCTGCGACACGATCACGCACGACATGACGGGGCCGTCGCAGCCGACAGCGATGTCGGGGAAGGCGACCAGGTCGTCGGCGTTGCGCAGGAACTCCACCAGGGTGATGGGGCCGATGTCCAGGTCCCCCTTGACCAGCTGCTCGCTGAGCTTCTCCGGGGTGTCCTTCGACAGCTCCAGATCGAGCAGGGTCCCTGTCCGTGCCAGCCCCCAGTAGAGGGGAAGGCAGTTCAGGAACTGGATGTGGCCGACGCGGGGCCGGCTGCGGCGATGGCCGCCTTCGACGGGAGAGACGGTTGAATTGTCCACATCGCGAGGCTAGACCTGCGTCCCGGCGACAGCATCACCGGGGCGATCACAGGCACCGTCAGGGGCACTGTCAGGGGCGCCATCACGGGCGCGACCACAGAGGCGATCCCGGCGCGATCGCGACCGATCGCGGGGTCCGGTGGACCGGTGGGCGGGGGTGGGGCATCGGCGCGGGGCTGTCGGTGCGGTGATCGCTCCGGTGTGCGTACCCCGACACCGCCCACCCCCACCGGACCCCTCCGAGGCCCGCTCCGACAGCACCCGCGCCAGCGCCACCCCCCCTACGCGCTCCGCCCCCTCGGCGCACCCCTCCACGCCACGCTTCGCGCCCCCTCGCGCCCCTCACCATCGCCCTCTACGCGCCCCCATCGCGCCCCTCCCCGCAGCCCGCCCCGACCTGCCCCCGCGCCCGCCCTCACAGCCGCCCCCGCACCCGCTTCGGCACCCGCCGCGCGATGCGCCGGTCACCTATCGGATCACCCAATCAAACATTCGAGTGAAGTGATCTTTCCCTCTACCGCTCCCCAGAGGCTGCGTGCTAGGCTCGCCCGCAAGTTGCAGTTTGGTTTCCCTTGCAGTACAAAGCCTGCGGATCATGTAACCCGCAGGCTTTTGTAGTTTTCAGACTTCTTTGCAGGTTCTGGAGCAGGGCAACCCTTTGGCCCAAGGAGGGCTTTATGGCTACCGGAACCGTCAAGTGGTTCAACGCTGAAAAGGGCTTCGGCTTCATCGCCCAGGACGGCGGCGGCCCGGATGTCTTCGTTCACTACTCCGCGATCAACGCGTCCGGGTTCCGCTCCCTCGAGGAGAACCAGGTCGTGAACTTCGACGTCACTCAGGGTCCGAAGGGCCCGCAGGCTGAGAACGTCACCCCGGTCTAGTTGCCCGGGTCGGCCGATCGCGGCCGGTAAGCAGTATCCAAGGAGCCCCGCCCTTTGCTTCGGCAAGGGACGGGGCTCCTGCCTTGCTCCGCCTTACGCCCTTCTCCGCGCCCCTTCTCCGCGCCCCTTCTCCGCGCATCCGCATACGCGCGGCCGCCTCCGCGCTCCACCTCCACACGTCGCCGCTGACGTACTCCGCCTCCGTACGTCGCCCTCTCGTTCCGCGCCGCCCTTGACCCTCACACCGTGTGAAGCCGTGCACTCGGAGACATCATGTTCACCATCGGAGATTTCGCCAGGTACGGACGGGTATCGCCCCGCATGCTGCGCCACTACGACGCGATCGGGCTGCTGCGTCCGGACCGTACCGACCCGGTCAACGGCTATCGCTTCTACGGCGCCGCCCAACTCGCCCGCCTCAACCGCGTCATCGCCCTCAAGGATCTCGGCTTCACGCTCCAGGAGGTCGGGAGCATCCTCGACGACGAGATCACCGCGCAGGAGCTGCGCGGGATGCTGCGGCTGCGGCGTACGGAGCTGGAGGCGGCGATGGCAGCGGCGGCAGCGCGGCTCAACCAGGTGGAGGCGCGACTCCGGTCGATCGAGAGTGAGGGACGCATGGACACCGACGACGTCGTCATCAAGCAGGTTCCGGCGGTACGGATCGCCGAGCTGACCGGCACGGCCGCCGGGTACCGGCCGCAGGACATCACCCCGGTGATCGTCCCCCTGTACGAGCGGCTGTTCCCGTTGCTGGCCGCGGCGGGTGTCACGCCCACCGGCCCGGGGATCGCCCGGTACGAGGACACGCCGGACGGGGACGCCTTGGCGGGCGCGGTCCTCGTGCACGCCGGAGTGACGGTCTCCGCGCCGGCCGGGCCGGTCGGCGACAGCGGCGTCCGGGTGGTGGAGTTGCCCGCGTTCGAGGCGGCCACCCTCGTGCACCGGGGCTCGATGGACTCCGTGCTCTCCACCGAGCAGGTACTCGCCCGCTGGCTGGACAACAGCGGTTACCGGGCCGTCGGTTACACCCGGGAGGTCACCCTGGAGTGCCCCGAGGAGAAGGAGAAGTGGGTGACCGAGTTGCAGCAGGCGATCGTCAAGGCCTGACCTCGCGCCCGTGACCCACGCCGGCCGGGGGCCCGCCCGGACACCCCGGCCGGGCCCCCGGCCGACGCCCTGCCTACCCCCGACCGGCCACCAGCGACCCACCACCGACCCCGAATCGGCCACCGGGGCCCCACCGCCAACCCCCGGCGGCACCCCGTCCGCTGGGCAAGGTTCCGCGACCTTTGTCGAAGCCTTGTGCAGAGCATCACGCAGTGCTGACGGGGTAGCCCGCGACAAGGCAGACTGTCGACAGCGGTATCAACGGTACGGAGCGATCCGGAAGCGCCCTCACGTCACACCCGGGTGCTCCCCCGCGTCCCGGTGCCGGCGACCACAGCAGGACCGGGCGGGGCGGAAGCAGGACAGGGGGCATCAATGGACCGCGACAACGGGCCACGCGTGCGCGTTCCGGAGCAGCGCGCCACGCAGGGGCCGGTGTCCGGGGCCGAGCCGCACCCCGCGCCGGAATCCCGAGCCGACGACGCCAACGACCAAACCCTCATCCCGGCCCCCGCCCAAGCCCCCGTCCACCCCCCCACCCCGGCCCGCGACGAAGCCCCGCCCCACGACGAAGCCCCGGCCCCCGCACCCGCACCCGAACCCGCCCAAGACGAAGCCCCCGCCCCCGCGTTGCACTTCGCCGTCCTCGGGCCCGTACGGGTCCGGCTCGGTGAGACCCCGCTGGTCTCCGGTTCCCCGCAGCAGCGTGCCCTGTTGGCGGCGCTGCTCCTCCGGGACGGCCGTACCGCGACCGCCGCCGAGCTGATCGACGCCATCTGGGGCGAGGAGTCGCCGCCCCGGGCGTTGGCGGCGATCCGTACGTACGCCTCCCGGCTGCGCAAGGTGCTCGGGCAGGACGTGCTGGTCAGCGAGTCCGGCGGGTACGCGATCCGGCTCCGTGGGGGTTCCCTCGACGTGCGTCGGGCCCAGGAGTCGGTGAGCGCGGCGGAGAAGGCGCGGGCGTCCGGCGACCGGGCGCGGGCCCGGGACCTGATCGCGGAGGCCCTGGCCGCGTGGGACGGCGAGACGCTGGCCTCCGTGCCCGGGCCGTATGCGGAGAACCAGCGCACCCGCCTGGAGGAGTGGCGTCTCCAACTGGCCGAGACACGGCTCGATCTGGATCTGGAGCTGGGCCACCACGCGGAGGCGGTCTCCGAACTCACCGCGCTCACCGCCGCGCATCCGCTGCGGGAGCGGCTGCGCGAGCTGTTGATGCTGGCGCTGTACCGCAGCGGCCGGCAGTCCGAGGCGCTCGCGGTGTACGCGGACACCCGGCGGCTCCTCGCGGAGGAGCTGGGGGTCGATCCGTGCCCCGAGCTCTCCCGGCTCCAGCAGCGCATCCTGTCCGCCGACGACGAACTGGCCCGTCCCGTCGAGGACTCCGCGCCGGTGCCGCCGGCCGCCGTGCGTCCTGCGCAGCTTCCGGCCGCGGTGGCGGACTTCACCGGGCGCGACTCCTTCGTGCGCGAGCTCGGTGACCGGCTGGCGACGGCCGAGGGTTCGGTGATGGCGGTCTCGGCGCTGGCGGGCATAGGGGGCGTCGGCAAGACCACGCTCGCCGTGCACGTCGCCCATCGGTCCCGGAACCACTTCCCGGACGGTCAGTTGTACGTGGACCTCCAGGGTGCGGGGGCCCGGGTCGCCGAGCCGGAGACCGTGCTCGGTGCGTTCCTGCGTGCGCTGGGTACCCCGGAGTCGGCGATTCCGGATTCGCTGGACGAGCGGGCCGCGCTGTACCGGTCGACGCTCGACGGCCGCCGGGTCCTGGTTCTGCTGGACAACGCCCACGACACGGCGCAGATACGGCCGTTGCTGCCCGGGACGCCCGGGTGTGCCGCGCTGGTGACGAGCCGGGTGCGGATGATCGACCTGGCCGGTGCGCATCTGGTGGACCTGGACGTGATGTCTCCGGCGGAGTCCTTGCAGCTCTTCACCCGGATCGTCGGTGAGGAGCGGGTGGGCGCGGAGCGGGAGGCGGCTCTGGACGTGGTGGCCGCCTGCGGGTTCCTGCCGCTGGCGATCCGTATCGCCGCCTCGCGGCTGGCCTCGCGCCGCACCTGGACGGTGTCGGTGCTGGCGGCCAAGCTCGCCGACGAGCGGAGCAGGCTGGACGAGCTGCGGGCGGGCGATCTCGCGGTGAAGGCGACGTTCGAGCTGGGCTACGGCCAGTTGGAGCCCGCCCAGGCCCGTGCGTTCCGTCTCCTCGGTCTGGCGGACGGTCCCGACGTGTCCCTGGCGGCCGCGGCGGCGCTCCTCGATCTGGAGCCGCAGGTGGCCGAGGACATCCTCGAGTCGCTGGTCGACACCTCCCTGGTGGAGTCGGCGGCGCCGGGGCGTTACCGGTACCACGATCTCGTCCGCCTCTACGCGCGTGCGTGCGCCGAACGCGACGAGCACCCTCCCGAGGAGCGGGCGCGGGCGCTCTCCCGGCTGCTCGACTTCTATCTCGCGACCGCCGCGGGCGTGTACGCGCTGGAGCGGCCGGGCGACCGGCTGGTGGACCATCTGGAGCCCGCCGGCCGGGCTGGGCTGGCTTTCGCCGACCGGCACGCGGCGCTGGACTGGCTGTACGCGGAGGCGGCCACGATCCTCGCCTGCGCCCGCCAGTCCGCCGGGGCCGCGACCCTGCGGCGTGCGGTGGACCTGCTGTGGGCGGCGCTGGACCTCGGGGAGTCGGGGGCCAACGCGAAGGAGTACGAGACGACCGCGCTGGCGCTGCTGGGCGCGGCGTCGGGCTGCGGTGACCGCCGTGCGGAGGTACGCGCGCTGGTCACCCTCGCCGATGTGCACCACGCCTCGGGCCGCTTCGACCAGGCCGAGCAGGAGGCGGCGCGGATCATGGCGCTGGTCGACCCGGCGCTCGACCCGCTGCCGGGGTGCTGGGCCTCGAACGCGCTCGGGATCATGGCGCTCTACCAGAGCCGTCACGACGACGGCGAGACGTACTTCTCCCAGGCCATCGACGCGTTCCGGCTGGTCGGGGACCGGCCGGGCGAGGCGAGCGCACTGTGCAACCTGTCCCGTATCCACCTGGCGACCGGCCGTACCGGCAGCGCGGTGGAGCTGGCGCAGCGGGGCACGGACATCTACGACGGCATGGGCCACGCCCTGCGGAGCGCCAACGGCCGTTACGCCCTGGGCATGGCGCTGACCGAGAGCGAGTCGTTCGACGATGCCACGGACCGGTTGCAGGAGGCTCTGGTGGTCTTCCGCGAGAGCCGGCAGCGGCTGTGGGTGGGGATGACGCTCTTCCGTCTCGCGGAGGTCGATCTCGCGGCCGGGCGCGCGGTGCAGGCCGCCGCCGGGGCCGAGCAGTCGCTGACCTCGCTGCGCGGGATCGGGGGCGACTGGCGGAAGGCCAACGTGCTCACCGTGCTGGGCCAGGCCCTGGTGCGGATCGGCCAGTTCGGCCGGGCGCAGGTCTGCTGGCGCGAGGCGCTCGGGATCTACGACGGTCTGGGCTCCCACGAGGCCGCGGAGGTACGCGCCCTGCTGGACCGGTTCGCGTCCGTGCTGCCCGCGTGACGTCCTGCGGGACGCCGGCAGCGGACGTTCATCGTTCGTTTATCGCGGACCGGCACTCTTCCTTCTAGTCGATCCGTCGCGTCGGGGGGCAGACGGGGCGACCGCGGGCCGTGGCACTAGGGTGAGCGGCTCTTGGCGAGGCCCGTACGGCAGCCGGTTTTCGGGGGAACTGCCGGACGGGCCTCGCGCACCCGATACGAAGAATCACAGGGGAGCGGAACATGGCGGACGCCAAGAAGGACTCCAAGCTCACGACCCAGGACATGCACGCCACCGGCACCGAGGTCACCGCCGAGGAGCTGACCACGCTGGACATGCACGCCACGGGGACCTCGAAGCTGCTGACCGCGCAGGCCACGGACGGCACGGCGACGACCGACGACATGCACGCCACGTCGGAGCCCGTCACCTGACAGACCTTTTTTCACTACGGGGGCCCGGGGCTCGGGGGAGCCGCGGGACACGGGGGAACGGCCGCGGTGGCGCGGAGGGGGAGCCACCGCGGCCGTCGTGCGTCCTGAGCAGGGGCAGGAGAGCCAGCCGTAGGGAAACGGGTGAGGCCCGTCGCGACGATGTCGCGGCGGGCCTCTCTCCGTTGTGCGTTCCGTTCGGCTCCGACGTCAGTGGGCGAGGACCGCCGTGGCGTCGCAGCGGTACACCTCGTCCACCTTGGCGGGGGACGCCATGGGCACCGTGAACGTCTTCGGGTCCAATCCGTCGGTGGCGTCGAGTTCGACCTTCTTGTGGGCCGTGTCGAGCAGGTTGCCCGCGGAGTCGAAGAACGTCACGGTGATGTCGACCTTGGAGGTGCCGTAGCTGGTCGGGGTGAGTTCGACCCGCGAGGACGTCACCGCCTTGCGCGAACCGGCCGCCGGCTGGGCGCACGTGACCACGCGCGCGGTCGGGGCGGAGCCGGCCGACGGCGTGGAGTCGGTGGTCGGATCGGCCGTGGGCGTGCTGTAACCGGAACTCGATCCGGAGCCCGAACCGGAGCCGTCGTAGTCGTCGTCATCGTTGTCGCTGGTGCTGCTGTGGTAGCCGTTGGACGACCTGGAGCTGGAGCAACCGCCGCCGGAGCTGTGGCTCGACCCGCTGTGGCCGTGTCCGTGGCTGGACTTGGAGAACCCGGTGAGTGAGAGCACCACCACCGCCAGGACCGCCGCCAGTTTGATCTGTTGCCGCATCATGGATGCAGCCCCCCTCGTGTCTCGTCTTCTTCTTCGCGACGCCTTCTCTCGGCGCCTTCTCCCGACGTTCGTTTCCGGACCAGCATCGGGGCGAAGGCCCCGTGCTGCGTCATGACCCTGTCACGGATTGGTCATGGTGTGCCCGCCTGGGGCCGAAAACCATCGCCCCAGCGGTCCGACAGTGGCGCACTGGACGGGACGGACCGGAAGAGGCGCACAAGACGGGCGCCCGGCGGCGTGCGGGGCAGGGGTCGCGGCGCCGCTTCGAAGTCGCGGAGGCGGAGGGTCGGGCGTAGCGTCGAGCGCGAGAGCGTCGCGCAGGTATCCGCGCGTGCGCCGTCGGTACGTACGCGCGCATGGCGCAGGAGGCTGACGATGATCCGCAACGTCCTCGGCTCCGTGGTCGCTCTCGCAGGAGCGGCGGCCGTCGTCCTGAGCCCCTTCCGTGACTGGTACGACGGCCGCCCCGGGCACGATTACCGGGTGCGGGACCTCTTCGAGGGGATCACCACCACCTCGTCGGCCGTGATGGTCTCCTTGTTCCTGCCCTTCCTGGTCGTGGCGGTGCTGGCCGTCGCCGGGGTCGTGCTCCGCTCGCGGCTCGTGGTGGCGCTGGCCGGGGTGGTGGCGCTCGGTTTCACCGTGCTGTGGATGGTCCGCCAGGGCCAGGCGACGGGGAGCCTGACGGTGGACCCGGACGGTTCCGGGCTCCAGTGGGGAGTGGTGCTCGCCCTGGGCGGCGGCCTCCTGCTGCTGATCGGCTCCCTGGTGATGTCGGGCCGGCGCCGCCGGCGCGGGCGCGGACCGGACGCGGGTGCGGGCACCCCGGACTACGACGCGCGCACCGCGCCGTACCCCACCCCCGGCTACCAGCACCCGGACACCTGGCCGCCCACGCAGGAGCCGGGCCCGTCCACGCAGACGAGCACGTATCCCGAGCCGGAACCGGACCCGTACACCGGTCCGGAGGACCCCCGCCGGCACGACGGCCCCTGACGCGCGCGACGCGCGGCACGCGCGGGACGTGCCTGGCAGGCGGCTGCCGTACGCCGGTCGTCTGCCGGAAGGGGACGGCCTTCACCGCGGCCGGTTGTTCCCCGTCCCCGTGCCCTTCAGCGCGTCCAGCGCGTAGACGCACCGGTCCTTGCTGCAGGCGTAGACGACTCCGGCGCGGGCGACCGGGGAGCCGGTGATCTCGCCGCCGGTGGCGAGCTTCCAGCGCAGGGTGCCGCCCGCCGCGTCCAGGGTGTAGAGGACGTGGTCGGCGGAGCCGAAGTGCACGCGCCCGTCCGCGACGACGGGGCTGCCGACGACGTCGCCCCCGGCCGCGAACCGCCACTTCGGCGTGCCGGTCACCGCGTCGAGGGTGTAGAGCGCGCTGCCGCTGCCGACGTGCACGTTCCCGCCGGTGACCAGTACGGGTTCGATGGAGTGGCGGGCCTCCGTGGCGATGCGCCAGCGGTCCTTGCCGTTCGCGGCGTCGAGCGCGTAGACCGTACCGAGGTAGTCCGCGAGGTACACGCCTCCCCCGGTCACCGCCGGGCCGGGCGCGAACGCGGGCGGCGAGAGGAAGACGGCGGGCGCCTCGAAGTGCCAGCGCACATGGCCCGAGGCACTCTCCACGGCCAGCACCCGGGTGCCCGCCGCGACGTAGACGTTGCCGTCCGGCGCCGGGGTCACGCGGACCGGGACACCGCCGCAGGAGGCCGCGTCACCGACGGGGTACGACCAGCGCTCGGAGCCGGTACGGGCGTCGAGGGCGCGCAGCCGGGCGTCCTGCCAGACGTACGCGATCCCGTCGTGGAGCGCCGGACCGGCCTCCGCCGTCTCGAAGTCGGTCTGGGCGCCGGCGATCTCCCACAGCTGTTCGCCGCCGCCCGCGTCCCACGCCTGGACGCCGCCGCCCCGGGTCCCGGTCAGGAGGGTGCCCCGGTCGGCCTTGAGGGAGTAGACCCAGGCGTCGGTCCGCCGCCGCCACCGTTCACCGCCGCTCATGGCGTCCAGCGCGTAGAGGGAGGGGCCGTCGGAGGCGTGGATCGCCCCGCCGTCGACGGCCATCGCCCAGGCCACGTCCCGGGTCTTGAACTGGCGCCGGCCGTTGCCGATGTCGAGCGCGTGGATCTCGAAGGACGTGACGTAGAGCAGGCCGCCCGCGACGACCGGGGTGCCCCAGACGTCGTTGGACATGCGGAAACGCCAGGGGCGCCAGCGGTCCGGTGCGGCGGGCGCCGCCTCGGGGGCGGTGGTCGGCGCCGGTACGGGCGCGGTGACCGGGGCCGGGAGCGCACCGGCGAGGCCGGCGGGCGGGCGGACCCACCCGGTGGCGGCGGCCGGGTGCGCGGCGGCGGCACCCCGGATCTCGGCGGCGCGCGGACCGGGCCCGATCGCGACCTTCGCGCCGATCAGCCGGACCGGTCCGCCGTCGGTCGAGGGCGCTGCCGGTGCCGGGGGACCTGCCGAGGGTCCGGGGCCGATGGGCAGCGCGGGCCGGGCGGGCGGCGGCGGCACCGGAGCGGTTTCGGGCAGCCGGTTGGTGTCCCAGTCGGCGGCCGGCGGGCGCGGGGGCGGCGGCGGGGCCACCACCTGCGCGGGGGCGGGCGCCATGGTGCGTCCGCCGCCGCGCCGCCGCTCGATCATCGCGGTGGCCCGGCCGGGCAGCCAGGCCGACGCGGTGCCGCTGTCGTCGCTGCCCGAGGCGAAGAGGTGCGGGGCGAGCTGCGCCTGGAGGTCGGCGGGGCTGGGGCGGCGGGCCGGGTCCATCTGCATGCAGGACTCGATCAGCGGGCGGAGTTCGTCCGGCAGCCCCTCGGTGTCGGGGCCTTCGCGCAGCAGCATGAACACGGTCTCCACCGGGTTGGCGCCGTGGAAGGGAGCGTGGCCGGTGGCCGCGAAGACGAGGGTCGAGCCGAGCGAGAAGATGTCGCTCGCGCCGGTGACGCTGCGCGAGTCGCGGGCCTGCTCGGGCGACATGTAGGCGGGGGTGCCCACGGCGACGTTCGTCATGGTCAGCCGGGTGTTGGACACCCCGGAGGCGATGCCGAAGTCGATGACCCGGGGGCCGTCCTCCACGACGAGCACGTTGGACGGCTTCAGGTCGCGGTGGACGAGCCCGGCACCGTGGATGGACTGGAGGGCCTCGGCGATACCGGCGGCCAGCCAGCGGACGGCCTGGGTGGGCATGGGCCCGCACTCGTTCACTATCTCTTCGAGCGAGGGGGCCGGTACGTACGCGGTGGCCAGCCACGGCACGGCGGCGCGCGGGTCGGCGTCCACCACGGCGGCGGTGTAGAACCCGCTCACCGCGCGGGCGGCCTCCACCTCGCGGGTGAACCGGACGCGGAAGAGCTGGTCCTCGGCGAGCTCGGTGCGGACGGTCTTGATCGCGACCCGTCTGCCCGATGCCGAGCGCGCGAGATAGACGAGCCCCATGCCGCCGGCTCCGAGCCGTCCCAGCACCTCGAACGGGCCGATCCGTCTCGGGTCGTGCTGCGTCAGCTGTTCCACTTGCCTGCCACCTCCCCGTACGAGCCCTGGTCCCACGACCTCGGCCCGCGAAATCCCGCCCCGTGCAGCGTCTCACCACCGGGCACCACCTGGCGGTGCGCACCCCGATTCTTCCTGGCGCGGCCCCCAGTTGCGAACCCGGGGGCGAATCGGGGTGTCATCAGCCCTGTCGGTGGCAGGAGGGCGGGGCGCGCTGCTATGGGTGCGGGCCCGCACAACCGCCGTACGGGCGAGGGGCGGGAGTGCGCGGCGCGCGGGCCAGGAATGAAGTGCGCCGGAGCGGGCCGGTGTTGTACGGGTCCGGCGCGTCCGGAACGCGAGCGGGGGCGCGCACAGACCCGCTGTGCACGCCCCCTGTCCACGCGGAACGCGGACCGGCACTCCCGCGACTTCCCGTCAGTACCGGCCCACCGAACGGTCAGTACCGGCCCACCGGCCCGTCAGTACCGGCCGCTGAACTGCGGTACGGCGTCGGGGGCCGGGTCCTGTCCGGCGGCCGGGTCGCGGCGGGCCAGCTTCTCGCCCTCGATGTCGACCTCGGGCAGGATGCGGTCGATCCAACGCGGCAGCGTCCAGGCGTGCTTGCCGAGGAGGGTGAGGACGGCGGGCACGATCGTCATGCGGACGACGAAGGCGTCCAGGGCGACGGCGACCGCGAGGGCGAAGCCCAGGGCCTTGATGATGGCCTCGTGCGAGCCGATGAAGCCGGCGAACACCGAGATCATGATGAGGGCCGCGGCCGTGACGACCTTCGCGCTGTGGTGGAAGCCGGTCTCGATCGCGGTACGGGGGTCGGCGCCGTGCACGTACGCCTCGCGCATCCGGGTCACCAGGAACACCTGGTAGTCCATGGCGAGTCCGAAGACGATGCCGACCAGCAGGATCGGCATCAGGCTCATGATCGGACCGGTCTGCTCCAGGCCGACGAGGTCCTTCAGCCAGCCCCACTGGAAGACCGCGACGAGCGAGCCGAGCGAGGCCAGCACGGAGAGCAGGAAGCCGAGCGCCGCCTTGACCGGCACCAGGATCGAGCGGAACACCAGGATCAGGACGAGGAAGGCCAGTCCGACGACGAGGACGAGGTAGGGCGCGATGGCGGCGCTGAACTTGTCCGAGACGTCGATGTTGAGCGCGGTGGTGCCGGTGACCATGGCGCGGGCGCCGTTCTGGGCCTGGGACTTCCCGGCCAGCGAGCGGATGCTCGCGACGAGGTCCTTGGTGGCGTCGGTGGTCGGTCCGCTGCCGGGGACGACGGTGATGATCGCGGTGTCGCCGGCCTTGTTGAAGGCGGCGGGCGACACGCCCTTCACGTCCGGCAGCGCGGCGATGTCCTTGCCGAGGGAGGCGGCGGCGTCGGACGCGGTGGACGGGGTGCGGTCGTCGACGGTGACGATCAGGGGCCCGTTGAAGCCGGGGCCGAACGACTCGGAGAGCAGGTCGTACGCCTTGCGCTGGGTGGACGAGGGGGCCTTGGAACCGTCGTCCGGGAGCCCGAGCTTGAGGTCGGTGGCGGGCAGCGCGAGGGTGCCGAGGGCGACGACCGCGAGGACCAGGACGGCGGCGGGCCGGCGCATCACCAGGGCTATCCAGCGACGGCCGACGGTGACCTTGGCACCCTGGGCCGGGGCGGGGGCGGCACCGCGCTTGCGCGCCCGGCCGAGAACCCGCTCGCTGCCGAAGCTCAGCAGGGCGGGGACCAGGGTGATCGCGACCAGCACGGCGATGACGACGGCACCGGCGGCGGCGAGGCCCATGGCGGTGAGAAGCGGCAGGTTGACGACGGCGAGACCGGCGAGGGCGATGATCACGGTCACGCCCGCGAAGACGACGGCGGAACCCGCCGTGCCGTTGGCGCGGGCGGCGGCCTCCCGCGCGTCGTAGCCGTCGGCGCGTTCGGCGCGGTAGCGGGACACGATGAAGAGCGCGTAGTCGATGCCGACGGCGATGCCGAGCATCGAGGCCAGCGAGGAGGTGCTGCTGTCGAGCTCGAAGGTGGCGCTGACCGCGGTGATCACGGAGGTGCTCACGCCCACCCCCACCAGGGCGGTGAGCAGCGGGAAGCCCGCGGCGACCAGCGACCCGAAGGTGATGACGAGGACGAGGGCGGCGAGCAGGAACCCGATCGCCTCGGCGGTCATCCCCTGCTCGGGTTCGGCGAGCGCGTCACCGGACGCCTCCACCGTCAGCCCCTCGTCACGGCCGGCGTCCAACGCCTTGTCGATGCCGGTGTGGTCGGCGTCGGTCAGGTCGGCGGCCCCGACGGTGTAGGTGACCTGCGCGTAGGCGGTGGCGCCGTCGGCGCTGACCGTCTTGGCGGCGAACGGGTCGCTGACCTGCGCGATGCGGGAGGAGGAGCCCTTCAGCTCCGTCAGGACCTTCTCCATGGCGGCCCGGTTGTCGGCGGCGTCGACCCGCTGCCCTTCCGGGGCGCGCACCACGACCCGGGCGCTCGCGCCCTCGGCGTTGGCGGCCGGGAACTTCTCGGCGAGGAGGTCGAAGGCGCGCTGCGACTCCGTCCCGGGCAGCGACAGTCCGGAGGACCCCGTGTTCGTGGTGCCGGCGGCGACGGCACCGACGGCACCGAGGACGACGGCCCACAGGAGGACGACCAGCCAGCGCCGCCGGAAGGCGAAGCGGCCGATCCTGTGCAGGAAGGTAGCCATGAGAGTGGAGGACTCCGTAAGTGGTGCGTGCGTGCGCGTGGTGCGTGCACACGGAAAATGCCAGGGACTGAACGGTCCGAACGGCCTGGAGGTTCAGGACGGCCCGAACGTCGGGATGGTCGGAAGGTCGGGCCGGCCTCGACATTGAGGAGCCGTGAGGTTGAGGAGCGCCGTGAGGTTGAGCGGGCCGTGGTTCCCGGGCCGCGTACCGGCGCCGGGAACCACGCGGTACCGGCCCCCGTCCCCACGGGCGGCGGTACCCCCGGCACCGTCGCCGCGTGCGACGGTACGACCGCCGCCGGCCGTACGCGGGGGGAGGGCACGACCGCCGGTGATCACCATGGTGTCGCGTGCGGGGGTCCGGACGTGTCGGCCGCAGGTACCGTTCGGTGTCCGGTCTGTCGGTCATTCGGCCGACACCGCCCGCCGGACGGCTCCTTACGCTGGTGCGCGTGGACTGGCATCTTCCGTTTACTCCGGCCGTCAATCGGCTCATCGCCGTGTTCGGCCTCCTCGCGTTCGCCCTGACCTGGGTGGCGGACCTCGCGCTGCTGAGTTCCGCGCCGGACGCGTTCTCCCTCGCCACCAACTGGCTGTCCGTCCTGGTCACCGGACCGCTCACGATGCTCGCCGTCGCCGAGCCCCGGCTCGCCCGGTTCCCCGTCGCCGCCAGGCGTTTCGCACCGCCGCTGCTGCCCCGCGTCTGGTGCGTCGTCGGAATGTCGCTGGCGCTGACGGGCGTCTGCCTGACCGCGCCGCCGAAGGGGTCGTCCGTCGGCGTGCTGGAGTGCGCGGGGCTGCTCGCGCTGGTGATCCGTACCCTCGCGCAGACCGCGAGCGCGCGGAAGGCGGCCGCGTCGGCGGCGGCCCTGAGCTTCGCGGTGCTGGCACTGCCCGTACGGATGGGCCGGTGGTCGGTGATCGTCCCCGGTGGTTACGTCCTGACGGTGGCGCTCGCCATCACCATCACCCTCGGCTGCGCCATCCGCGCCCTGGAGGCCCGTCGCCGTCGGAACATCGCCGACGTCCGGCAGGCCGAACGGCTGGCGCTCGCCCGCGATCTGCACGATCTGATCGCCCACCACATGACCGGCATCATCGTCCAGGCGCACGCGGCGACGGCCATCCACTCCACCTCCCCGGAGAAGGTCGAGCCGATCCTGCGGAACATAGCCCAGGCCGGTACGGAGACCCTCGAATCGATGCGCCGGCTGGTACGGGTGCTGCGCGAGGACAACCACGTCCCGCAGCGGCCGGGCGACCTGCTCAGCGAGCTCTCCGCGCTGACGGCCGCCCACTCCGCTCCCGCCACGGCCGGTGCCCCGGCCGCCGCCGCCCGGCTGGAGGCGACCGCCGCGGCGCGCACCGCGCATCTCACGCCGGAGGTGGAGATCTCCGCGTACCGGGTCGCGCAGGAGGCCCTCACCAACGTCCGCCGCCACGCCCCCGGCGCCCAGGCCGCCGTACGCCTCGACGCGGACCGGGCGTGGCTCTGGGTCACGGTCACCAACGGCGCCTCACCGTCCGCGAACCACAACGGCTTCGGCGGCCAGAGCGGCTTCGGCCTCATCGGGCTGCGCGAACGCGTGGAGGCCCTGGACGGAACCCTGCGGACCGGCCCGCTGCGCGACGGGGGGTGGGAGGTACGCGCACGCTTCCCGCTCCAGTCCCCGCCCCCCGCGCCCACGGCCGGCGCCGTGTGCGGCGGCTCCCCGTGGGCGGTCTGAGGGGCGGCGCGTACGCACGGGTCGTGGTCACGCTCATCCGCGCGGCCGGACCACTCCGTGCTCCCAGGCCCATGCGGCGACCTCGACCCGGTTGCGGGCGTCCAGCTTGGCCTGGATGCGGCCCAGGTAGGTCTTGACCGTCGACAGCGACAGGAACAGCTCGTCGCAGATCTCCTGGTTGGTACGGCCCACCGCGACCAGCCGCACGATGTCCCGCTCCCGGGTGCTGAGCAGCCCGTGCGGCTCCGGGCCCCCGTCGGGTGCCGGGGGCTCCGTCGGCACCGCGCCCTGTTCCGCGAGCTCCAGCCGCCGCAGCAGCCGTACCGTCACCGCCGGGGACACCAGGGCGTCGCCCCGGGCCGCCGCGTGCACGGCCTCCACCAGGAGGGCCGGGGTGGCGTCCTTCAGCAGGAACCCGCAGGCGCCGTTGCGCAGCGCGCCGCGCACGTAGTCGTCCTGGTCGAAGGTGGTGATCACCACGACGTTCATCGGGTCGGCGACACCGGGCCCGGCCAGCAGCCGGGTCACCTCAAGACCGTCCAGGCGCGGCATCCGGATGTCGGCCAGCACCACCCTCGGCCGCAGCCTGCGGGCCAGCTCCACGCACTCGACGCCGTCGGCCGCCTCCCCGACCACCTCGATGCCGGGCTGCGCCTCCAGGATCAGGCGGAACCCTGCCCGGACCAGCTCCTGGTCGTCGGCTATCACCACGTCAATCTGAGTCCCGGACACGGGCCCGTCCTATCACGGGGGCGGTACGGGGCCGTGGGCGCGGGTCCGCCGGTACGGGGATCGGTGCGGGGCCGCCGGGGCGGGCGGCGGCGCGGTGTCAGACGCGGGCGTCGAGGCGGTGCTGCAGCGAACCGTCCGGCCCGAAGACGTCCATCAGATAGCCCTTCTCCAGCGAAAGTCCCTCGTGCTCCGCCAGGTAGCGGGTGACCGACTTCTTGAGCTCCTGGAACGGCCGGTCGTCCTCGTCCGGGTCGTGCGTCCACACGGTCAGCAGCGGTACCCCGTCTCCGTCGGCGCTGCGCCCGATGCCGTACACGTCCGGGACCCCTCCCGCGCTGCGGTACCGCTCCGCCAGCCGCGCGGCGGCGTCGGGCGCGACGGTGGTGGTCGCGACGGGCCCGCGTGTCCCGGCACTGTCCTTCCGTTCCGACGCGGAGTCGGCGGTGCAGCCGGTCAGCAGCACGGCGCATCCGACAAGGACGAGGAGGGCCCTGCGGGCGAGGTTTCCCATCGCACCATGGTGGGCGTACCGCCGTACGGGGAAAGGGTGTTGCGGCCACCATGGCGCGAAGTCGCCGGATCACCGGGTGCGTGCGACCGGCACCTCGCCCGCAGGCCGCCGCCCGCCCCTCCGGTCTACGGCAGCATCAGCTCCGCCGGCTGGAGCACGGCGAACGCGGCGCTCTGGTCGTCCTGGAACGCCGCCATCCGCCCGTACGGGATGTCGAACGGTACGGCGGTGACGCGGCCGCCCAGCTCTGTCACCCGTTCGGCGGTGCGGTCGCAGTCGGCGACGGCGAAGTACGTCAGGAAGTGGCTGGGCATCATCTCGGGGAAGGCGTCCGTGATGACGCTCCGGCCGCCGACCGCGGTGTCGGGGCCGGGGGTGGCGCCGGGCGGGGACCACATGCGGAAGTCGACGCCGCTCTCGGCCGTCCCGGGGTCTTTGCCGGCGGCGGCGTCCAGGTCGGTGCTCCGGAAGCCGAAGACGGCGGCGTAGAAGGGGTCCACCCGGTCGGGGCGGCGGGTGTAGAGCTCGGTCCAGCAGTACGAACCGGGTTCGTTCTGCTTCTCGAAGCCCGGCCGCTCGTCCGCCTGCCACAGCCAGAAGGCGGCGCCGTCCGGGTCGACGGCCTGCGCCAGGATCCCGGCGCGGCCCGCGCGGACCGGGTCGGTGATGATCTGGCCGCCCTCCGCGCGGATCGCGGAGACGGTGGCCCGGATGTCGTCGGTGGCGAAGTGGACGCCCCAGGTGGTGGGCATCCGGCCGTCCGTCTTGGCGGCGAGCGCGGCGACGAGCCGGCCGTCGCTGTAGGCGTCGGCGAAGGGCATGCCGTCCCCGGCGCGGAAGGTCCAGCCGAAGAGCCCGCCGTAGAAGCGCTTGCCCGCTTCGAGGTCGGAGAGGTGCACCTCCACCCAGCAGGGCACGGAGTGCGCGAATGCCGCCATGGGCCGGGTCCTTCCCTCGCCGGGAGCGCGCGGTCCTGCCGCGCGGCCGCGCGCGTCACCTGTGCGTGACACCTGTCCCGGCCAACGTAACGGCGCCCGCGCTCCCCCGCGAGAGGGGACCGCGAGAGGGGACGGGAGCGCGGGCGGGAGTACGGGGGCGGGAGCGCGGGCGGGAGTACGGGGGCGGGCGGGGGCGACGGACTCGTCGGACGCTGTGCGCACGCGGCGGATGCGCCGTACCGGAGGGGGAAAGTTGTCCACCGAAGTTGTCCACAGGCTGTTGATAACACTTACTCGCGCATCCACCCGTCCCCGGAACCGCGTGGGTGAACACGCACGTCGCAAAGGCAGCGGAAGTATCCACCGACCTCTTCGGATCACGTGAAAAAGATGGCCGAAATACCACCCGTCGCCCTCTGCGCGCTGGGTAATTCCCCATTTGCACTCGGCCGAATCGCGCTCCGTTCACCCGTCGGTAAGCTGACGGCATGACAGGACAAGTACGCACCGTCGACGGCCGCGTGGCCGGTCGACGCGGTCAGGCGACGCGGCAGAAGCTGCTCGATTGCCTCAGCGAGATGCTCAGCTCCTCGCCGTACCGGGACGTCAAAGTCATCGACGTCGCACGGAAGGCGGGGACTTCACCCGCGACTTTCTATCAGTACTTCCCGGACGTGGAAGGCGCTGTCCTCGAAGTCGCCGACGAACTGGCCAAGGAGGGCACCGGGCTGAACGAACTGGCCTCGGGACGCTCGTGGGTCGGTAAGGCCGGCTGGCAGGCGGCCGAGGAACTCGTCGACGGGTTCCTCGACTTCTGGCGGCGCAACGACGCGATTCTCCGCGTGATCGACCTCGGTTCGGCCGAGGGCGACAAGCGGTTCAACAAGATCCGCGTGAAGATCCTGAGCTCGTTCACCAACTCCCTGACGGACGCGGTGAAGGAGCTCCAGGGCAAGGGCAAGGTGGACAAGGACGTCAACCCCGCCGCGGTGGCGGGATCGCTCGTCGCCATGCTGGCCGCCGTCGCCTCTCACCAGAAGGCCCTGACCACGGGCACCGGTGTCAAGGTCGGCGAACTCCGCCCGAACCTCGCCCTGTTGGTGCACCTCGGTGTCACCGGCAAGAAGCCCACGAAGTAGGCGCCCGCGACGGATCCACCCCCTTCACCGGGCGGCGCACGGCCAACCCCGGACGCCCGGCATCCTGTCTCACCGACGGCGGGCCACACGCGCGATGTGGCCCGCCGTCGGTGTACCCGGGACATGCCGCCTCCGGCGTCCCGCACCCCCCTCCCCCGCCGCGGCCTGCTGCAATGGCGCCATGAGCGACGACGACGCGTCCCGTACCGACGCACACACGGCCTTCCTCCGCCTGCTGCACGCCCAGCGCGTGTGGGACACCGAGCTGCCCGGGTTCGATCCGGCGACCGCGCCCGACGCGCCCGTCCCCCTCTTCCACGCCTGGTTCGCCGAGGCCGTGGCCGCCGGGCAGCCCGAGCCGCACACCATGGCGCTGGCCACCGTCGACGCGTACGGCCACCCGGACGTGCGGACGCTGATGCTGCACGACGCGGACGAGCGCGGCTGGCGCTTCGCGACGCACGCCACCAGCGCCAAGGGCCACCAGCTCGCCGCCCACCCGCACGCGGCGCTCACCTTCTACTGGCCGGTGCAGGGCCGGTCGGTACGGGTGCGCGGCCCTGTCGCCCTCGGGTCCGCCGAGGAGAGCCGGGCCGATCTGCACGCCCGCTCCACCGGCGCGCTCGCCTCGGGCCTGGTCGGCCGGCAGAGCGAGGTCCTGGACGACCTCGGGGAGCTGGCCCGCGCCTCCGACGCCGCGTGGCGGCGGGCGCAGGACGAACCCGGGGCGGAGGTGGCGAGCTGGCGACGGTACGTCGTCCAGGCGCAGGAGGTCGAGTTCTTCCAGGGCGACGCCCGCCGCCGGCACGTACGGCTCCGCTACCGCCGCCGGGGAGCGGGGTGGGTGCGGGAGCTGCTCTGGCCGTGAGCCGCCGGGGGCGACCGCCCCCGAAGCCCTCCGCCTCCGCAGCACACGGGGCCAGAGGTGCAGCTCAGCTTTGTCGGCAATTCATCCAGGGTTTCCCCCTTGCTCGTCCGGCAAAAGCAGGCTCACCCCCATGAACACCATGAACCGCGCCAAGGTCTCCGCGGCCGTCGCCGCCGCCGCCCTGCTCGTCGGGGCCGGCGCCTCGGCCGCTTCGGCCGCCCCCCACCACGCCTCCGCCCACCGGGGCAAGCCGTCCGCCTCGCACGAGCGCGAGCAGCAGCACGACCAGCGGATACCGTTCACCGCCGCGACCGTCACGGCGAACGACAACGGTTCGTACACCCTGAGCTGGACCGCCCCCGGGGTCCGCGGCGTGGTCGTCAAGGCGAACGGCAAGGTCGTCGCCCAGGGCGGCAGCCGCGCCACGGTCACCGTCAAGCACCTGCCGGCCGCCGACCGCCAGTGGTTCGACTTCGTCCCGTCGAAGGGTGGCTCGCTCCACCTCGCGGACCGCGAGATCGCGCTCCAGGGCGCGGTCAACTTCCGCGACGCGGGCGGCTACCGCACCAGCACGGGCCAGTGGGTCAAGATGGGCGAGGTCTACCGCTCGGGCGCCCTGAACACCCTCACCACCGCCGATGTCGCCAAGCTGAACCGCCTCGGCATCAAGGTCGACTTCGACCTGCGCACCGCGGGTGAGCGCACCTCGGCCCCGGACACCGTGCCGGCCGGCGCGACGTACGTGGTCGCCGACGTCATCGGTGGCGACGTCACCTCGGCGATCGACCTGTCCTCGGCCGAGAAGTCCGCCCAGTACATGGTGGACGGCGAGAAGACGATGGTCAGTTCGGCCACCGGCAAGGCGGCCTACCAGCAGGTCTTCGCGGGTCTGGCCGACGACGACCAGCACGCGGTGCTCTTCCACTGCTCGGCCGGCAAGGACCGCACGGGGTGGGCGAACGCCGCCCTGCTGACCGCGCTCGGCGTGCCGAAGGCCACGGTCATGCAGGACTACCTGGCCAGCAACACCTACCGGGCCGAGGCGAACGCCGCCGCGCTGGCCGCGATGCCCGCCGGCATGGCCGCCGCGTACAAGCCGATGCTGGACGTCCGCGCCGAGTACCTGAACTCCGGCTTCGACGAGGTCAAGGCCAGGTTCGGCTCGTTCGAGAACTACGAGAAGAAGGGCCTCGGCCTCTCCTCGAAGGAGATCAAGGAGCTGAAGGCCTCGCTGCTGGTCGGCTGAGCCCGGAAGACTCCGGTCGGTGGTGCCCCTCTCCGCGGAGAGGGGCACCACCGCGTGCCGGGCCCGCGTCGCGGCCGGCCGGCGTGCACGGGGTCAGACTCCCGCCGCCCGCCGCCCCAGGACGGGTTCGGCCAGGAGCCTCGCCGCGCCGCACAGGGTCTGCCCGTGCCGGGCGAAGAGTTCGTCCCGGGAGTCGACGTGCCCGAGGTCCGCGAGCAGGTACGCCGAGAGGTCGCACGAGGCGTCGGACGCGGGGCAGACCGAGGGGCCGTCCCAGTCGACCGCCGTCCGGGACAGGGCCTCGAAGAGCGTCTCGGGGCCCTCGTTCGTGAAACCTCCGCCACGCGGGCCCGGCGGAGCGATGGCACCGGCGAAGAGTTCGGACACGGTCAGCCAGCGTGCGGCGGCACCGCCCTGCAGCCCGTCGATACGGAACTCCGGCCACGCCAGGATCACTTGGTCGGGGACGACGCGACGCAGCCGGGGAAAGCGCGGGTACCAGAACGTGCCGTCCACCACCAGTCCGCGCACCCGGGTGGGAGTGCCCCA
The DNA here is from genome assembly GCF_035953295.1 of Streptomyces sp. NBC_01335. GTDB lineage: Bacteria > Actinomycetota > Actinomycetes > Streptomycetales > Streptomycetaceae > Streptomyces. The sequence continues at coordinate 3,266,898 of NZ_CP108370.1, forward strand.
GGCCCTCGCGACCGCTTCCAGTACGGCCATCCGCTGGCTGCACGAACCCCGGCCGAGGCGCAGGACCCGGGACACCGGCCGCGCCTCCTCCACCGAGTAGACGGGGCGCACCTCCTCGGAGATCCACCGGTGCGCGCGGCGGAGGGCCGCCACCCTCGCCTCGGGCCCGTCCCCCTCACGGTCCACGGTGCCGATGCTCCGCGCGGCGGCCCGGACGCGCGGGTGCTCGTGGTCGAGAATCCGTGTCGGCCCCGCCCCTCCGCCCGCTCCGGGCCCGCCGGCCACGGCTCGTCGGTCCGTTCCGCGCGGTGTCAGCAGAGTGCTCACCACGATCGGCCCCCTCCGTCGGTTGCGAACAGCGTCCCAGGTTTCTTGAACGTGTTCAAGTGCGGGAGACGGGGTTCGTGTACGGAGGGCCAGGTTTCGTGTACGGAGGGCCGGGGTCCGGCTACGGACGGCCGGGCGCCCGCGACACGTACGGAGCGCCGCGGCGCCGGCACCCGGGTCAGGACACCTCGACCAGGTCCACGACGAAGACGAGCGTCGAGCCCGGCGGGATCAGCGAGGAGGGCGACCGCTTGCCGTAGGCGAGGCGCGGAGGGATGACCAGCTCGCGCCGCCCGCCGACCTTCATCCCCACGACGCCCCGGTCCCAGCCCTTGATGGCCCGGCCGCCGCCCACGGCGAACTTGAACGGCTCGTCCCGCTCCCAGGAGGAGTCGAACTCCTTGCCCGTCGCGAAGGTGACCCCGACGAAGTGGACCCACACCACCTGGCCGCGCTTCGCTTCCTTCCCCTCCCCGACGACGAGGTCCCTGATCCGCAGTTCGGTGGGCGGGTCGCCCACGGGGGGTTCGATCTCGGGCTTCGGCATCGCAGCCTCTCTCTCCGGTCCGCATTCCGGCGCTTCTCCCGGTGCGTCTCCCGGTGCGTTTTCCGGTGCGCTTTTCCCGGTGCGCCGGAATTCTCCGTATGTCGGTGATCACGCTATCCAGCGAACAGGAACTCCCGCCTCCGCCCCCGGAAAGCCGCCGGGGCGACGAAAGCCGCCCGAAAGGCCGTCCGGTCCGCTTTCCGCCGGACAGGAGCACCATGGAGTCATAGCAGGCATGTGCGGCATGTGCGGCATGGGAGGAACCGATGGCCAGAGCCCGATCCCGTTACGCCCCCGACCGGGGACTGACCACGCGCATGGTGTCGACCATGTTCTTCATCGGTCTGCTGTACGTGGTCCTCGTCGGGGTGCTGCTGGCCGTGCTGCCCGGCTCGTGGGCGGTGATCCTGATCATCACCGGCGGGCTGTTCGTCGTGCAGTTCTGGTTCAGCGACAGGATCGCCGCGTTCGGGATGGGAGCCCGCGAGGTCACCCCCGAGGAGGCGCCGGAGCTGCACGGGGCGATCGACCGGATCTGCGCGCTGGCGGACATGCGGAAACCCCGCGTGGCCATCGCGCAGAGTGATGTGCCGAACGCGTTCGCCACCGGCCGCAACGAGAAGTCGGCGCTGGTCTGCGCGACCACCGGGCTGCTGCGAAGGCTGGAGCCCGAGGAGCTGGAGGGCGTCCTCGCGCACGAGATGTCGCACGTCGCCCACCGCGACGTGGCGGTGATGACCATCGCGTCGTTCCTGGGCGTGCTGGCGGGGATCATCACCCGGGTGGCCCTGTGGGGCGGCTTCGCCCGCAACAGCCGGGGAAACGACCCGGCGGGCATCATCATCATGCTGATCCCGCTGATCAGCGCCGTCGTCTACGCCCTCAGCTTCCTGCTCACCCGGCTGCTCTCCCGCTACCGCGAGCTCTCCGCCGACCGCACCGCCGCCCTGCTCACCGGCCGCCCCTCGGCGCTCGCCTCCGCACTGACGAAGGTCAGCGGGCAGATGGCGCGCATACCCACGGAGGACCTGCGGAAGGCTGAACCGTACAACGCGTTCTACTTCGTCCCCGCCTTCTCCTCGAAGGAGAGCTTCAGCCGGCTGATCTCCTCGCACCCGACGCTGGAGCAGCGCCTCGACCAGCTGGCCCGCATCTCCGCCGACCTGTCCCGCCCCTGAAGCGCCCTGCCCCGCACGTCCTGGAGGAACCTCCGTGGGTCTGTTCGACGCGATCCTCGGCCGGAGCAAGCCGGTCCGCCCGGATCTGGATCAGCTCTTCGCCGTACCGTCCGCCGCCCTGACCCTCCAGGCCGCCACCGGCTTCACGCCGTCCGGCCTGGGCTCGGTCTGCTTCGCAGGGGTGGAGGGCGCGAACTTCGCGCGGCTCCAGCAGGACGTACGGGAGCTGCTGGACGTCGACGCGGCCACGGACCGGGGCGGGGTGCCGGTGGAGTTCAGCCAGGACGCGTACGGCTACACGTGGCTGCTCGCCCAGCAGCCGCCGGAGGACACCGCCGCCCTGGTCAACGACCTGCACGCGGTGAACACCCTGCTCCAGGACGGCGGCTTCGGCCCGCACCTGCTCTGCTCGCTGATCGGCTTCCGCGACCCGGAGGGCCGCTCACTGGCGCTGGTGTACCTGTACAAGCGCGGCACCTTCTACCCGTTCGCCCCGGCCCCCGGCGGCGCGGAGAAGCGGGACAACGGCCTGGAGCTCCAGGTCCGCGCCGCGCTCGGGGACGACCTGCGGGTGGAGAAGGAGCTGGCCCGGTGGTTCCCGGTGTGGGGCGCGCCGGGCCTGTGAACCGCGCGCGTGGCGCGCACGGCATCGAGCGCGGGCTGGTGCGGGCGCAGTGGGTGTCGGAGGAGGCGGAGGAGGGGATCCACGGGTCGCCGGGCGCTCACCCGACGCCGGACGGCGCACCGCCCCTGGCTCCCGCCCCGACCTCGGCGGCCGGCCTCACTCCCCGTTACGCTGATCCGAACGTATCGAACAGGGGGCACTTCGTGATCGCTTTCTGGCAGTTCCTCTTCCTCATATCCCTGCTCGTCCTCCTCGTCTCCGGCATCCCCTATCTGCGGAAGAGGCCGTTGCGGGCGCGCGGCGAGCAGGTGATGGCGGAGGAACGGACCAGGACGGTGCCGAACGACGGGCGGGTCTCCATCCAGTACGCGTACCTGGACCGGAGCGGCAACGAGTACACCAAGTGGCGGCACGGGGTGTCCGTCGAGCCGGCCGGTCCGCTGGTGGGGGTGGTGTACGACACGCAGAAGCCGACGCGCGCCGAGTTCACCGCCCTGATTCCGGAGAACCCTCGGCCGAAGCGCGTCTTCCTGCTCTGCGTGGTGGCGCTGGCCGTGGTCTGCTTCGTGCCGGGGTGGATCGTACCGAGGCTCTGAGCCGCCCCCGCGTCACGGCTGACGGGGCCTCAACCACCCGCGCCCCGTGATCGATTCGCAACGGATTCCGGTCTCCGCCGAGACCCGTTTCGGGGCCACGCGATTAGGCTCGACGCTCATGTCCGACACCGCGCCCACTGACGGCAGTTCCGCTCGCCCCGCCGCGATCCCGGCCTCCATCGACCGTACGGAGGACCGTCCCGTCTACGTGATCGGAGGCGGGCCGGGCGGTCTGGCGGCGGCCGCGGCGCTGCGCACGCAGGGGGTGCGGGTCGTCGTGCTGGAGAAGGCGCCGCGGGTCGGCGCCTCCTGGCGGGGCCACTACGACCGGCTCCACCTCCACACCACCCGGCGCTGGTCGGCGTTGCCGGGGCTGGCGATGCCCCGGAAGTTCGGCCGGTGGGTGTCCCGGGACGACGTGGTGCGCTATCTGGAGAAGTACGCCGCGTTCCACGAGCTGGAAGTGATCACGGGCGTCGAGGTCTCCCGCGTCGACCGGGCGCCGGGCGGGGCCGGGTGGGTGCTCTCCGCGACCGGCGGGCGGGTGCTGACGGGGCGCGCGGTGGTCGTGGCGACGGGCTTCAACCACACGCCGTACATGCCCGATTGGCCCGGACGGGAGGCGTGGGCCGGGGAGCTGGTGCACGCGGCGGGGTACCGCAACCCGGCACCGTACGAGGGCCGGAGCGTGCTCGTCGCGGGGATCGGGAACACCGGCGCGGAGATCGCGGTGGACCTGGTGGAGGGCGGGGCCTCCACGGTGCGGATCGCGGTGCGTACGGTCCCGCACATCGTGCGGCGTTCGACGGCCGGGTGGCCCGCGCAGGCGACCGGCATCCTGGTGCGGCGGCTGCCGGTGTGGCTGGTGGACCGGGCGGGCGCGCTGATGGCGAGGGCCGCGGTGCCGGACCTCGCGGCGCAGGGGCTGCCGCGCCCCACCACGGGGCTGTACTCGCGGGTGAAGGACGGGGCGATCCCGGTGCAGGACGTGGGGCTGATCGACGCGGTGAGGGCGGGGCGGGTGCGGCCGGTGGCGGCCATCGCCTCGTTCGACGGCGCGGACGTGGTGCTGACGGACGGGACGCGGCTGACGCCGGACGCCGTGATCGCGGCCACCGGCTACCGCCGCGCCCTGGAGGGGCTGGTCGGGCACCTCGGCGTGCTGGACGGGCGGGGGCGGCCGGTGGTGCACGGTGCCAGGTCTCCGCGCGAGGCTCCGGGGCTGTACTTCACCGGGTTCTCCAACCCCATCAGCGGAATGTTCCGCGAGATGGCCCGGGACGCGGTGAAGATCGCGCACCGGATCGCCCGAGCGCCTCGCTGACCGTCGCGAAGGCGTGGGCCAGGTCCTCCCGCAGCTCCACGGTCTGCGGGTGGTCCAGACCGAGCGCCCGTACGCAGTCGGCGAGGGTCCGCTCCAGCAGGGCGATCCCTTCCGCCGGGCGGAAGACCAGGAGGAGGGCCATCGCCACCTCGGTCCGGGACGACAGCGTCTCCGGGTGGTCCGGGCCGAGGATGCGGGCACGGTCGGCGGCGATCCCCTCGTGCAAGCGCAGTGCCACCCCGGGTTTTCCCGACACCAGGAGGGTCTGCGCGACGCTGTGCCGGGCCACCAGCGTCTCGCGGTGCTCCTTGCCGAGAAGCAGCGTCATGTCGGCGAGAATCTTCTCGTAGATCGGGAGTGCCCGGGCGTGCTCCCCGGCCTGACCGAGGGCGCCCGCCAGGAAGTGGCGGGCGCGCACCACGTCGAGGTGGTTCTCGCCGTCCCGCCGGACGCGCTCGGCGAGGTTGTGCTCGTACAGGGCGACGGACTCGCCGTGTCGCTCCATCCGCTTGTAGGTGTGGGCCAGTTCGTGCCGGAACCAGAGGGTCGTCGCGTGGTCCCGTCCGAGGTGGCGCTCGGCGTCGGCGAGGTTACGGCGGCGCAGGGTCAGGGCCCGTGCCAGGTTGCCCACCCGCTCGTACGCCTTCGCGAGGTACTCCCGGCAGCGGAGCGTGTCGGGGTGCTGCTCCCCCAGGGAGCGCAGGTGGCCCTCCAGGTTCCGCCGGTGCAGCGGTACGGCCAGGACGGGGTTGCCGTTGCTCTCGTGGGCGCCGGCGAGGGCCTCGCGCGAAGCGAGGGTGTCGAGATGGTCCTCCCCCAGGATCCGGATCCGGTCGGCGAGGACTCCCTCGTGCATCGCCACCGCCTGCCGAGGGTTTCCCCGCTGCTTGTGCATGTCCGCGAGGCGGGAACGGACTTCCAGGGTGCGGGGGTGCTCCGCGCCACCGGTCCGGAGCGCGTCGGCGAGGGCGCGCTCGAAGAGCGCCACCGCTCCTTCGTGGTCTCCTCTCCGGTAGGCGGCCGACGCCAGGACGATCCGGAGGGCGAGGACGTCCGGGTGGTCCTCTCCCTGGAGTCTGCGTTTGTTCGCGAGCACCTCCTCGAAGAGTTCGGTCGCCCGCTCCGGCTCTCCCTGCTCCATGAGGATGCTCGCCAGGTTGCTGCGGATCGTCCAGACCTCCGGGTTGTCCTGGCCCGCGGACCCGGCTGCATCCGCGCCGAGCAGCGCCTGGGCCGCCCTGCGGAAGAGGTCACCGGCTTGGATCAGGGTGCCCGGTTCCAGCAGGAAGTTCGCCATCCAGGCCAGCAGGTGGGCCATCGCCTCCGTGTCGTCCTCGGGCGCGCTGTGCCCGGTCAGCGCTTCGGCCTGGGTGAGGAGCGCCCGTTCCAGGGGCCAGGTGCCCGGCCCCTCCTCGTCGGGAACGGCCCTGATCAGGCTCGCGGTCGCCCGCTCACGGGCGGCCGTGACGGCGTCGGCCGCGCGGTGCGGGTCGTCCGGGTCGGGCGTCCGGGCGAGGGCCTGCACGAGGCGGTGGACGGAGAGGGTGCCGTCCGCTCCGGCGGTGACCATGCTGTGGGCCACCAGCCGGCCGATCGCCTTGGCGAGTACGGGAGGCGGGGCGAGCTCGTCCAGCAGCACGCGGGGGATGCGGTCGGGGGCGTACCAGGCGAGGGTGCGCAGCACGTCTCCGGCGAGCGGGGTATCGGCGAGGCGGTCCAGGGTGACGCGCCAGACGCGGGCCACCGTGCGGTCCGCGTCGGTGGTCTCCGCACCGGTCGCGTACGTCTCGGCGGGCCAGGAGCGCAGCATGGCGAGGTAGGCGCGCGGGGTGGTGCCGTTCTCGTGGCAGTACGCGGCGGCCTGCTCGACCGCGAGCGCCAGGTGGCCGAGCTCCTCGCACACCTCGGCGGCCCCGTCGGTGTCGCGGGGCCCGGCCTGGGTGAGGACCCGGCGGAACAGCTCGACGGACTCGGCGGGGGCGAAGACGCCGAGCCGGACGGTGGTGGCGGTCAGGTGGTGCCAGCCGGTGGCGAGGCGGGTGGTGACCAGGACCCGGCCGCCCCCGCCGAGCCGGTCGAGCAACGGGCGTACGTCGTCCGGGTGGTTGACGTTGTCGAGGACGAGGAGCCAGTCGTCGTGGGCGGCGAGCCAGGCGAGGGCGCGTTCGCGTTGCAGCTCCTGCGGGAGTCCGGTCAGCCCCGGCTGGAGGGCGCGGGCGAGTCCGGCGAGCCCCGCCTCGAACCCGGCGGGGCTGTCGGCGCCGATCCACCAGCGGAGCCGGGCCGTGCGGCGCCGGGCGGCCCAGTGTGCGGCGAGGGCGGACTTGCCGACCCCGCCGAGGCCGCTGACCGCCCGCAGCACCACACCGCCGGGCGCTTCGAAAGCGGCGTCCAGCGCGTCGAGTTCGGCGGACCGGCCGACGAAGAGGGCTCCGTGCGGCAGGTTCGCGAGCCCGCCGTCCGCCGCGTCGTCGGGGATGGGGCCGTACGCCTCGACCGGTGGCAGGGTGGCGTTCTCGATGTGCAGGGCGACGGAGTTGAGGATGTCCCGCCCGGCCGCGTTGGATCCCGCGTGGGCGGAGACGGGCGGCGGCTGCGGGGTGTCCGGGCCGGGCGGCGGCCTGCGCTTCACGAGCCGTGCCGGGCGGTCGAGCCGTCGATGTCGCCGCCCGCCGCGTTCGAACCGCCGGTCGCGGTGATCCCCGGGGCGTCCGTACCCGGTGCGGAGCCGGCACCGGAGGCGGGGCCGGGCGCGGTGTCGTGCGCGGAGGCGGCCCGGATGCTGCCGCGTGCCGCGTTGGAGCCGCCGGCCGCCCGTACGGGCTCGGGGGCGGGTGCGGGCGCGGTGGGCGTACCGGCGCTGAGCTGCCGGAACGCCACCCCCAGTGCGACCACGCCCACCACCGAACCGACCACGCCCGCGATCTGGCTCGACCGCTCCAGGTGCGCCGCCGTCACCCAGACCAGCAGTCCCGCCGCCACCGCCGCACTGGCCCCGGCCAGCACCCACCAGGTCGTCCTGCTCACTCCGCGTCTCCCCGCCATGGGGGCATTCTCCCGCCGATCGCCTTGCCCCGCACAGGAGTTGGCGCGCGCGAGTCGAACCCCTCAGACCGCCGTCGCCACCGCCTTCCCGCCCCCGGGCAGGGGCGTGCGGCGGACGACGAGGGACATCAGGGCGGCCACCGCGCACAGCGCCCCGGCTGCGTACCAGACCACGTCGTACGAGCCGAAGGCGTCCCGGGCCACTCCGCCGAGGAAGGCGACCACGGCCGCCCCGATCTGGTGCGAGGCCAGCACCCAGCCGAAGACGATCGCGCTGTCGTCGCCGTACTGCTCCCGGCAGAGGGCGATCGTCGGCGGGACGGTGGCGACCCAGTCCAGGCCGTAGAAGACGATGAAGAAGACCATCGGCGGGTGCACCGAGGGCGCCATCAGCACGGGCAGGAAGAGGAGCGAGACCCCGCGCAGCGCGTAGTAGACGGCGAGCAGCCGACGGGCGTCGAAGCGGTCGGTGAGCCAGCCGGAGAAGACCGTGCCGACGATGTCGAAGACCCCGATGACGGCGAGCAGCGAGGCGGCGGCGGTCACCGGCATGTGGTGGTCGTGGGCGGAGGGCACGAAGTGGGTGCGGATCAGACCGTTGGTCGAGGCGCCGCAGATCGCGAACGCCCCGGCCAGCAGCCAGAACGACCCGGTGCGGGCCGCGTCGAAGAGCACCCGGAGGGTCCTGGCCGTGGCGCCCCGCGCGGGGGCGGGCTTCTCCGCGTACACCCCGCCGTAGGGGGCGAGGCCCACGTCGGCGGGGTGGTCGCGGAGCAGGAACCAGACGAGCGGGACGACGACGAGCGCGGCGAGGGCGACGGTCACCGAGGCGGGCCGCCAGCCGTGCTCCTTGACGATCCAGGCGCAGAGCGGCAGGAAGACCAGCTGGCCGGAGGCTCCGGCGGCGGTCAGGACGCCGGTGACCAGGCCGCGCCGGGCGACGAACCAGCGGTCGGTGACGGTCGCGGAGAAGGACATCGCCATGGAGCCCGTGCCGAGGCCGACCAGCAGGCCCCAGTAGAGCAGCAGTTGCCAGGAGGCCGTCATCCAGACGGAGCCCAGCGCTCCGGCCGCCACCACGGTCAGCGCGGCGGCCACCACCCGCCGGATGCCGAACCGGTCCATCAGCGCGGCGGCGAAGGGGGCGGTGACCCCGTACAGCGCGAGGTCGACGGAGACGGCGAGGCCGATCTCGCCGCGCGACCAGCCGAACTCCGTGTGCAGCGGGTCGATGAGGAGGCCCGGCAGCGAGGCGAAGGCCGCGCCGCCGATGATCGTCACGAAGGTGACGGCGGCGACGATCCAGGCCCGGTGGACACGGAGACCGGCCGGGAAGCGGGCCGGAGAGCGGGACGGGCGGGAGGACGTCGTACGGCCGGTGGCCGGGGCGGGGGTCCGGTCCTCGTCCTCGTCCCGGGCGGCGCTTTCGGTTGTCTGGGTCACGTGTCAGAGCATCCGGCGCGGGAGGGGGTACGGGCGAGTGGCCTGGAGGCCACCTGTCGAAGGGATCGGGCCACGGGCCGACGGGCCCGCGCGCGGTGCGTACGATCGGCTGCCGGAGCCCGAACACCCGAACTTCCTTGCAAGACACGTCGTGTCGGGCAGCAGAACGCGCCCACCGCCGCCCCGAGAACGAGAACGGATCATCATGTACTGGGAAACCCGGCAGGAGTTCGACCGCCGCGCCTCGGCGCGATCCGCCTGGGGCATGGGGCTCACGGCGGTCGCGGCCGTCCTGCTGGTGTGGCTGGGCCGGCTGCTTCTGGTGCCCTTCGGCGTCACCTCCGACGGAGGGCGCGAGATCGACTGCGGCGCCCCCGTCTCGGAGACGTACTCCCCGGACAGCCCGAGCGTCTGTGCGGGCGAACGCCAGTGGCCGGAGCTCGTCGGCGTCCTCGGGCTCTCGGTTCCCTTCGCGGTGACCGGCGCCGCGCTCTGGGTCTCCGGCAGCAGCCGCAGGCGCACCGCCGAACACGTGCTGCGGGTGCTGGAACTCCAGGAGTCCGGGGAGAGGTCCGGCCGCGAGCGGTCATGAGCGGCAGCCGTACGGAGGGGCCCCTCACCGCGCGCGTTCCAGTCGGCTGATGGGGCGGGCGCCGAGCAGTGCGGTCACGACGAGGAGGTTGACCACCGCGCCCGCGAGGAGCAGCCGGGAGGTGCCGACCGCCTCGGCGACCGGTCCTGCCAGGGCGCGGCCCGCCGCGACCATCAGGAGCGACCCCGCCACGTCGTAGGCGTGCAGGCGGTTCAGGGCCTCGGGCGGTACGTGCGTCTGGACCGTGGTGGACCACATCACCAGCCAGAACGCGGAGGCCGCGCCGGCCAGCAGCTGGCCCGCGCCGAGCACCGCCACCGGCAGGTCCAGGCCCAGCAGCACCAGGTTCACCGCGACCGCCGGGAGCGCCAGCGCGCCGGCCGCCAGCGGGCGTCGGGGGCGCAGCCGCAGGGCGAGCAGACCGCCGACCACGCTGCCCGCACCGCTGACCGCCATCATCGCGCCGTACGTCCCCGAGCCGTGGCCCTCGGTGATCCGGACGGCGGTGAGCGGGAGGCTCGGGCCGAGCACGGCGAAGCCGTACACCGTCCAGATCACGATCACCCCCCAGAGCCAGGACCGGGCCCGGAACTCCCGCCAGCCGTCGACGAGTTCGGCGACGAGTCCGCCGCGTGGCGCGTCGTCGTGCGGGGCGGGGGCGAGGCGCATCAGGAAGAGGCAGACGCCGGAGACTGCAAAGGTGGCCGCGTTCGCCACGTACACCGCACCCGCGCTCGCCAGTCCGACCAGGATCCCCGCGAAGGCGGGACCGGCCATCGTCATCAGGGCCTCGGAGACCCGGAGCACCGCGTTGGCCCGCTGCACGTCGGTGGAGATCCGGGGCACGGTCGAGGCGACGCCCGGCTGGAACAGCGCGGCGCCGACGCCCGCGACCGCGCTGAGCGCGCAGACCGCCCAGAGCGGCGGGTTGCCGGTGGTGAAGAGGACCGCCAGCACCGAGGCGCCGGCCAGCCGGAGCGCGTCGGCGACGACCATCATCCGGCGCGGGGTGAACCGGTCGGCGAGCACTCCGCCGAAGAGGACGAAGACGGCCAGCGGGGCCATCCACGCGGAGAGCGCGTACCCCACGGAGGAGGTGGGGCGGCCCGCGCCGAGCAGTCCGGCGGTGAGCGCCACGGGGATCATGCCGTCCCCGAAGAGGGCGACGGTGCGGGCGACGAAGAAGTACCGGAAGTTGCGGTTCCAGAGCGGGGCGGCGGAGCCGAGTCCGTCCCCGAATCCGGCCGGCGCCACGGTCGGCTCCGGCCGGCCGGCCGGGGGGTGCGGGGCGTGTGCCGTCCCCATGTCTCCGTATGCGGGAATGCGCGTGGCGTCCCGTTGTTTGTCGCTCACACCGCAGAGGTGTACCAGGCGAAGGTATATACCACTAGCGAATAACCGAGGAGGTCGTCGTGCCGCACCGTGTGGTCGTGCTCGCCCTGGACGGATTGCTCCCCTTCGAACTGGGCATCCCGCAGCGGATCTTCGGGATCGCCCGGAGCCTCGGCCCCGAGGATCCGGGCGAGCTGCTGTACGAGGTGGTGACCTGTTCCGTCCGTCCGCCCGGCCCGGTGCAGACGGACGCCGACTTCGCCGTGATGGTCCAGAACGGCCCGGAGGCCCTCGCCACCGCCGACACGGTCGTGGTCCCCGCCTCGTACGAGCTGGGCCCGGTCCACGCCGAGGGGCGGCTGACCGGCGAACTCGCCGCCGCGCTGGCCCACATCAGACCCGGCACCCGGCTGGTCGCCATCTGCACCGGCGGGTACGTCCTCGCCGCCGCCGGGTATCTGGACGGCCGCCCCGCCACCACCCACTGGGCGTCCGCCGACCACTTCCAGCGGCTCTTCCCGAAGATCCGGGTCGATCCGGACGTGCTCTTCGTGGACGACGGGAACGTGCTCACCTCGGCCGGGGTGGCCGCCGGGATCGACCTCTGCCTCCACCTGGTGCGCCGCGACCACGGGACCGCCGTCGCCAACGACGTGGCCCGCCGCACGGTCGTCCCCCCGCACCGGGACGGCGGTCAGCGCCAGTTCATCCAACGCCCGGTGCCCGAACCCCGGTTCGCCAGCACCACCGCCGCCCGGGCGTGGGCGCTCGGCCGGCTGGACCGGCCGATCCAGCTGCGGGACATGGCGGAACGGGAGTCGATGAGCGTACGCACCTTCACCCGGCGCTTCCGCGAGGAGGTCGGCATCAGCCCCGGCCAGTGGATCACCCAGCAGCGGGTGGAGCACGCCCGCCGGCTCCTGGAGTCCTCGGCCCTCACCGTCGACCAGGTCGCCCGGCAGTCCGGCTTCGGCACCGCGACCTCACTCCGCCAGCACTTCCAGGCGGCGTTGGGCGTCCCCCCGACCGTCTACCGCAGAACCTTCCGCGCGACCGCCGACACCCGGGGGTGACCGGCTCCGGGGCGGGGCTCACGCCTGGACACGCCCCCGCGCGGACGTCAGGTCAGATCGGGGTAGAGGTCGGTGAAGGCGAGCAGCGGGTCGTACGAGTCGAGCGGGGGCGGGGGCGGGGCCTCGGTGCGCTCCTGGGCCGCCGCGCGGCCGTTCCGGTCGACCTCGCACCAGATCTGCTTCCCGGTGCCCTCGGGCATCCAGCCCCACCGGTCGGCGAGCCCGTCGACCAGCTCCAGGCCACGCCCGTTGGTGTCGTCGCCCTCCGCGTGCCGCTGCTTCGGCGGGCGGGCGCTGGCGTCCGCCACCTCCACGCGCACGGTGCCCCCCGCCCCCGGCGCACCGGTCGGGCCGAAGAGCATCCGCAGTACGGCCGGACAGCCCGTGTGCACGACCGCGTTGGTGACCAGTTCCGAGATCAGGAGGATGAGCGTCTCGGCGAGCGGCTCGTCATTCCTTATCCCCGACCCTTCCAGGCGCGACCGCGCCCATCTGCGGGCACGTCCCACCTCTGCGGGATCCGCCCCGACCTCCAGCTGAACCTGAAGCACCTGCACCGCTCACACCATCCGAACCGGCGGACACATCGCCTCGCGCCTCCTCAGGATCACGGAACGTGATTCCTGTGCGCGACAGCATGGTTGACGTACAGTCACCGCAACAAGCGCTTCGGGCATATTCACGCGCGAATGCGTACGCGTGGTGCATACTGTGCGACGCTCGCGGCAGGAGGCCGCCGAGACGGTCCTCCGCACCCCTGCCATCGCCGTCCGGCCCGGCCCGGTGCAGCTCCCCGAGGTACCAGTAAGGCCCCGCACCCGGTCTTCGACCGCCGCGCGGGCTGCTTCCGGAGTCTCCGGTTCCACTGGCTCTCGCATCCCACGGAGCGTACCCGAGCACGCCGACGACTCCTGCCGGTGACGAAATGATCACGAGGCGTGCCCGATTCGGCGCGGACGGCGGCGCGGGTACGTCACCGCACGTCACCGCATGCGGCGACCGGGCTCACCCCTGGCGGAACGGTTCGCTCCGCCGCCGGCGGGCAGCCGGGCCGGACATCTGCGCGAAGAGGGAGACAGGACGCCTGAGCGAATGCACGCCCACCCGCACGCCCGGCGCACTACGGAGCGCGTGGCCGGAGTGCGGGGGGCTCACCCGGAGGGGCTCAGGCGGCCGCCCGGAAGCCCGGCCCGCGCGCGGGCTTTCAGGCGTCCGGCTCGATCACCGTGACGTACGCGGCGAGGGCCGCCACGGCGTCGTCCTCGGCGATGCGCCCGTCCTGGTCGGTGTCCAGGCTCCGGGCGGCGAGCCGCGCGATGTCCACGTCCGCACCGAGCACCCGCAGGGCGCGCTCCACCGCGTCGACCGGAGCCGTACCGGCGGCGGACGTCCCCCGGGGCGAGGAGGCGGAGGAGGCGGAGGGGCCCTCGGCGCCGTCGGCGGCGGCGACGGCGATGGCCGCGCGCAGGAAGGGTCGGGCGATCTCCGCGAACCGCTCGGGGCTGTCCCGCAGCCGCTTCACCGCCCCGCCGACGAACTCCTCGCGGCTGACCCGCTGGTCCCCGTCCACATCGGCGATCCCGGCCATGCCCTGCCAGAAGGCCTCCGCCCCGCTGTAGAGGGCCTGCCCCCGGTCGCATCGGGCCGTCGTGCCGAACTCGGCGAGCAGTCGGGCCGCGGCGGCGTTGAAGTCGGTCCGGTCGATGTAGCCGCTGCCGTCCTGGTCGAAGGCGGCGAAGCGGTGCGCGATCTTGCGCTCGTATTCTGCGCTGTCCATGGCGCGAGCGTACGACGCCCGAGGTCGTCACGTGTCAACGTGGCGCGACGGCCGTGTGACGACGCGATATGACAACCTCACCGCATCGGAGGCCTCTTGGGCTCTCAGGCGGGCAGCGGCTGAGCGGACTCGTCCACGGCGGCGTCCGCGTCGGGGTAGACCTCGAAGAGGCGCCGCACGCCGAGCGCGGCGAGCACCCGGTTGACGTGGGAGCCGTCCGCGGCGCCCCGGGCAGGCAGGATCAGCCGGAGCCGGCCGCCGCAGGACTTCATCAGGCGGCGGGAGGCGATCAGCACACCGACGCCGCTGGAGTCGCAGAAGAGGACCTCCGTCAGGTCGAGGACGACCTGGTGCCGGCCGGCCGCGACGGCGCCGTGCACGGACTGACGGACGACGGGTGATGTCACCAGGTCGAGTTCGCCGTCTATCCGGAGCACGGTCCAATCGCCCTGCTCGGCCTCGTCCACCTTCAGCGCCACGCGACTGGACCTCTCGTTCCGGGGGCTCCCGACGAGACCGGTGCCGTACCGGTGTCGATGCGGAGGATTCCGTTCCTCCTCGCGGCTGCCCATTCGCCCCTCCATGAAACACCGCCCCACTCTCCCGTGCGCACGCGGGTTTGCGGGGAGGCCGACCGGCAAGAAGCCACCCCGTCACCGCCCTCCGCCCGCTCTCCCGTCACCCGGGCCCCTTTACCATTCAGCGGCCCTCCGGCGAGGTAGTTGGCGCAAAGGTTCGTGTTCGGACCGGGCCGCGGACTACATTCAAGGTGCACGAGGGGCACGGGGGCACGTTTCGGGACCGACCGCAGGGCGCAGGGCTGGGGGTTTCATGACGTACGGCGCACCTCCCCGCTGGGACCGCAGGATGCAGCAACGGCTGGCCCGCGGCGAGGCGGCGGCCCTCGGCGAGCTCTACGACCGGTTCGCCGCCCTCGTCCACAGCCAGGCCCACCGGATGCTCGACGACGATGCCGCCGCCGACATCGTGACCCGCGAGGTCTTCACCCACGTCTGGGAGAACCCGGACGCCTACGATCCCCGGCTCGGCTCCATGCGCTCCTGGGTGGCCCGGCTGGCCCACCGGCGTTCCGTGGCGCGGCTGCGTTCGGAGGAGGCCGAGGCGTACGAGGACGAGGACCGCCCCGGACCCGGCGCCGGGAGCGACCCGGGCTACGCGCCTCCACACGCCTCCGAGCTGGACGAACGTCTGCGCAAGGCGACCGCGGCGGCCCGCGCCGACTACATCGCGGCCACCATGCCCGAGCCGTTGCGGGCCGCGCTGGAACTCGCGTACATGAAGCGCCGCGACTACCGGCAGACCGCCGCCGACCTCGGGGTGACCGAGATCGAGGCCCGCCGCCGGCTGCGGCTCGGGCTCCAGCTGCTGTCGAGCGCCAACCTCGCCCCGGTGGACGGTTTCTCGCCGCCCGGCTACGGACGTGCGCTGTGAGCGGCTACGACGACGGGAACGACGGAAGCGGCGCCACCGGGGACGAGGTCCGGCGCGCACGGCGCATACCGGGACCGCGCAGCGCCCCGGACGACCTGGCCCTCGGCTCCGTACCGCGCCCGGTGCTCCCCTCCGACCTGGAGGATCTCGCGGACCTGACGGACGTGGCGGACCTGACGGACCTGCCCGGGGCGAAGGACACGGAGGACGGCCCGGCGGCGGCCGAATACAAGACCGAGGCGGAGGCCGAAGACAAGGCCGTGGCCGAGGCGGGGACAGTGGCGCACGAGGAGTTCGAGGCCGGCCCGGAAGCGGAACCGGAAGCCGAAGCGGTGCCGCGGCCCCGTCGGCGGGCGGAGGAGCCGCCCCCGTTCGTGCTGCCGACCGTACCCGTGCCGGTGATCCCGATGCCGGAGGCCGCGCACTCCGTGCTCCGGTCCCTCCTCGGCGCGTGGGCGCTGGCCGCCTGCTCGGCCGAGGAGAGCGCGACCGTCGAGGAGCACCTCGCCACGTGTCAGCCCTGCCGCGACGAGGGGACGCGCCTGCGGGACGCGGTGGGGCTGCTGCACACCGACCGTTCGCTGGACCTCGACCCGAAGCTCCGCTCCCGGGTCATCGAGGGCTGCCTCGAACGGCGTCCGGCCGGAATCCCGCTGCCGGAGTGGGCGGCGCCGTACGACGCGGAGACCGCCCGGCTCGACGCCCTGCTCCGGGACATCGGCGACGCCGAGTGGCACGCGCCGGTGCGGCTGCGGTGGTTCGAGGACGAGAAGCCCGCCACCCGGAAGACGACGGTGGCCGGGGTGATCTCCCATCTGCTGGCCGTCGACGGCATCGTGGCCGACGCGCTCGACCTGCACGATCCGTCGGGCCCGCGGGACCTGCCGCGTACGCCGACCGCGCGCACGGAGGCCGTCTGGGCGGAGTCGTCCCGCCCCGCGACCCGGTCCGTCCGCATCCCGTGGCGCGACCTGAACCACACCCTGCTGCGGACGGTCTCGTTCGCCGAGCACGCGGTGGCGGACGACTCCGTCTCGTACGGCAGCTTCTCGCTGTCGGTCCGGGACTCGCTCCTGGAGCGGGCCTTCGAGTGCTGGGTGCACGGCTGGGACATCGCGCGGGCGGTCCACTATCCGTACGACCCGCCGGCCGCCGGGCACCTGAACCGGATGGTCGACCTCGCGGCCCGGCTGCTGCCCGGTGCGCTCGCGGTACGGCGCCGGGCGGGGCTGGCCTCCCCGGCGAAGGAGCTGGTCGCGGCGGGTTCGCCGGGGCGCTCGCTCCACCTCGAAGTGGAGGGCCGGGGCGGCGGGGACTGGTACATCCCGCTGGACTCGCCCGCCGCCGTCGGTTCGGCCGACCGCGCGGTGGCCCAGATCGCCCTCGACGGCGTGGAGTTCTGCGAGCTCGTCGCGGGCCATGTGCCGCCGGTGGAAGCGGCGGTGGGGCAGGTCGGCGACCGCCAGGCCATCAACGACGTGCTGTTCGCGGCGGCCTCGCTCAGCCGGCTGTGACACCGACGGTGACCGCGGCGCCCCGGCCGGCCGGGCGAGGAGGGGCGACCGTCAGGCGAAGATCACCGTGCGGCGGCCGTTGAGCAGGATGCGCCGCTCCGCGTGCCACTTCACCGCGCGCGCCAGCGCCTGGCACTCCACGTCCCGGCCGATCGCGACGAGTTGGTCCGGGGTGACGCCGTGGCCGACCCGCTCGACCTCCTGCTCGATGATCGGGCCCTCGTCGAGGTCGGCCGTCACGTAGTGCGCGGTCGCGCCGATCAGCTTCACGCCGCGGGCGTGCGCCTGGTGGTAGGGGCGGGCGCCCTTGAAGCTCGGCAGGAAGGAGTGGTGGATGTTGATGATCCGGCCGCTGAGTTCCTTGCAGAGGTCGTCGGAGAGGACCTGCATGTAGCGGGCGAGGACGACGAGTTCGACGTTCTCCGCGCGGACCAGCTCCAGCAGCTCCGCCTCCGCCTCCGCCTTGGTGTCCCGGGTGACGGGGATGTGCCGGAAGGGGACGTTGTACGAGCCGACCAGCTCGGCGAAGTCCTCGTGGTTGGAGACGACGGCCGCGATCTCCACCGGCAGTGCGCCGATCCGGGACCGGAACAGCAGGTCGTTCAGGCAGTGCCCGAACTTGCTGACCATCAGCACCACCCGCATCCGCTCCGACGCGCGGTGGATCTGCCACTCCATGTGGAAGGAGTCGCCGATCGCGGCGAAGCTGGCCCGCAGCTTCTCCAGCGACACCGGGGAGGACGCCGAGAAGTGGACCCGCATGAAGAACAGACCCGTGTCGTGGTCGCCGAACTGCTGGCTGTCCTCGATGTTGCAGCCGGTCATGAAGAGATAGCTCGACACGGCGTGCACGATGCCCTGTTTGTCGGGGCAGGACAGGATGAGGACGTACTGCTCGGAGTCGGCGTCCGGGGCGTCCGGGGCGGGGGAAGCGGGCTGCGGCGCGGTCATCCCCGTAGCCTGCCACACCCTCCCGGTCTCAGGCCGATCTGGTCATGATGCGGAGGACGTCCAGCGAACGCGGCGGGACGTCCGGGTCGTCGCCATCGTTGGTGGCGAGCAGCACATGGGCCTCGCGGGTGGTCTGGACGGCCTCCGGCCAGCCCGCGTGCTCCAGGTAGGCGGAGACGGGGGCGTCCGCGCCGACCTGGTGCATGATGCGCAGCACCCGCAGCACGGCGGCGTCCACGGCGGCGGCCTCGGCCGGGTCGCGGAAGATCGTCCCTATGTACTTCTCGGCGGACCAGTTGTCGAGCCAGGTGTCCTCGACCAGGCGGTACACGGCGTCGGTGACGTCGCCGTACCCTTCCTGGCCGGCCAGCCAGCACTCCTGGTGGAAGACGGGGTCGGAGAGCATGTGCAGCGCCGAGCGCACGTTGCTGCGCCAGCGCCACCACGGCATGTCATTGAGCGGCATGCCGTCCATGGTGGTGGAGCGGCGGCCTCGACGGGAAGAGTTCTCCGAACCTGGGTGCACGGTTGTCGATCGTACGTTCCCTCTCGTCGGGTTTGTACGGGCCCCCGGAGTTCACCGTCCCGCCACGCGCCGTTGCCTTTCGCACACAGCTCCGTTACCCGGGGCCCGGCAGGCTCCGTCTCCATGACCGGACGGCGACGCGCCCCTCTTCTCGGCTCCTTCGGCCCTCTCGGCCGCTTCGGCCCCTTCGGCTCTTCCGGGGCCGCGGGCACGCGCCGGCTCCTCGTCGGGGCCACGGCGGCCGGAGCCCTGCTGCTGTCCGGCTGCGGGGCGCTCCCCGGGGCGGCCGCGGACTCCGGGAGCACGGTCACGGTGATGACCTGGGCGCCGGGCGCCTCCGACGACGCGGACTCGGTGACGATGGCCGGGGTGACGGCGATCGCCTCCACCTACGCGAAGTGGGTCAACGCGCGGGGCGGTCTCGGCGGCCACGAGCTGAAGGTGCTCACCTGCGACGAGGAGGACTCCCTCGCGGGCGCCGAGACGTGCGCGCGGGAGGCGGTCGACCGGGACGTGGCGGCGGTGGTGGGCTCGTACAGCCGGCACGGCCAGACCTTCATGGCACCGCTGGAGGCCGCGGGCATCCCGTACATCGGCGGGTACGGCGCGTCCGACGGGGAGTTCCAGAGCTTCGTGTCGTACCCCGTCAACGGCGGTCAGGCGGCGCTCCTGGCGGGCAACGGCAGGCAGCTCGCCGGCTCCTGCGACACGGTGTCCCTGGTCCGTCCCGACTCCATCGTCGGGGACAGCATGGCGGCGCTGCTCGACGCCGGGCTGGCCCTCGGCCACCGGCACGCGGCCGCCGACGTGGTCGCCCCCGAGTCGGCGACCTCGTACGACTCCGAGGCCGCGAAGGCGCTCCACGCGGCGGACGACGGCTGTGTCACCGCCGTCCTCGGCGACCGCACCGGCACCTTCTTCGACTCCTTCCGCCGGCTTCCCTCCAACGACGGCGGCGTGAGGATCTCCTCGGTGCTCGGCAGCGTCAGCCAGCCGCTCATCGACAGCACCGGCGGCCGCAACAGCCCCTTCGAGGGGGCGTACGTCACCGGGTGGTACCCGGTTTCCTCGGACGCCCGCTGGAAGGAGATGCGCGAGGCGGTCCGGAAGTACGCCTTCGAGGACGACAGCATCGACCCGGCGGACTCGGCCGTGCAGACCACCTGGGTCGCGTACACCGTGCTGACGGCCGCCGTCGAGGCGCTCGGTGACGGCGAGGTGCGTGCGTCGGCGGTCACCTCGGTGCTCAACCACGGGCTGAAGGTGGACACCGGCGGCCTCACCCCCGAGCTGCGGTGGCGTTACCAGGACATGCTCGGCTCGGCCGCGTACCCCCGGATCGTCAACGGCACGGTCACCTTCCAGGTGGTCCGCGGGGGGCGACTGGTGTCGCAGAAGACGGGGTTCACGGACGTCACGGAGACCCTGTCCGACGCGAAGGCCGTCCGGGGCTGAGCGGCGCCGAAGCCCCGGGCTCCGCACGCGTGAGGTGCGGGGGCCGGGGCTTCGTGGCGCTTCGGGCTCAGAGCTCCGTGTAGGCGCGGCTGGTGAGGCCGTACTTCTCGGCGATGGAGTTCCACAGGCCGGACGCCTGCTTCTTGGCGGTGGTCGCCTCGCCGCTCTTCACGCCGGCCCTGCTCGTCTCATTGGTGTTGGCCGCCTTGCCGCCCTTGCAGGCCTTCTTGCCCTTCGCCTGGTGCGCCCAGTTCGCGTAGTGCTCGTCGGCCGAGGCCGAGGCCTCCCAGGCACGGGTCAGGGAGGAGGCGAGCGCGGCGTGGTCCGGCAGCTGGTCGATCGCCACGCTCTTCAGCCGGGTCACCAGATCACGGCGCTGCTGGGCGGCGCCCTTGAGGTCGGAGGCCGCCTGGTCCAGGTCCTTGCAGCTCTTGATCTTCTCGACGGCCCCGATCACCGTCTCCCGGCTGTTGTTGCTGTCGGCGAGCAGCTTGTCCAGCTCCACCGCCTGCGGCTTCGCCGGGTCCTCGGCGGCGGGCGCCGAGGAGTCGGCGGCCGGCGAACTCGCCGAGGCCACCGGCTGCTTGTCGTCCTTCGACTCGCCGCCGCCGCTCAGCAGCGCACCGGCGCCGAGGCCGACGACCGCGCAGCCGATCACCACGGCCGCGATGAGCGGGATGTGCGCGGACCTGCGGCGCGGCGCGGGCTCGGGCTCGTACGCCTGCTGGGGGCTCTCGTACCCCTGGGGGCCCTGGTAGCCGGGTGCGTACCCCTGCTGCTGTGCCTGGGGCGGGAGTTGGCCGCCGGGGTAGCCCTGGGGCGGTCCGGCGGGCTGCCCCTGGGGGTGGCCGCCGTACTGCTGGTGGGCGGGCTGCTGGTGGTGCGCGGGGTCGACCCGGGGCATCTGCGTGGTGGCGCCGGCCGGTTCGTCGTTGCGGAAGAGGTTGTCGAACTCCGCGGGGGGACGCCGGTCCTCCGGTGCCCCCGGGCGTATGCCGTACGGGGCGCCCGGGGGCGTCGGCGGGATGTACTGGGTCGCGTCGCCGTCCTGCCCGGCCGGGACCGGTGCGATGAACTGCGTGGCGTCGGAGTCCCCGCCCGGCGCACCACCCGGTACGGCCTCCGGCGGCAGCGGCTGCGCGAACGGCTGCGGCTGGGCCGGGGGCATCGGCCCGCCCTGCTGCGGCGGCTGATACGGGTTCGGCTGCCCGCCCTGGTAGCCGCCGGGCGCCGGGAGGTACTGCGTCTGCTGACCCTGCTGGTACGGGTCGGGGGCGCCGTACCCGCCCTGCTGCGGGTAACCGCCCTGCTGCGCGTAGGGGGACGGCTGCTGCTGCCCCTGCGCCGGGGCGCCCGGGTGCTGCTGCTGTGGCGCCTGGGACCACGCCTGGCCGTCCCACGGGGAGCCACCCGCCGGGGCGGACTCCTGCGGGCGGCCGTTCGCCGCCGCGGGGTTCCAGGGGGCACCACCGTCCGCGGGCAGCACGACACCTTCGTGGGCGGGCCGTACAGCAGGAAGCTGCTGATCGTCACCCTGTCCGCTCTGCGTCACCGGGACTCCTACGTGTCAACCTACGGAATCGTCGGCTCACGCTATCGGGTGGTTGCCCGGGTTCGCCAAGCGCGTCCGCTGCCCGCACCGTCCCTTCACGACCCGGACGGCCGCGCGACGCCTCCACGGGCGCGCGGCGGCGAGCGGCGAACGGGCCTCCACGCACCGGAGGAACCCGCAGCTCAGCAGCGTCCCGGCGGCCGGGCCCGGGTCCGCCCGGCCCGCGCGGGACGGCACCCCGCGCACCCGGGCCGGGCCCCGCACCGAGACATCCGCCACGTCGTCCGGGCGCCGGAGCACGCGCACGTACCGGAGTGCGGTCGGCGCACACCTTCCCGTACGGCGCGTGCGGCGGCAGCCGGTCCGGGCCCCGCGCACGCCCGCGCGTCCGGCCCGCCGCCCGTCAGGCGGCCTGGAGGTCCAGGCGCGCGCTGAACTCGCGGACCGACGACTCCTCCCCGTACGGCAGCAGCCGCTGCTGGAGGTCGTCGAGGTACTCCGCGCCCCGGCTGGAACGCACCGTCTCCAGCAGCTCCACCGCCCGCAGGCCCGTGTAGCAGGCCTGTTCGACCTCGCGCTGCTGGACCTGCGCGGAGGCGAGCAGCACCAGGGCGATGCCGCGCCGGCGGGCCCTGGTCCCGGGAAGCGCGGCGAGCGCCTCCTTCGCCCGGCGGGCGGCGGCGGTGCCCTGGCCCAGATCGCGGTGGCAGTGGGCGAGTTCGTCGGCGAGGTACCCCTCGTCGAAGTGCGCGATCCAGGACGGGTCGTCGCCGGAGGACGCGTCGGCCCGCTCCAGCGCCTCCACCGCCCGGCCGGCCACCTCCTCGCAGGTGCCCGCGTCGCCCAGGGCCGCGTGCCCGCGCGCCTCGGCGGCGAGGAACATCGCCTCCGCGCGTGGCGTCACCTGTCCGCGCGCGCCCTCCTGCGCCGCGCGGGCGAGCTGCGCGATCTCCCGGGGGTTGCCGAACTGGGCGGCGAGGTGGCTCATCGACGCGGCCAGCACATAGCCGCCGTAGGCACGGTCGCCCGCCGCCTGGGCGAGGCGCAGCGCCTGGATGTAGTAGCGCTGGGCCAGGCCGGGTTGGCCGGTGTCGATCGCCATGTAGCCGCCGAGTTCGGTGAGTCGGGCCACCGCGCCGAACAACTCCCGGCCGACCGACTCCCGGTACGCCCCCGAGAGCAGCCCGGAGACCACGCTGTTGAGGTAGTGGACCAGCACCGGGCGGACGTGCCCGCTGCCGAACCGGTGGTCGAGGTCGACCAGCGCGGCGGTCATCGCACGGACCGCTTCCACGTCCGAACGCCCCACCCGGGCCCCGGCGTTCCGCGCGACCTGGGAGTCGGTGGCGGTGATCAGCCAGTCCCGGCTGGGCTCGACCAGGGCGGAGGAGGCGACGGTGGAGCCGGAGAGCAGGTCCCGGCGGCCCACGTCACTGCGCCACAGCTCGCAGACCTGCTCGATGGCCCCGAGCACCGTCGGGGCGAACTGCAGGCCGACGCCGGAGGCGAGGTTCTTGCCGTTGGCCATGCCGATCTCGTCGATGGTGACCGTGCGGCCGAGCTTGCGGCCGATGGCCTCGGCGATGATCCCCGGCGCCCGGCCCCGGGGCTGCTGCCCGCGCAGCCAACGGGCCACGGAGGTCTTGTCGTACCGGAGATCGAGTCCCCGTTCCGCGCCGACCATGTTGACCCGGCGGGCCAGGCCGGCGTTGGAACACGCGGCCTCCTGGATGAGGGTCTGGAGCCGTTCGTTCGGCTGTCGGGCTACGAGTGGTCTGGCTGCCATGGACTCCCCCTGGAGAACGCGGTGACAGGTGAACAGGTGGTGGCATCGGACGGGCAGTGGCATCACTGCCCGTCGCCGACTCAAGCAATGCGCTCATTCCTCTGTATTCGGTACGACCGGCATGAGTGCTGCTGTTTTCGGCCACTTCACGCAAAAGACCCGTGCGTCCCGTCCCACGGCCCCCGGAACAGCCCGAGGACCGAGCCGACGCACGGCCCCCGGCCGTGTCAGGCACAGCCTCGCCTTCCCTACCCACCCGTAGGCGCCCGGCCCCGCACGCGCCCCCGCCCATGCATCCGTGCGCCCCGTATGCGGTGCCGATGCACCGGCACGGCGGTCCGGCGCACCGTAACCACCGGTGGCGCGGGGAGTTGTGCTGGACGTGGAAAAGCCGATCACAGTCACGGGCAACGCCCCGGTCCCCCCGCAGCGCCGCGAGCAACTGCTCGACGCCGCCGTCCGGTACACGGAGGAACGCCACTGGGACGTGTTCCCGGGCAGTTGGCTGGAGGCGGTGGACGGACACGAACGGTGCTGCTGCGGCGACGCCCGCTGCGCCCTCCCCGGCGCGCACGCCCTGCGTCCCGACTGGGCGGGGCAGGCTACCGGCAGCGGGGCGGCGGCCCGCCGGATGTGGTCCAAGCACCCGGGCTCCTCCATCCTGCTGCCGACCGGCCGCAGCTTCGACGTGATCGACGTGCCGGAGTCGGCGGGCTTCCTGGCGCTCGCGCGGATGGAGCGGATGGAGCTGACGCTCGGCCCTGCCACCTGCACCCCCGACCGCCGCATGCTCTTCTTCGTCTCCCCCGGCGCCGCCGCCAAGGTCCCCGACCTCGTCCTGCACCTCGGCTGGAACGCCGCGTCGATCGACCTCGTCGCCCGGGGCGAGGGCCACTACGTCGCCGCCCCGCCGACCCGCGTCGGCGGCCGGGGCGCGGTCCAGTGGGCCCGCCGCCCCACCACCGCCAACCGCTGGCTGCCCGAAGCGGAGGAGCTGGTCAGCCCGTTGGCGTACGCCTGTGCCCGCGAGGCGGCGGACGCGCGGTCACGCACCTCATAGGGCGTGTCTGACAATTCCCGTCGGGCGGGTGGTGTCCGCCGGGTGACGCCTGGCACGCGTGTTCGCCCTACGCTGACCCCCAGGAGCGGGGACAGCGAGAGGTCGTGTCATGCCTGACCGGACAGAGACGGACAGCACCAGGGAGGCCGCGCAGGCGCCACCCGCCGTGCGGGTGCAGGGGCTGTGGAAGCGGTTCGGGGAGCAGGTGGCCGTCTCCGGGATCGATCTGGACCTGCCGGCGGGCCGGTTCATCGGTCTGGTCGGGCCGAACGGCGCGGGCAAGACGACCACGCTCTCCATGGTGACGGGGCTGCTGAGGCCCGACATGGGGAAGGTCGAGATCGGCGGCCACGACGTGTGGGCCGACCCGGTCGCGGTGAAGGCGCGGATCGGGGTGCTGCCCGAGGGGCTGCGGCTCTTCGAGCGGCTCTCCGGGCGTGAACTCCTCGCCTACAACGGCCGTTTGCGCGGCATTCCCGGCGCCGAGACCGACAAGCGGGCCGCCCAGTTGCTGGACGTGCTGGATCTGGCCGGGGCGCAGCACAAGCTGGTCGTCGACTACTCGACCGGGATGCGGAAGAAGATCGGGCTGGCGGCGGCGCTGCTGCACAATCCCGAAGTGCTCTTCCTGGACGAGCCGTTCGAGGGCGTCGACCCGGTCTCCGCGCAGGCCATCCGGGGTGTGCTGGAGCGCTACACCCGTTCCGGGGCCACCGTCGTCTTCTCCAGCCATGTGATGGAGCTGGTCGAGTCGCTCTGCGACTGGGTGGCGGTGATGGCGGGGGGCCGGATCAAGGCGCAGGGCCCGCTCGCCGAGGTGCGGGGCGCGGCGCCCTCGCTCCAGCAGGCGTTCCTGGACCTGGTGGGCGCGCGTGCGGCGGACGGCGCGGACAACCTCGACTGGCTGGGCGGCGGGCGATGAGCGTCCTCGACGGCCGGCCGGGCCCGGTCGCTCCGGCCCCGGACGCCGGGACCGACGGGCTCGTCCCGCTCTTCGTACGGCTCAAGCTGGCGCTGCTCCGCAACGGGCTGCGGCAGTCGGCCGGGCGGCGGGCGGCGTTCGTGGTGACCCTGGTCGTGGTGGTGCTGATCGCGGCGGGGCAGTTGCTGGGGCTGGTGCTGCTGCGCGGTGAGGGGCGCGACGCGGCGACCGTGGTGGTGCTGGCCACCGGGGTGCTGGCGCTGGGGTGGGCGGTGCTCCCGCTGTTCTTCCCGAGCGGGGACGAGACGCTGGACCCGAGCCGGCTGGTGATGCTGCCGCTCCGGCCGCGTCCGCTGGTACGGGCCCTGCTGGCGGCCTCGCTCGTGGGTGTCGGGCCGCTGTTCGCGCTCTGCCTGCTGGTGGGTTCGGTGCTCGCGGTGGCGCACGGGTCGGGCGCGGTGGTCGTCGGGGTGGTCGCCGTACCGTTGGCGCTGCTGATCTGCGTGGCGCTGGCGCGGTCCGTCGCCACGGCCAACATCCGGCTGCTGACCTCGCGCAAGGGCCGTGACCTCGCGGTGCTGAGCGGGCTGGTGATCGCGGTGGGCATCCAGTTCGTCAACTTCGGCGCCCAGAGCCTCGGCCGGGCGGGCGGGCTCTCCTCCCTGGAGCCGGTGGCCGGCGTGGTGCGGTGGCTGCCCGCCGCCTCGGCGATCGGCGCGGTGGACTCCGCGTCGGGCGGCTCGTACGGCGAGGCGGTGGCGCAACTCCTCGTCTCGGTGGTGTCGTTGGCCGGGCTGCTGTGGTGGTGGCAGCGCGGTCTGGTGACGCTGATGACGGCCCCGGACGGCTCGACGATCGCCGCCGCCGGGCCGCCGCGCGAGAAGGCCCGGGGCGGCCGGGGCCCGAGGCTGGGCCGGCTGCTGCCCGAGGGCCGGACCCGTACGGTGATGGGCCGGAGCCTGCGGTACGTGCTGCGGGACCCGAAGACGAAGGGCGCCTGGATCACCTCGCTGACGGTCGGGCTGATCGTGCCCGTGTTCAACGCACTCCAGGGCGCCGGCTCGGCCTACTTCGCCTGCTTCGCGACGGGGCTGCTCGGGATGCAGATGTACAACCAGTTCGGCCAGGACACCTCCGCCTTCTGGATGGTGGCGCAGACCATCGCCTCGCCCCGGGACGCGTACGAGGAGCTGCGGGCCCGTGCCCTGGCCCTGGCCGTCGTCACCGTGCCGTACACCCTGGCCGTGGGCGCGCTGACCGCCGCGCTGCTCGGCTCCTGGGGGTCGCTCACCGGGGTGTTCGGGGTGTCGTTCGCGCTGCTCGGCGGGATGCTCGGGCTGGGCGCGCTGGCGTCGGCGCTCTTCCCGTACTCGATCCCGCAGGAGGGCGGGTTCAAGAACGTGGCGCCGGGGCAGGGCGGACTGGCCTGGATGTCGGGCGTCGGCGGCATGGTGGGCTCGGTGCTGGTGGCCTCGCCGGTGGTCGTCCTGACGGTGGTGCTGACCGTGACGGACCACCGCTCGCTCTGGCTCGTGGTGCCGGTGGGCGCGGCGTACGGCCTGCTCGCCGCCTGGGCGGGGCTGCGGCTCGGGGCGGCGCGCACGGCGGCCCGGCTGCCGGAGATCCTCGCGGCGGTCAGCAAGGGGTGAGCCCCGCGCCGGGCCGGGCGGT
This sequence comes from Streptomyces sp. NBC_01335, assembly GCF_035953295.1. Lineage (GTDB taxonomy): Bacteria > Actinomycetota > Actinomycetes > Streptomycetales > Streptomycetaceae > Streptomyces. The sequence continues at coordinate 3,293,646 of NZ_CP108370.1, forward strand.
CGGCGAGGGGTGGGAGCGTCCACGGGGGCCCGGCGGGCCCCCGTGGAGCCCGTCAGGACACCACCGGCTCCGGGGACGCGTCGGCCAGTGCCGCCAGGAAGGGTTCGACCGCGACGCGCCAGGCGTCCGGCCGGTCGTAGTGGACGAGGTGGCCGGCGTCGGGCACCTCGGCGTACTGCCCGAGCGGCAGCACCCGGACCATCTCCTGGGCCTCGGCGCGGCCCAGTTGGGCATCCGTCCCGCGCAGCACCAGGGTCGGGCAGCGGACCTGCGCCAGCTCCTCCCAGTGCGCGTCCAGGACCCAGGTCGCCCGGGACGCCAGCATCTGGCGGCGGGAGAAGACGGGCCGCCAGCCGTCCTCGCCCTCGGCCATCACCTCGGCGAAGAACTCGCCGCGTGCGGGGTTGGGGCGCTCCACCCACGGATCGTCCTCGCCGAACCACTTGCGGACGGCGGCGAGGGTCGCGAAGGGGACCGGCCAGGAGTCGAGCCAGTCGCTCCACTCGCGCTGGGTGGCGGCGCCCGGCGCGGAGGCCCGCATGTCGCAGATGACCAGCGCCCGGACGAGGTCGGGGCGTTTGGCGGCGAACTGCCAGGCGGTGAGGGCGCCCATGGCGTGCCCGACGAGGGTCACCGGGCCGAGGCCGAGCTGTTCGACCGCGCTCTCGACGTCGTCCACGTACGCGTCCCGGGTGTACGGGCCGTCCGCGGGCTTCTCGCTGCGGCCGTGGCCGCGCTGGTCGAGCCCGACCACGCGGTACCGCTCCGAGAGCCATTGGGCCTGGGCGGCCCAGTGGGTGGCCCGGCCCATCAGTCCGTGCAGCAGTAAGACCCCCGGCGCACTCGCTTCCTCCGCGCGCCCCTTGGGCGGATCGGTGAACTCCCAGGCCGCGAGCCGGACGCCGTCCGAGCCCGTCACATCGATGCGCCGCACCATATGTCCTGGCATCCCCTTCTGGTTCTCGATCACGGGTGGCCTCGCCGCTCACACTATCGAACCTTTATTCGAAAATGGCGCGTCCGGCGGTCAACACCGCTCGTTCGGGTGACTACGTTCCATGATTGGCCGCCGCCGACCTGGGGAGATGTTCAGCGGGGAGCGGGCCGCTCGGGGATGACGGTCCGCGGGAACGACCCTGGGAGCTCGGGGCTCCGGGTCGACACCGGGGAGGACGGGTCCCGGCGCCTCCGGGCGCCGGGCTCTCCGGCCTCCCGGCCACCGCCTCCGCCGCGCTCGCGACCGCGGCGGGGGCGCGTGCGCCGTCGCACGCCCCCGGGGCGGCGCCGGCGCGCTCCACGACCCGACGCCGACGGCCGGAGAACACCTCCGGGACACGGTCCGCCGGGCGGGCCGGGCCGCCCCGGGCGGTGCCCGGTGGAGGCGTACGTGGGCGCACGGGGGGCGCGTACCGCTGCACATGCTGGTACGACGGGCGCATTCCCTGCTCCTCCCCTGCCGCACGGCCCACCCGGCCGGCGACCTCAGGTCATATGCCTGGCTCAAGCCTGGCACGCGAGCCGCCCGGCCGCTGCAATTCCGTACGGAAAAGAGAAAGCGGGCGTCACGGTTCGATGACCGTGACGCCCGCTTCTCCGGTGCCGTGCGGCGGGACGCGGAGCGTGGTGGGGGGTTCCGTCCCTGCTCGGAGCGTGCGCGGCGCGCGTACGCCACCCCCGGGCGCCCGACGGCGTCCCGACGGCGGCTTCCCAGCACCCGGGGCGCGGGGCCGCCGCTCGTGCCCCCTCGTGCTCCGGGCCGTGCGCACCCCCGCTCCGGCGGGTGCTCCCGCGCCCGCCCGCTCGGGTCGCTCAGCGCTTGGCGACGAAGACGTGCGAGGCGACCTCGCTGTCCAGCTCCGCCGCCTCACCGCCCGAGCCGACCAGCACGCCGCCCGCCGCCGCCGTCACGCTGACGACGGCGCCCGGCTGGACCCCGGCGCGCCGGAGCGTGTACATCAGCTGGGCGTCGGTCTGGATGGGCTCGCCGATCCGGCGCACCACGACGGTCTTGCCGTCGCTGCCCGGGTCCAGCTCGGCCAGGCTGACCATGCCCTGCCCCAGGAACGGATCGGCCTCGGCGTGCTCGCCCAGCTCCTCCAGGCCCGGGATCGGGTTGCCGTACGGGGACTCCGTGGGGTGGCGCAGCAGCTCCAGCACCCGCCGCTCCACGGCCTCGCTCATCACGTGCTCCCAGCGGCAGGCCTCGGCGTGCACCTGCTCCCACTCCAGGCCGATCACGTCGACGAGCAGGCACTCGGCGAGCCGGTGCTTGCGCATGACGCGGGTGGCCAGGCGCCGGCCCTCCTCGGTCAGCTCCAGGTGGCGGTCCCCGGCGACCTGGACCAGTCCGTCGCGCTCCATCCGGGCCACCGTCTGGCTGACGGTCGGACCGGACTGGTCCAGCCGCTCAGCGATACGGGCGCGCATCGGGACCACGCCTTCCTCTTCCAGTTCGAGGATGGTGCGGAGATACATCTCCGTGGTGTCGATCAGTCCGGACATTCGTGCCCCTCATAACTGTGACAGTGAAACGTCATGCTGCCGTGTTGCCGCCGTGCTGTGCCCCTCGTCCAATTCTGACGCATCGCGCTGTCAACCGTGCCGTGCCCGTCGACAGGGCCGACCGCGGACGGCCGGGGAGGCTCTTGACAGTGCGGTGGTCCGGACCGCAACGTGATCGGCACCTGGCCGTGGTCGGACACGACCCGAGCCGACGCCCACCCCACGCCGAAAGGGCTCCCCCCGATGAGCGAGAGCAAGCTGGCCGGCCAGTTCTTCGACGCGGCCATCGGGCTGCTGGCCCGGGTCCGCGACGAGGAGTCCGCCTCCGTCGCGGCGGCCGGGGCGGCGGTCGCCGACACCATCGCCGCGGGCGGCCGGCTCTTCGCCTTCGGTGCCGGGCACTCCTCGCTCGCCGCGCAGGACGTGGTCTACCGGGCGGGCGGCCCCGCCCTGATGAACCTCCTCGCGGTGCCGGGAACGGTCGGGGTCGACGTGATGCCCGCGACCCTCGGCTCGGCGCTGGAGCGGGTGGAGGGGCTCGCCACCACCGTGCTCGCGGCCAGCCCGGCCAGGGCGGGCGACCTGCTGGTGATCATCTCCCTCTCCGGCCGCAACACCCTGCCCGTCGAGATGGCCCGCGAGGCACGGGCGCGCGGCCTCACCGTGATCGGGGTGACCTCGGTGGCGTACGCCGCCGCCACCTCGTCCCGGTCCGCCACCGGCGGCTTCCTGCTCGACCACTGCGACATCGTGCTGGACAGCAAGATCGCGGTGGGCGACGCGGAGCTGACCACCGACGGGGTCGGCGCCCCGTTCGCCCCCGCCTCCACCGTCGTGACCAGCGCGCTGATGCAGGCGACGATGGCCGCCGCCGCAGAGGAACTGGCCGCCCGCGGCATCGAGCCGCCGCTGCTGCGCTCGGGCAACGTGGACGGCGGCCACGAGTGGAACCGGCGGGTGTTCGACGAGAACCGGGACCGGATCTTCTACCAGCACTGACCCGCCCGGCACCCCGCACCGACACCCCGGCGCCCCGCCCAGGAGGCGGACCCGGGGGCGGTCCGCCCGGGGGTCAGCCGCCCGTACGGCCGTCGAGCAGCAGCGCCAGGTCCACCGCGGAGGCCACCCGGACCGCCGCGCTCTCCGCGTGGGCGGCGTCCTCCCGCTCGAAGGCCGGGCGGTCCGCCGTACGCAGGAAGGTCACGACCCCGAGGGTCCGGCCCCGGCTGCGCAGGGCCGCGCACAGGGCGTGCGCGGTGTGCCGGGGCCAGTGGCGCTCCCTCGCCCAGGACTCCCCGGCGGGGCCCGCGCTCACCCGGACCGGGGCGATCCGGTCCAGCGACTGGAGGGCCGGGTGGCCCGCGTCGTAACGGGCGGGGAGCGAGCCCCCGGCGACCAGCAGGCAGGGGCCCGGGGCGTCGGTGGGGGTGGCCGCCGTACGGACCAGGCGCTCCCCCGCCACCAGGTCGAGCAGCGCGTGGTCGGCGAACCCGGCCAGCGAGAAGTCGAGGGTGGTCGTCGCCGCCTCCCACGGGTCCTCGCACTCGGCTGCTGCTCTGGCCGCCCGGTGCAGTTGGGCGGAGCGGAACCGCAGCCGGGCCGACGCCTGCTCGGCGGTGCGCGCTTCGGTCACGTCCTGGAACAGCCAGGCGACCCCGAGCGGCACCGCCTCCTCGGTGAGGGGTGAGCAGAGCCGGAGGAAGCCGCTGCGCCAGCAGCGCCGCCGCTCGCCCTCGCGGCCGCGCAGGGTCAGCCAGAGTTCCGCGGGGGCGGGCGGCGCCCCGGCGGCGAGCACATGGTGGAAGGCGGCTTCGAGGTCCTCCACCCCCTGGAGGACGACCTCGCCGAGGGGGCGGCCGAGCAGGGAGGTCCGGCCGCCGCCGAGCGCCCGCGCCGCGTGCGCGTTGACGACGGTGGGCCGCAGGTCGGCGTCGACCAGGACCACGCCCCAGGGCCCGTCCTGGAAGAGCGCCTCACTCAGCGCGATGGAGCGTTCCAGGTCGATCTGGGCGTGCGCCTCGCTGAACGCGCAGTAGACCCCGGCCGGTCCGCCGCCCTCGCCGCGCATCCCGGCGGCCTGCATCCGGACGAGGACCCGGCCGCCGTCCTTACGGACCAGCGCGAACTCGTGGACCTGGCGGCCCGCGGAGTCCTGGATCGCCATCAGCCGCCGCCGCACCTCGTCGGCGTCGGGCCCGCGCACCGCCCAGCCGGCGAAGCCGTCCCGGCCCACGACCTCGGCGGCGGCCCAGCCGAGGACGCGTTCGGCCTGGCGGTTCCAGTGCGTGACGGTGCCCTGGGCGTCCAGCGCGAAGAGCGCGGTGTCCATGCCGTCGAGGAGCGCGGCGAGGAGTGCGGCGCCGGGTCCGGCCACACCCGCCGCTCGTGAGGTGCTGGTGGCGTCGGTGGCACCCGAGGCGTCCGACGCGGACTGGTCGGCCGTACCGCTGCCCATGGAAGGACTCATTCCGTACCCCCGCAGAACGTGCCGTCCCCGCTGTCCGTGCCGCAGCCCTGGCGGCACGCGTACCGGCGTGCGTTTATGCACGTCAGATACCCATTGAACTCGACCGTGCCGCGCCGCACACCTGCTTCCGATAAATAGGTTGTGCGGCCCGGACGAGGTTTCTAGGCTTGCCGCACACGCTGAAAGGAGGTGATCCGAAAAGTGCAGTCTTATCGGATTCGTGAGGTGGCTGCGGGCTGACAGCCCGTCGTCGCACATCGTGCACCTCGGCAGGCTGTCTGCCGAAACCCAAGCAGTCACCGACCCGCAGGCTCGCCGGTAGATCCGGCCGGCTCCTCCTCACGGAGGGACCCGAGCCTGCGGGTTCCGCTTGTTCCGCCTCTTCGTCCGGTACGTGCCTCAGGGGCAGAGGCGCTCCACGCGCCAGCCGGTGGACCCGGGCGCCGGGGGGCGTACGTACCGCAGCCGGTCGTGCAGCCGGTTCTCGTGGCCCTGCCAGAACTCCACCGTCTCCGGCACGACCCGGAAACCGCCCCAGTGCGGCGGTACGGGCACCTTCTCGCCCTCCGGGTAGCGGGCCGCCAACTCCTCGTACCGCTCGGTGAGCTCGCGGCGGGAGCCGATGACCGTGGACTGGGCGCTCGCCCACGCGCCGAGCTGGGAGCCGTGCGGGCGGGTACGGAAGTACGCCACGGTCTCCGCGCGGCTCACGCGCTCCGCGACGCCGGTGACGACGACCTGGCGGGCGAGCGGGTGCCAGGGGAAGAGCAGCGAGACGTAGGGGTTCGCGGCCAGCTCCCTGCCCTTGCGGGACTCGTAGTTGGTGTAGAAGACGAAGCCGCTCGCGTCGAAGCCCTTGAGCAGCACCGTGCGGGAGGACGGGCGGCCGTCCGGCGCGGCGGTGGAGACCACCATGGCGTTCGGCTCGTGCAGGACGCCTCCGGCGGCGACCTGCCGGAACCAGCGGGCGAACTGGTCCATGGGCTCGGCGGCGAGATCCTGCTCGGCGAACGCCTCGGAACGGTACTGCTCGCGCATCGCCGCCGGATCGATGGTGCAATCGGAGGACGGGGAGGCGGCCGGACGGGAAGCGGACGGAGGTGTCGGGTCAGCTGTGGGCACGGGCCCATCCTGCCGCAGCGGGCCGGGGCCGAACGAGCCGGGAGCGACGCTGTCGCGCGTCGAGCGGCGGTCCTGCGCGACACGCGGGGGTGCTGTGCGGGACATCACCCTTCCTTGCCCCGGGGGAAGCCGCCACTATCGGGGGTCAGGTCCCACGGAGGGCCTTTCGGGGCTTCGGGCTTCGTACCCGGGGCCTCACCGACACAGCTCGCATCCGCACAGAGGGAGCCGCCTGATGTCCGCATTCGTACCCGGACTTGAGGGAGTCGTCGCGTTCGAGACGGAGATCGCCGAACCGGACAGGGAAGGCGGGGCGCTCCGTTATCGCGGGATCGACATCGAGAACCTCGTCGGCCAGGTGTCCTTCGGCAACGTCTGGGGGCTGCTGGTGGACGGGGCGTTCAACCCCGGTCTGCCGGCCGCCGAGCCGTTCCCCATCCCGGTCCACTCCGGTGACATCCGGGTCGACGTGCAGTCGGCGCTGGCGATGCTCGCCCCGGTGTGGGGCCTGAAGCCGCTGCTCGACATCGACGCGGCGACGGCCCGCGACAACCTCGCGCGGGCGGCCGTGATGGCCCTGTCGTACGTGGCCCAGTCGGCGCGCGGGCAGGGGCTCGCGATGGTGCCGCAGCGCGAGATCGACAAGGCGGAGTCCGTCGCCGAGCGGTTCATGATCCGCTGGCGCGGCGAGCCCGATCCCCAGCACGTGAAGGCCGTCGACGCGTACTGGACCTCGGCCGCCGAACACGGCATGAACGCCTCCACGTTCACCGCCCGGGTCATCGCGTCGACCGGCGCGGACGTGGCGGCGGCACTGTCCGGCGCGGTGGGCGCCATGTCGGGTCCGCTGCACGGCGGCGCCCCGTCCCGGGTCCTCGGCATGATCGAGGAGATCGAGCGGACCGGGGACGCCACCGCGTACGTGAAGCAGGCGCTGGACAAGGGCGAGCGGCTGATGGGCTTCGGCCACCGCGTCTACCGCGCCGAGGACCCGCGCGCCCGGGTGCTGCGGCGCACCGCGCGCGAACTGGCCGCGCCCCGCTTCGAGGTGGCTCAGGCTCTGGAGAAGGCGGCGCTGGAGGAGCTGCACGCCCGGCGCCCGGACCGGGTGCTGGCGACGAACGTGGAGTTCTGGGCGGCGATCGTGCTGGACTTCGCGGAGGTCCCGGCGCACATGTTCACCTCGATGTTCACCTGCGCCCGCACGGCCGGCTGGTCGGCGCACATCCTGGAGCAGAAGCGCACGGGCCGGCTGGTGCGGCCCTCGGCGGAGTACGTGGGCCCGGCGGCCCGGGACCCGCGCGAGATCGACGGGTACGACTCGATCACGCCGATCACGGGCTGAGCACCGGGCCCCGCGCCCCGGAGCCTCACCGCCGGGGCCGCTCCCCCGACCCGGCCCGGTCCGGGCGAAAGGCCCTACGCCCTGGCACCGCTGTCGCGCAGCAGGGCCGTGTAGGCGCCCTCCGCCGCCCGGCCCGCGACGGTGCCGGGCGGGGTGAGGGCGAGGAACGAGGCGGTGTCACCGTGGTGGATGATCCTGCCGTCGTAGACCACGGTCACGTGGTCGGCCTCCTCGGCCAGGTCGGCGACGTCATGGGTCGAGAGCAGGACCCGGATGTCGCTAGTGAGTCCCGCGAGCATGTCCCGGAACACCCGCCGCTGATACGGGTCGAGGCCCGCGGTCGGTTCGTCGAGCAGCAGCACACGGGCCCCGTGCACCAGCGCCCCGGCCACCCCGACGCGCCGCAGCTGGCCGCCGGAGAGGCGGTCGCTGCGCTCGTTCATCCGGTCGGCGAGGTCGACCTGCACGAGGGCCTGCCTGGCCCGTTTCCAGGCGTCCGGGCGGCTCATGCCCTTGAGCCAGCCGATGTACGCGACGTACTCGCGTGCCGTGAGGCCGGGCATCGGGGTGATGTCCTGCGGCATCCACGCCACGTCCTGCCGGTACTGCCGGGTGCCCGCGGCGATCCCGTCGAGGTGGACGCTGCCGCGCTGCGGGCGGGTCACCGAGGCCGCGAGCTTCAACAGGGTCGACTTCCCGGCGCCGTTGGGGCCCAGCAGGATGGAGAGCCCGTCGGGAAGGGCGTAGTCGAAGTCCTTCAGTACGGGCTGACGGCCGCGTCGGTAACGGTAGGTGCAGCCGGAGAGTTCGAGGGTCACGGGGCCTTCCTCGGGGCGAAGATCAGAGCGGTCAGGCCGGCGGTGAACACCAGCAGGGAGGCGACTGCCGCCGGGACGTCGTGGGCGGACTCCGGCACGACGGTCCACCACCGCGGCGTGTTGCCGCGGAAGCCGATCCCGACGACGAGTACGAGCCAGGCCACCGGCACCAGGACCGCCGAGGCGCCGAACACGGCACGCCCCAGCAGCATGAGCCCGGCCAGGAAGAGCACGTCGCGGCCCGCCGCCGCGGCCTCCTGCGTCCCACCGGCCGCGGCGACCAGCAGGGCGCAGCAGAGCGCCGCCGCGCAGACGACGGCGACGAGTGCGGCGTCGTACCGGCCCACCGGCCGTACCCCGGAGTCCTCCGGGGCGGGAACACGCGATTCCAGCGCGTGCATGAGGCAGGCGACGAGCGGCACGGGCACGAAGAGGGTCAGTGCGACCCGGGGCGAACCGATGAGCGAGGGCAGGACGACCTGCGTGTTCTGCACGACGAGCAGGGGGAGCAGGAAGGCGGCCAGGGCCAGCGGGACCATGATCCTCGCCCGCCGGGCACCGATCCACCACCTCATGCCGTACCCCCCGCGCAGGAGTCGAGGCTCTCGCGTATCCAGGCCTTCTGGGCGGCCGGCGAGGTACCGAGGACGGTACGGACCTCTTCGCCGACCCGGTCCTCGATCTCCCGGCTCTCCGGAGTGACGCCTTCCCGGCCGCGGTGCAGTCGGTACATGTCGACCTGCCCGGTGTGGGTGGCACCCCAGAGCCATACGGCGTGGGCCCGGACGACGGGCACCTCGGCACAACGGAACTTCAGCGCCCGGACCATGACTTGGTAGCCCGCCTCGTGCGGCTGGTCGGCGCTCATGAGGGTCATCCGCCACACCCGGTCGGCGGAGCCCGCCCGGGCAGGTCCGTCGAGCATGTCCTCGATCCGCTCGGGGGCGGCGCCGGGGACACCGGCGGCCCGCAGGGCGCCCAGCGTCGCGGCGGCCTCGCGCTGGATGCGGGCGAGGTTCGCGGTGGCCACCCGCGGCACGCACACCCGGGGGTGCACGCCCGTGCAGTCCACCGGGGCCTGCCCGGTGGCCATGGGCGGGGTGTGCGGCCAGTCCCGGGCCAGGTGCTGGGCACCCAGGACCCCGGCCGCGGCGACGCCCAGCGCGAGGACGCCGCGGAGCACCCGGGGGCCGAACGGCAGCCACAGAAGCATCAGCCCCACCGCGACGCCCCCGGCCAGCAGGACGGGAGCCGCGACGGACACGAAGCGGGGCACCTCGCCGAAGCCGATGTCGGAGAACTGTCCGGACACATGCCGGATCCAGTAGGGCTGTGTGGCCCGCGTGAACGCGACCGCCACCCAGTCGACGACCGCGACCACCGGAGTCGCGATCAGGCGCGGCAGGAAGGACCCGATGGCGAACCCGACGACGGCGTGGGCGACGACGATCAGCATGCCCATCAGCGGCAGTCGCAGGGAATCCAGAGTCGGAGCGGTGCCGCTGCGCGCGAGGGAGACGGCGGGAGGAAGCAGCAGGACGAGCCAGGAGAGAATGACCACGGGAAAGAGCACGTTCGCCGCGACCCGATAACGGCTCCGGGAGGGCAGCGATTCCCAGACGTGCGCCTTGCGCAGCCGCCCGCTTTCCCATACGCCGAGAGCGGCGGCAACAGCATAGGCCAGCGCATAAAGGACCATCAGCGGAGCCGACACTATCGCCGGAGCCCAGTGGTGATAAGTACTCGGCGGTGCGCTTTCCCCCGTCAGATAATAGAGGGCGGCCATCAGCAGGACGGCGGGGCCGGCCCAACGCACACTGCTGCTTCTCAGTGCGGTCGTAAATTTCATCGAGACTCACAGGGGGTAAGGATGCGTCCCGGGGCCGCGGCCGCGGCCCCGGGACGGAGAATCCGATCAGCCGTCGGCCTTGGTGGTGTCGACGCTGACGCTGTTCACGGTGAGCTGCGGGCCGAAGGTCGAGCCACCGATCTTCATGATCTGGAAGTACACGTCCTTCTTACCTGAACCCAGATCGGTCCACTCGCCGTTGCTCGTACTGCCGTTGAAGCAGGCGGTGAACGTCTTGTTGTCGTAGGAGTCGTCCGGCTGCAGGCTGATGTCCCGCCACATCTGCACATCGGTGCTCTTGGTGACACCGGAGTCGGTGTGACAGCCGCTGAACTGGACCTGCGAGTACAGCTCGTCGGACCAGCGGCGGGACTCGAAGGAGACGCTGGCGGCGGTGATGCTGCTCGTCCAGTTCGCCTCCGCCGTAGGAGCGAGAACGAGAGCGATGACTGCGGCGGTACCTGCCGTAGTGGCCACACGGGCAGAAAGCTTCACAATATTCCACTCCGAATGCCGTCCGGGCACCAAAAGTGGAGCTTGTGCGCCTTCCCCACCCCCCGCGCTTGCGAGAAGGCCCTCCTCGCAATGAACGGACGGTAACACCAGATGAAATCGCGGGACAACGATTCGTCCGACGAAGCAGAAACCGCTGTGACGTGAGTGACGGTTACCAAGTAGAAATATGCAGAGTGTCCCGGTGTATGGCATTTTGATTTGCCGTCGATATCCCAGATATCACCGATTCCCGGTAAGCGCATTCTTCACAGGCCACCCAGGGAGCGGACCGCTGCCGCACACGATGGGCCGGGCACGCGTACCTCCTCGTCCGAAAACCCACCGCCGCGCGCCCGCCGACGCGCTGCTCACCGGCGCCCTGCCCGTCGGCTCAGTCCAGCGCCCCGTCCACCAGCGCCGCCCACTGGGCCACGACCCTCCGGCGGCGGGCGGTGTCGTCGGTGAGGAGGTTGGCGAGGCCGAGGCCCCGGGCCATGTCCAGGAGGCCCTGGACCGTCTCGCGTACCCCGGGCCTGCTCTCGTCGGCGCGGAGCAGGGCGACGGCGATGCGGTGGGTCTCACGGCCGACGCGGGCTTCGAGCTCGGTGACCCGGGGCCGTAGTTGCGGCTCGTTGGAGGCGGCCACCCAGAGCTGGAGCGCGGCACGGAAGAGCGGTCCGGTGTACAGGTCCACGAGCGCGGCGACTACTTCGGCGCGGCCCTGCACGGGGAGTGCCCGCAGTGCGGCGGAGCGCTCCTCGGCCACGTACTCGACGGCGCCGGTGAACAGGTCCTCGCGGGTGGGGAAGTGGTGCTGGGCGGCGCCCCGGGAGACCCCGGCCCGTTCGGCGACGACGGAGACCGTGGAGCCCGCCCAGCCGTGGGCGGCGAGGCAGGCCACGGCGGCCTCCAGGAGGCGCTGCCGGGTGACCCGGCTGCGGTCCTGCTTGGGCGACTTGGCGGCGCCCACGGCCGTTCTGACGTGGGGCGTGTCGTTCGGGGGCGTCACCACACCCATGCGGGGTCCCGTCGTTCGAGGAAGGCCGTCATCCCCTCCCGTGCGTCGTCGGAGGCGAAGAGCGCGGTGGACAGGGCGACGAGGTCTTCGGCGTGTTGGTCGAAGCTCTCCAGCACGGTAGCCGTGACCAGCTGCTTCGACGCCATCAGCCCCTGCGGGGAGGCCCTGCGCAGTCCGTCGAGTACGGGTTCGAGCGCCTTGTCGACCTCGTCCGCGCCCTCGCCCGGGGCGAGGGCCGCCGCCGGGTCGCCCGCCGCGAGGGTGACCAGCGAGATGCGGGCGGCCTCGGCCGCGTCGAACCGTTCCCCGGTGAGGAAGTAGCGGGCGGCGGCGGAGCGTTCGAGGCGGGGCAGCAGGGTCAGCGAGATCACCGCCGGGGCGAGGCCGAGCCGCGACTCGGTGAGCGCGAAGCTCGCCCCGGGCCCGGCCACCGCGATGTCGCACGCGCCGAGCAGGCCGAGTCCGCCGGCCCGGACATGGCCGGTGATCCGGCCCACCACGGGCTTGGGCAGGGCGACGATCTTCCGCAGCAGGGCCACGAACTCGCGGGGATCGGCGGGTGATTTCAGGTCGGCCCCGGCGCAGAAGGTGCTGCCGGTGTGGGTCAGGACGACGGCGCGTACGGCGGCGTCCGCCGCGCAGGCGTCGAGCGCCCGGGCCAACTCGCCGACCAGTTCGGCGGAGAGGGCGTTGCGGCGGGCGGGGGCGTCCAGGGTGAGCGTGGTGATGCCCCGGTCGTGGACGGGTGCGGCGAGGCTGCTCATGCGGGGCTCCCTTCGGCGCCGGCGGCCCGCTGCCCCGACGCCCCGTCCCGGTCCCGGAGCTCGCGGTCCCGGAGTTCGCGGTCCCGGAGTTCGCGGTCCCGGAGCTCGCGGCGGAGGATCTTGCCGGAGGTGGCCCGGGGTACCGCGTCGATGAACTCGGCCCGCCGGACCTTCTTGTACGGGGCGACGCGCTCGGCGACGTAGGCGAGCACGTCCTCGGGGGTGAGCTTCCGGGCGTCCGGGGCCGGTGAGCGGACCAGGAACGCCTTGGGGATCTCGTTGCCCGCGTCGTCGTACACGCCGATGACGGCCGCGTCGGCGAGGTGTTCGTGGCCGAGCAGCAGGGCCTCCAGTTCGGCGGGGGCGACCTGGTAGCCCTTGTACTTGATCAGCTCCTTGACCCGGTCGACGACGTACAGCCAGCCGTCCGCGTCGACCCGGCCGACGTCCCCGGTGTGCACCCAGCCGTCCGCGTCGATCATGGCAGCGGTGGCGTCGGGCCGGCCGAGGTAGCCCTTCATCACCTGGGGGCCCCGGATGAGGATCTCGCCCTCGGTGCCGGGCTCCGCGTCCTGCCCGGGGTCGGTGAGCCGGACGATCCGCATCTCGGTGCCGGGGATCAGCTTGCCGACCGTGCCGGCCGGCGGGTTCTCCTCGGAGAGCGGCACGACGTGGGTGCCCGGGGAGAGCTCGGTCATGCCGTACGCCTGCCGTACGGGAGGCAGCCCGAGCCGCTCCGAGCAGGCGCGGGCCAGCTCGGCGTCGAGCGGGGCGGCGGCGGAGACGATGTAGCGGAGCGAGGAGAGGTCGTAGCGGGCGACGGCCGGGTGCTTGGCGAGGGCCAGCACGATGGGCGGGGCCACGTACAGCCCGGCGATCCGGTGCTTCTCGATGGCGGCCAGGAACTGGTCCAGGTCGAAGCGGGGCAGCACCACCACGGTCGCCCCGTGCCGGAGCGGCCCGTTCATCAGCGCGGTGAGCCCGTAGATGTGAAAGAAGGGCAAAACGGCCAAAACTGGCTCATCCGGGGCGAGGGGGGCCAACGGCTGGAGTTGCTCCAGGTTGGTGGCGATGGAGGTGTGGGTGAGCATCACCCCCTTGGGGGCGCCGGTGGTGCCGGAGGAGTAGGGCAGCACGGCGATGTCCTCGTCCGGGTCGATCTCCACCTGCGGTTCGGGGGCGGTGGAACCGAGCATGTCGAGCACCGAGGTGTGCCCCTCGGCGGCGTCGCAGACGAATATCCGCCGTATTCCGCCCGCGAGTCCGGCGGCGCGGCGGGCGGTGTCCAGGAGCGGGGAGACGGTGACGATCCAGCGCGCGGAGGAGTCGGTGAGCTGCTTGGCGAACTCCTCGGCGGTGGCCAGCGGGTGGACCGTGGTGACGGAGGCGCCCGCTCGCGTCGCCCCGTAGAACACGGGCGGGTAGGCGATGGTGTTGGGGCTGTGGAGGGCGAGGACGTCACCCTTGCGGAGCCCGGCCTCGGCGAGCGCGGCGGCGATCCGCCGGTGGAAGTGGTCGAGCTGGGCGTAGGTGAGGGCCATCCCGTTGGTCCCGTCGACCAGGGCGACGGTCTCCCCGAACTCGGCGGCCCGGCCGAGGACGGCTTCGTGGATGGGTGTGCTGAGGATGGCGACGTCTGCGTACTCGCTGCGGAACACCATGACGGTCCCCTGTCGACGCGGTGGGCGGCTGGAAGCGGTACTTCTGGGCGCGGGCGCCCGGGAGAGAGTGCCCGGACGGGGTCAGTACGACTTCGGCAGGCCCAGCGACTGGTGGGAGACGTAGTTGAGGATCATCTCGCGGCTGACCGGGGCGATCCGGGCGACGCGGGCGGCGGTGATGAGTGAGGCGAGTCCGTACTCGCGGGTGAGGCCGTTGCCGCCGAGGGTGTGCACCGCCTGGTCGACGGCCTTCACGCACGCCTCCCCGGCCGCGTACTTGGCCATGTTGGCGGCCTCGCCCGCACCGATGTCGTCGCCCGTGTCGTAGAGGGCGGCGGCCTTCTGCATCATCAGCCGGGCCAGTTCGAGTTCGACGTGGGCGACGGCGAGCGGGTGGGCGATGGCCTGGTGGGCGCCGATCGGGGTCTTCCACACCTGGCGGGTCTTCGCGTACTCGACGGCCCGCGCGAGCGCGTACCGGCCCATGCCGATACCGAAGGCGGCCGTCATGATGCGTTCGGGGTTGAGCCCGGCGAAGAGCTGGAGCAGCCCGGCGTCCTCGTCGCCGACGAGCGCCTCGGCGGGCAGCCGCACGTCGTCGAGGGCCAGCTCGAACTGCTTCTCCGGGGCGTGGAGTTCCATGTCGATCCGCGAGCGCCCGAACCCGGGGGCGTCGCGCGGGACGATGAAGAGGCAGGGCTTGAGCTTCCCGGTGCGGGCGTCCTCGGTGCGGCCCACGATGAGCGTGGCGTCGGCGATGTCGACGCCCGAGACGAAGACCTTCCGGCCGGTGAGCAGCCAGTCGTCGCCGTCGCGGCGGGCGGTGGTGGTGATCCGGTGCGAGTTGGAGCCGGCGTCCGGCTCGGTGATCCCGAAGGCCATGGTGAGGCTGCCGTCGGCGAGGCCGGGGAGCCACTGCCGCTTCTGCGCCTCGGTGCCGAAGCGGGAGATCACCGTGCCGCAGATCGCCGGGGAGACCACCATCATCAGCAGCGGGGCACCGGCCGCACCCAACTCCTCCAGGACGATGGAGAGTTCCGCCATTCCGGCGCCGCCCCCGCCGTACTCCTCGGGGAGGTTCACGCCCAGGTAGCCGAACTTGGCCGCCTCGGACCAGAGTTCGTCGGTGTGCCGGCCCTCCGCGATGACGGAGGCCATGTAGGCGCGCCCGTAGCGCTTGCCGAGGGCGGCGACGGCGGCGCGGAGCGCCTGGTGCTCGGCGGATTCGAGGACGGTGCTCATGGCTGCGGTGCCTCCTGTGGCGTGTCCTGGGCATGAGGTGCTTCCCCCGCGAGGGGCGGGTCCTGCGCTGTCTCTTGCGCTGTCTCTTGGGCTGTCTCCTGTACGACGGCGAGCAGCGCGCCGACCTCCACCTGGAGGCCCGGCGCGGCGTGGAGCGCGGTGAGGGTGCCGGTGGCGGGGGCGAGGATGCGGTGCTCCATCTTCATCGCCTCCAGCCAGATCAGCGGCTGCCCGGCCTCGACGGCGGACCCGGGCGCCAGCCCTTCCGCGAGGCGGACGACGGTGCCGGGCATGGGGGCGAGCAGGGAGCCGGGTTCGCCGCGGGCGGCGGGGTCGGTGAAGCGGGGCAGGGCGGTGAAGGCGTGGGAGCCGTCCGCGGTGTCCACGTACACCTGGTCGCCGTGGACGGTGACGGCGAACCGGCGGGTTATGCCGTCGAGTTCGAGGGTGACCCGGTCGGGGCGGGCCTCCGTCACGCGGATGCCCCCGGCCTCGTGCGGGACGGGTCCGGTGCGGGTGGCCCGGTAGGCGGTCTCGTACTCCCCGGCATCGGGTTCGGCGCGGTGGCGCTTGGTCTGCGGCTGGGAGGGGATGTTGCGCCAGGCGCCGAAGCGGGCGGGTACGGCGGCGTGCGCCGGGGTCCGTACCGCATCCCCCGCGCCCCCTGTCGTACGGGCCGCTTCCCCGGCGTTCCGTGCCGCTCCCCCTGCCGTACGGGCCGCCGCGTCGGCGAGGGTGGCGGCCAGGGCGGCGCGGCGGACGGCCGGCTCGTCGGGGGCGGGAGTGAGGGCGGCGAGGTGGCGGTCGTAGAACCCGGTGTCGAGGCGGGCGGCGAGGAAGTCGGGGTGGCGCAGGGAGCGGACCAGCAGGTCCCGGTTGGTGACCGGGCCGTGGACGCGGGCGCGTTCCAGGGTGCGGGCGAGGAGCCGTACGGCCTCGGTACGGGTGGCGGCGTGGGCGACGACCTTGGCGAGCATCGGGTCGTAGTGCACGCCGATGGTGTCGCCGCCGGTGTACCCGGCGTCCAGGCGGACCCCTGGCTCCTCGGGCAGGTCGAGCGCGTGCAGGAGTCCGGTCTGCGGGCGCCAGTCGTGGGCGGGGTCCTCGGCGTAGAGCCGGGCCTCCACGGCGTGCCCCTCGGGGGCGGGGGGTTCGGCGGCGGGCAGCGGCTCGCCCTCGGCGATCCGCAGCTGGAGGGCGACCAGGTCGAGCCCGAACACCGCCTCGGTGACGGGGTGTTCGACCTGGAGTCGGGTGTTCATCTCCAGGAAGTACGGCCGCCCCTCGGCGGAGACCAGGAACTCCACGGTCCCCGCGCCCCGGTAGCCGACGGTCCGGGCGGCGGCCACCGCCGCGTCGTGCAGCCGGGTCCGCAGCTCCTCGCCGAGGCCGGGCGCGGGGGCCTCCTCGACGACCTTCTGGTGGCGGCGCTGGAGGGAGCAGTCGCGGGTGCCGAGCGCCCAGACGGTGCCGTGGTCGTCGGCCATCACCTGCACCTCGACGTGCCGGCCGCGCTCGACGTACGGCTCCGCGAACACCTCGCCGTCCCCGAACGCGGACTCCGCCTCCGCCCTGGCGGCGGTCAACTCCGCCGACAGAGCGTCGAGTTCCCGTACGATCCGCATCCCGCGCCCGCCGCCGCCCGCCGCCGCCTTGAGCAGCAGGGGCAGCTCTTCCTCGGTCGCCGAGGCCGGGTCGACGGGGGCGAGCAACGGGACCTCGGCGGCGGCCATCAGCTCCTTGGCGCGGGTCTTCGACGCCATCTGTTCGATCGCCTTGACCGGCGGGCCGACCCAGGTGAGCCCGGCGTCCTGCACGGCGGCGGCGAAGGGGGCGTTCTCGGAGAGGAAGCCGTACCCGGGGTGCACGGCGTCGGCCCCCGCCGCGAGCGCCGCGGCGACGATCAGGTCGCCGCGGAGGTAGGTGTCGGCGGGCGCCGCGCCCGGCAGCCGTACGGCGAGGTCGGCCTCGCGGACGTGCAGGGCGCCGGCGTCCGCGTCGGAGTACACGGCGACGGTGGTGATGCCGAGCGCCCGGCAGGTGCGGAAGATCCGGCAGGCGATCTCGCCGCGGTTGGCGACGAGCAGGGAAGTGATCACGTCAGTCCTCTCAGTCCTCTCTGTCCTCACAGCGCTCCCGTTCTCCCGCGTCTCACATCCGGAAGACGCCGAAGCCGCCGCGGGTGCCTTCGACGGGTGCCGTGTGGATCGCGGACAGGCACATCCCGAGGACGGTCCTGGTGTCGCGGGGGTCGATGACCCCGTCGTCGTAGAGCCGCCCGGAGAGGAAGACCGGCAGCGACTCGGCCTCGATCTGCTGCTCCACCAGGGCGCGCAGTCCGGCGTCGGCCTCGTCGTCGTACGGGCGGCCCTTCGCGGCGGCGGAGGCGCGGGCCACGAGGGAGAGAACGCCCGCGAGCTGTTGCGGGCCCATCACGGCGGATTTGCTGCTGGGCCAGGCGAAGAGGAAGCGGGGGTCGTAGGCGCGTCCGCACATGCCGTAGTGGCCGGCCCCGTAGGAGGCGCCCATCAGCACGGAGAGGTGCGGGACCCTGGAGTTGGAGACCGCGTTGATCATCATCGCGCCGTGCTTGATGATGCCGCCCTGTTCGTACTCCTTGCCCACCATGTAGCCGGTGGTGTTGTGCAGGAAGACCAGCGGGATGTCGCGCTGGTTGGCGAGCTGGATGAACTGGGCGGCCTTCTGCGACTCCTCGCTGAACAGCACCCCCTGCGCGTTGGCGAGGATGCCGACCGGGTAGCCGTGCAGCCGCGCCCAGCCGGTGACCAGGCTGGTGCCGTAGAGCGGCTTGAAGGCGTCGAAGTCGGAGCCGTCGACGAGCCGGGCGATGACCTCGCGCGGGTCGAACGGCACCTTGAGGTCCCCCGGCACGATGCCGAGGAGCTCCTCCTCGTCGTACTTCGGCGGTTCGGCGGGGCCGGGATCGGCGTGCGCCTTGCGCCAGTTGAGGCGGGCGACGATGCGGCGGGCCTGCCGCAGCGCGTCGTGCTCGTCCACGGCGAAGTGGTCGGCGAGCCCGGAGGTGCGGGCGTGCATCACGGCGCCGCCGAGCGACTCGTCGTCGCTCTCCTCGCCGGTCGCCATCTTCACCAGCGGCGGGCCGCCGAGGAAGACCTTGGACCGGTCCTTGATCATGACGGTGTGGTCGGACATCCCGGGGACGTACGCGCCTCCGGCGGTGGAGTTGCCGAACACCACGGCCACGGTGGGGGTTCCGGCGGCGGAGAGCCGGGTGAGGTCGCGGAAGAGGGCCCCGCCGGGGATGAAGATCTCCTTCTGCGAGGGCAGGTCGGCGCCCCCGGACTCCACCAGGCTGACGCAGGGCAGCCGGTTGGCGAAGGCGATCTCGTTGGCCCGCAGCGCCTTCTTCAGCGTCCACGGGTTCGAGGCGCCGCCGCGTACGGTCGGGTCGTTGGCGGTGATCAGGCACTCGACGCCCTCCACCACCCCGATCCCGGTGACGAGCGAGGCGCCCACCGTGTAGTCGCTGCCCCAGCCGGCCAGCGGCGACAGTTCCAGGAACGGGGTGTCCGGGTCGATCAGGAGCTCGATCCGCTCGCGGGCGGGCAGCTTCCCGCGCGAACGGTGCCGCGCCACGTACTTCTCGCCGCCCCCGGCCAGCGCCTTCGCGTGCTCGGACGCGAGCGCGTCGAGCTTGGCGAGCAGGGCGGCCCGGTTGGCGGCGTACTCGGGTCCGGCGGTGTCGAGCCCGGTGGGCAGGACGGTCATGCGGTGACCTCCGGTGCGGGAATCGAATGCGGGAATCGAATGGGGGGTGGTAGGTGCGCCGCTCATTCCGGGTCGAGCAGCGAGACCGGGACTGCCAGATGGCGCGAGCGGAGCCACTCCCCCAGCGCCTTGGCCTGCGGGTCGAACCGGGCCTGCGCTGCGACACCCTCGCCCAGCAGTCCACGGACGACGAAGTTCACCGCCCGCAGCTGCGGGAGCACATGCCGCTCCACATCCAACCCGCCTGTCTCCGGGAGAAGTTCGCGGAACCGCTCGACGGTCAGCTCGTGCGCGAGCCACCGCCAGGCGCGGTCGTCGCGCACCCACACCCCGACGTTCGCGTCCCCTCCCTTGTCGCCGCTGCGCGCCCCGGCGAGCAGCCCGAGCGGCACGCGCCGGGTCACCTCGGGCGCCGGCGCGGGCGGCAGCGGGACCTCCGGCTCCACGAGGTCGAGCACCCGGGTCACCGCCGGCGCGGGCATGGCCTGCCGTGTCCCGTCCGGCAGCACGGCGGTGTGCGCGACCTCGGAGGCCGGTACGTAGGCGGCCTCGAAGACCCCGTACGGGGCGCCCTTCCCGGGCGGGGCGGTGACGTGGAACCCGGGGTAGCTGCCGAGGGCCAGTTCCACCGCGGCCCCGGAGACCGCCCTGCCCACCGCCTCCGGGTCCTGGTCGCGCACCACGAGCCGGAGCAGCGCGCTCGCGGTCTCCTCGGTGGGCGCGTCGGGGTGGTCGGTGCGGGCCAGCTCCCAGCGGACCTCGGCGGGCGGCTTCCCGGACCGGTCGAGCGCGTCGGCGAACTGCTCCTGCACCAGAAGGGACTTGGCCTCGATGTCGAGTCCGGTGAGGACGAAGACGACCTCGTTGCGCCAGCCGCCGAGCCGGTTGAGCCCGACCTTCAGCGTGGGCGGCGGCGCCTCGCCCCGTACCCCGCTGATCGCGACCCGGTCCGGCCCCTCCTGGGCGAGCCGTACGGTGTCGAGGCGGGCGGTCACGTCGGGTCCCGCGTACCGGGCGCCCCCGGTCTCGTACAGCAACTGCGCGGTGACGGTGGAGAGGTCGACCACCCCGCCGGTGCCCGGGTGCTTGGTGATGACGGACGAGCCGTCCGCGTGGATCTCGGCGAGCGGGAAGCCGGGGCGGCGTACGTCGTGGTCGCCGAAGAAGGCGTAGTTCCCACCGGTGGCCTGCGTACCGCACTCCAGGACGTGCCCGGCGACGACGGCACCGGCCAGGGCGTCCAGGTCGTCGGGGCCCCAGCCGAAGTGGGCGGCGGCGGGCCCGGTGACCAGGGCGGCGTCGGTGACCCGGCCGGTGACGACGATGTCCGCGCCCGCCCGCAGACAGGCGGCGATCCCTGCGCCGCCGAGGTACGCGTTGGCGGTGAGGAACCCCTCGGGCACCGGCCGGCCGTCACCCTCCACATGGGCGACCCGCACCGGAATCCCGAGCTTGTCGGCCAACTCCCGCACGGCATCGGCGAGTCCGGCCGGGTTGAGGCCGCCCGCGTTGGCGACGATCTTCACCCCGCGCTCGACGGCCAGCCCGAGCCCCTCTTCGAGCTGCCGCAGGAAGGTGGTCGCGTACCCGCGCGAGGGGTCCTTCAGACGGCTGCGGCCCAGGATGAGCATGGTGAGCTCGGCGAGATAGTCGCCGGTCAGGACGTCGAGCGGCCCGCCGGTCAGCATCTCGCGCATCGCGTCGAACCGGTCGCCGTAGAACCCTGAGGCGTTGCCGATGCGCAGGGGGGTGGGCGCGGGCGGGTCGAGCGGGTGCGGGCGGGCGGGGTCCGCGACGGGCTCGGTCGGCTCGGTGACGGAGACGGGGATCGAGACGGGGAGCGTGAGCGCGGCGGGGGCGTCGACGGAGCCGGGCGCCGCGGTGGGGGTCTGCGCGGCGGGGGTCTGCACAGCGGCGGGGGTCTGCGCGGCGGGGGTCTGCGCGGACGTGGACGGTACGGGCGGGATGGTCATATGGCGTCACTCCCAGGAGCGTTCGAAGGACCGTGCTCGCCCTCTCTTCTGCCCTCGCGTGGCGCGCGCCCCGCACCCGGCGGCCCGGCGAACGCCTGCGCGATGTCCAGCCAGCCATCGGCCTCGGCGCCGACCGCCCGCAGCGCGAGGTCGTCGCGGTGGGCGCGCTGGGTCACCAGCAGACAGAAGTCCAGCAGCGGTCCGGTCACCCGCTGCGCCGCACCCTCGGGCCCGTAGGCGATCAACCCGCCTTCCGGTGCTTCGAGTTCGACCCGGAACGCCTCTCCTGGCGGCGTGGCACCCCGCACGAAGTAGGCGTAGTCCCGGGCCCGTACGCCGATCCTGGCGACATGCCGCAGCCGCCCGGTCGGCGCCCGTACGACACCGAGCGCGTCGGCCACGTCCTGCCCGTGCGCCCAGGTCTCCATGAGCCGTGCGGTCGCCATCGAGGCGAGGCTCATCGGCGGCCCGTACCAGGGGATGCGGGTGCCGGGTGCGGCCTCCCGCAACACCTCCTGGAGCCGCTCCCGCCCGGCCCGCCACCGCCGCAGCAGCTCCGGCGGCGAGGCGGCCGCGACGGCGGCCACCGCCGCCTCGTCCACGAAGCTGTCCGGCGCGGCGAGCGCGGCCGCCACCTCCGCCCCGAACGCCCCGGGGTCCGTCGCGGCGGTCACCGCGACCCCGTCGGTCCAGGTCAGATGCGCGATCTGGTGGGCGATCGTCCAGCCGGGCGCAGGGGTCGCCGCCGCCCACTCCTCTTCACTCAACTCCGCTACGAGCGAGTCGAGTTCCTCGCTTTCGTCCCGCAGATCGTCGATCACGGCGATGGCATCGGACACGTGCGCTCCCCTCGGGGCATGGCGTGGTGCCCCGGAGCATTCCAGCGCCCGCAGAAACAAGCAAGCATGCTTGCATGATTTTCTGCGGACGCGCTCCTCCCCCGAGCGGCGGCCGAGCGTCTACGGCCGCGCGCCCTCCATGCGGTCGAGCAGCGTCCGGGCTTCGACGGTGCGGCGGTGGTCCGGGCCGAAGGAGGCCAGGCATGCCTCGTGACCCGCAGCAGCCTTGCGGCGGGCCTCGTATACGCGACCAAGCCCCAACAGGGCTTTGGCGAGGACGAGTTCGACGGCGCCCCGGTCCGCGCGGCGCTGCTGTTCGGGCAGCGCGCGGTACAGCCTCTCCGCCCCCTGCGCCTCGGCGAGAGCATCTTCGTAGCGGTCCTGGCCGTTGAGACTGCGGGCCAGGCCGAGCCGCAGGACGAGCGACATCCGGTCAGGCTCGCGACGGGTGGCCAGAACCTCGCGGGCGAGCCTCTCGGCCTCCTGATGACGCCCCTGCCCGTTGAGGGCGAAGACCAGCCCGTTGCGGGCGGCCACCGCCAGGAGCTTCATCTCCGGGCCGGTACCGCGATCCGCGACCTCGGCGACGGCCGCGCACTCCGCCTCGCACTCGGCGTGCCGCCCGAGCGAGGTCATCTGCTGGGCCCGGTCCGAGCGTAGCTTCAGGGTCAGCCAGTGATCGGCCCCGAAAGCCCTGTCGAAGGCGGGCAGCGCTTCGTCGTAGGCGGCGAGCGCCTCGACGTGACGGCCCTGGGCGCCCGTCGCGAGCGCGGCGATGTTCAGCGCCACCGCCGCGTACGCGTCGCCGTCGGGCCGCGATCGGGCCACGGTCCGGGCTTCTGCCTCCGCCTCGACGTAACGCCCTGCTTCGTAGAGCGCTTTGGCCTCGGCCACAGGTGTTCCCGTCATCTTCTGTGCGTCGCTTCGGCCGCGCGATCGGAAGAGTTTCATGACCGGGAGCATACAAATGCCGCGCAGGCTGTCCGACCCGCCAAAAGACGGCATCCATAGGGCACTTGCCGTCGCCCTCCACGTCACGGAGCGGTGAGCGGTGCCGCACCGATGAGCCGGGTCACCGTCCCCGTTCCGGCGGCGCGCCCCCGGAAGCGGAACGCGAAGTGCCACCCGCTCTCCAGAGCCACCGCCCCGTCCAGGGCGACCGTCACACAGGCCGTGTGCAGCGGGTGGAGCACGTCCGTACCCGGTGCCAGTGTCACGGTGCCCCGCACCCCGTCCACTCCGAAGTGGAAGACGAGCGCGTCACCGGTACGGACCTCCGCGCCGCCCTGCTCCTCCGGCAGCAGGGCGAGGGCTGCGGCGAAGGAGCTGTGCGCCCCGATCGTGCCCGGCTGCGCGAGCACCCGCCCCCGCACGGCCGCGTCCGCCACGGAGTGGGGCAGCAGGAGGCCGACGTTCCCTCCCGCCTCTCCGACACGTGTGGGTGTGCGGCCCGGCCCCTCGATCCCGGCGACGCGGACGGGCGTGCCGGTGCGTTCACCACCGACGATCTGCAGCTCGTCGCCGACGAGGACCCGGCCCCGCTCGATCCGGCCGGTGACGAGTGCCGCTCGGCCCTGGCTGCGGGGGAACACGTCCTCGACCACCATCAGGAACGGCTCCAGCAGATCGTCCACCTGTCCCCCTGCTCCTCCGTCGTGCTGCTACGAAACCCGCCGACGAGGCCCCGCAGGGTGAGTCGGCCGGAAGGAGCCAGGATCTCAGGGCAGTACCGGGGGACTCGTTTCGCTCCCCGGGGAACGCCGGCAGGAGAAGGGCTGTCAGGGTGTCCGGAAAACGCCCTCCGGGTCCTGGGAAGCCGCGTCGGCGAACTCCTGGAAGCCCAGACCGAGGGCGAGGTTCACCTGCACGGCGTGGACCTCGCCCGGCACGGTACGGAACTCGCGGGCGGGCGGGTTGTCGATCAGCTCCTGGTAGTACGCCGGATCGAGGTCTTCGTCCTCGTCGGCGAACAGGTCCAGGGCGAGGGCGTCCGTGGCGGAGCGCCACCACGGTCCCCGCGAGTGCGGGACAGGGGGCCATGTTCGAGGCCCCACCCGACAAGTGCGGGCCTCGAACGTCGAGACGGGGATGAGGGTTACAGCAGCCGGTCGGCGGTCTTCTCCAGGAGTGCGGTCGCGGCGGCGGTGTCGTGTCCGAGGACGAGGGCCTGATGCGGCAGAGCAGCGAGCGCCCGGGTCAGCTCGGGGGTAGGGCCGGTGAGGGGCAGAAGCCCGAAGACGTCGGGGTAGCGGTCCTCAGTGGCCGCGCTGAAGAAGTCGCGGTCCTGAACGCCCCGGGTTGTCCCGCTCAGCGCGGGGCCGGCACCGGGCTGGATGCGCGGGAAGAGGATGCCGGCGGCGTGGCCCTCGACGGCCAGCTCCATGCCGAGCCAGGTGGTGAGCTGGTCGGGGAAGAACTGCGGCTTCAGCTCCTTGCCTGACGCCCGCCACAGTGGCGTGCGGTCACCGGCGACGAGAGCGTCGGTGACCCGCCGGTGCTGGGTGGGGTGCATGGGCTCGCCGTCGAGCAAGCGGCGGCGGACCGGTTCGTAGAGGCCGAGGGCGTCGAGGAACCCGAAGCCGATCGCGGCGGCGGAGGGCCAGGGCAGGATGCGGATCGTGCCGTCCAGGACGCGGACGAAGATCCGGTCGTTGGCCAGCAGACGCCATCCGGCGCGGGCGAGGAGGAAGCCTACGGTCGTCTTCCCGGCGCCTTTGTCGCCGAGGGCGAGGACGGTCGCACCGTCGGGTCGGGTGACGGCGGAGGCGTGGAGGATCTGCCAGCCGTCGGCGAGGAGCCTGCCGCGTACGACTTCGCGGGCGAGGCGGGCGGCGGCAGTCGCCACGGTGATCTCGTCGTGCCCGGCGATCACCATGCGGCTGGTGTGCGGGTTCCACTGATGGGCGAGGCCGCTGTCGGGCTGGGCGGCCGCCACCACACCGTCCTCGTCCACCCGGTGGAGAAGCAGGGCGCCCGCGAACTCCGTCTCGGCCACCCTTCCCGCCGAGGTGACGTGCGCGGTCATCCGCTCCACCTGGTCGGGGTCGACGTCGGCCGCCACGACCGGTCCGTTCACTTCCGCCGGGTCGACGGTGGTGGCGCTCCACCAGGAGCCGAAGTACCGCAGGGCCCAGTCCGTGACCGCCCTTTTCCGGCTGACGACGGTGACGGCCTGCCCCCCGGTGGGGCTGATGCGGGTGGCGCGGAGGTCGGTCATTCGGTGTCTCCCGAGGTGTCGAAGAGGTGGTCGTAGGCGTGGCGGACTCGGCGTCAGCAGCGTCGAGGCCGCTCGCCCCACGAGGTCCTCGGCGAGATGAAACACGACCTCGCTCTCCTCCACCCGGTCCTCGGCCGCCCGCACCCGTGAAAGCCCGTAAGGACCTGGCCCGTACGGCGGCGCGCATCGCAGGTCTCGTCGCGATCATGCAGCACGACCGCGGCGACCAGCCGGACGCCGCAAGGTGGTTCACCACCGCCGAGGCCACCGCCAGCGAATCAGGCGACCGGCACCTGACAGCACGGGTCCTGGCCGCCGGCATGCGATGGTGCCTCTCAACTACGGCGCTCCCCGCGCCGCAGCAGGTCTCGCCGCCCGCGCCCGGCGGGAGCCCCCGGGACACCCGGCCCCACCGCGCGCACCGAAGCCGTCACGCCTCCCGCCGCTTCCTCTTCCCCGCCGCGCCGACCTGCCCCCGTACCGCCCCGACGCTCGCGCCGATGACGAGGGCGATGGCGAGGGCGTCCGTGGTGGAGAGGGCCTGGTCCAGGATGAGGAAGCCGGCCAGCGCGGCGATGGCCGGTTCGAGGCTCATCATCACGGCGAAGGTGGAGGCGGGCAGGCGGCGGAGCGCGATCAGTTCCAGGGTGTACGGGAGTACGGAGCTGAGCAGGGCCACCGCGGCGCCGAGCAGGACGGTGGTCGGGACGGTCAGCTTCGTACCGGACTCCGCGATGCCGAGGGGCAGCGAGAGGAGGGCGGCGACGGCCATGGCGAGGGCCAGGCCGTCCGCCTTCGGGAAGCGGCGGCCGGTGCGGGCGCTGAAGACGATGTACAGGGCCCACATCGCACCGGCCGCGACGGCGAGTCCGGCGCCGAGCAGGTCGAGCCGGCCGAAGCCGCCCGCGCCGCCGAGCAGGGCCACTCCGACGAGGGCGAGCCCCGCCCAGAGGAGGTTGACCAGTCGGCGGGAGGCGATGACGGAGAGGGCGAGCGGGCCGAGCACCTCCAGGGTGACCGCGATGCCGAGGGGGATGCGGTCGAGCGCCTGGTAGAAGAGGTTGTTCATCGCGCCCATCGTGACGCCGAAGGCCAGCACGGTCCCCCAGTCGGCGCGGGAGTGGCCGCGCAGCTTGGGGCGGCAGACGACCAGCAGCACCACGGCGGCCACCAGCAGGCGCAGCGTGACCACGCCGAACGCGCCGGCCCGGGGCATCAGCAGGGCGGCGACCGCCGCGCCGAACTGGACCGAGACCACCCCTCCGACGACGAGGGCGACCGATACCAGCGTGCCGCCGCGCCCCGCCGGCTGCCCGGAGCCGTGCGGACCGCCGGTGGGAGCGTCGGGTGCTCCGTCCAGTGCGGTCACCGCCTCGGGGACGGTGACGGCGGCGGCCGGCTCTACGGCGCTGCGCGGGTCGTTCACGGGATGGCCTTCCAGGAAGGGGCGGGAGGGGGCGGCGGGACGAGCCCCTTGGGTACAAGATAGTGCACTTCGCAGTGCATCTCATGGGACTATGCGCGCGGAGCCCGTCCGCCCACCGTAGGCAGCCGCGCGCCGCGCGTGAAATGCCTTCTGCGCTCCGGTTATGCTCCGCACGCATGAGCAGGGAACAGCGGGACGGCGACCAGAACGACGACCGTACGGGGCACCACGACAGCACCGGCCACACCGGCACCGGGCGCACCGGCACCGGGCGCCCCATAGAGCTGCGCCACCTCCGGGCCTTCCTCGCCGTGGCCGACGAACGCAACGTCACCCGGGCGGCCGAGCGCCTCGGCCTCACCCAGCCCGCCGTCTCCCGGACCCTCGCCTCGCTGGAGGCCCACCTCGGCACCCGGCTCGTCGACCGCTCCACCCACCACCTGGCCCTCACCCCGGAGGGCGTCGCCTTCCGGGACAAGGCGGCCCTCGCCGTCAGCGCCTTCGACGACGCGACGGGGACCGGGCACCCGCAGCGTCGGCCGCTGCGGCTCGGGCACGCCTGGTCGGCGATCGGCCCGTACACCACACCGCTGCTGCGCACCTGGCAGGCGCGGTACCCGCAGACCCCGCTGGAGCTGCTGCGCATCGACGACCGTACGGCCGGGCTCACCCGGGGCGAGGTGGACGCGGCACTGCTGCGCGGGCCGGTGGACGCGCCGGGGCTGGTCACCGAGGCGCTGTTCAGCGAGGACCGGGTCGCGGCGGTCACGGCGGACGGCCCGTTCGCGGGCCGCACCGCGCTCTCCCTCGCCGACCTGGCGGCGGGGCCGGTGGTCCTGAATCCGGTGTCCGGCAGCACCACCCTCGGCCTCTGGCCACCGGACGCGCGCCCCGCCGCCACACTCACCGTCGCCAACACCGACGACTGGCTCACCGCCATCGCCGCCGGCCGCGGCTCGGGTGTCTCCGCCGCGTCCACGGCCGGCATGCACCCGCACTCCGGGGTCGTCTTCGTGCCGCTGACCGACGCCCCGCCGCTGCCCGTGCTGCTCGCCCGCCGCGACGGCCCGGGGCACCCGGCGCTCCCGCGGCTGGTGGCGCTCGCACGGGAGATCGTCGCGGGCGGGGGCGGCCCGACAGGGGACCTCAGCGGCTGAGGTGGGTCGGGGCCACCGGCCGCGCGCGCCCGCCCGCCGGTGTGATCACCAACAGCGAAGGCCGTCTACCCCGGCCCGTCCCCCTCCAGCCCCTCCGCCAGCAGTTCCGCGAGGTGCTTGGCCCGCACCCCCGCCAGCTGCTCCAGCTGGGTGCGGCAGGAGTAGCCGTCCGCCAGGATCTCCGTACCCGGGGCCGCCGACCGTACGGCGGGCAGCAGCTGCTCCTCCGCGCAGGCCACCGAGACGTCCCAGTGGCCCTTCTCGAAGCCGAAGTTGCCCGCAAGTCCGCAGCACCCGCCGGTCAACTCGCCGCTCAGTCCGGCTCGTTGGCGCAGGCGGCGGTCGGCGGCGTCGCCGAGGACGGCGTGCTGGTGGCAGTGGGTCTGGCCGGTCACCGCGCGGTCCAGCCGGGGCGGCTCCCAGTCGGGGGCGTACTCCTCCAGGTACTCGGCGAAGGTCCTCACGGAGGCGGCGAGTCCGGCCGCGCGGGGGTCGTCGGGGAGGAGTTCGGGAAGGTCGCTGCGGAGGGCGGCGGCGCAGCTCGGTTCGAGGACGACGAGGGGCCGGCCGAGGGAGGGGCCCAGGCGGTCCAGGGTGCGCCGCATGACGGTACGGGCGTGGTCGAGGCGGCCCGTGGAGACGTAGGTCAGCCCGCAGCAGAGCCCCGGGCCCGGGTGGCGCACGGTCCGGCCGGCGGATTCCAGGACGCGGACGGCGGCGTGCCCGACCCGCGGGGAGAGGTACGTGGTGAAGGTGTCGGGCCACAGCAGGACCTCGCCACCGGAATCCGCACCGGGACCCGCGCCGGCCCCGCCCGCAACGCCCCCGCCGGAAACCGTCTCCGCACGGTCGTCGCGCCGGCCCGCCCGCCGCGTGAACGGCTCGCGCGCCAGCGCCGGGATCGAGCGCTCGGGGGCGATGCCCGCCAGGCGCTTGGCGAGTGCGGCGAGCGGGCGGACCCGGGCGAGGGCGTTGAGCAGCGGGGCGACGGGGGCGGCGAGGCGGAGCCAGCGGGGCAGCGAGCCCAGGGCGTAGTGGGCGGCGGGGCGGATCCGGCCCTGGTAGTGGTGGTGGAGGAACTCCGCCTTGTACGTGGCCATGTCGACGCCCACCGGGCAGTCGCTGCGGCAGCCCTTGCAGGAGAGGCAGAGGTCGAGCGCGTCGCGGACCTCCGTCGAGCGCCAGCCGTCGGTGACGATCTCGCCCGCCAGCATCTCGTGGAGCAGCCGGGCCCGGCCGCGCGTCGAGTGCTGTTCCTCGCCGGTGGCGCGGAAGGAGGGGCACATGACGCCCGCGCCCGGTGCCGCTGTCGTACGGCACTTGGCGACGCCCACGCACCGGCGCACGGCGGCGGTGAAGTCGCCGCCGTCCTGCGGGTATCCGAAGGCGACGTCGACCGGGCGGCGGGGCAGGACGTCGAAGCGGAGGTTGGTGTCGAGCGGGTCCGGGCGGACCAGCATCCCGGGGTTCATTCCGCCGTACGGGTCCCAGAGGTCCTTGAACTCGGCGAAGAGGGCTACGAGTTCGGTGCCGTACATGAGGGGGAGGAGTTCGGCGCGGGCCTGTCCGTCGCCGTGTTCGCCGCTGAGCGAGCCGCCGTGGGCGGCGACGAGGCGGGCCTGGTCCTCGGAGAAGCGGCGGAAGCGGGCGGTGCCGTCGGGGGTGAGGAGGTCGAAGTCGATGCGGACGTGGATGCAGCCGTCGCCGAAGTGGCCGTAAGGGGTGCCGCGCAGGCCGTGTTCGGCGAGCAGGGCGCGGAACTCGCGCAGGTACGGGCCGAGTCGGGCGGGTGGCACCGCGCAGTCCTCCCAGCCGGGCCAGGCTTCGGTGCCGTCGGGCATCCGGGTGGCGGTTCCGGCGGCGTCCTCGCGGATGCGCCACAGGGCGCGTTGTCCGGCGGGGTCGGTGACGACGGCGGCGTCGAGGGCGTCGGCGGCGCGCAGGATGCGGGTGGCCCGGTCGCGGGCTTCGGCGGGGGTGGCGCCGCCGGTCTCCACGAAGAGCCAGGCGCCGCCCCGGGGCAGTCCGGCGGGCTCCCCGCTGCCTCCGGCGGATGGGCGGACGAGGTCGGCGGCCATGCCCTCGACGGTGAGCGGGCCGTGGGCGAGGAGTCCGGCGGCGGCCTCGGCGGCGGCCGCTTCGTCCGGGTAGCCGAGGACGGCGAGGGCGCGGGCGGGCGGGGAGTCGACCAGCCGGACGGTGGCCTCGGTGACGACGGCGAGGGTGCCCTCGCTGCCGCAGAAGGCGCGGGCGAGGTCGGGGCCGCCGGGGTGTTCGGGGAGCAGGGCGTCGAGGGCGTAACCGGAGATGCGGCGCGGGAGGTCGGGGAAGCCGGTACGGAGCGGGGCGAGGTGGCCGTCGACGAACTCCCGCAGCCCCGCGGGGGCGCTCCCTGCCCCCCAGCCGCGGCCGAGGCGCAGGGTGTCTCCGCCGTAGCGGGCGACGGTGAGGGCGTGGACGTTGTCGGCGGTGGTGCCCCAGGCGACGGAGTGGGCGCCGCAGGAGTTGTTGCCGATCATGCCGCCGAGGGTGCAGCGGCTGTG
This sequence comes from Streptomyces sp. NBC_01335, assembly GCF_035953295.1. GTDB lineage: Bacteria > Actinomycetota > Actinomycetes > Streptomycetales > Streptomycetaceae > Streptomyces. The sequence goes on from NZ_CP108370.1 coordinate 3,323,834, forward strand.
GGTGGACGGGTCGGGGCCGAAGGTCAGCCCGTGCGGGGCGGCGGCGGCCCGCAGGTCGTCGAGGACGACGCCGGGCTGGACGACGGCCGTACGGGACCCGGGGTCCAGTTCCACGATCGCGTCGAGGTGCCGGGTGAGGTCGAGGACGATGCCGGTGCCGGTGGCCTGGCCCGCGATGGAGGTGCCGCCGCCGCGCGGTACGACGGGTACGCCGTGGGCGCGGCAGACGGCGAGGGCGGTGGCGACGTCGTCGGCGTCGCGCGGGGCGACGACTCCGAGGGGGACCCGCCGGTAGTTGGAGGCGTCCATCGTGGTGAGCGCCCGGGAGGTCGCGTCGAAGGAGGTCTCCCCCCGGACCTCGGAGCGGAGGTCCCGGGCCAGGGCGTCACTGAGAGCGTGCGTTTCGGCCATGGCACCAGCATGCCGGGCGGGTATCCGCACTCTTCGGACAACACCGCCCGCACAGTCACATACGCAACACAGAACGAACAGAGAACGCCACCATGACTTCCCAAAAGGCCCCTCAATTCTCCTATAGTGAGCACGACTTGCGCTGGAAGAATCAGCTCCAGTTGTCACGGCTCTCTCACCCTCCGCGACGGAGGCGCCGAAAGCCGTTCCCGACCACCCCTGCCTGACGCCCCAACCCGACGCCCCGCCTGCCGCCGCGTCCGCCGCGCCGTCCGCCCGGTCGGCGCCGTCCGTGCCGTCCGCCCCGAGGACTCCGATTGCGCCCCTCAACCCGGTCGACCGCGCTCACCGCGCTGGTGTCGGCAGTCGTCTCAGGCTCGCTGTGCGCGTGGGCCACCGCCGCGGCCCCCGCTTCGGTACGGGCCCCCCTTGCCTGGGGGGCGGGTGCGGCGGCCCTCGCGCTGACCGTGGCCGCGGCCGTCGCCGCCCACGCGCTGGGCTCCGCGCGGGCGCAGCGTGAGGCCCGGGCGGCGGACAGCCGCAGGTTCACCGACGAGACCACCCGCCTGGTGTCGTCCGCCTCCGCCGAAGCGCAGCGCTTCACCGCCGAGGCCGCCCGGATCAAGGCCACCGCCCGCGCCGAGGCGACCCGCGCCGCCTCCGAGGCGGCGACCGCGCTCGCCCGCGCCACCTCCGAGGCGGCCACGGCCAAGGAGCGGCTGGCGGCCGAGACCGAACGGCGCTCCGCCGAGAACGAGGCCGACCGGGAGCGCTTCGCCGCCGAGAAGGCCGCGCTCTCCGCCCGCCTCGCCCAGGCCGAACGGGAGCGGTCCGCCGCCCTGTCGACGGGCGCCAACGCGGCGAGCCGGATGCAGGCGCTGGCCACCAGCATGCTGGCCGACCTGCGGGAGATGGAGAACCGGCACTCCGACGAGATCGTCCTCGGCGACCTCCTCCACCTCGACCACCGCACCGCCCAGGCCGGCCGCCTCGCCGACTCCGTCGCCGTACTGACCGGTGCGCGTTCGGGGCGCCGGTGGGCCAGGCCGATCGTGATGGAGTCCATCCTGCGCGGCGCGATGGGCCGGATCAGCGGCTACCGGCGCATCCGGCTCCACTCGACCAGTGACGTGGCCATCGCCGGTCACGCGGCCGAGGGCGTCATGCACGCGCTCGCCGAACTCCTCGACAACGCCGCCAACTTCTCGCCGCCCACCGCCGAAGTGCACGTGTACGTCGAAGAGGTACCGGCCGGCGTGGTGATCACCGTGGAGGACAGCGGGCTCGTCATGAGCGACGTGCAGCTGCGCCGCGCCGAAGCGGCCGTCTCCCCCGGGGACCAGAGCGCCGCGCCCTCCGGTACCCGCCTCGGCCTCGCCGTCGTGGGCCGCCTCGCCCGCAAGCACGGGCTGCGGGTCTCCTTCCGGCCGTCCGCGCGCGGGGGCACCGGCGCCCTGCTGATGCTGCCGCAGGAGCTCATCGCCCGTACGCCTTCGGGCGCCGCGTCCCCCACGCTCCCGGCCGTCGCCCCGAAGCCCCGGACCGCCGAGCCGCAGACCCGCGACACCCCCGAGCCGAAGCCCCGGACGCCCGAGCCGGAGCCCACCCACTCGGCGGCGGCGACCGACTCGGCGGGGACCCCCGAGGGCGCGGCCCGTCCGGCGCAGGACGCCGGGCCCGCGGCCGTGGCCGAACCCGAGCCCACCCCCGAGGCTGCCCCTGCCCCCGCCCCCGAGTCCGAGGCCGAATCGACCGGCTCGTTCCCGAAGTTCGGCGAGAGCGGGCTGCCCCGCCGGCGGCGCGGGCGTACCTTCGCCGCCGCCGAGGCACGCGCGGCGGCCACCGCACCCGTCGACCCGGTGACACCCCGGGACCGGGCGAACGACGCGAAGAGGCAGGCCGAGCGCTTCAGCAGGTTCAGCCAGGCAGTACGGGCCAACGTAACCCTCCCGGAAGGCAACACCCGATGACCGCGACCACCGACGAGAAGCTGAACTGGCTGCTGGAGGGCCTGCTCGAACGCACCCCCGGCGCCCGGCACGCCCTCGTGCTCTCCCGGGACGGCCTGAAGCTGTGCCGTACCCCCGAGCTCTCCGTCGACCAGGCCGACCAGCTCGCCGCCATCTCCGCGGGCATCCAGAGCCTCTCGCACGGCGCGTCCGTCGAGTTCGGTGACGGCAGCGGCGGCGTACGGTCCGCGATGGCCGAGTTCTACGGCGGGGTGCTGTTCATCGTGGAGGCCGGTACGGGCGCCCATCTGGCGGTCGTCGCCGCCGAGGACTCCGACGTGGGCCTCGTCGGGCACAACATGAGCGAGCTGGTCGAGCAGCTCGGCGAGCACCTGGTCGCCCCGCCCCGCGAGACAGACCCGTCCGACGGGTCCGCCGGGGCGGGAACCGGGCCGGGCGCCGACGCGGGAACCTCCGTCTGATGCCCCCGGTGCCGCGCCCCCGCCCCGGTCGTGACGACTCCCCCGACCGGCTCTACACCCTCACCGGTGGCCGCAGCCGGACGGACTCCGACGCCTTCGACCTGGTGACGCTCGTGGTCTCCGAGTGCGAGCCGGCCCCCGGCATGCAGTCGGAGCACGTCGCGATCCTGCGGATGTGCGAGCGCCCCACCGCGGTGGTCGAGATCGCCGCGACCCTGAAACTACCGGTCGGCATCGTCCGCATCATGCTCGGCGACATGCTCGACACCGGCCGCATCAGCGCACGCCATCCCCGTACCGCCCGTGTCGCGGACCGGCTCCCCGACCCCGACATCCTGGAACAGGTGCTCGTTGGACTCCGCAACCTCTGACCGCGCCGCCCTTCGGGCGACGGCCGACAACGGACTGAAGATAGTCGTCGTCGGCGGATTCGGCGTGGGCAAGACGACCATGGTCCGTTCCGTGAGCGAGATCCGTCCGCTCAACACGGAGGAGACGATGACGCGCGCGGGCGAGGCCGTCGACCACCTCGACGGCGTGCAGTCGAAGGCGTCCACCACGGTCGCCTTCGACTTCGGCCGCATCACGCTGGACGAGCGCTCGGTCCTCTACCTCTTCGGGGCGCCCGGCCAGGAGCGCTTCTGGTTCCTGTGGGACCGCCTCTTCTCCGGCACGCTGGGGGCCGTCGTGCTGGTCGACACCCGTCGGCTCGCGGACTCCTGGTACGCCATCGACCGCCTGGAACACCACGGCACGCCGTTCATCGTGGCGTGCAACGACTTCGGCGGCCCGCTCCACACCGAGCAGCAGATCCGGGAGGCGCTCGACCTCTCCGAGGACGTGCCGCTGGTGGAGTGCGACGCCCGCGACCGGTCGTCCAGCAAGTACGTCCTGATCACGCTGGTCGAGCACCTGCACGCGCTGTCCGCCGCCCGCGCCCGGACTCCGGAAGGGGCGCTCGCGGGCGCCCCCGAGGCGGCCGGCAGAACCCCGGAGACCACCTCGTGAACGCGTGCCCCGTCGACCACGGCCAGGGTGCGGCCAAGGACCTCGGTCCCGTACCGCTGTCCGGGCCCCGGTTCGCCACCGAACCGCACCAGCTGTACCGGGAGGTGCGGCGGGACCACGGGCCGGTGGCGCCGATCGTGCTGCCCGGCGACGTGCCCGCGTGGCTCGTGCTCGGCTACCGCGAGCTGCACCAGGTCACCACCGATCCGGCTCTGTTCACCCGGGACTCGCAGATCTGGAACCAGTGGCCGAACATCGCCGACGACTGGCCGCTGCACCCGATGATCAGCAAGGACCAGCCGTCGATCCTCTACACCGTCGGCGAGCGCCACAGCCGCCGTTCCCAGGTGATCAGTACGGCTCTTGAGGGCGCCGACCCCTTCGAACTCCGCAAGTACACCGAGGAGTTCGCGGACGAGCTGATCGACGCCTTCTGCTCGGCCGGGAGCTGCGACCTGATCGCGGACTACGCGATGCTGCTGCCCGTCCGGGTCCTCGCCAAGCTGTACGGCTTCGCGGACGAGAAGGGTCCCGCGCTCGTCCGGGCGATGAACGACATGATCAACGGAGGGCCGGACGCGCTCGCAGGTCAGCGTCACATCGCCGGTTCGGTCATCCAGCTGGTGACCGAGCGGTCCGCCGAACCCGAGGACGACGTACCGTCCCGGATGCTCGCCGACAACAGCGAGTTCACCGCCGACGAGGTCGCCCGCGACCTCATGGTCATGATGGCCGCCGGGCACCAGCCGACCGCCGACTGGATCGGCAACTCGCTGCGGCTGATGCTCACCGACGACCGGTTCGCCGCCTCGCTCTCCGGCGGACGGCACAGCGTCGCCGAGGCGATGAACGAGGTGCTGTGGGAGGACACCCCCACCCAGAACGTGGCCGGCCGCTGGGCGAGCCGCGACACCCACCTCGGCGGGAAGCACATCCAAGTCGGTGACCTGCTGATCCTCGGCGTCGCCGCCGCCAACGCCGACCCCCAGGTGCGGACCGACGGCTCCGCCCTGACCGGCGGCAACAACGCCTTCCTCTCCTTCGGCCACGGCGACCACCGCTGCCCGTTCCCCGCCCAGGAGACCGCCGAGGTCATCGCCCGTACGGGGATCGAGGCGATCCTCGACCGGCTTCCCGACGTCGATCTCGCGGTCCCGGCCGAGGACCTCACCCGGCGCCCGTCACCGTGGCTGCGCGGCCTGACGGAGCTGCCCGTCCGCTTCACACCCACTCCCGCCCTTGGAGGCACGCGGTGACCGCGACGACCACCGAACCGACCGGCGCGCAGGACGACGAGCGCGTCGTCCTCGACATGTTCGTCGGCGACCTCAGGGGCGAGAGCGCCCGGCTGCACGCGGCCGGCCCGCTCGTCCCCGTGGAGCTGCCCGGCGGGGTCCACATCTACGCCGTCACCCACCACGCCGAGGCGAAGGCGGCCCTCACGGACCCGCGCCTGGTGAAGGACATCGACGTCTGGAACGCCTGGCAGCGCGGCGAGATCGCCCCCGACTGGCCGCTGATCGGCCTGGTCAACCCGGGCAGGACCATGCTCACTTCGGACGGCGCCGAGCACCGCCGGCTGCGCGGCCTGGTCGCCCAGGCGCTGACCGTGCGCCGGGTGGAGCGGCTCCGCGAGGGCATCCAGGCCCGCACCGACGAGCTGCTGGACCGGCTCGCCGCGCGCCCGGCGGGCGAGCGGGTCGACCTGAAGGCCGAGTTCGCCTACCCGCTGCCGATGAACGTCATCAGCGAGCTGATGGGCATCGGCGCCGAGGACCTGCCCCGGATGAAGGAGCTGTTCGACAAGTTCTTCTCGAACCTGACGCCGCCGGCCGAGGTCCCGCAGATGATGGCGGACATCCACAGCCTGTTCACGCGCATCCTGGACGAGAAGAAGGAGTCCCCGGCCGACGACCTGACCGGTGCGCTGCTGAACGCCTCCGAGGACGGCGACCGCCTCACCGACGACGAGATCCTGAACACGCTCAAGCTGATCATCGCAGCCGGTCACGAGACCACCATCAGCCTCATCGTGAACACCGTCGTCGCCCTCCAGACCCACCCCGAGCAGCGCGCGCTGGTGCTCTCGGGCGGGGCGACCTGGGAGGGCGCGATCGAGGAGACGCTGCGCTGGTCGTCGCCGACCTCGCACGTCCTCATCCGCTTCGCCACCGAGGACATCACCATCGGCGACCGGGTGCTGCCGAAGGGCGAGGGCCTGATGGTCTCGTTCGCCGCGCTCAGCCTGGACGAGAAGCAATGGGGCCCGGACGCGGCCGAGTTCGACCTCACCCGCTCCCCCAACCGCCACCTCTCCTTCGGCCACGGCCCGCACATCTGCCCGGGTGCGGCGCTCTCCCGCCTGGAGGCGGCCGTCGCGCTCCCCGCGCTGTACGCCCGCTTCCCGGAGCTGGAGCTCGCGGTCCCCGCGGCCGAACTGCGGAACAAGCCGATCGTGACCCAGAACGACCTCTTCGAACTCCCGGTCGTCCTGGGCTGAGCCGGCCCCCGTCCCCGTACCGCACCGACCGCGATGTTGTCCACGGGTCGGAGCGTCCGTCTCACCGGACGGACAGGGTCTTTCGCCCCGTCCCCGAGGGACTACGCTCCGAGTCGTGGCCGATATCCAGATTCCCGCTGACATCAAGCCCGCCGACGGACGCTTCGGCGCCGGGCCCTCCAAGGTGCGGACGGAGGCGCTCGACGCGCTGGCCGCCACCGGAACCTCTCTCCTCGGTACGTCCCATCGCCAGGCCCCGGTCAAGAACCTGGTCGGCGAGGTACGTGACGGCGTACGCAGCCTCTTCTCCCTCCCCGAGGGTTACGAGGTCGTCCTCGGCAACGGCGGGTCCACCGCGTTCTGGGACGTCGCGACGCACGGTCTCATCGAGACGAAGTCCCAGCACCTGAACTTCGGCGAGTTCTCCTCGAAGTTCGCCAAGGCCGCGAAGCTCGCGCCCTGGCTGGCCGACCCGAGCGTGATCTCCTCCGAGCCCGGCACCCACCCGGAGCCCCAGGCCGAGGAAGGCGTCGACGTCTACGCCTTCACCCACAACGAGACCTCCACGGGTGTCGCGGCGCCGATCAAGCGCGTCGCCGGTGCCGACGAGGGCGCGCTCGTCGTGGTCGACGCCACCTCGGGCGCCGGCGGTCTGCCGGTCGACATCACCGAGACGGACGTCTACTACTTCGCCCCGCAGAAGTCCTTCGCCTCCGACGGCGGCCTCTGGATCGCGGCGTTCTCCCCGGCGGCCCTGGAGCGCGCGGCGCGCGTCCACGCCTCCGGCCGCCACATCCCCGAGTTCTTCTCGCTGCCCACGGCGATCGACAACTCGACCAAGAACCAGACGTACAACACCCCGGCCCTCTCCACCCTCTTCCTGCTCAACGAGCAGCTGAAGTGGCTGAACGGCCAGGGCGGCCTGGACTTCGCGACCGGCCGCACCCTCGCCTCCTCCCAGAACCTCTACGGCTGGGCCGAGGACTCGAAGCACGCGACCCCGTTCGTCACCGACCCGGCGAAGCGCTCGCAGGTCATCGGCACGATCGACTTCTCCGACGACATCGACGCCGCCGCGATCGCCAAGGTGCTCCGCGCCAACGGCATCGTGGACACCGAGCCGTACCGCAAGCTGGGCCGCAACCAGCTGCGCGTGGCGATGTTCCCGGCGATCGACCCGGCGGACGTCCAGGCCCTCACCGCCTGCATCGACTACGTGATCGAGAAGCTGTAACCACCACGGCACCCCGGCTCACCGCCTGGCGCCCGGACGACGGCCCCGTACACCCCTGGTGTGCGGGGCCGTCGCCGTACCGCCTCACCCTCGCGGGTGATCTTGCGGCTCCCCGGCCAGACGGTCACGCTGCCCGCGTCGATCGGCGCCGAGGTGACGCTCGACGTGGCGGAGCTCGTCGCGGCGGGCAGCCGCACGGCGGAGGCCGCCCGGCCGACCGACTGACCCCGCCCCCGCCTACACGGGCACCCCCGCCGCCAGCACGGCTCTGAGGCGGCCGATCCCTGCCAGCCACTCCGCCGACTCGGTGCTCTCCGCCCACAGCTCGCGCAGTTCGGACGTCTCCGCGGTGACCTGGTCGAGGGCCCGCACCGCGAGCCCGAGCAGCACCGGCGACGGGGCACCGCCGGGCAGCGGCACCGGTTCGTCGGGGCCGTACGGGGTGTCCACCGGTTCGCCGCCCGGGCACTGGGCCGCGAGCAGCGCGGCGGCGGCCACCGCCTCCATCGCCTCGTCGCTGTCGAGGAAGCCCCCGGCGCCCACGTGCACGGCGGCTTCCAGCGCCTGTTCGATCAGCGCCGCGCGCTTCTCAGGATCGCTGTCGTCCAGCTTCCCGCCGAAGTCGGCGGCCGTGTCGTTGTCGAAGTGCCCGATGTCCCACGTACCCATGTGACTCCCCGTTCTCGGATGGTGACTACAGCGTGTCACCCCCCACTGACAACGGACCTCCGGCGGCGGAGCGGGACCGGGCCGTGCGCGCTACCGGGCCGTGCGCGCTACCGGCTCAGGCCGGGGGCTGAGGGTCCGAACGCAGCCCTACGGCACTGTGCTGGACGACGCCCGCCCAGCCGTCGCCGGAGTCCCGGCCCCGACGCGTCAACTCCGTCAGTTTCGACAGGAGGCCGGGCGACGGCTCGCCCAGCACGACGGAGCTGATCACCATTTCGAGCATGACGCAGTCGTAGGCGTCGTCCGTGTTCTTGTAGCGCTTGGCGTCACGCTCGACCACGGCTTCGGCGATCCGCCATCCACCGCCGTCGACGGGCGCGAAGGTCGCCGCGTAGATTCCGTGACCGGTCCAGCTCCGGTGCAGGGAGACGACTTCGCCCTCCGCGTAGACGTTCCACTTCTCGTCCATGTCCTGGGCTCGGTAGCCGCGTTGGATTCGCTCCCAGTCCTCGTCCGACCAGATCCGCCGGGGCAGCTGCGGCATCGGCTGCGGAGCTGAGACCGGCGCTCTCTTGTTACGACGGGAGGTCGTGGACCGGGTCACGTGTTCGGCGTCGGGCATGGAGCGATTCTCAGTCACGAGCAGGCTTCCGCGCCAGCACGAATCCCTGCGGGGTCGGCTCCGGGAACGCGCCGTCGGTGTCGGCTTCGCGCACGGTACGTACGCGGGGCTCGAAGCCCGCCGCCGTGAGCAGGGCCGCGACCGCCTCCGGGCGGCGGCGGTGGAAGTCGAGGGCGATCGGGCGTCCCCAGGCGTCGGTCCGGTGCCGGGTCTCGTCGCCGGCCTGGAAGCCGAGTTGCAGGTGTGCTCCCGGGGCCAGTACCCGGTGGAACTCGGCGAAGACGGCCGGGAGCAGCGCGTCGGTGACGTGGATGACCGAGTACCAGGCGAGCAGCCCGCCCAGCGAGCCGTCGGGCAGGTCGAGCGCGAGCATCGAGCCCTCCTCGAACCGGAGGTCCGGGTGTGCGGCCCGTGCCACCGCGAGCATGCCGGGCGACAGGTCGATCCCGAACACGTCGGCGCCGAGCCCGCGCAGGTGGCCGGTGATCCGTCCCGTACCGCACCCCACGTCGGCGATCGGCCTGCCTCCGCCGGTCTCCCGTACGAGCTCCACGAACCCGGCGAGCAGCGCGCGTTCCAGCGGCTTGGCGTCCAGTTCGGCACCGAACCGGGCGGAGTACTCGGCGGCCATGACGTCGTACGAGGCTCTGGTGGCGCGTACGAACTCGGGCTCGGGCGACTCGACTTCGGCAGCCGGGGCGCTTTCCCCGGAGGCGAAGTCCACCTCCGAGGCGGGCAGCACCCGGATGCGGCGCCCGGGGTAGCCGAGGTTCCGGAAGATCTCGTTGTGGTGCGCGACCGACCGGTCCGGGGTCGCGTACGCCGCGTCGCCGGCGCCCCGCACGGAGGTGGTGTGGCCGTCCGCCACCACGACCAGGTCGTACCCGTGGCTCAGCGCGGAGCGTGCCGTGGTGTCGACGCAGATCTCGGTGGCGAACCCGGTGACGACGACCTCGGTGACCCCGTGCGCCCTCAGCAGGCCGTCGAGGCCGGTGCCGAGGAAGCTGTCCGGGGCGGTCTTGCGGACGACCGGCTGCCCTGCCCCGGGCGCGAGTTCGGGCACGACCTGCCAGCCCACGGAGCCGACTTCGAGCCCGCCGCCGCCGTCCTGCACCGTGACGACCAACGCGCCTGCCTCGAAGGCGCGTTGACGCAGCTCCGCGATGACGGCCACGGTCTCGGCGGCCCGGTGGGCGAGGGCCACCGTGTCGTTCTGCATGTCGATGACGAGGAGTGCGGAGGTGGTCGGCATGGGAGGAGAGCGTAGAGGTGAGGGCCGGCCGGAGCACCGGCGGGGCGGCCGGGCAGGACCACGGCCCCCGGCTGGGTCGTCTCGCCCAGGGCTGGGCAGTCTCCGGCCTCGGCCCGGCCGTTCGCGGACCGCGCCCTCTCGGTACGGTGAACGCGGCGGCTCCGCGGTGCGGGGTCCGGTTCGCGGTCGGCGCGGACGGGCGCCGCGAACCACGGGCGGATGGCGAGTGATCGATTTCCTGGTGGATCAGGCGGTGGGGGCTGTGCTCACCCTCCTGTTTCCCAACCTCGGCGCGAAGCGGCGGGCAGAGGCCGAGGGCCGCGCCTTCGCGAGGGGCGAAGTGGTTCTTGTCGAGGCATGCCTTCTCGGCGATCAGCCGTTCTGCGAACCAGCCGTCGTCCACCTCGCGGCCTCCAAGACCGCCTTGCGCCTGCCGCCCTCCAAGGCGGGGAAGCGCGGGCGGCGCGTCCTGCCGGTCAAGGAGATCGAGGTCGGCCGAGTCCGCGGGCGCAAGGCGTCGGACCCGCAGATCGTCCGGTCCACGTGGGAGGTCGCCGAGTGTCGCTACCGGGAGACCGAGTTCGTGATCGCCTGCGCCCCGTCGCACATGCGTCTGCTCGTGGTGCCCCTCGGCGGGAAGGACCCGCACGACGCCTCGGCCGCTGCCGGGTAGGGATGTCAGCGGCCAGGAGCAGACTGCCCGCATGCCCCACTCCGCGCCCCGGAAGCCCGTCCCGCAACGGGCGGTGGAGCAAGGACGAGCGAGTGGTGAGCGAGGGGGGTGAGGGACAAAACCGGTTAGACGCAGGTCAGTGCGATGCACGAACATGCGCTCATGCCCCTGAGAGAGACCCTCGCCCGAATCGATGCGGACCTGGCCGCCGGCCGGGTTCCCGTCGCGCGCCAGCGCCTGCGCGGTCTCGTCTCGTCCTTCCCGCACGACCTGACACTCCGCCGTCGTCTGGCCGAGGTGTACCGGCTCTACGGCGACTCCGCCGAGGCCGGCCGCTGGATGTACCTCGAAGAGGACCGGAACGCCGACGAGACCGCCGCCTTCGAGGCGCGGTACGGGTCGCCCGGGCGGCGGATGAAGGCCCTCGCCTGGCACGGTCCCGAGGCGAAGGCCGCCACCGCCTTCGCGGAGGGACAGCTGACCGGGGTACGGACCGCCTGCGCCGAGAAGCTGGGACACCCCGTCGACTGGGAGGGCCCCACCTCCTACCGGGAGGACCTGGGAGGGGGCCACGAGGCACCCTTCGAGCCGTGGACGGTCGGTGGTGTGCTGGCGGGCGTCGGTTGCCTGGTGGTGGCCCTTGCATTCCTCGCGATCTGGGTGAATGGAATCGTCGCGTTCTTCGACTGATTCGGATCAACGGGGTTTGTGAGCAGCCAAGAGCGACGGACGGAAGAGCCTGAATACGCGGGATATGCCACACGGGCAGCCATCACGCATTCAGGCTCTTCCGTATCGGACCCGCATCGGACCCGTATCGGCCCGTTTCATCGCCCGCTCCCTCCCTGGCCCGCACGTCCGGGGCGCCTTCACCTCCGCCCGCACCCCGCCGCGAGGCCGCAATTCCCCAGGTAAGTCAAGACTTATCTTCCGGGGGCGATGACCCTAGGGTGTGGGCTCGAATCGAAGGAGCCTCCTGTTGTCGAACCCGAATGATCCCGCCACGCGTGCACTTGACTCGGAGCGGGATTACGTGTCTTCCCTCTACGAGTTGCTCGCCGAACGGATTTCCGAGGCGCGAGCGCACCGGGTGCAGGTGCTGAAATCCCCGGCGGACAGCGCCGGCGAGGCATATGAGAGAGAAATCGCCACCGAGCGTCTGACCAAGGAAATCGGCCGGCTGGAGGGTGCCGAAAAGGGGCTGGTCTTCGGGCGCATCGACTGGACCGACGGCATGGTCCTGCGCATCGGGCGGATCGGGCTGCACACGGAGGAGAGTGACCTGCCGCTGCTCGTGGACTGGCGCGCGAACGCGGCGCGGCCCTTCTACGAGGCGACGCCGGTCCACCCGATGGACCTGCGGCGCCGCCGGCACCTGCGCGTCGAGGAGCGCACGGTCGTCTCGGTGAGCGACGAACTGCTGGACGGGTCCGACCCGACCGACGAGGACGTCGTGGGGGACGGCCCGTTGACCGAGGCGCTGTCGGCACGCCGTACGGGCAGGATGCACGCGGCCGTCGCGACGCTCCAGGCCGAGCAGGACGAGATCGTCCGCTCCGCGCACCGCGGGGTGACCGTGGTGCAGGGCGGGCCCGGCACCGGCAAGACGGTGGTCGCCCTGCACCGGGCGGCCTACGTCCTGTACGCGTTCCCGCGCGCGGCGGAGGAAGGCGTTCTGGTGGTGGGTCCGAACGCCCGGTTCCTCGACTACATCTCCCAGGTCCTCCCCTCGCTCGGCGAGAACGACGTCGTGCTGGCGACCTGCCGGGAACTGGCCGCCGGGGTGCCCACGGTCGCGGTGGACACTCCGGACGCCGACGTGGTCGACCCGTTCGACACCGACCGGATCAAGGGCTGCACGGACCTCGCCGACGCCCTGGCCGGCCTGCTGCGCGTCCGCCAGGCCCCCGCAGGCGACTTCACCGTCCGCGTCGGACAGGAACTGGTCGGCCTCTCGGGCGAGGAGGTCGCCGCGGCCCGCGACGCCGCCGTGGCGGCCGCGCCGGGGCACAATCCCGCGCGCCAGGTGTTCAAGGAGCTCCTGGTCGACGCCGTCACCGACGCGATGCAACGGGACATGGGCGACCTCCTGGAGCAGATCGACGCCGATGCCGTCGCGATGACGGGCCTGGACCTCGACCGGTTCACGGGAGCCGCCCAGCACCGAGCCGAGGGTGCGGCGGACTCGGGTCCGGTCCACGAACTGGACCTGGACGCGCTCCGGGAGGATCTCCTCGACGACGCCGGTTTCGACCGGGCGGTCGAGGCGTTGTGGCCGCGGCTGGTACCGGGTGACCTGGTGGAGGCGCTCCTGACGGACGCCGACGCGCTCGCCGAGCGCCTGCCGCGCCTGACCGCGCGGGAGCGGTCCCTGCTGCTGCGCGGTCCGGACGCCCCGTGGACGGAGGCCGATGTGCCGTTGCTGGACGAGGCGGCGAGCCTGGTCGACGGCCCGCCGGAGCGGACGTACGGGCACGTCGTCGTCGACGAGGCGCAGGAGCTGACCGCCATGCAGTGGCGGATGATCGTCCGCCGCTGTCCGGCGCGGGCGATGACGCTGGTGGGCGACTTCGCCCAGGCGGGCCCGGTCGCGACGGCGCGCGACTGGAAGGAGGCGCTGAGCCCGCACGTCGGGCCGCGCTTCAGACTGCACAACCTGACTGTCAGTTACCGCACCACGCAGGAGATCCTGGAGAGCGTACGGGGCCTGCTCGCGCGGATCGCTCCGGACCAGAAGCCCACCCGGTCGCTGCGGAGCGGTGAGAGTCCGCGCACCGTGACCACGTCTCCGGACGAGTTGGTCACCGCCCTCGTCCGGGAGCTCCGCGCCCAGAGCGCCGCGCACCCGGGCGAGTTGCTGGGAGTGGTCTGTGCGGACGCCAGGGTGGGCGAGCTGACGGCGGGGGGCGTCGCCCGCCACGCAAGGATCGTGCCGGCGTCCGAGGCGCGCGGCCTGGAGTTCGACGGGGTCGTCGTCGTGAACCCCGAGGAGATCGTCACGGCCCGCCCCGGCGGGGAGAGGGACTTGTACGTGGCCCTGACCCGGGCCACCAAGCGCCTCTGCACCCTCACCACCGCAGGCCCGCCCGCCTGACGGTCCGGCGCCTCGCGTCGCTCGGGCGGCGCGCCCGGGGCGTCGGGCGGCGCCCGGGTCGTGGGACGGCGGGCCCGGGTCGTGGGACGGCGGACCCGGGCCGTTCGAGCGGATGCGCCCGGGTCGGTACCAACACCAACCCGGGCGGGGGAACTCGACCGCAGGCGGCGCCCCGCCCGGTCAGTCCTCGCTGGGAATCGGTCCGAAGGAGACCGACCGGACCTTCAGTCGCTCCGTGCCTCCGCCGGTGTGCGGGCGGAGGTTGAAGGAGGCGCCCTCGCAGTCGGCGTCCGCGTAGACCGTCGCCACGGTGTCCGTGCGGTTCTTCGGCGAGTGGGCGGGCTCAGGGTTCTCCGAGTCGACGCCCGGGAGGTTGATGCACACGCCGTTGGGCGGGTTGTTGAGGAAGCCCGTCGCGTCGTATCCCTCGGCGGTCACGTAGTCGTAGCGGAACTGCCCTTCGGCGGCCGAGGCCGACGTGGGGACGGCGGCGAAGAGGAGGGCGGCGCCGAGAACGGCGGGGAAGGCGGAGCGAAGACGCATCGGTGGGTCTCTCTGCTGGGGGGAGTTGTCGCGGCCCTCTTCTGCCCACCGGGCGGAGCCCCGCATCCCTACCTCACTCGTACGGATGGCGGCGAAACGAACCTGCACTCCGCCAACCGGTCCACCCGGATCGTGCACCGCTCGCGTGGAAGGGCCGGCGCCCCCGGCACCGGCCCTTCCACGGCACTGCTCCAGGACGGGGAGCCCAGCACGGGGCTCCCGGGCCGTCAGCTGGTCCAGCCGGCCGCCATGTCGTCCGGGACGGTGGTGGCGAGGCCGAGTTCCTTGCGGGCGGCGACGGACTTGGCCGGGTCGATGGCGTCGTAGGCCGAGGAGTACGGGGCGTAGAGCGAGTCCGCGTCGGCGGCGTTCGCTGCTTCCTTCCACTTCTTGTCGGCGGCCTCCAGCTGCGCGCGCAGCTTGACCGTCTCGGGCTGCTTGACGCCCTGGAGCGCGGCGAGGTGGGCGTCGAGTGCGGCGGCGACGGCGGCCGACTGCGCCTTGTAGCCCGCGAGGTCGTCCTCGACCGTTTCGGCCTCGGGCTGCTTGGACCAGAGCGCGTCGTAGTAGGCGTACTCGTTCTTGAGGTAGGCGGCCGCGTCGGCGCTCAGCGGCTTGCTCTTCAGCGTGCCGGTGATCTTGCCGGAGTCCTTGCTGTACGAGCAGCTGACCTTGCGGTCGCCGGTCGCCCAGGTCTCCTTGGTGGGCTGGTAGTACGAGCCGCCGACGTCCGTCGGGATCGCCCAGGTGTCGGGCGCGAACTTCTTCTCCTCGACCGCGCAGCGGGTGTCCGAGGCCTCGGTGAGCGCGTCGTCACCGGGGTAGGCGCCGTCATCCAGGTCGAACTCCCCGTAGATCTGCGCCTGGTGCGGCTCGGCGCACGGCACGACCTCGATCGCGAGCTCCTCGGTCGCCTCCTCGCCCGCTGCGGCGGGGGCCGTGTTCGGGTTGTAGCAGTCGCCCACGTCGAGCGAGAAGACCGACCGCTGACGCGCGGCCTTCTTGATGCCGTCCTTGGCGCTCTCGGCGACCGAGCATCCGGACGCGCCGATGGCGAGAAGTGCGACGGCGGCGGATATACCGCGGACATGACGGGACTTGGCACCGAAAGACATGGCGTGTGAATCCTCAAGCGGAAGTAAAATGAGCGAACGGATGTGCGCATCGTATGGCATGGCTGTGACAACGCTGTGCAAACAGGTTTCGCACCGTCAATCCTGGGTAAACGCCGCACCCACCCCGCCCACCCCCGCCGTCGCCCCGTCAGCCGCCCGTACGCCGCCGCTTCGTCCGGAGCACGAACCACACCGCGCCGATCACCACGAGGCCCCCGAGCAGCGTTCCGCCCTTCCCGGCCTTCCCGGCCGCTCCCCCGTCACCGCCACCGTCGCTGTCGCCCCCGGCCCCCTTCCCCCCGGCCGACGCGGAAGAGGCCGCACCGCCGGAGGAGCCGCCGCCGGTGGCCGGAGCCCCGCCCGACGCGCTGGGTTCGGGGGTGGCCTGGGCCGCGTTGGTGCCCTTCACCTCCAGGCGCCGGACCTCGCTCCGCTTCCCCTCGGAGCCGAGCATCAGGGCCGTACCGTCCGCCGTGTACGTGACCGACTCGGCCTGCCCCTGGAACCCGGCGCCCACGCCGCGCTCGTCGCCGAGCTTCCCGTTGTCGAAGGTGTACGCGTCGGCGCCGAGGTAGCCGCGCAGCACCAGCCGCGTACCGTCCGGGGAGAACGCGCCGTCGGTCACCCACGGCACCTCGGCGACGCGGCGGAAGACGTTGTTCCCACTGGTGGAGAGGTGCGCCGGGCCCTCGTAGAGGCCGCCGCCGGCCTGGTTCTTGGAGGCGATCCAGACCCGGCCGGTCTTCGGGTGGACCATCAGCGCCTCGGCGTCCCGGGCCCCGTCCGCGTACACCACGTCGAACTGGGTGGCGCGCACCGTGACGTCCTTCAGGACCTTCGGTTCGGGGAGGCGGTAGATCCAGACGTGGTCCCAGGTGCCGTTGAGGTTGTCGCCGATGTCGCCGACGTAGAGGTTCCCGTCCGGGCCGAGGGAGATCGCCTCCACGTCGCGCGGCTGCCCCACTCCGGTCATGGTGACGGTGGCGACGGTCTCGCCGGTGCGGGAGTCGACGGCGTAGAGGTAGGGGCCGTCGTCGCTGTCGTTGTGGGTCCAGTAGACGCCGGGGTGGATGCGGCTCGCGGCGAGGCCGCTGGACTCGGTGATCCGCGGGTCCTCGATGGTGAAGGTCTGGTCGGCGCCGCCGTCCGCCCGGGCCGGAACGGTCCCCGCGAGGAGCAGCAGGGCGGCGGTACCGAGGGCGGTGAGAGAGGCACGCATGGCGCAAGTGTCCATCATCACGGTGCGGCCCGAATGCGGGATCGGGGATGATGACGGCATGCGTTCCCTGTCTGCCGCCGCCGACTCCACGCCCTGCGGCGGTGGGGCATGACCCGCCACGCGACCGATCGGCCGGACGCCGTGCGCTTCCTCTTCGTCGGCGACTCCATGACGGTGGGCCGGGCGGGCGACTTCACCTGGCGCCACCGGATGTGGCAGCACCTGGAAGCGACCCTCGGCGGGGGCGGGTACGCCATCGTCGGCCCGCGCACCGGGCTGTACGACGCCGAGGCGGACGCCGCCGTCTCCACCGCGTACGCCGACCCGTCCTTCCCGGCCCCGGCCCGCCGGCATCTGTCCGGCTGGGGCGAGGGCTGGCTGCACATGGCACCGCTGATCGAGGAGGCGGTGCGCACCTCCCGCGCGGACGTGCTGCTGGTGTCGCTCGGTCTGATCGACCTCGGCTTCTACACCGACAGCGAGCAGACCGCGGCGAACGCGCGCGCCTTCATCGCCGCCGCCCGCGCCGCGAACCCGCACGTCAGGCTCGTGCTACTGCCGGTCATCCCGAACATCCGGGCCGAGTCCGACGCGCCCTTCGCCGACGCCTGCGCGCGTTTCAACACCCTGCTCGCCGAGGCCGTCGCGGACCTCTCCGCCCCGGGTTCCCCGGTGCTGCTGGCCCGGCACCCGTCCGGCTACGACATCCACACCGATACGTACGACGGCACGCACCCCGGCCCGAGCGGCGAGCACAAGCTGGCCGCGGCCTTCGCGGACACGATGCACGAGGCGTGGTCGATCGGCGGCCGGTACGCACCCGGGGCCGAGCGGACTCCCGCCCCCGAGCGGACCCCCGCACCCGGACCGGAGCGGGTCCTCGTGCCCGAGCCCGCGCTCTGATCCGAGCGTCCGCGCGCACAGTTCCTTCACCCCGCCTTCGGAACGTGCTCATGCCACTGATAATCTGCGGCCCCCCGCCTGCCGGTGACTTGCCCTGGCAGGCGGGGCCTGCGTCTCCGTACATTCCGCACGTTCCGTGCGCTCACGTACGCGGCCAAGGGGATCTTTTTTGAGGGCAGTTCACAGAACCGGCACGGTCGTGGCGCTCGCCGGGGCGCCGGCGCCGACCGCACTCTCCACCGCTCCGGCCGCACAGGCCCCGGCTCCACCGGCGCCCTGAAGACGACCGTCACCGCCTCGGCGGACGGCTACTGGCGCTGGACCTTCGGCGGTACGCCCACCACCGGCACCGCCACGGCCACCGGCGACTACGTCGACGTGCGCTGACCCGCACCCGACCGGCCGGAGCACGTACGGCCGGTACGCGGGGCGTCTCCCGCGTACCGGCCGTACGTCAACGGGCTCCGGCCCAGGCGGCGGTCAGCCCGCGCGCTGCGTCCCCAGCATCGACAGCGCCAGCTCCCACAGCTCGCGCGAGACCTCTTCGGGGCGGGCCCGCCGGGACCGCCGGGTGTGGTGGGCCATGAGCTCGTGGACCGTACCCACCATGACGAGCACGTCCGCCTTGTGGTCGCCCTCTTCCGCCTCGCCCCGCGCCACCGCGCGCTGGGTCTCACCGGTCAGCCAGTGCGCCCACACGTCACGCCACCGCTTGCAGTGCGCGTCCACCACATGGCTCACGCCGAGCACCTCGACGAAGGTGACCCGGGCCTCGCGGGGGTCCTCGGTCACCGCCTTCACGTAGGCGTCGAACAGGACCCTCGTGCGCTCGGCCATCGAGCACTCGTCCATGCCCTCGGCCATCATGGCGTTCTCGGCGGCTCGCAGGCCCTTGGTCGTCACCCAGTCGTGCAGGGCGATCAACAGGCCTTCCAGCGAACCGTATTCCTCGTACAGCATCGACACCGGAACACCGGCTTTTTCGCAGACTTCCTCGTCGGTGGTCTGCGCATAACCGTACGTGCCGAACATCGCGCGGGCCGCGTCCAGCAGTTGGGCGCGCTCCCGTGTACGAATCCTGTCCACGGACTCGGTACCCAGAGTCCCCCAGCTGTCCGTCACCGGTCCTCCTTAGGCAGAAACGCGGGAGAGGGTCAGGTCGTCGCCTCTGCTATCGAACCGCCCGAGTCATTGTCCTCGCACAACACGCCCGATGGGCGAAACGCCACACTCTGCCACCCATGCAGCTTTCGAACGCGGAAGCGTTGACGTACGAAACGCCGTACGAAAAAACGCGCCCCATCTGCCTTCTATCGACGGGGAATTCGAAGACCTGCACGGAAATTGCGGCCAACCCACTCGGACGGGTGACATGCTCCCACCGGCGCCCACGGCGCGGCCCGGCGAGTCGCCGCGCGCCGCCCCGCGGTATCTCACGCCATTGCGCACCGGTTCACCGCTCCAGTGCGGCATAGGCGGCCGCCTCTTCGGCCGGGTCGTGTTCCGCGCCGGGCGGGACGGCGGCACCCACGTGGACATCGCGCCAGCCGCCCTTGCCGTCTCCGGTCAGCCCGTCCTCGCCCCGGGCCCGCGCCGCGGCCTCCCGGTGGGCCGCCCACGCCGCCCAGGCCTCCGCCGACCGGCACTGGCCGCACAACACCTCGCCGGGCATCGCCCGGAACACATGCTCGTCACCCGACCCCTCGCAGGTCACGAGCGGCAACGGCGCCGTGAACGCGGGCTCCTCCTCCACACCCTGGGGATGCGCACCCCGGGTACGCACACCCTGGGGACGCGACGCGTCCACGGCCACCGCATCCGGCCCGCCGACGAGATGATCCGGCGGCGCGGGCATCCTGCTCTCCAGCCGCTTCCGTACGAACCCCGGTGGCCAGTAGACCCCGCTCTCCGGCAGCAACGACACCAGTGCTTGCTTCAGTTCGGCCGCCGACACACCCCGCCGCATCCACTCCGCCGCCAGATCGACCAGTTGCCGCGCCTCCTGCGCGCCCAGACGCAACTGGCTCGAAGCCCGCCCCAACGACAGCAGCACCCGCTCCGCCTCCACCTCCTCGGCACCCCACTCCGCCACCGGCTTCGGCGCGGGCTCCGGTGCGGGTGCGGGTACGCGTACGGGTGTGGGTACGCGTACGGGTTCCTCGACCGGTACCCGTACGGACTCAGGGGCCGCCGGCACGGATGCACGCGGCCCAGGTGCGGGCACAGGCGCAGGCAACGGCACAGGCACCGACACCGACGCCACGGGTGCGGGCCCCGCCACCGGCTCACCCCGCTCCCTCTCCCCCTCCGGGGACTCCAGGCCGTTCAGCCACTCCGGAGGCTCGGTCCAGAAGCCTTCGCCGTCCTCCGCCGCGAATTGCGAGACCTTCTCGAACTCGCTTCCGCACGCCTTTCGTTCAGCTTTCGAACTGCGAACGCGCCCGGAGGGTAGGGGGTATGAGTTCTCCAGAGTTTGTACGTGTGGTGGATGGCCACCGATCGACCGAAGTCTCGGATCTCCGGGCGCCGGAAAGTGGTCACTCGGCGCGACCTGCGGAAATGCGAGGTCCGCAGGGGGCGCGGACACCTCGTCCAACTCGTCGTCATCGGCGCCCCGATACTCCCGGCAGCGGTTCCAGTACTCCTCCGCCTGCCGGCGCGTGGTCGGCGCATTGGAGAGGATCTGCGCCGTGGCCCACCGGCCACCGGAACGCGGGTACGACCACTCGTGGAGATAGCCCTCGCGCTTCAGGAACTTCTTGGCCTTCTGGTACGGACCGGGTCTGATTCCCGCGTCCCGCGCGAAATCCCACAACGGGCCCAACGCCCGGGGCCGTTGCGCGGAGGGGAGGCTCTCCAAGTACAGAATGATGATCTTCGCGTCACTGTTCATCCGACGCGAGCCGATCAATCCGCCCGAACGCCGCCCGGTGCCCAACACCGGCGAGATAGCATGCCAAAGCATCCCGAGTCTCTATCCACTCGTGGTGAAGGCCCTCGGACGGTGTTCCAGCACCCCCGGGGGCCGCTCCATGCGCTCCCAAGCGCACAGAACATGATGACGCGCTCACCGTAAATCACGCCGTGGGCACGGTTGTCCCAGTTTCGGAAAAAACAACCCTTGCGCGTGATCACGAACTTCGCCACCCCCCGCGTAGCGGCACGCCACCCTCCGAACGGACCATGCCGAACGGGCCATGCGCGGAACAGGTAACGCGCGGCGCAGCGCTGCGGATTCAGACGCCGAGCCGACCGCCCGGCGCAGGGGCGGATTCGGGGTCGGGGTCGGATTCGGTACGCATCCTCAACGCCATGTACAGGGCCACGAACCAGAACACACCGGTGCAGGCACCCAGCGCGTTGACCAGGATGACCAGCCGGAGGCGCTGCACCCGCCGGTTGTAGGCGATGAACGACGGCACGGCGAGGAAGAGCAGTGCCAGCACCGACATGCCGACCAGCTCGTAGAAACCTATGTCTGAGAACACCGGGTCACCCTATGCGCTGCGGCCGCCCCACCGGGCGGCGAACCGGCCGTCAGCCGACAGGCAGCTCCCGTGCCGCGTAGTAGGCACGCAGCGCGGCCTCGCCGCCGGAGCCCATGGCGGTCATGACCCGTTGGAAGCGGGCGGACCGCAGGTCACCTGCCACGGTGATGCGGGGGTGCTGGGCGCCCGGAGGGCAGTATCCGTCGGCTTCCCGGACGAGGTCCCCGGCCGGGGCGACGGGTGCGCTCCCGACGCTGAGGTACACGGCGTCCGCCGTGACCGTGCGCCGCGCGCCGTGCCGGATCACCAGGTCCGCCGTCACCGCCCCGGCTCCGGAGACGCCCAGGGTGAGGTGCGAGACGGGCAGGAGGGTGACCCGGGGATCGTCGCGGATCTCCTCGATCTTGTACGCGTCCGCCTCGGGATATGCCACGAGGAGACGGGTGCCGGTGTCCGGGTGGGCGCGGAGAAAGGTACCGATCGGCCGGTCACCGCCGAGGACGAGGAGCGCACGGCCCTCGGTGTCGTCCCCGTCGGCCTCCCAGAGCGGGGGCAGGGTGAGGCCGCCGGAAGCCGTGATCCACGGGACGTCGCCCGGCTGGAGCGGGCCCACGCCGGTGGCCACCACCGCGTACGGAGCGGTCAGGCGTCTCCCGCTGTCCAAGGTGGCGGTGACACGGTCGTCGCCCGCCCCGAGTGCGACGACGCGGCGACCGAGCTCCAGGCGGCACGACTCCGTGCTCTCCAGCTCCGCGGTGATGGCATCGGCAAGCGCGGGACCGCTGGTGTGCCCGCCGAGGACGTTGTTCAGCGCCCCGATGCGGTGGAGATTGCGGCACAGCGAGTCCGGCTCGATCAGGATCGAGCGCATGCCGACACTCGCCGCCATGCGGGCGGCGGCACAGCCGGCCGGTCCGCCCCCGACGACGATCAGGTCGGTGTCGTGGGCCGCGGGCGGGCGGGTACGGATCGGGGTGTCTGCCATGGAGGCCATTTCAGCACCGGTACCGCGCCCAAGGGCTGTCCCGCTGAACCCTGGCTGCGTAGGCGTTGGGCCGGCACGATGCCGGCCACGACTGCAGTCCGAAGCGCTGATGCCGCGTAAGCGGCCTGGCAACCTGCGCGTCCAGCACCATGGTCCTCGCGTCTGGGAGATGCGCCGCCGACTCGGATCCACGGGCTCTCCGCCCGTACCAGCCTGCAATACACCGAGCAGAGCGCCTCTCGGACGACTACGCAGGCGTATCTGAACGGAGACGAGTCAGGATGGTTCATCGCCTGCGCGGTGCTGCTTCAGGTCGCGACTGTCTGGCAGCGCGTGCGTGAGGTCCGAAGGCGCCGTAGCAGGCGGGCCCAAGCGGGCTGACTCTCGCGCTCGTTACCGGCTCTGCTCCGGTGCCGGCGCTGTTCAGTCGGCCGCGGTGAGGTTCTTCTCGAACGCGGCCAGGTAGCTGGGCAGATGATGGTCCTTGACGGCGTCCGTCTCGGGAGCGAGCAGGTCGGCCCCCACGCCCCGTACCCGGTCCTGCAGCTTCGCGATCAGCGGCATCGACTCGTGGAGCCTGCCGGAGGCGTCGAAGTAGCGCAGCGCGTCGACGTGCGTGTACACGGGCTCCGGCGGCAACTGCGGGACGATGTCGTTGTTGTTGACGAAGCGATAACAGCGGTCGGCGAAGACTTTGTTGTGCGCGGCGGCCATCAGACGCTCGCAGGTGCGGGGCTGGCCGAACGTGTACACGCCGTGCGCGAGCAGCTGCGGCTGCTCGAAGTACAGGCGGGTGGCGGCCAGCATGGTCAGGGCCGCGCCGAGGCTGTGTCCGGTGAACCAGATGCTCTGCCCGTGGTCGCGGAACTCCTGGATGGTGTCGCGGACCTGCGGATAGACCGACTCCAGGGCCTGGTGGAAGCCGTAGTGGACGAAGCCCCTCTTCCCGGGGCCGGGCACCGGCGGGGTGTCGACGTCGGTGAGCCAGTCCCGGATCTTCGTGACCTCGGTGCCACGGAAGCCGGTGACGATCATGCGGTCGCTGGCCATGACGTACGCCTGGGTGTCCTCGATCGGGAACGGCATGGCGTGCGAGGACTCGAAGTACCGCACCCGGCCGAACCCCCACGCGCCTGCCTGAGCCTCGATACCGGCCCGGTCCAGCGAGGCCAGCCCCGCCGCCCGGCCCATCCAGTAGGCGTGCGCCAGCGAGTAGCCGTTCGCGGCATGGTCCAGAACGGGAATGGCCATCAGTGCCCTCCGGGAAATCCGTCCAAAGCTGTCTGAAGCTGCCTGAAGCGTCCGAAGCTGCCCGAAGCCGTCTCCAAGTGACAGCAACCTAGCCCCGCGCCCGGACGCGGTGCCCTGGTCCGCCTCACGATCACCCGGACGGACGTAACGCTGCTCTCCGCACCCCGACCCGGCAGGAGCCACACGGTGCCCGCGAGGAGGAGATCCTCGTAGACGTGGTGGTGGCGGGTGGTGGTGCGGCGGTGCAACAGCTCGGCCGCACGGACGTGTTCGCCGGCGTCGACGAGGGCGCGGGCCAGGGTGTCCTGGATGATCTCTCGCTCCACCCGTACGCCGCCGATCCGTTCCGCCCTCTCGCCGAGGCCGTCGAGCAGGTCCGCCGCCACCCGTGGGCGGCCCGCGGTGATCTCGGCGAGCGGACCACCGGATCACGCCGGATCGCGCCGGACGGAGCCGAGTCAGGAGACCTGTTCCAGATCCTCGGGCGCCTTCGGCACCGCAGGCCCGGGAGGCTGCCGCTTCGCGGTCCGGCGTCGCCGGAGCGTCGCCCGCGCCCACAGCGTCAGCCCCACGACGGAACAGATCACCGTCAGCCCGACGGCAGTCGGTACCAACGCCGTCACGACGAAGGCGAACAGAAGCTCCAGCCATGTCGGTTCCTCGCCCATCGTGCTTCCTCCGTGTGCCATGAACGGCACGACGCCGGTACGGCGGACTCAGTTCCCGCTACGCACGTCTCCCGCAGGGCCCCACTCCCCCGGCAGCGGCTCCGCGCGCGCCGCGTCCAGGAACGCGCGCTGTTCCGGGGCGAGTTCGACGTCCACCGCCTCCAGGGCCTCGTCCAGTTGCCCGAGGGTGGAGACGCCGATCACCGGCAGCGCGGCCGGGTCGCCGCCCAGGAGCCAGGCGTACACGACCTGGTTGACGGTGGCGCCGGTCTCCGCCGCGACCTCGCGCAGCGCGGCCAGCTGCCGGTGCGAGGCGGGGTGGTCGTACGGGGCGGGGAGCGGCTTGGTCGGATTGGAGTAGGCGCCTTCGAGGAGGGCCGTGTAGGCGAGCAGGGTCAGGTCCGGCCTCCGGCGCACCTCGGCGAGGACCGCGTCGTCCGCGTACCGCTGGACCCCGAAGTCCGTACCGGGCAGGGGGCGGAGGTACGTATGGCGTTGCTGGAGCGCGACGGCGTCGGGCAGGCCGAGCGCGGCGGCGGCTTCCTCGGTGGCGCGCAGGCGTGCGGCGGTCAGGTTGCTGACGCCCGCCATGCCGACGGCGCCGCTCCCGATCAGCTCGCCGAAGACGCGCACGGTCTCCTCCAGCGGCGTGTCCGGGTCGTCCACGTGCCGGTAGAGCAGGTCCACGCGGGCGGTGCCGAGACGTTCGAGGCTGCCCTTGAGGGCGTCCCGTACGGCGGGGGCCGAGAGGCCCTCCAGGATGTCCGCCGCCCGGTCCGTACCGACGGGACCCACCGGGCGGCCGCCGAGCTTGCTCGCGAGGACCACCTCGTCCCGGTTGCCGCGCCGGGCGAACCAGCGCCCGAGCAGGGTCTCGCTCTCGTCGCCCGTACAGCCGTCGATCCAGAAGCAGTAGTTGTCCGCCGTGTCGATGAAGTTGCCGCCGCGCTCGACGAACCGGTCGAGCAGCGCGAAGGACGTCCGCTCGTCGATCCGTGCGCCGAAGGGCATCGCCCCCAGGCAGAGCACGCTGACGTTCCGGTCGCCGATGGAGTGATAGCGCATGTGTCTCCTCGTGTGCGGGCGGGCGTCGACCCCTGTCGGTGTGGGCCCGGAACCACGTTCACATCCGGAGCGCGCTCCGGATCAAGCCCGGCGGGGCCGGAGCCCGTCCGCACCGGCGACCCGGGGCCCGTCCACACCGGTGGACCGCCGCCCGTCCCCGTACCGGCGCCCCGGGGCCCGTCCACGCCGGCGGACCGTCACCCGTACCGGCGGCAGAATGGCCCGCATGGAACCAGAACCGGTGACCGCCTCATTACTGACGCCCGCCGAGACCGCCGCGGAGTCCGGGTTCAGCCTGGACACCCTGCGCTACTACGACCGGATCGGCCTGCTCGGGCCGGTGGCGCGCTCGGCGAGCGGGCACCGGCGCTACTCCCCCGGCGATCTGGAGTGGCTCGCGGTGCTGCGCTGCCTGAGGGAGACGGGCATGCCGATCGCGGACATGCGGAGCTACACCGAGCTGGCCAAGGCGGGTGACGGGACCGTGCCGGAGCGGCTGGCGGCTCTGGAGGCGCACGACCTCCAGGTCGAACACCGGCTGACCGAACTTCTTCATCAACGTGCGCATTTGAAGGAGAAGATCGCCTACTACCGATCGCTCGAAACGGTCGAAATGGGCATCAACGACGCGGATGACTGATGCGGGTGGCTCGGCGCGGAAAACCCTGCGGCGCGGACGCGAAACGTCAAGTTGTCGTTACACGCCGTGTGTTGTGAGTAAAGAAACCCGCCGAGCGCCGCTATTCACCCGGTGGAGATTGCTCCGATCACAGAGTGGTCACTAAAGTCGGGGCTCGAACCTTCGCGCGATCAACTACCCATCCGGGTGAAAGCGAAGACGCCGTCGTCTCCGTGACGTGCCGGGAGCCAGGGATTCAGCTCCCAGCGCCCCGGCGGGCGGCTCGATGAGAAGGAGCTCGCTCCGTGGCGTCCCACCGCCGTCCCAAACCGCCGAGCCGCGCGCGCGTGACCGTGCTCACCGCCACCGCTGCCGCCGCTGTCGCCCTGACCTCCCAGGCGGCCCACGCCGACCCCAAGCCGACCAAGAGCGAGGTCAAGGCGAAGGTCGACAAGCTCTACTCGGAGGCCGAGAAGGCCAGCGAGAAGTACAACGGGGCCAAGGAGCAGCAGGACAAGCTCAAGAAGGAAGTCGACGCGATCCAGGACAAGGTCGCGCGCGAGCAGGGCGATCTGAACGCCCTCCGCAGTGAGCTGGGTTCGATCGCCACCGCGCAGTACCGCAGCGGCGGCATAGACCCCTCCGTGCAGCTCTTCTTCTCCTCGGACCCGGACAGCTTCCTCGACCAGGCGTCGGCGCTGGACAGCCTCACCGCCAAGCAGGCCGAGTCGCTGGAGAAGATCCAGGCCAAGCAGCGTTCCCTCGCGCAGGAGCGCAAGGAGGCCCAGGGCAAGCTCGGCGAACTCGCCGAGGTCCGCGAGGCGCTCGGCAAGAGCAAGAAGGCGTCCCAGGCCAAGCTGGCCGCCGCCCAGCACCTGCTGAACACCCTCACCGCGGCCGAACGCGCCCAGCTCGCCGACCAGGAGCAGCGCGCCAGCCGCGGCGCCGGTGCGCGGGTCGACCTCGGCAACGAGCAGCCCGCGTCCGCCGTCGGAGCCAGCGCGCTCGCCGCCGCCGCCACGCGGATCGGGATGCCGTACTCGCACTCCGTCACCACGGGCCCCAACTCGTTCGACTGCTCGGGCCTCACCCAGTGGGCGTACCACCAGGCCGGCGTCGAGATCACCCGCACCACGTACACCCAGTTCAACCAGGGCACCCACGTCTCGCAGAGCGCGCTGAAGCCCGGTGACCTGGTCTTCTTCAACGGCAACTCGCACGTCGGCCTGTACGCCGGTGGCGGCCGGGTGCTGCACGCCCCCTACCCGGGTGCCTACGTCCGCTACGAGTCGATGAGCACCATCGGCAGCTTCTACGGCGCGGTACGCATCTGATCACGCCGCGGGATCCCGACCCGCCGGATCCCGCACCGCCGGATCACGCACCGTAGGTCCGGCACCGCGGGTCCGCGGGATCCCGCACCGTTGGTCCCGCACCGCAGGTCCCGCACCGTTGGTCCCGCACCGCTGGGTCCGTCCCCGCCCACGGACGCGTAGTCGTCGCGTACGCCGCACGCGGGGAACGCACACGCCGGGGGCAGATCATGTGGGGCAGAGGCTGCGGCGTCGGTGCGGTGTGCGGCCTTCTCGCCGCCGCCCTCGCCTGCGTCCTCATCGACAGGGCCTGGACCACCTGCGACGTGGGCGTGAACTCGTACGCGAACTCGCTCACGCTGGTCCTCCTCTTCGTCCCGCTCTGGATCGTCGACACCCTGTGCTGGATGCTGCCCTACGGGTTGCTGGGGCGGCGCTTCCACGGCGGATGGGCGGTCGCGGCGGGCACGGCCGCCACCCTCCTCCTCGTCTGGTTCGCGGCCACCTGGCTGGGGATGCCGGACGACTACCCGGCACCGTTCTGCGCGGACGGCGTGCCGGGGTGGTGGCCGGCATGGATTCCCGCGTGAGCCCCGGACTGAGGCCGGGCGGATCGGGCAGACGGATCAGCGGGTGACTCGAACTCGGCCGCCCTTGCGACGAGTTCCGCGTGGTCGCCCCCGGCGGCGAAAGCCCCGGCCGTACGGAACACCGAGTCCCCGGAAGCACGTGCGCACGCCCGGACCACCCTTCCACGTGAGGTGAACGCCATGTCCCTGGATGACTACACCGGCGGCCAGACCAACGGGTCCGACGTCCTGGTCGTGACCACCAACGACGTACCGGGATACGAGGTGCGGCAGGTGATCGGCGAGGCGTTCGGCCTCACCGTGCGCTCCCGCAACATCGGCTCCCAGCTGGGCGCCGGCCTGAAGTCGGTGATCGGCGGCGAGCTGAAGGGCCTGACCAAGACCCTGGCGGAGACCCGGAACGAGGCCATGGAACGCCTCGCCGAGGCGGCCCGCGCCCGCGGCGCCAACGCCGTGCTGGCGATGCGCTTCGACGTCACCTCGGCCGCGGACATCGGCACCGAGGTCTGCGCCTACGGAACAGCCGCGGTCATCGCCCCGAAGCCCTGACGCTCAGGAGTGTGAACGGCGGGACACGGCCACCGCGTCCCGCCGTTCACGTTCACTCCTCGGCTTCCTCTTGCTGCAACTCCTCAACGAGCCGTCCCAGTTCTCCCCACGCCGTGCGCCTGACGGAAGAACTCATGCGCGATCTCCGGCTCTTCGAGGCCGGCGCGCCGACGACGAGGGCACGGGCGGGTACGTGGACACGGCGGCCGGCACAGGAAAGCCACGCCCCACCCACGCGCACCGCGCCCCGCTCACGCGCACCGGCCGAGCGCACCCACGAACCGGCAACAGGTGGGCCTACAAACCCCGTTGACCGGAAGCGCTTCACCCTCGACGCGCGTTTCCGCAGCCGATCGTCGAACGCCCTTCGAAAGCGCCGTCGAAGGCTCGTCGAAGGTCCGTCGAAGGCCCCGTCGAACGAAACAAACCCGGTCCACCGTCTTGTCACCCTCTCCCGGCCACCCCTACAGTCCCCCCGGATGGGAGCGCTCCCACGCCTGCCCCGCCGCCTTCCCCCACTGCCCGAGAGGACACGATGCGACACCGTGCACGCACCCTCCTGACAGCTCTGACGCTGATGCTGGGTACGACCACCGCGCTGCTCACCGCCACCCCCGCCACCCAGGCGGCCACGCAGTCCGCACAGGCCGCCGGCCAGATCTGCGAGCAGTACGGCACCACCACCGTCCAGGGCCGCTACATCGTCCAGAACAACCGCTGGGGCACCAGCGCCACCCAGTGCATCGACGTCAACGACAGCGGGTTCACCGTCACCCAGGCGGACGGTTCCGCCGCCACCAACGGTGCCCCGAAGTCGTACCCGTCGATCTTCCTCGGCTGCCACTACACCGCCTGCTCGCCGGCGACGAACCTGCCCAAGCGGATCGACACCATCGCGGCCGTTCCGACCTCGCTGACGTACGGGTACGTCGGCAACGCCACCTACGACGCGGCGTTCGACATCTGGCTGGACCCCCAGCCGAAGACCGACGGGGTCAACAAGACGGAGATCATGATCTGGTTCAACCGGGTCGGCTCCATCCAGCCCATCGGCTCGCCCACCAGCACCGCCACCATCGGCGGCCGTACCTGGGAGATCTGGACCGGCAACAACGGCGGAAACGACGTGATCTCCTTCGTCGCCCCGTCCGCGATCACCAGCTGGTCGTTCGACGTCAAGGACTTCATCGACCGGACCGTCACCCAGGGCATGGCCGCCAACAACTGGTACCTGACCAGCGTCCAGGCCGGCTTCGAGCCCTGGATCGGCGGGGCGGGCCTCTCACTCTCCGCCTTCTCGTCCTCGGTGACCGACGGCCAGGACACCAACGGCAACGGCACCGGAGGCGGCACGACCCAGCCCGGCGGCGGCACGGGGACCCCGCCCGCCGGACAGGCCGCCTGCCAGGTCGAGTACACGCCCAACGTGTGGCCGGGCGGGTTCACCACCAACGTCACCGTCAAGAACACCAGCACCACGGCCGTCAACGGCTGGAACCTGGCCTTCACCCTGCCCTCCGGCCAGCAGGTGTCCCAGGCCTGGAACGCGACGGTCAGCCCCACCAGCGGCGCGGTCACCGCACACAACACCACGTCCAACGCCGTCATCAACCCCGGAGCCACCCAGAACTTCGGCTTCCAGGGCACGTACACCGGGACCTACGCGGAACCGTCGGCCTTCACCCTCGGCGGATCCGCCTGCACGGTCGTCTGACCGGGGCAGCCCCCATGGTGCGCCCGCTGTGACGCGCCCGTGGTGGCCCTGCCGGGAACGCCCGCACCCGGCAGGGCCACTACGGGGAACCCGCCGTCGGCGCACTCAGGCCGATCCGGCAACGGGCCTGATGCGATCCAGAGGCACGTCCCATTCCAGCCCACCGCCTTCGGGCAGCATGAACGCCTGCCGCCCGACCACCTTCCCCGAACCCTTCAGGCGCTCTTCGACGACGCCCATCAGCAATCCGGTCCGCCCGCTGAGCGCGTCCACGACCAGCGTGCCGCGCGGGTACGGCAGCGGACCGTGGCCGAGCATCGTCTGCGGCTGCTCGTAACCCGTCACTCGCTGCCCCCTCCCCGAAGCGCCTCGGCCAAGCGCGCGGCCACGTCGGAACGCACGCGTCCCAGCTCCACGAGCCCCAGCTGCGGAGAGGCGTCGTCCACCGCGAGCGAGGGCAGGACGATCCCGACTTCGGCCAACGCGGCCTTCAGAGACTCCTTCGTCACAAAGGGGTCAGCGGGCTGCTGTTCTTTGGTTGCCATGAGCAGGACGTTAAGAACGAGCGGACTCCGACCGATATGCTGCTTTCTCCCATTTGCTCGACCACCCAACGGGATTGCCGAAGTTTTCTCCTGACCCCCGCCTGAGCATGTAGTACCGGGCTGCGGCCGCGGTCATGCTGTTGAGCAACATCTCTGGAAGGGAGAGCGTTCATGGCTCGCCGGCTGCGCTTCACCGGTACGGACAGCAAGACCGACGGCTGTCCCGCCCTGCACACGGACGACAGCACCGGCGAGATCATCGTTCAGGGGAAACCCGTGACCGATCCCGAAGACCTGGCACAGCTCCAGCACTTCGGGCCGGACGACATGGCGGTTGCGGTGCCGCGCGAACTGCTCGTGAACTGGGGCCCCAAGGAGATGGAGCGGGTGCCGGAGATGGTCGACAGGGACACTTTCGGACAGCTCTTCGCAACCTTCAAGCACACCGCTTGGCGACTGGAGACACGACGGGGCTACGCATCAGACCGGCAGGACCCGGACTTTCAGACGTGGTGCGCTACGCAGTCGCTCGCGACGCGGCCATGCATCACGCCCTTTCGTACGACCGGTTCGCGGCGCAGGTGGCCGCGACCGAATAGCACGCGTGACCGGTGAGCACCGACTACCAGCAGGCACGGGCGGCGTTGGGGATCCGGCTGCGCGAACTCCGCCTCACGTGCCCCGCCGGTCGGCTCACCGGTCAGCAGCTCGCGCTACGGCTCGGCTGGCAGGGTTCGAAGGTCAGCAAGCTGGAGAACGGCAGGCAGACAGGCACCCCCGAGGACCTTCGCGCGTGGGCCGACGCGACCGAGCAGCCAGGTGCGTACACCGAACTCGCCTCCCGACTGGCCGGGTTCGAGTTCCACATCAGGTCATGGCGCAGAGCACTGGCGAACGGCTTCAGGCCGATGCACGAGGACCTGAGCGCTGAGATCGAGCGCACCGCGACCCTGTGGATCTGGGAGGAGTCGGTGATCGCCGGCCTCCTGCAGACCCCCGAATACGCACGTCACGTCATCCAGCGCTATGCCCAACTGCTCGGCGGGGCTACCGACATCGAGAACGCCGTCCGCTCCCGCTCCCAACGCCAGGAGTGGCTGTACCGGCCGGGCCGCAAGCTGCACGTGCTGATGTGGGAGGCCGCTTTGCGCTCGCTGATCTGCCCACCCTCCGTGCTGGCAGCCCAGCTCGACCGCCTCACCGGCATGATCGGGATGGACACGGTCGAGCTGGGCATCATCCCGTTCACCGCGTCCATGAAGATCGTCCCCGCCAACGGCTTCTGGATCCTCGACGACCGCGTGGTGGTGGCGGAGGACTGGCACGCCGAGCTGTGGTTGAACGATGCCGACAACATCGCCCTGTACACAAGGGTGTGGAAGACCCTTCAGGAATCGGCGGTGTACGGCGCCGAGGCCCACAACGTGATCAACGCGGCCCGGCGCGCGCTGAGCCCGGGCCGCGCCGCGACTCCCTGAACGCGACGCGCCGCCCCCCGAAGGTAGGTTGAAGGTCCAGCACCAAGGAATCGGGGGACGCCCATGGCCACCGCACCGGATCGCTCCAAGGACGCCGGGCACGGCCGGCCCCCGCGCCGCACGGTTTTCGGCGAGGTCGCCGAGGTGTACGACGGCGGGCGCCCCGGGTACGCCGAGGAGCTGGTCACCGAGGTGCTGGAGTACGCGGACCTGGGCGGCCGTGCGGCGCTGGAGGTCGGGGCGGGCACCGGCAAAGCCACCGGGCTCTTCGCGGCACGCGGTGTGCCGGTCGTGTGCGTCGAGCCGGATGCCCGGATGGCCGAGGTGCTGCGCCACAACACGGCCGCGCATCCCCAGGTGCGGGTGGAGGTGGGCGACTTCGAGGAGTGGGACCCGGCCGGGCGCCGTTTCGGCCTGCTGTTCGCCGCCACCTCCTGGCACTGGGTGAACCCGGAACGCCGCTGGGACTTGGCCCACTCCGTCCTCGAACCCGGCGGCTCGCTGGCCCTGTTCTGGAATCCGGTCGCCGTGGTCGACCCCGAACTGTTCGCCGGACTCCGCGACATCGACCGCTTCCACGGCGTGGAGGAACCCCCGCACGACGCCCTCGCCTCCCGTTACGGCCCGGAGGCCGGCACCGTCGACGGCGTGGAGGGCCCGGGCTGGCCGGTGAACGAGATACGGCGCGACGGGCGCTTCACCGACCTGCGTACGGTGCGCTTCCGGCAGCCCATGCGGTACGACACCGCCCGCTATCTCGCCTTCCTCACCTCGGTCTCCGCCTACCGCGTCATTCCCGAGCGCAGCCTCGCCCAACTCCTGGTCGAAACGGGCCGCTTGCTGGACTCCCGGGGTGGTGCCATCGACATGCTCCGTATCAACGACCTCGTCCTCGCCCGCACCGCCTGAGCGATGTCCCGCAGCCTGAGCGATGTCCCGGAGCCTGCCCGATGGACCGGAACCGCCCGGTGGCCCGGAACCGCCCGGTCGAACGCGCTGTCGCACAATGGCCGTGGCAGCGGAATCGGCAGGTCGGACGGCAGAGGGGCAGGGGCGCATGAACCGGAGCGGGGACGGCAGCGGGGACGTTCACGGGGACGACCGGAGCGAGGACCAGGTGCTGGCGCAGGCGCTGAAGTGGATGGGCATCCGTTCCCAGCCCGACGGCACCTTGACCGGGCTCAGGGCCAAGCTGCTGAGGAAGACCGTGCAGGAGCTCGACCTCGTCGTCGAGCTGCCTTTCGACGAGGCGGTGCGGCACGTCACCGGAGTGCTCGAAGAGGCGGGGACACCGACCGAGCCGACCACCGCCGATGGCCGGCGGGCGATCCGGGTGGTCGCGCCCGGCGGTTCCGGCGGCCTGAATCCGGTCGTGGTCACCGCGCTGCTGACCCGGGGCCCGGGGCACCGTACGAACGTCGGGCTCCGGGCCGTGGCCGTGGAGGGGCTGATCAACCAGCGGTCGGCCGAGAAGGCCGCCGCCGGCCTCGCGGAGCTGCTGGCCGAATGAGCGCTCAGGCGCCCGCCAGCACGACCAGCCGCTGCGTCGCCCGGGTCATCGCGACGTAGCGGTCCACGGCGCCCGCGACGCCCGTGCCGAAGGACTCCGGCTCGACCAGCACCACGAGGTCGAACTCAAGCCCCTTGGCCAGCTGGGGGGTCAGGGACCGCACCCGGGAGGTCGTACGGAACTCCGGGTCGCCGATGACGCAGGCGGTTCCCTCCGGGTGGGCGTCGAGCCAGTCGCCGAGGACCGTGCGGAGGTCGGCGACGAGGCCGTACGTGACGGGGACGCCGCTGCTGCGGATGGAGGTCGGCACGTTCGCGTCCGGCAGCGCGGCCCGGACGACCGGTTCGGCCTCGGCCATGATCTCCGCCGGGGTGCGGTAGTTGACGCTCAGCGAGGCCAGTTCGATCCGGTCGAGCCCGATCCGCCCGAGCCGTTCGCGCCAGGACTCCGTGAAGCCGTGGCGGGCCTGGGCGCGGTCGCCGACGACGGTGAAGCTGCGGGACGGGCAGCGGAGCAGCAGCATCTGCCATTCCGCGTCGGTGAGTTCCTGGGCCTCGTCGACGACGATGTGCGCGAACGGGCCCGCGAGCAGGTCCGGGTCGCCGCCGGAGAGCGCCGACCCGTCGGTGAGGGCCTCGCGCATGTCCCCGACGCGGAGCATCGTGATGACGCCCTCACCGTCGTCGTCGGCCTCCAGCAGGGCGTCGACGGTCTGGGCCATCCGCGCGTTCTCGGCGGCGATCAGCGCCTCGCCCCGGCGCTTGCGGCGCGCGGCCTCCGGGTCGCCGAGCCGCTGCCGGGCGGCGTCCAGGAACGGCAGGTCGGAGACGGTCCACTCCTGGGCGCGGGCGTCCTCGCGCCGCAGCAGGCGCCGTTCGTCGGCGTCCAGCCAGGGGGCGCACTTGCGCAGGTAGGCGGGTACGGACCAGAGGTCGCCGACCAGGTCGGCGGCGTCGAGCAGCGGCCAGGCGCGGTCGAAGGCGGCGAGCAGTTCGTGGTTCTTCGCCAGGGACGCGGTGATCCGGTCGGTCGGGGTGTCCTCGTCGTGCTTGTCCACGAGGAGGGTGACGAGCTCGTCCCAGACCTGTTCGCGGGCCTCGTTGTGCGGGGTGCCGGGCTCCGCCGCCGCGAAGGCGGCCGCCCACTCCTGGGCGCTCAGCCGGACGTCGGCCCAGTGGGTGGTGACCGTCATGCCCCGCGCGGGCGGCTCCTCGTAGAACCGGACGGCCGCCTCGACCGCCTCGACCACCAGCTCCCGGGACGCCTTCAGCCGCGCCACCTCCGGGTCCCGCTCCACGGACGCCCGGGCGCCCTCGGCGACGAGGTCGCGCAGGACGCAGGTCTGGACGCCCTCCTCCCCGAGGCTGGGCAGGACGTCGGCGACGTAGTCCAGGTACGGGCGGTGCGGGCCGACGAAGAGCACCCCGCCCCGGCGGTGGCCGAGCCTCGGGTCGGAGTGGAGGAGGTACGCGGAACGGTGCAGCGCCACGACGGTCTTCCCCGTACCCGGGCCGCCGTCCACCACGAGGGCGCCGCGCGATCCGGCACGGATGATGGCGTCCTGGTCGGCCTGGATGGTGGAGAGCACGTCCCGCATCCGGGGCGAGCGGTGGGAGCCGAGGCTCGCGATGAAGGCGGACTGGTCGTCGAGCGCGGCGTGCCCGTCGATCCCGTCGCGGGTGAAGACCTCGTCCCAGTAGTCGCTGATCCGGCCGTCGGTCCAGCGGTATCTGCGGCGGCTGGCCAGGCCCATCGGGTTGGCGTGGGTCGCCCCGAAGAACGGCTCGGCGGCCGGGGAGCGCCAGTCGAGCAGCAGCCGGCGGCCCGTGCTGTCGGTGAGACCGAGCCGTCCGACGTACACCGGCCCCTCGTCCGCCTCGGCCCCCGACGCGGCTCCTGCCTCCGACTCCGCCCCGGCCCCTGCCCTTGCCCCTGCCTCCGTCCCTGCCTCCGCCTCTGCCTCGCCGACCATCCGCCCGAGGCAGAGGTCGAGGCCGAAGCGGCGCAGGGTGCGCAGGCGGGCGCTGAGGCGGCGGATCTCGGTGTCCCGGTCCATCGCCTGCCGGCCCGCGCCACCGGGCGCCCTGCGGGCGGCGGCGAGCTGCGCGGTCAGCTCGGCGACCGACTCCTCCAGAGCCCGCGCGACGGCCGCGAAGTGCTCCTCGTCGCGGGCGATCAGCCGGGGGTCGGCTTTCGCGGCGAGCCGGCCGGGGAGAGCGAAGGCGGTCGTGACGGCGGTCGGGGAGGGCTGGGAGGGCATGCGGGCGGCTCCGGGGTGGGGACACGACGCACGGGATTCCGAGGTCGGCCGCCGATTGTGCGCCACGGAGGGGGCCTTGCCGCAAGGCCCCCCTTGCGCTATATGTTGAGAGTGGAAAGAGGTGGGTACACCCTCTTCCTCCTCCCCTCTCCCTTCACCGGTCTCCCCCGGGCATCGCCGATGCCCGTCGCCGCGCCCGCCGCAGGGATATCGAGCGGAACGACCCCGGAGCAGCCTCCGCGCACATTCTGAGAAATTCTCAGATATCCATTCAGGGAATTCTCATATTCATTCCTGTGCATTCCCCTTCCTTCACCTGTGCACCGCCGAGCAAAGTCAACAGGATTGTTGAAGATTTGCTGGACCATGACATAGGTTCGAAAGCGCAGAAGTAATGCACCCGCGTAGTCGTCCGGCACACGCGGCAGTTGCACGCGACCGTTGCACGCGACCGTTGCACGCGCGGCAGTTCCGGCTGCCGCAAAGGGAGAAGTCCGTGAAGCACAGGGCAGTGAAACGCAGGACCGTCGTCGTGGGCCTCGGCTCGGTCGCAGGAGCGGCAGCGGTCGGGGGATTCGCCGCGAACGCCCAGGCGGAAAGCCGCAGCTCTTCGCGGAATGCGGGGAAGCCGGGAAATTCGGGGGCCCTGGCCTTCGACCCGAGCGCGTACACCGAGCTGACCACGACCATCACCACCGACGCCGGCGACAAGGAGGTGACCTACCACTTCTGGAAGGCCATCACCTATGTCTCCTCGCCGGTCGACGCCGAGCACCAGAGCCTGGTGGTCAGCGTTCCCGTCAGGATCGACGGCAAGGCCGTCGACGCGACGAACGCGCCGATTCTCTTCTCCAATTCCGTGGGCGGCTACTTCCCCGCGAGCGTGGCCACCGCTGCCGGCGTCGGCGAGGCCGCGATGGAAATGGGCGACCTCGGCGGAATGGGCGGCGGGACGGGCGCTCCCCCGGCCGGTACGGGGACGGGAACAGGGACAGGCACCGGCACCCCGACAACCGGCACCGGCGCCGCCGAAGCGCCCTCCGGCTCGAACGACATGCTGAACGGCATGGGCCAGATGGTCAGCCTCTCCAAGCTGGGCCTGGCAGCCGGGTACGTCGTCGTGGAGCCGGGCTGCCGTGGCCGTACCCTCACCGACGCGAACGGTACGTACTTCGGCACCGCGCCCGCCGCGATCGTGGACCTCAAGGCGGCCGTCCGCTACGTCCGTTCCAACCAGGGCCGCATCCCCGGCAACACCCGCCGCATCGTTTCCACCGGCACCAGCGCGGGTGGCGCGCTCTCGGCGCTCCTCGGCGCTTCCGGGGACAGCTCGCTCTACGCCCCGTACCTCAAGGAGTTGGGCGCGGCCGAGGCGAGCGACGCGGTCTTCGCCAGCGGCGACTGGTGCCCGATCACCGACCTGGAGCACGCCGACGGCGCGTACGAGTGGAACTGGGGCACCAACACCCCGCAGAGCGGCACGCTCGACCAGGCCGTGTCCAAGGAGCTGCGGGCCCAGTTCGCCGAGTATCAGGCGTCCTTGCGTCTGAAGGGCCTGAACGGCTTCGGCCCGCTCACCGCGCGCAACTACGACGACTACCTGCTGGAGACCTACGTCCGGCCGGCCGCGACCACCTACCTCAAGGGCCTCGCCGAGGCGGACCGCTCGGCCTACCTGACGGCCAACCCCTTCATCACGTGGAAGAACGGCCGGGCGGCCTTCACGTGGACGGACTACCTCACCCACGTGGGCCCGCGGAAGAAGACCGCCCCGGCCTTCGACACGTTCGACCTGTCCGGCGGCGAGAACAACGAGTTCGGCGCCGGGACGACCGAGGCCCGCCACTTCACCGCGTACGGGCAGCGCCACGACACCACCGGGCTCACCGCCGGCCGCGTGGACAGCGACGTCCCGGCCCTGCTGGACCTGATGAACCCGATGTACCACCTGGCGCGCCACAACCCCGGCCGTGCGAAGCACTGGTGGATACGCGTGGGCACGAAGGACACCGACACCGCGCTGACCGTCGTCGGCAACCTCGCCGCGACCCTGCACGGCCTCGGCGACGACGTGGACTCGCTGATGTACTGGGACCAGGGGCACGGCTCCAACACCGACGCCGCCGACTTCATCACCTGGGTCGCCCGAGTGACCGGCCACCGGAAGTAGCCACCGCGCACCCGTCCCTCGCCCCCGCGCGCGACCCCCGCACCCAGCACGACGGGCCCCCGGGCATCACGCCCAGGGACCCGTCGTGTGTGCGTACGGCACCGGCCGATGGAGCCGCAACCGGAACCGGGCTCGCGGGTTCGTTCGCGGGTTCAGCCCTGTTCCGCGTCCGGGTCGCCGGCCCCCGCGAACATGTCCAGCAGCGGCTGCGGGGCGTCCGGCGCGAAAATGGCCTCCAGCCCCGCGGCGGACTCCCCCGCCGTCCGCTCGGCACGCGGGAAGAGGAGCTCCTCGTACGCCGAGAGCGCCGCCTCCGTGTCCCCCGGGTGCGCGGCCAGGCAACGGCCCAGGTCCGCCCCGTCGATCAGCGCGAGGTTCGCGCCCTCCCCGGCGAACGGCGACATCAGGTGCGCCGCGTCCCCGAGCAGCGTGACGCCCGGAACCCGGGCCCAGCGGTGGCCGGCGGGCAGGGCGTGGATGTGCCGGGGCACCAGCGGCCCGTCCGCCTCGGCGATGAGCCCGCGCAGACCGGGCGCCCAGTCCGCGAAGTGCTCCAGCACGGCCGCCTTCGCCGCTGCGGTGTCGGTGAAGGCGACCGTGCTCAGCCAGCTTTCGTCGGTGCGCAGCGCCACGTAGACGTGCAGGCTGCCGTCCGTCTCGCGGTGCCCCAGCAGCGCCTTCCCGTCGCCGAGCCCGAAGAACATCCCCCCGCCGAGCAGCGCCGCGGCCTCGGGGTGACGGGTGTCCGCGTCGAACAGGTCGACCTCCACGAAGGAGATCCCGGTGTACGCGGGCACCGCGTCGGACACCAGCGGCCGCACCCGCGACCAGGCGCCGTCGGCCCCGACGAGCAGATCGGTGGTGAACACCGACCCGTCGGCGAGCGTCACCTCGTACCGGCCGCCCCGGTTCTCCTCCCCGCCCGTCGCCCGGCACGCCACCACCTTGGAGTTCCAGCGGATGGTGCCCTCCGGGAGGGAGGTGAGCAGCAGATCGCGGAGATCGCCGCGGTCGATCTCGGGGCGCTCCCCGGAACCGTCGTCCTCTTCCTCCCGGTGGACGAAGCCGTTCTTGTCGAGCAGCCGCATCGCCTGACCACCCGGGTGCACCTTCGTCAGGAACGCCTCGTGCAAACGCGCCTCGCGCAGCGCCGCCTGCCCGGTCTCCTCGTGGATGTCGAGCATCCCGCCCTGCTTACGTGCGTCCGGCGAGGCGTCCAGGTCGAAGACCGGGACCTCGATGCCGTGCACGTGCAGGACCCGGGCGAGCATCAGGCCGCCGAGCCCGCCACCGATGACGGCTACGGGGTGGTGGGGGGTGGGCGTGGGTGAAGTGGTGGTCGTCATGGCGTGGCTCCTTCTCGACGTACTTCGTACCGGCAAGGGCGCCGGGATTCGTACCGGCGCTGGCGCCGGGATCAGGTCAGGTCGCGCGGGGTGGCCAGCGCGCCGTTGACGACCACCCGGAACATCCACCCGAGGCGCTGCTGCGGGCTACCGGAGAACAGGTCGTCGCCGAGCGCGGCGATACGCGGATACGTGTCGGCGGACGCGGCGCGCAGCGCGCCCACCAGCGCGTCGTGCTCCTCCTCGGCGGGGTCGGTCTCCGAGCGGGTGCCCTGCTCGGCAGCGGCGGCGGTCGCCAGCTGGAGCAGTACGTCCACACTCCAGGCGGCCTGCCCCGGGGGCACCCCGCCCTCGTCCAGCAGGGCGAGGACCGCCTCCACCAGCGCCAGGTAGTTCGCCCCGGTGGGCCGCGCCACGAGCGCGGAACGCGCGAGGCTCGGGTGCTCGAAGAGCACCCCCGTGTACGACCCGAGCACCTGGACGAGCCGCTCCCGCCAGTCCTCCTGGGCCTCGGCCGGGGCCTTCGCGGGGCTCAGGTCGACCGCGCCGAGGTACTCCTCCAGGATCGCGGCGTGCAGCTCGGCCGTGTTCCCGAAGTAGACGTAGAGCGAGGCCGGCCCGGTGTCCAGCTCCGTCGCCAGCCGCCGCATGGTCACACGCTGAAGCCCCTCGGCCCGCATGATCCGCACGGCGGCCTCGACGATGCCCGCATGACCGAGCGCGGGCTTGGCGGGCCGCTCACGGCGGCTGCGGGGAGTGGGGGGTGGGGTGGCTGGTGTCATACGACGAGAGTAACGAACATGTTCGTAGCGAACAAGTTCGTCACGAACACGTTCGTCCTCCGGCGCGTGAAGCCGCTCGCCCCTCAACCGCCCTGGCGCGGCGTGGCACCGCACGACGCCGGCAGATCGATGCAGATCGATGCGCCGATCGCCCTCCTCACCCGGGAGCGGGAGACCACCCCTCACGCACGAGGGGGGCACAGGGCGCCCCTCATCGCGGAGACCGCCTGCCACGCCGGGCATCTCGACGCGGCCCGTGAACTCACCGACGGGCGGCGCTGGTTGGTTCTCACCTGACCGGGCCCGTCGCCGTCCACTTCCGACAAGCCCCTTCGGGGCGTCGGGCGGAATGCCAGACTGATCGGATGATCGACGATCTTCCCGCCGGCCTGACGGCCCGGCACCTCGCCGAGGAAGACCATCTCCGCGTGCTCGCCGTACTGGACACCTGGTGGGATGGCCTCAAAGGGGAGGCAGGGTCGACGGAACGGGCGCTGCTGCTGCCCCGGTTGTACTTCCAGCATTTCGCCACCACCAGTTTCCTGGTCGAACACCACGGCGGAGAGGTAGCGGCCTTCCTGGTCGGCTTCATGTCGCCGACAGCGCCCGGCACCGCCTACGTGCACTTCGCCGGCGTCGACCCGGCACTGCACGGCCACGGGATCGGGAGCACCCTCTACCGGGCCTTCTTCGCGCTCGCCCGGTCCCATGGACGCCGCCACGTGCACTGCGTCACCAGCCCGGAGAACATCGCGTCCCGGGCATTTCACACGCGGCTCGGTTTTACGGCCTCAGCCGTGAAGCCGGACTACGACGGCCCCGGACTCGATCGGGTGGCGTTCACCATCGACCTCTCCACAGGACCAACGGTCACCCCCTGACAGGGCGCACGGCATCCGTCTTCACGATGCGGGGCGACCGGATCAGCCCCTCGCCTCAACTCCTGATGCCGCGCAGGAGGTTACGCACCAAGGCGTCCGCGAACGCCGCGTCGAGCGCCGCGTCGGGCAACAGCAGCCGGTGGTAGCAAGCGCCCCACAGCTGGTCCACGACGACCTGCGGGTCGACGTCGGCGTGGATCTGGCCGAGGGCCTGCGCACGGGTGAGCCGTTCGACGGCGAGGAGTCGGCGCGGGTGGGTGTAGTGCTCCGCGAGGGCGGCGGCCAGGGCGGTGTCGGACTGTGCGGCGCCCACGAGTTGGGCGATCACGTGACCCGTACGCGGGTCGGTGAGCAGGCCGACGAAGGCGTGGAGCTGGGCGGTGAGGTCGCGCTCGACGTCCCCGGTGTCCGCGAACGCGAGGGTGCTCTCGACCGCGCCGAAGTACGCCTCGAAGGCCAGGGCGCCCGGGGAGGGCCACCACTTGTAGAGGGTCATCTTGCTGGCGCCCGCGCGGGCGGCCACCTTCTCGAAGGTGATCCCGGTCAGCCCCGACTCGAAGAGCATCGCACCGGCCGCCTCCAGTACCGCTTCGCGCACCTCCACCGCGGGGCGGCGGCCTCGGCCGCGCCTGACGGAATCCTTCGGCTCCTCGGCCACTCTCCACGCTCCTTCCCGCTCACCGTCACGCATCAGGGGGTCCGGCGCGCCGCGTCAGCGGTGCACCAGCCCTGCTTGCAGTATATGGACGATCAGTCTACATTTTTAATGGACAGACAGTCCATAAATGAGCAGGCGAGCGGGAGGCTGATCCCCATGACCGACACCACCCAGCCCCGGACCGACGGCAACAGCGTCGGCACCCCCGGCACCACCACCCGCGTGGCCATCGTCACCGGCGCCTCCGGCGGCATCGGCCGGGCCGTCGCCGAGCGGCTGGCCGCCGACGGGATGGCCGTGGTCGTGCACTACGGCCGGGACAAGGCGCGGGCCGAGGAGGTCCTGGCGGCCGTGGAGAAGCTGGGCGGGCAGGCCACGGCGGTCAGCGGTGACGTGGCGGACGAGCACGCGATGGCCGCGCTCTTCGCGGCGGCCGAGCAGGCGTACGGAGGCGTGGACGTGGTGGTGAACACGGCCGGGACCATGCTCCTCGCGCCGGTCGCCGAGTTCGACCTCGACGCCTTCGACCGTATGCACCGCACCAATGTGCGCGGCACGTTCGTGGTGTCCCAGCTGGCCGCCCGTACGCTCCGGCCCGGCGGTGCGCTGATCAACTTCTCGACCTCCGTGACCCGGCTCCAGCAGCCCACGTACGCCGCCTACGCGGCCACCAAGGGTGCCGTCGAGGCGATGACGCTGGTCCTCGCCCGCGAGCTGCGCGGCCGTGACGTGACGGTGAACGCGGTCGCGCCCGGCCCGACCGCCACCCCTCTGTTCCTGGACGGCAAGCCGCAGCAGGTGGTGGACGCCATCGCGGGCCTCTCCCCGATGGAGCGCCTCGGCACCCCCGAGGACATCACCGAGGCCGTCGCG
The DNA here is from genome assembly GCF_035953295.1 of Streptomyces sp. NBC_01335. Lineage (GTDB taxonomy): Bacteria > Actinomycetota > Actinomycetes > Streptomycetales > Streptomycetaceae > Streptomyces. Next base: position 3,366,253 of record NZ_CP108370.1, read on the forward strand.
TTCCTGGCCGGTCCGGGCCGCTGGATCAACGGCCAGGTGCTCTACGCCAACGGCGGCGTCGCCTGACGCCCGCCACTGCCCTCACCGACAGGGCCGGTCCCACCCGTCGACGCGAAATCGACTCAGCGAAGCGAAAGCGACTCATCGGGAACCTCCGGCCGGGTGCCGGACACGTACAGGGCATGGAACTGAACGACGCCGGCCCCGCCATACCGGCCGGAGGGGCATCCCTGCCGGCCGGTGGCACGGCCTTACCGCCCGGAGGCCCGTCCGACCGGGAGCTCTGGGCAAGGGCCGTCGGCGGCGACCGGGAGGCCTTCGGCCGGATCTTCGACCGGCACGCGAAGACCGTCTACAACTACGTGTTCCGGCGTACGGCCGACTGGTCCGAGGCCGAGGACCTCACCTCGACCGTGTTCCTGCACGCCTGGCGCCGGCGTACGGAGACGGTGCTCGACCGCGACTCGGCCCTGCCGTGGCTGCTGGGCATCGCCGACCGTCTGCTGTCGAACACCAGGCGGCGGCTGAGGCGGGCCGAGGCGTTGCTGCACCGGCTCGTCTCGCACGACGAGCCGGTGGGCGACCACGCGGAACGTATCGCCGTCCTGGTCGACGACGAACGTCGCATGTCGGAGATCCACCGGGCGCTGGCCCGGCTGCCCCGCCACGAACGCGAGGTCGTCGAGCTCTGCGTGTGGTCGGGTCTGGATCAGCAGGCGGCCGCGACGGCGCTGGGGGTGGCTGTCGGGACCGTGAAGTCCCGGCTGCACCGCGCCCGGCGCAGGCTGGGGGTCGCCCTCCTCGACGGAGCCACGGTCCCGGCGTCGTCCCGTTCCAAGATTCCCGTCAACGCGAAGGAGTTCGTGCGGTGAGCGACATGCCAGGCATTCCTGCGGCTCCTTCCGAACGTGATCTGCCGAACCACTGGCGGACCCGAGAGGAACTCCTGATGAAGATCGATCCTGAGGACAACCGTGCTTCGCTGCGACGCAGGTGGGGGGTGCCGCTGGCCGTCGCCGCGGGCGTCGCGACGATGAGCGTCACGGCCGTGGTCGTCTTCGGCGGTACGGGGGAAGCCGAGCCGACGCTCGCGTCCCCCGGGTCGAGCGCCGGAAACCCGACGGGCGCCGCCGCGTCGCCGCGTACCAGCACGACACCCGGCGCCTCGTCGGGCGGCACCTCGTCGGGCGGCGTCACGTCGGGCGTGACCGCCTCGGCCGGATCGTCGGCCACGGGGAAGGCCACCGTCACCAGTGCCACCACGACCCCGATCGACGCCGGGACCGTGGCGAAGATCCTCGCCTCCTGCCTGGGGTCGGACGCATCGCAGTACGACGCTGTGCTCGCGGTCCGCACCCCCCTCGCCACCGAGGACACGGACGGCGTGGTCGTCGCGGTCGACTCCGCCGACCAGTACGTGCAGTGCCAGTCGGACGGCGACAAGGGCATCAGCGTGGACTCCCCGCCCACGTTGATCAACAACCGCCTGTGGGGCACCGGCCGTCTGATCGAGTACTTCGACTCGTTCGGCCAGAGCGCCGGCAAGCAGTCCGGCGCGTACCGGTACACCGCGCTCGGCGCCGGGCACTACGCCTCGAACGTCGCCAAGGTCACCATCAGCTACGACGACGACCCGAAGGAGTACCCGGCGGCCATGGCGGGCGGCGCGTTCGTCTACGCGGCGGCGTTCTCCACCGGTACGTCCAAGCCCGACCGGTACTTCGCGGGCCCGGACGCCACCGTCCACGCGTACGACGCGTCCGGCAAGGAGATCTACGACCAGGCGAAGGACCCGCAGTTCTCCGGCCGGCAGTAGCGCGACTCTCCGACCAGCAGTAGCGCGGCTCTCCGGCCAACGGTGGAGCGGGCGTCACCGACCACCCCCACCGCGGCCTCGTCGCCCCTCCCCCGCTGCCCCGGCCACCCGCCGGGGCAGCGGTGTGCGCGGCCCCGTACCGAAAGAAGCGCGCCACTGACCGGTTTGTATCCTCGGCAGGGTGCCGTCCGGCACCGAGCGGGACCCGCGAGAGGACACACCGTGACCACCGAGCTGAGCTCCGACGCCCTGAGCGCCCCCGGCGCCCCGAGCGACCTGAGCGACCTTGTCGACCGCGCCAGGCAGGACTACGAGGAGCTGGCCGGCCGTGGCCTCTCCCTCGACCTGACCCGGGGGAAGCCGGCGCCGACGCAGCTCGATCTCTCCGAGGACCTGCTGAGCCTGCCGGGCGGCCGGTACACCGCCGCCGACGGCACCGACGTGCGCAACTACGGCGGCCTCCAGGGGCTGACCGAGCTCCGGGAGATCTTCGCCGAGCAGCTCCAGGTGCCGGTGGCGCAGCTGCTCGCGGCCGGTAACTCCAGCCTGGAGCTGATGCACGACTCCCTGGTGCACGCCATGCTCAGCGTGCTGCCGGGCGCCGAGTCGCGCTGGGTGGACCAGGGCCGGATCGCGTTCCTCTGTCCCGTCCCCGGGTACGACCGGCACTTCGCGCTGTGCGAGCGGTTCGGCATCGACATGATCCCCGTGCCGATGACCGAGGCGGGCCCGGACATGGACGCGGTCGAGCGCCTCGTCGCGGAGAACCCGGCCGTCAAGGGCATCTGGTGCGTCCCGAAGTACAGCAACCCGGACGGCGTGGTCTACAGCGACGAGACGGTGGCCCGGCTGGCCGCGATGGAGACCGCCGCGCCCGACTTCCGCATCTTCTGGGACAACGCCTACGCGGTGCACCACCTCACGGAGGAGCGGGTGGAGATCGCCGACCTGCTCGCCGCGTGCGACGCCGCCGGGAACGCGGACCGGGTGTTCGTGTTCGGCTCCACCTCCAAGATCACCCTGGCGGGCGCGGGTGTCGCGTTCTTCGGTTCGTCCCCGGCCAACGTGAAGTGGCTGCTCGCCAACAACTCCAAGCGCTCCATCGGCCCGGACAAGGTCAACCAGCTGCGGCACGCGATGTACCTGCGCGACGCGGACGGCGTACGTGACCTGATGGACCGTCAGCGTCACGTACTCCAGCCGAAGTTCGAGGCTGTGCAGCGCATCCTCGAAGCCGAGCTGGGCGGTACGGGCCTCGCCTCCTGGACCAAGCCCAAGGGCGGCTACTTCGTGAACCTGGAGGTCGAGGAGGGCTGCGCGAAGGAGGTCGTACGGCGCGCCGGCGCGGCCGGTATCGTCCTCACCCCGGCCGGTGCCACCCACCCGTACGGCGACGACCCGACCGACTCCGTCATCCGCATCGCGCCCAGCTACCCGACGCAGGAGGAGCTGGAGGAGGCCATCCTCGGGCTGACCGCGTGCGTGCGGGTCGTCGGGTACGAGAAGCGGCTCGCCGCGAAGTGACGCCGTAACGCGATACCCCAGTAACGCGGAACGATTCCGGGCCGTACGTCCTCCGGGGCGTACGGCCCGGCGCGTGCACCCGAGCAGGCTCCGGGGAAGGATCCCACGCATGACGCGCGACACGAGCGCCGGTCGCTCGGACGACGGCCCCGTCGACGGCTCCAGGAAGTGGCTGTTCCTCGTCGGCGCGATCGCCTCCGAGGTCGCGGCGACGCTCGCCCTGCGGGCCGCGCTCGACGCCCGGCCGTGGTTCGTGCTGGTGGTCGCCGGTTACGTCGCCGCTTTCACGATGCTGGCCCTGGTCCTGCGCGAGGGCATGCCGATCGGTGTCGCGTACGGGATCTGGGGTGCGAGCGGCGTCGCCGTCACCGCGGTCCTGGCCGCGCTCCTCTTCGGGGACCCGCTGACCTGGCTGATGGGCCTCGGCGTCGTGGCGGTCGCCGGCGGGGTCATGACCGTGGAGATCGGCGCGCAACGCGCCACGGCCGCCCGGGAGCAGGCTGCGGCCGCCTCCGCCTCCCGTACCGCCGCACCCGAGGAGCCCACCCCGTGAGCTGGCTCTTCCTGATGGGCGCGATCCTCTGCGAGGTCAGCGGCACCCTCGCCCTGCGCGCCTCCGAGGGCTTCCGCAAGAAGGTGTGGCTGGCGCCGGTCCTGCTCGCGTACGTCGTCTCCTTCGGCTGCCTCGCGCTGGCGCTCTCCCACGGCATGGCGATCGGCGTCGCGTACGGCATCTGGTCCGCGTGCGGGGTCGCGCTGACCGCCGTCCTCGCCCGCCGCCTCTTCGGCGAACCCCTCACCCGGCTGATGGGCCTGGGCATCGCCCTGATCGCGGGCGGCGTCCTGCTGATCGAAGCGGGCGCCCACCCGTAGAGGCCGCCCCGCCCCAGGTCGTTTGTCGGAAGTCCCGCCTGTCCGGCGACGCCCGGCACGCTCGCCGCATTGCCGGGATCGCACCGATACATCCAGCATCGGGGCGACCCTCCGCCGTGCGATCGCACGCACCGGACGCCGCCGGACCCGCCCTCCGGGCGGACGGCGCCACTTCCGGCACACGGCCTACGGCGTGAACACCACGCGCCGGGCCGGGTCGGCGGGTTCGGTCCAGACGGACTCCACCTCGGACAGCGGCACCGCCCGGGTGGCGACGGCGAACGTACCCGCCACCAACTCGTCGACCAGAGAGGGCAGTTCGGCGACGATCCCGGCGGCGGTGAGCGAGCCCTGACCGCTGCCCATGATCCGCAGGTTGGCCGCGCGCAGCACGAAGGACGGCAGAGTGATGTCCGGCCCGGCCGTGGAGCCGATCTGGATCCAGTCGAGCGGTGCACCGCGTTCGGCACGGCGGGTGAGCAGCGCGGGGATGGCGAGTTCGGTGGGGCGGCCCCAGGTGTAGTCGATGACCACGTCCACGTCGGCCGCCGCCTCGCCCAGCCGGTCCGCCGCCTCGGCCGGGTCCCCGGCCAGGGAGACGGTCCGGGTGGCGCCCAGGCCGGTCAGCCGGTTCAGCCGCTCCCGGTCCCGCCCGGCCGCTACGACCGCCTCGGCACCGAGGTGGCGGGCGATCTGGACGGCCATCTGACCGGCGTTGCCGGTCGCGCCGAGGACCAGCACGCTCTGGCCCGGCCGGAAGGAGATCCGGCGGCGCAGCGCGACCCACGAGGACATCGCGGGGTTCATCGCCGCCGCGACGGTGACCGGGTCGGCACCCTCCGGGAGGGGCACGGACCTGCGGGGATCGAGCACGGCCCGTTCGGCCAGGGTGCCGGGCACGTCGTCGTCGGCGACGAAGTAGACGTGCCGGCCGTCGGCCAGCCGCCCCACCCCGTCCACCCCGGGAACCAGCGGCAGCCGCCCGTCGCCGGTGTAGTGACTGCCGTCGGCACCCGAGCGCACCCGGGGGTGCAACCCCGAGGCGAGCACGTCCACGAGGACCTGCCCCTCGCCCGGCACCGGGGTCGGGAACTCCTCGAACCGGGGCGGACTGCCGAACGACCTGACGACTGCGGCGCGCATGGTGACTCCTTCGGCCTTCGGCCTGCTTCCGGGGTTGCTCACTCGCCACCATTAGTACGTGGCACCAACCAAATTAGTTGGTGCCACGTACTAGGTCAAATACAATGGGCTCCATGCCGCACACCACCCCGCCCCGGCCGAGCGCCCCCGAGGCGCCCGTCGCGCACGCGACCGCCCCCTCCTCACCTTCCTCCCCCGATGACCTCGGACTGGTGGACGGACTGGCGCAGCTGAGCTTCGCGGTGCAGGCAGCGCTGGGTGAGGTCGCCGCCGCGCACGGGCTGTCGATCGCGCAGTTGCGCCTGTTCGGCGTGCTCCGCGACCGCGAACCGGGCATGCAGGAACTCGCCCGGCTCCTGGGACTCGACAAGTCCTCCGTGAGCGGCCTGGTCGACCGCGCCGAGCGGCGGGGCCTGGTCCGCCGCTCCCCGTCCCCGCACGACCGCCGCGCCGTGCGGGTCGCGTTGACCGAGCAGGGGCATCAACTGGCCCGCGAGGCAACCGCCGAGGCCGGGCGGCACGTTCACGCCCTGGCCGCACACCTCACGGACGCGCAGCGCGCGCAGCTCTCCCTGCTGGCGAGCGCCATGGTGGCCGGACCCCTGCCCACCGCCTGACGCGAACCGCCCCCGTATCAGTCCAGTTGGTGCGAGAGCTCGCGGGAGCAGGAGCGCCGGCGCTCGCCCTCCGGGGTGTACGTGAACGAGTCCCGGAAGACACCGGCACCGCCGACGCGCACCGCGAGCAGCACCGGCTCCGGGTGCTCGGCGCTCCAGCCGCACAACGAGTCCGCCCGGGTGCCGTTCCAGAGGTGGAAGCAGACCATCGGGTCGGCCGGGTCCGCGGTGACGTAACCGAGGGTCTTCCCGAACCGGGGGTTCGACCCCCCGAACCGCACCGAAGGCGGCCCGAACTCCGCCGCCACGTCCGACCAGCCCCGGTCCTCCCGCCCCACCCACTCCGGCGCCGTCGCCCGCAGCCGCGCGTACTCCCCCGCGTCCAGCACCCGTACCGCCCGGAGCCAGCCCGCCCGGTGCGCGAACTCCCCGTAGAGCGAGACCACCGCGTCCGCCGGGCCGTCAGCGTGCAGGTGCCGCGCGAAGGCCCCCTTCGCCCCGTTCACCGACCAGGCCCCCGACACCTCCCAGGCCGTCTGCTGCTGATGCCACAACCCGGGGCGGCCCTCCACGTAGAGGAGGTCCTGACACATCACCCGAAGAATCATCTCGTCCCCCCACATCCCCGGTCGTCGCAGCACCGAGTTGAGCCGGTCGACGAAGTGGGCACGGATGTCCGGAGAGGGCACGAGGGCATCGGAAGAGATCACCCGGCCAGTGTTTCGTGTCAACGTTCGACGCGCATGCGTACGAAGAATTTCTTGGGAGATTGCCCAGCCCGACGGGCCTGTTGGTCACCGGAGGAACATCCGGCCACTACGAGCAGCTACGGCGGGGCCTTCACCCGCTTCGTGCCGGACGCCCGGCTGCCTACACCGCACCCACCACCGCCCGCTTGCCCATGAGCGCGCGGTTCCGTTCGTCCCGTGCACAGTCCTGGCGGAGCCCGCGTCCGCGCGACGCATCCCGGCACCTCCGAGCGAGGATGAACCACGGCAGAGCACGGCATCGCACTGCGCCACACCCACACGCACACAACCGACGACAGGAGCAACGGCAATGGTGGAGCGCACAGTCCCCCTGCTGCGGACGATGCGGGCCCGGGACCCCGACGAGGAGCACCGGGCATCGACTCCCCTGGAACTGCTCTTCGACCTGACGTTCGTGGTCGCGGTCTCGCAGGCTGCCGCGCAGCTCCACCACGCGCTGGCCGAGGATCACGTGGGCTCGGGGCTGACCGGATACGCCGCGGTGTTCTTCGCCATCTGGTGGGCCTGGATGAACTTCACCTGGTTCGCCTCCGCGTACGACACCGACGACGTGCCGTACCGGCTGGTGACGCTGTTGCAGATGGCGGGCGTCCTGGTACTCGCCGCCGGGGTGCCCGCCGCGTTCCAGGACGGGGACTTCACGGTCGTCGTCATCGGGTACGTCATCATGCGCGTCGCGATGATCGCGCAGTGGCTGCGGGCCGCGTCGCAGCACCCGGAGGGCCGCCGCTGCGCCCTGCGGTACGCGACGGGCATCGCCGTGGCGCAACTCGGCTGGGTGGCCCGGCTCTGGGTGCCGGACGCGTGGCAGGCGGCCACCTTCGTGGCGCTCGTACTGGTCGAACTCGCCGTACCCGCGTGGGCCGAGTCCCGTGGGAACAACACCAGTTGGCATCCGGAGCACATCGCCGAGCGGTACGGCCTCTTCACCATCATCGTGCTCGGCGAGGTCATTCTCGCCTCGCTCGCGGCGGTCCAGTCGGCCGTCTCCGACCACGGTCTGTCCGCCGCCGTCCTGCTGATCGCGATCGGCGGGCTGCTGCTGGTCTTCGGGCTGTGGTGGATGTACTTCACCGGCGGCGAGATCGGCCTGCCCACCCTGCGTTCCGCCCTGACCTGGGGGTACGCCCATTACGGCGTCTTCGCCTCGCTGGCCGCCGTCGGCGCCGGCCTGGAGGCGGCCGTGGACGCCACCGGGCACCACGCGCACCTGCCCGAGCGGACCGCCTCTCTGGCCGTCGCCGTACCGGTGGCGATCGTCCTCGTCCTGCTCGGCGCGCTGCACCGGATGACCGGCACCGGGGGCGTGGAACACACCGTGGTGGTGGCGGCGGGCGCGCTCGTGGTCTTCGCGTTCGGCTTCGCCGGCCCGGCCCTGGGACTCGGTCTGGGCGGCGCCGTACTCGGCATGGGCCTGGCCGTCGCCGCGACCGTCGCCGCCGACGCGGCGGTCCTACGGCGCCGAGCGGCGGGAACCCCGTAGGGCCCTACGACGAGGGGCGCTCCAGCTCCGCGAGCGCCCGCTCGAAGCAGTCGTACGCGTCCTCGTCGTAGAGGACGAAGCGCACCTCGGCGACCGGGAGCCGGGTCTCCTCGCGGACCGTACGCAGGGCGAGACGGGCGCCGTCGTCCATCGGCCAGCCGTAGATGCCGGTCGAGATCGCCGGGAACACCACGGAGCGCGCGCCCAGTCCGGCGGCCACCCGGAGGGACTCGCGGTAGCAGGACACCAGCAGCCCGGAACGGTCCTCCTCCCGCGACCAGACCGGGCCCACGGTGTGGATCACGTGGTCCGCGTGCAACCGCCCGGCGGTCGTCGCCACCGCCCGCCCGGTGGGCAGCCCCTTGCCGTACCGGGAGGCGCGCAGGTCACGGCAGGCATCGAGGATCGCGGGGCCGCCCTTGCGGTGGATGGCCCCGTCCACCCCGCCACCTCCGAGCAGCGAGGAGTTGGCGGCGTTCACGAGGGCGTCGGCGTGCTGCTCGGTGATGTCACCGTGTACGAGCTCGATGCTCGGCTGCGTCGTCATGGAGTCATCCTCGGGCGGCGGGACGGAGGGGGCAACGTGCGTACGCGGCCACGGAAGGTGGACGGGGCACGGGTCCGAGATCGGCCGGCGCTTCCCGCACCTCGACGTGGTGGCGACCCCGCACCGCACCCTCAGCCGGAGCCGGCGGAGGCCACTCAGTCCCCCAACTCCCGCTGGAGATACACCGACCGATGCGTCGGTACGTAGCCCAGCGCGTCGTTCACCGCGCGCATCGGGGCGTTGGCGTCGGCCGTGTCGGTCACCAGCCCGGTGAGGGCGGGGTGGGTGGTCAGAGCGGTGCGGATCGACTCCGCCTTCATCCAGCGGGCCAGGCCGCGCCCCCGGTGGGCGGGCAGGACGCCGGTTCCGTAGTGCAGGCCTTCGCCCGTACCGTCGCCGGGGACGACCAGTTCGGTGAAGCCGACGATCGTGCCGTCCGCCTCACTGACGGCGGCGACCGTGTGCAGGATTTCGCCGCGCCGCTCGACGGCGCGGGCGACGGCTCGTACCCGGTCCACGTCCCAGGTCTCGGCGCCGTGGTCCATCTCGTCCATCGGCATGTCGTCCATCGCCCACCGCGACCCGGCGAACGTCTCGGCCAGCTCGTCGGGGACCGTTCCGGTCCAGGAGGTCAGCCGGTAGCCCGGGTGCGGGTCGGCGGCCAGGGCGGCGAGGGCGACCGGATCGGCGTCGGCCGTCACCAGGCGGGCGAAGGTCAGGGTGAGGACCACCCGGAAGCCACGGGCCGTCAGGAACTCCGCCGCCACGCCACCGTCCCCGCCCTCCTGCCCCTCGCCGGCCCCGCCCGCCAGGGCCACCTGGGCCGTCACCGTGCGCCGGCCCTCCGCCCGGGCACCCGCGAGGGCCGTGTCCAGCAGACGGCTTCCGATGCCGGTGCGGCGGGCGACCGGGTGCACGGCGAGGTCCAGTTCCGCGAGGTGGTCCCGGCCGGGCTCGGTGGAGAGCCGCAGGTACGCCGACCCCACCGGGTACGCGGGGGGATCGATGACCGCCGGGCCACCGGCGTCGCCGGGCACCTCCTCCGCGAGCCAGACGAGACGGTACGAGGACGATCCGGAGGACGGGCCCGGGGACGATCCCGAGGGCTGACCGTGGTCCGGCTCGGCGAGCGGTGTGATGCGCAGTGGCAAGGGAGTCTCCGTCGAGTACGTCGCACACGGGGCACGAGCAGACCGGAGGAACGTAAACCGAGTGCGGGAACGCCCGCAACCGCCTTACCGCAGCAGGAACCCCGTCAGATACCCCAGTGCGTTGGTCGCCCAGTGCAGGCCCATCGGGGGGAGGAGGCTGCCGCTGCGTCGGCGCAGCTCGCAGAAGAGGACACCGGAGGCCGCGGTGAACAGCACCGCGCCGAGGTCGGCGACGACCGCCGCGATCACGGTTCCGGCGGAGGAGGTGCCGAAGAGGCCGGCGAGCGCGGGTTTGTCGGTGGCCAGGTGCAGCGACGGGAGGATGTGCCACATCCCGAAGAGGACGGAGGAGACGACGGTGGCGGTGACCGTGCCCCGGGCGCGTACGAGGAGCCCGTACAGCACCCCGCGGAACGCGACCTCCTCCAGTAGTACGGTGCCGACGGGGACCTGGATCAGCATGCGCCAGGCGACCTCGGCGCCGGAGAGGCCACTGTTGCGCTGGTCCTCGAAGAGGTCGCGGGTGGCGGGGAGCAGGGCGCCGACCAGGTAGACGAGTCCGACCAGGCCGACGAGTACGGCGGCCCAGCGGGCGCCGCGCGCCCAGGTGCCCCGGCCGAGTCCGGCCCCGGGCCAGGTGCCGCCGGACCACTTCCACACGCCGAGCAGGATCGGGGTGACGACCAGGGAGACGACCAGGCCCCAGCCGTGCAGGAAGACGTGGTTGACGAGGTTGGTGGCGACCAGGATGGCGACGGTCAGCGCGATCGCCCCGTTCAGGGGAAGCTTCGAGGGAAGCCTCAGGGGAAACCGCCGCCCCTCAGCCATGCCGCCTCCGTCCCCGCCTTCGCCTCCCTACGTGGGTCCACTCTCGGCGCCGCCCCCTGCCCGGGCAACTCGTACGGAGGCAGCCCACCACCGCCCACCACGGATCGCCGCCGTCACAGGGTGTCGCCGACCGGTGGCGTACCGTTCCGCCTAGCGTGCCTCTGGAACGGCCGGGTGACTGCGGCCGAGGTGACCCGGGAGGCCCCCCATGACCGACAGTGGCGGATCGACCGGATCACCCGAGCCGACCGGAGCGACCGGACCGACCGGACCGACCGGAGCGACCGGACAGAGGGACCGCTCCCGTCCCGCCGCGCGTCTCGTCCGGCGCCCCGTGATGCGTCGGCGGCCCGGCTGGGCGGGGGTTCTGGGGGCGGTGCTCTTCTACGTCGCCTCGTTCACGCCCTCGCTCATCCCCCGCTCGTGGCTGGTCCAGTCGCTGGCGGCCGGGGTCACGGCGGCGGCCGGTTACGGCGTGGGGTCGCTCCTGGGGTGGTTCGCGCGGCGCTGCGGGGCGCGGCCGGGCGGGGCGACGGTCCGGTGGGCGTGGCTGATGCTCGTACCGCTGGGGGTCGCGGCCGTCGTCGCGGTGACCGTACGGAGCGTGCACTGGCAGGGCGACGCGCGGCGGGCGGTCGACATGGAGCCGGGGCTGGTGTGGTGGCAGTGGGCGCTGGTCCCGTTCGTGGCGCTGCTGCTCTGCGGGCTGCTCGTCGCGCTGGCCCGGTCGGTACGGCTGGGGACGCGGACCCTGGCGCGTCCGCTGGAGCGGCTGGTGCCCCGGCCGTGGGCGCTGATGGTGGCGGCCGCGGTGGCGGTGGTCGTGGTGGTGGGGGTGGTCCAGGGCTTCCTGCTGCGCGGGCTGGTGGATCTGGTCGAGAGCAGCGCGTCGCTGACGAACGGGTCGACCAGCAAGGGCATCGCCCGGCCGCTGCTGCCGACGCTCTCGGGCAGCCCGTCCTCGCTGGAGAGCTGGTCCTCGCTGGGGAAGAACGGCCGGGACTTCGTCGGCCACGCCTCCACCCGGGCGGAGATCTCCGGGTTCACCGGCGATCCGGCGACGGACCCGGTCCGGGTGTACGTCGGGCTGGAGTCCTCGGCGACCCTGCGGGGCCGCGCGGACCTCGCCGTACGGGAACTGGAGCGGACCGGCGCGTTCCGCCGGAAGGTGCTGGTGGTGTTCGGTACGACGGGCAGCGGCTGGGTCAACGAGAGCCTCGCGAAGCCGCTGGAGTACATGTACGGCGGTGACAGCGCGGCGGTCGCCCTCCAGTACTCGTACCTGCCGAGCTGGCTCTCCTTCCTGACCGAGAGCGAGGCCGCCGTGGCCGGTTCCGCGCTCTTCGACGCGGTGTACGACCACTGGTCGGCGCTGCCCCCGGGCGAGCGCCCCCGGCTGCTGGTGTCCGGCGAGTCCCTCGGTTCCTACGCCACCGAGGGCGCGTTCGACGGCGAGCTCGCGCGGATGACCGCCCGCAGCGACGGCGCCCTGCTGGTCGGGCCGACGCTGCGGAACCCGATGTGGGAGAAGCTCGGCAGGGCCCGCGACCGGGGCAGCCCGCTCTGGCTGCCGGTCTACCGGGACGGGCGCACCGTGCGGTACGCCCGCCGCGAGGACGATTTCGACCGGCCGGCCGACGCCGCCTGGGACGCGCCCCGGATCGTGTACCTGCAGAACGGTTCGGACCCCGTGACGTGGTGGTCCCCCGATCTGCTGACGTCTCGGCCGCAGTGGCTCGTGGGTCCGAAGGCGCCGGACGTCTCCCCGGGGATGCGGTGGTACCCGCTCGTCACCTTCTGGCAGGTGACCTGCGACCTCGCGGTGTCCGACTCCGTCCCGGTGGGGTACGGGCACCGGTTCGGCACCCTCCCGGTCGCCGCGTGGGCCGCCGTGACCCGGCCGCCCGGGTGGACCGGGGAGGACACCGCCCGCCTCGAAGAGACGCTGGAGCGGAAACAGGAGGAGCGGGAGCAGCAGGAGAAGGAGAACGAGGAGGAGAACGAGAACGGGGAGCGGTGAAGGCCTGCGGGTCGATGCCCCCACCACCCACCGAAGCGTGACAGAAACGCAAGTCGGCGGGCACGATCAGGCACTGACGGACCGTCTACCCTGTTGCTTCCATGTAGTGCACAGGGGGTCGCATGCACAGCGAGGGAACGGCCGACGAGCCGGAAGGGGGCTTCGACGGCGACCCCGGAGACGGGCATCCCGCGGACGCGCCCGAGCCCCTCGGGGACGCCAACGGGGACACCGCCGAACCGGAGCCCGAGCTCCGCCCGCACATGGTGATCGCCGACCGTTACGAGCTCCAACGCCAGCTCGGCCGGGGCGGGATGGGCGTCGTCTGGGAGGCGCTGGACCGGCGCCTTGGGCGGCGGGTCGCCGTCAAGGGGCTGCTCTACCGGGGGGCCGTGGAGCCCGACACACAGGCGCAGTGGGTCGAGCGGGCGCGGCGCGAGGCGCAGGCCATCGCCCGGATCGGGCACCAGAACGTGGTGGCCGTGCACGACGTGATCGAGGCCGGCAACCAGGTCTGGATCGTGATGGAGCTGCTCAACGCCCGCTCCCTGGCCGACCTGTTGCGCGAGCAGCGGCGGCTCCCGGTGGCCCAGGCGGCCCGGATCGCCCTCCAGGTGCTGCGCGGGCTGCGCGCGGTCCACGAGGCGGGGGTGCTGCACCGGGACGTCAAGCCGCACAACATCCTCTTCCGGCCCAACGGCCGTGCTCTGCTGATGGACTTCGGGATCGCCACCTTCGAGGGCGCCGTCCAGCTGACCAAGTCGCAGGAGATCATCGGCACGCCGAAGTACCTGGCGCCCGAGCTGGTCCACCGGGGCGGCGAGGCGCTGCCGATGCCGGGCACCTCGGCGTCCGACCTGTGGTCGCTGGGGGTGACGCTCTTCGAGATGGTCGAGGGCCACGCCCCGTTCAACGGCCTCAGCTCGTACGAGGTCTTCATCGCCGTGTACGAGCAGCCGCTGCCCGCGATGGAGCACGCCGGCCCGCTCGCCCCGGTGATCCGGGCGCTGCTGCGGAAGGACCCGAAGGACCGGCCGTCCGCCCGGGAGACCGAGGCGATGCTGATGGCCGTCACCAGCGAGCCCCCGGCGCTCGACCCGCCGACCCACCGCCGGAACCCGCCCCTCGAACTCCCCCCGCACGACGCCGGCAACGCCGAAGACTCCGAAGAGAGCGACGGGCAGGCGTCGAAGCCCCGCCGCCGGCGCACCGTGATCGGCGCGGCGGCGGTCGGCTGCGCGGTGCTGCTGGCCGGCGGCGGCTGGCTGACCCGGCAGTACGCGGCCGCGCCCACGCCCACGTACCAGCAGGGGCACGCCGAGCTGAAGATCGGCGTCAAGGACGACCAGCCCGGGCTGAGCCAGCTCCAGCCGGACGGTTCGTACGCCGGGTACGACATAGACCTCGCCACCCGGATCGCGCGGCGCATGGGCTACGCGGCGAAGGACATCCGCTTCGTGCCGGTGAACAGCGAGAACCGGGCGTCGATGCTCTCGGCGGGGCGTGTCGACCTGGTGATAGCGAGCTACAGCATCACCCCGGAACGCAAGGAGCAGGGGATCGTCTTCGCGGGGCCGTACTACACGGCGCTGCGCAGCTTCCTCGTACGCAAGGACAAGAAGCCGGCGTACACCGACGCCGCCGACCTGATCAGCGACAAGGCCCAGGTCTGTACGGTGCGGGGCTCGACGTACGAGGGGTGGCTGACGGAGGCCGGGTACAACCTCACCAAGCGGCAGAGTTCCTACCAGCTGTGCGTGGACTACCTGTTGGACGACACGAGCGGGATCTCCGCCGTGTCCACCGACGACATCATCCTCGCCGGTTACGTCGGCCAGGACCCGGACAAGCTCCAGCAGATCAGCAACGCGGGCGGCGCCGAGGGGTACGGCGTGGCGATGGTGCCGGGTGAGCCCGAGCTGAAGAAGGAGGTGTGCGACGCGCTCGGGGAGATCGTGAACAGCCACGAGTGGGGGGACCTGTACACCGAGCACCTGGCGCCGCTGATGGCCAACGAGTCCGCGCCGAACCCGCCGAAGCTGACCGAGTGCGAGGACGCCTGAACCACCCGCCGGTGCGAGTGAGTCCGTGCTCAGCGCCCGCCCAGCCGCTCCCCGCACTCCGCGCAGAACTTCGGCGCCCGCCCCTCCGCGAGACGCCCGCACTCCGGGCAGACCCGGTCCAGCGCGCACGGCGCCTCGCCGCCTTCGGACTCGCCGCCTTCGGACTCGCCGCCTTCGGGATCCCGCGCGACGGTCCCGGGCGGTGCGGGCGCGATGGTGAGACCCGGGCGGCGGCGGTGGACGGTGAGGTACGCCAGTCCCCCGGGTCCGGCCTGGACGGCGCGGCGGGAGGTGCGGGGCAGCCAGGTGACCGTGGTCGGGGCGAGCGGCAGCGCGGTCTCCCCGGTGACGACGACGCCGCTGCCCGCGAGGACGACGAGGAGCACGTCGAGGGTGTCCTCCTGGTGCTCGCCGACCTCGGCGTCCGGCGGCAGCCGCACCAGGTTGGCGTCCAGCTCCCGCCCCTGCTCGGCCAGTTGCCAGAGCGCTCCCCGGCCGTCCGGGCCCGCCTGGGCGAGGGCGTCGGCGAGTACGGCGAGGTTCCGGGGCACGGCGTTCACGCCTCCGAGCGTACGTGGCCCGGGCCGCGCGCCTGCCCTCTCCCCCTCGTAGGCTGACCCCTTCCCGACCGAGGAGGAGTCGTATGCACCGCGAGCCCGGAGCGAGTTACCCGCCCGTCGAGCCGTACGACCACGGCCTGCTCGACGTCGGCGACGGCAACCTCGTCCACTGGGAGGTCTGCGGCAACCCCGAGGGGAAGCCCGCGCTCGTCGTGCACGGCGGCCCCGGCTCCGGCTGCAAGCCGTGGGCCCGGCAGCGCTTCGACCCGGAGCTGTACCGGGTGGTCCTCTTCGACCAGCGCGGCTGCGGGCGCTCCCTCCCGCACGCCGCCGACCCGGCGACCGGCCTGCGGCACAACACCACCGCCCATCTGATCGCCGACATGGAGCGCCTGCGCGTCCGTCTCGGCATCGAGGCGTGGCTGCTGTTCGGCTGGTCCTGGGGGGCGACGCTCTCCCTCGCGTACGCCGAGGCGCACCCGGAACGCGTCACCGAGATCGTGCTCTCGGCCGTCACCACCACCCGCCCCGACGAGATCGACTGGCTCTACCGGGGCGCCGGCCGGATCTTCCCCGAGGCCTGGGACCGCTTCCGCGCGGGCGTCCCGGAGGTGACGGCCCCCCGGCCGTCGGCCGCCGCACTGGTCACCGCGTACGCCCGCCGGACGGAGAGCGCCGACCCGGCCGTACGGGAACGGGCGACGGCCGACTGGTGCGCCTGGGAGGACGCGGTGCTGTCGGCGGAGGGGCAGCCGCCCGCGTACACCAGCAGGCCGCACCGGGACCGGCTCGGGTTCGTCCGGATCTGCGCGCACTACTTCGCGCACGCCGCCTGGCTGGAGGACGGGCAGCTCATCCGGGACGCGGGACGGCTCGCGGGCATCCCGGGGGCGCTGATCCACGGCCGGTTCGACCTGGGCGGTCCGCTGACGACCGCCTGGGAGCTGGCCCGTGCCTGGCCGGACGCGGAACTGACCGTCATCGGCGACGCCGGACACCTGGGCGGCGCGGCCACCTCCCACGCCGAACTCGCCGCGCTGGACCGGTTCGCGGGCAAGTCGAGCAGGGCCGCGAAGGACTAACAAAGCCAACGAAAGACTCCATCCCCCAAGAGTCGCCCCTGAAAGACACGCAAATCGAACGCATTGCCTCAATAGTGACCCACTTCAACACCCGCCAGCACGACAATTGTTACCAAACCACCGAAGCGCCTACTCGGATCGGCCTGCACCTCGGCAACTGGCTGGACACAGGAGCCCGGTACATGCCAACAACCTCGGCACCTTCACCCCTATACCGGGACGCGTTGGCAACTTAAGCTAAGGGCCAGATCATTGGATCACTTTCCTCAAACAGCCAGGGGGGCAGAATGAACAGTGCGCGCGTTTCGAAAACAATCCGTCCACTCACCAGCGATTGGAACATGGAACGCTATTCCGAAAAGGGATGGCCTCAATTCCTCGACGCGGTCACCATAAGCGGACTCCGCGGATGGACAGGAGAAACGGTTGAATTCAGATTCCCTGTAACTGCAATCGCAGGCGAGAACGGCGCCGGCAAGAGCACCGTGCTCAAGACGGCCGCAGCCGCGTACCGCGCCCCAGATAAACTTCCCGCAATGAGAACTTTCTATCCGGATGACTTCTTTCCCAACACTCCATGGGAAGTCGTCGAAAAGGTAAACCTGCATTACCAGTTCCACCTCGGCGTATCCGGAGATTCGTACGACCTTCGCAAGCCGAGCAAGCGATGGCGCGGAATGCCGGAGCGAAAGAGTCGCCCAGTATTTTTCCTCGACATTAGCCGCATTCAACCAATTGACACCCTCATCGGCTACGGAAAGATCGCAAAGCAGGCGACCTTCCGCGGGGACGAGACCGAGTTCTCAGACACCGACAGGAACATGCTGGCGAGAATCATGAACAAGTCGTACACGGCTGGCAAAATGGCGAAGTACGAACAGAAGCAGATCGGAATCCTCTCGACAGCCGAGGGAGAGTATTCCAATTTCCATCAGGGTGCCGGGGAGGATGCAACGACAGATCTTGTAAATCTGCTACGCACGGCACCCCGGAACTCGCTGGTGATCATTGATGAGATCGAATCGTCACTCCACCCAAGAGCACAGCGCCGCCTCATGTCCGAATTGTTCTCAATAGCCCACAAGCAAAGAATTCAATTCATTCTTTCTACGCATTCGCCGTACATCCTAGAGCAACTGCCTACCGAGGCAAGAGTTTACATCCAAGTCGAACGCCACGGTAACCGCGACGTCATCTATGGCGTCACTCCAGATTTTGCCATGTCGCTAATGGATGACGTGGATCACACCGAATTGACCCTGTACTGCGAAGACAAAGAAGCGGCGGTCATGATCGACGCGCTCATATCGAATGAGAGTCCAGATCTTAGGCGGCGGATTTCCATCACCCCCGTGGGCCCCGCCAGCACAGTGAAAACTCTCGGGCAGCTCGCAGATGAGGAAAAATTGCCCGGGAAATCGATTGGCATACTTGATGCCGATCAAGATCTTACGATCGGATGCGTACGAATACCTGGAACTTCTGCGCCCGAGCGAGAAGTATTTGAAAATACGGACGAGAATTATTGGGACGTCGTCGCACTTAGGCTAGGCGTCCGAACCGGAGACTTGCTGGACGCAGTCGAGGACGCCAAACGTCTTGAGAATCATCACGCATGGTCTCGACGTGTCGCCGAAAATCTAGGGCCGCGCGTCCGCACCGATCGAGTATGGGAGGATGCGGCTGCAGTATGGTCCCAAGAGGTCGTAGATTCTGCCGATCGAGCACAATTCGTCAAGGATATACTCGGGCATCTCGATGGTTAGTTCATCCAGACGGAGTCGACACCAATATCCGTAGGGCCTAAAAGAACGCACGCACCGCCTGACCTTTGGGCGGCGCGACTGCCCCGGCGGAGCTGGCAACTCGCAGTCCCTCGCCAGTAAGAACTGTGCAGCGGGGCCTCATCGCCACCCACTGGTCGTTGGCGACGACGATCGGCGGGAGGCGCCCCCGCGCCCCCTTGCTTCGAGCGCACTCGAAGGCGTTGGGTGGGGAGTCATGAAGTACACGCAGCTCGGACGCACGGGCCTCAAGGTCAGCCGCCTCGTTCTCGGAACGATGAACTTCGGCCCGCAGACCAACGAATCCGACAGTCACTCGCTCATGGACGCCGCACTGGACGCGGGCGTCAACTTCTTCGACACCGCGAACGTCTACGGCTGGGGCGAGAACAAGGGCCGCACCGAGGAGATCCTCGGCACCTGGTTCGCCCAGGGCGGCGACCGCCGCGACAAGGTCGTCCTCGCCACCAAGGTCTACGGGAACATGGGCCCGGACGGCGAGGCGTGGCCCAACCACGACAAGCTCTCCGCGCTCAACATCCGCCGCGCCGTCGACGCCAGCCTCAAGCGGCTCCAGACGGACCACATCGACCTGTACCAGTTCCACCACGTCGACCGGTCCACCCCGGCCGAGGAGATCTGGCAGGCCATCGACGTACTGATCCAGCAGGGCAAGATCCTGTACGCGGGCTCTTCCAACTTCGCCGGCTACAAGATCGCCCAGGCCAACGAGACGGCCAAGCGCCTCGGCTCGTTCGGACTGGTCAGCGAGCAGTGCCTGTACAACCTGATGGCCCGCGACGCCGAGATGGAGGTCATCCCGGCCGCCCAGGAGTACGGCCTCGGCGTCATCCCCTGGTCGCCGCTCCAGGGCGGCCTGCTCGGCGGCGCGCTGCGCAAGGAGCGCGAGGGCGGCGGCGCCCGGTCCACCACCGGCCGCTCCGCCGACGGCCTCGCGGACCCGAAGGTGCGCGCCCAGATCCAGGCGTACGAGGACCTGCTCGACAAGCACGGTCTGGAGCCCGGCGAGGTCGGCCTGGCCTGGCTGCTGACCCGCCCGGGCATCACCGGCCCGATCTCGGGCCCGCGCACCCGCGAGCAGCTCGACTCCGCGCTGCGCGCGGTGGAGCTGGAGCTGTCCGAGGAGGTGCTGGCCTCGCTGGAGGAGATCTTCCCCGGCCCGGGCCCGTCCCCGGAGAGCTTCGCCTGGTAGTCCGGCACGCCGCGTACCTCCCGGTACCGCTCCCGGTCGACGGTCAGCCGTCGGCCGGGGCGCCCGGGGCGCCGCCCGTGCGGGCCGTCGTCAGTTGCCCACGGCCGCCGCCACGGCGACGACGACGAACATCAGCACGAGAACGGTGGCCATGATGCGGTTTCTGGTCTTCGGATCCACCCGACGAGGTTAACCGCCCCACCGGCCTCCCCCGTCACCCGCCCCGGTCACCGGCCCCGCCCGGCCACCCCGCCCGGCGACGCTCACCGCCCCGCCCGGCCACCCCGCCCGGCGACGCTCACCGCCCCAGCGGCCAGGCCCGCACCTCCTCGTAGCGCGGCTGCTCGCCGGGCACCCCGGACACCGGCAGGTGGCTGCGGACCAGGCTCAGCGTGTCCGCCTCCCAGGCCACCCCCTCGAACCCCTCCAGCGCGCCGGTGAACGGGTGCAGGTCCACGTCCGTACGGCTGCGCGCGAGCGTGAGGTGGGGCCGGTAGTGGCGGTGCTCCTCCATCGGGACACCCGCCCGGCGGGCGGCGGCGTGGGTGCGTTCCGCGAGCAGCCGCAGCGCGTCCAGCCCGCCCGCCGCCCCGGCCCACAGCACCCGTCCGTCGAACCGGCCGCCGCCGTGCACCCGCAGCGGGAACGGCTCGCTCCGGTGGGCGGCGCGCTCCAGCCGCTCGTACAGCTCCGGCAGCAGCGTCTCGTCCACCTCCCCGTAGAAGGCGAGCGTGAAGTGCCACCCCTCCGTCCCGCTCCACCGCAGGCTCCCCGCCCCCGGCAGCGCGTGCAACGGGGCGACGGCGGTCCGCAGCTCCTCGACGGCGGGGGCGGGCGGCAGGACGGCGGCGAAGAGGCGTTGGTGCTGGCTGCCGGTCGCGGCTTGCTGGCTGCTCATGCGGGCGAGTCTCGCAGTTGCCCGCATGCCCGGGAGGCCGGACGTGTCGTCGCACGGCGTGGCTGCCCCGACGCGGGAGGCTGCCGGGGAGGAGCCGACCCGCAGAAGACCGGGCGCAGAAAACCGTTCCGCCCTCCTTCCCCCGCGCGCGGGAAGGAGGGCGGAACGGTGTCAGCGATCGCTCGATCTACGCCGCTGTCGCCAGCTGTTCGCGCGGGACGAAGCGGACGTGAGGGCGCCCCGGGCGGAGGTCCACCTTCACCCTCAGGCCGCCGAGGCGGGCCAGGACGAAGCCGATGACCAGGGCCGCGAGCAGCGATATGCCGCCGCCGAACGCGAAGCCGGTGCGGGGGCCGTACGTGTCGCTGATCCAGCCGACGATCGGGGCTCCGACGGGCGTACCACCGGCGAACACCATCATGTAGAGGCTCATCACCCGGCCGCGCATGGCCGGGTCCGCGGCCATCTGGACGCTGGTGTTGGCGCTGATGTTGGTCGTCATGCCGAGCATCCCGATCGGCACCAGCAGGACCGCGAAGATCCAGACGGCCGGCGAGAGCGAGGCGGCGACCTCCAGCAGCCCGAAGAGGGTGCCCGCCGCGACGACCATCCGCAGCCGCGAGGAGCGGCGCCGGGCGGCCAGCAGGGCTCCTATCAGGGAGCCGCAGGCCATCAGGATGTTGAAGAAGGAGTACATCCCGGCGCCGCCGTGGAAGATCTCGTCGGCGTAGGCGGTGAGCCAGATCGGGAAGTTGAATCCGAAGGTACCGACGAAGCCGACCAGGGCGATGGGCCAGATCAGCTCCGGGCGCCCCTTCACGTACCGCAGGCCCTCGCGGAGCTGGCCCTTGGCGCGGGGAACGATCACCGTCTGGTGGAGTTCGCTCGTCCTCATCAGCAGCAGGCCGACGAGGGGGGCCACGAAGGACAGGCCGTTGAACATGAAAGCCCAGCCGCTGCCGACCGTGGTGATCAGGACACCCGCGATGGCGGGGCCGATGAGGCGGGCGGACTGGAAGTTCGCGGAGTTCAGGCTGACGGCGTTGCGGAGCTGCTTCGGGCCGACCATCTCGGAGACGAAGGACTGGCGGGCCGGGTTGTCCACGACCGTGACCATGCCGAGCAGGAACGCGATCAGGTAGACGTGCCAGACCTGTACGAGGCCCGCGAGGGTCAGGGTGGCCAGGGACACTCCGCAGAGGCCGAGCAGGGTCTGGCTGACGAGCAGGAGCCTGCGCTTCGGGAAGCGGTCGGCGACGACGCCGCCGTAGAGACCGAAGAGCAGCATCGGGAGGAACTGGAGGGCCGTGGTGATACCGACGGCCGCAGCGGACCCGGTGAGGCTGAGAACCAGCCAGTCCTGCGTGATGCGGGACATCCAGGTACCGGTGTTGGAGATCACGGCGCCCGTGGCGAACAGGCGGTAGTTGCGGATCTTCAGCGACGAGAAGGTCCCGCCGGTCGTGCTGTCGTGGGTGGCGGTCGGTGCGGGGGCGGAGTCTGCTCCGGATCCCGTACTCAAAAGGGTTCGCCTCCTCGGCGTGGGTGAATGCTGGCAGGTGACGAAGGAACGGCGACGTCGAGCGCGGCGGCTGTGGTCCAGCCGGCCCGGGGCGTCACAGGTGGGCGAGCTTCTCGAGCACGGGTGCGGCGACCCTGAGCTTCTCCCACTCGTCCTCGTCGAGGCCCTCGGCGAGTCCGGCCAGCCAGGCGTTCCGCTTCGTGCGGCTCTCACTGAGCATGGCCTCGGCCTGCTCGGTCTGGCTGACCTTCTTCTGGCGACGGTCATCGGGGTGCGGTTCCAGACTGACCAGTCCCTTGGCTTCCAGCAGCGCGACGATGCGAGTCATCGACGGGGGCTGGACGTGCTCCTTGCGGGCCAGCTCACCGGGGGTGGCCGAACCGCAGCGGGCGAGGGTGCCGAGCACCGACATCTCGGTGGGGCTCAGCGACTCGTCGACGCGCTGGTGCTTGAGGCGTCGGCCGAGCAGCATCACGGCGGAGCGGAGGGAGCTCACGGCGGCGGCACTGTCGCCGTCGTGGATCAGGTCAGGCATGGTCATTAGCGTAACTCATTACTTTAACTAAAGACCAATCGGTGGTACGCGCGAGAAACTGCTCACCCGAACGAGTGAGTCAGGCGCGGAAAGTCACACCAAAAGCGCGCCGGGGCGGCGACCCTGCTTGGCATGGGATCGACAGTACTCAGCCTGCGGATCGACGGTGAGCTGCTCGACCGGCTCCGGCAGCACGCCGCAAAACGCGGAATGAGCGTCCAGGACTACGTGGTCCGGACGCTCATTCGCGACGACTTCGACGAGCGCTTCAAGTCGGCGGTCGACGAGACGGAGAAGTTCTACGGGCCCCAGGGCCGGCAGGACCCGGTGGACCGGATCACGTGACCGGGCGCCCGGAGGAAGGGGGGCGGCGGGTCGGGTGATCCGGTCGGCCGGGTCGGATCAGGTGAGGCCGAGGGCCGGCATCGCGTAGTAGAAGACGAAGACCGCCGACACCACGTACATGGCCACCGGCACCTCACGGCCCCGGCCGGCCGCCAGCCGCATCGCGCTGAAGGCGATGAAGCCGATGCCGATGCCGTTGGTGATGGAGTAGGTGAACGGCATCATCACCATGGCGAGGAACGCCGGGATGGCGAGGGTGAAGTCGCTCCAGTCGACGCCCCGGACCGAGCTCGCGACGATCAGGAACCCGACCGCGACCAGCGCCGGGGTGGCGGCCTGCGAGGGGACCATGGTCGCCAGCGGGGTCAGGAACAGCGCCACCGTGAAGAGCAGGCCGCTGACCACGCTCGCGAGGCCGGTACGCGCCCCCTCGCCGACGCCCGCGGTGGACTCCACGAAGCAGGTGGAGGCCGAGGAGGAGGTCGCGCCGCCCGCGGCGACGGCGATGCCGTCGACGAACAGCACCTTGTTGATGCCGGGGAAGTTGCCGTCCTTGTCGGTCAGCTTCGCCTCGTCGCCGACGCCGAGGATGGTGCCCATCGCGTCGAAGAAGCAGGACAGCAGCACGGTGAAGACGAAGAGGATGCCGGTCAGCACGCCGACCTTGGAGAAGCCGCCGAAGAGGCTGAAGTCGCCCAGCAGCCCGAAGTCGGGCGAGGCCACGGGGTTGCCCGGCCACTCCGGGACGGTGAGGCCCCAGGCGCCGGCCGGCAGGTCCACGGCCGCGTTGATGATCAGCGCGAGGATCGTCATGGCGACGATCGAGATCAGGATGGCGCCCGGCACCTTGCGGACGATGAGCCCGAGCGTGAGCAGCACGCCCAGCACGAAGATGAGCACCGGCCAGCCGTGCAGGTGACCGTCGCCGCCGAGCTGGAGCGGGACGGTGGTCTGGGCGAGGTCCGGGATGCGGGAGACGAAACCGGAGTCCACCAGGCCGACGAGCAGGACGAAGAGTCCGATACCCATCGAGATGCCCTTGCGGAGCGAGGTGGGCACGGCGGTCATCACACGTTCCCGGAGCCCGGTGGCGACGAGCAGCATCACCACGATGCCCGCGAGGACGACCATGCCCATCGCGTCCGCCCAGCTCATGCGGGGCGCGAGCTGGAGGGCGACGACGGTGTTGACGCCGAGACCGGCGGCGAGCGCGATCGGCACGTTGCCGATGACGCCCATCAGCAGCGTGGTGAACGCGGCGGTGAGCACGGTGGCGGTGACCAGCTGGCCGCCGTCGAGCTGGTGCCCGTACATGTCCTTGGCACTGCCGAGGATGATCGGGTTGAGCACGATGATGTACGCCATCGCGAAGAACGTGGCGAATCCGCCGCGGATCTCACGGGCGACCGTGGAACCCCGCTCGGAGATCTTGAAGTAGCGGTCGAGCCCGCCCTTCGGCGGGCTGGGGTCGACCTCTGCGGTGGCCGTGCCGGACATGTATGACCTCAGACGTACGTAGGAGCCATGAACAAGTGGGGGGAACGTTGGCCGTCTTTGGACTTTTACACGAACAAATCGCGCCATTCCCGAACGGATTAAGTATGAATACATAAGGCGAAGATCGCTATCTCCGCGCGTAGACCCTTGCGCCACAAGGGATCGGAGCCCTTATGTACACGGCCCTTATCAGCCACCCGGCCTGCGTCGCGGTACCCGACCGGGCGGCCCATAGACTGGGGCCATGGAGAAGTGGACACCGAAGCACGAGGCGCCCGAGCCCCTGGAGGGCCCCGTCGTCGCCACCATCACCGGCGGCACGATCCTCTGGTTCGTCCTCTTCCTCGTGCAGCTCCCCTTCTACGGCTGGTTCGACGACCACGGCCACCTCTGGTGGGTGTGGACCTGCCTCGCCGGGGCCGGGCTCGGACTGATCGGCATCTGGTACGTACGCGGCCGGGACGCCGCCATCAAGCGCCACGCCGCCGCCCGCGAGGCCGAGGCCGCCGCCGCGGCGCACGACGCCGGCCCGGACGCTCCGGGCACGCCGGGTACCACCGGCTGACCGCACCCCCTGCCGGACACGGCCGCCGACCCGTACCCGTACGTCGCCGGGCTGGCCCGGCGTTCCGCCCGTACCGTCTGAACCATGACGCAGCGGGCCATCGACACCTCCGGGGGGCAGCCCCCCGATCGCTCACCCTCCGAAGAGGCCGCGCCCCCGGCGTACGACCCCCGGGGGCTCTCCGCCGCCGAGGTGGCGGAGCGGGTCGCGCGGGGCGAGGTCAACGACGTGCCCGTCCGCTCCTCGCGCTCGGTCACCGAGATCGTCCGCGCCAACGTCCTCACCCGGTTCAACCTGATCATCGGCGTGCTCTGGGTGATCATGCTGGCCGTCGCGCCGATCCAGGACAGCCTCTTCGGGTTCGTGATCATCGCCAACACCGGCATCGGCATCGTCCAGGAGTGGCGGGCCAAGAAGACCCTGGACGGGCTCGCCGTCATCGGCGAGGCGAAACCCACCGTGCGGCGCGACGGGAACGCCGCCGAGATCTCCACCTCCGCGATCGTCCTCGGCGACCTGATCGAGCTGGGTCCGGGCGACAAGGTCGTGGTGGACGGCACCGTCGGCGAGGCCGACAACCTGGAGATCGACGAGTCCCTCCTCACCGGCGAGGCCGACCCCGTGCTCAAGCGCGCGGGCGACCCCGTGATGTCGGGCAGCTTCGTCGTCGCGGGCGGCGGGGCGTTCACCGCGACGAAGGTCGGGCGCGAGGCGTACGCGGCCCAGCTCGCGGAGGAGGCGTCCCGGTTCACCCTCGTCCAGTCCGAGCTGCGCAGCGGCATCTCGACGATCCTGAAGTACGTGACCTGGATGATGATCCCGACCGCGATCGGGCTCGTCATCAGCCAGCTGGTCGTCAAGGAGAACGACTTCAAGGAGTCGGTCGCCCGGAGCGCCGGCGGCATCGTGCCGATGATCCCCGAGGGGCTGGTGCTGCTGACCTCGGTCGCCTTCGCGATCGGCGTCATCCGCCTCGGCCGCAAGCAGTGCCTCGTCCAGGAGCTGCCCGCCATCGAGGGGCTGGCCCGGGTCGACGTCGTCTGCCTCGACAAGACCGGCACCCTCACCGAGGGCGGCATGGACGTGACCGAGGTCCGCCCGCTGGGCTCCGCCGACCAGGCGTACGTCTCCCGGGTGCTCGGCGCCCTCGGCGGCTCGGACCCCCGGCCCAACGCCAGCCTCCGGGCGATCGTGGACGCCCACCCCGACCCGGGAGGCTGGCGGGTGACGGACACCCTGCCGTTCTCCTCGGCCCGCAAGTACAGCGGCGCCGCCTTCCACGAGGACGGTTCCACCGGCGGCACCGGCGAGTCCACCGGCTCCGCCGAAGGCGCGGACGGCTCCACCTCCGTCGAAAGGGCCGCCGGGTCCGCCGACGCCGCCGACTCCGTCTGGCTGCTGGGCGCCCCCGACGTGCTGCTCCCCGACGGCGACCCCGAGCTGGCCGCGATCGAGGAGCTGAACCGGCAGGGGCTGCGGGTGCTGCTGCTCTCCCGTGCGCGGGGCGGCCTGGACGGTCCGGACGCCGCCGCCGGGTCCGTACCCACCGCGCTCGTCGTGCTGGAGCAGCGGCTGCGGCCGGACGCCGGGGACACGCTGCGCTACTTCGCGGACCAGCGGGTCGCCGCGAAGGTGATCTCCGGGGACAACGCCGTCTCGGTGGGGGCGGTGGCCGGAAAGCTCGGGCTGCCGGGCGCCGAGCACACGCTGGACGCCCGGCGGATGCCGGAGGACCGGGACGCGATGGCGACCGCGATGGAGGAGAACACGGTCTTCGGCCGGGTCACCCCGCAGCAGAAGCGGAACATGGTCGCAGCCCTCCAGTCGCGCGGCCACACGGTCGCGATGACCGGCGACGGCGTCAACGACGTGCTCGCGCTGAAGGACGCAGACATCGGGGTCTCGATGGGCTCGGGGTCGGAGGCGACCCGGGCGGTGGCGCAGATCGTGCTGCTGGACAACAGCTTCGCCACCCTGCCGTCGGTGGTCGCCGAGGGCCGCCGGGTGATCGGCAACATCACCCGGGTCGCCACCCTGTTCCTGACGAAGACCGTCTACTCGGTGCTGCTGGCGATCCTGGTGGTCTGCTTCCAGGTGGAGTACCCGTTCCTCCCCCGGCACCTGACGCTGCTCTCCACGCTGACGATCGGCGTCCCCGCGTTCTTCCTGGCGCTCGCGCCGAACAAGGAGCGGGCCCAGCCGCACTTCGTCCGCCGGGTGATGCGGTACGCGATCCCGTCCGGGGTCATCGCGGGGGCGGCGACCTTCCTCACGTACATGCTGGCGGGGAGCCACTACTCCGGCCCCGGGGCGCTCGACGCGGAGACCAGCGCGGCGACGCTGACGCTGTTCCTGGTGTCGATGTGGGTGCTGGCGATCATCGCCCGCCCGTACACCTGGTGGCGGATCCTGCTGGTCGCCTCGATGGGGGCGGCGTTCCTGGTCGTCCTCGCGGTGCCGTGGCTCCAGCACTTCTTCGCGCTGAAGCTGGTGGGCACCACCATGCCGTGGGCGGCGGTGGCGATCGCGGCGGGCGCCTCGGTGCTGCTGGAGTACGTCTGGCGCCTGGTGGGCCGCCGCTTCGGGGCGTAGGCCGTGTCTGACCATTCGCGTCGGATCAGCGGGCGGTGTCCGGTGCGGTGCCTCGCAAGGCGGAGGACCGCCCGCGTACTGGATGTACGCGGGCGGTCCGACAACACCGCGAGGTGCCGTGCCGGGCGCCGACCGCCCGGCGGGAATGGTCAGACACGGCGTAGCCCCCCGTCCGAGCTGCGGGTGGCTCGATCCCGTCCCGGCGAGAAGCCGGGAAACGCCGTCGACCCGGCCCTACGTCCGCCCCTGACGAGCCGCCCGCGGCGGGCCGTCGGGCGCTCCTCGCCCGGTGGGCCGCCGCTTCGGGGCATGGGCGGCGGCACACCAGGCGCACAGGCAGGCGCACAGGCGACTCAGTCGAACCAGCGGTCCCGGGCCAGCTCCTCCGTACGGGACGGGTCCTCAAGCAGGGCGGCGACCTCGAAGCGGCGGGGCCACTGGCCCGCCGCCCAGGCGAGTCCGGCCGCCACGCCCTCCAGGGTCGAGGCGTGCACGGTGCCGTCGGGGGCGCGGCGCCAGTCCAGTTCGACGCCGCCCGCGTGGAGCTCCTCGTGCTCGACGTAGGTCCCGGGGGTGCGGTCGCCGAGCAGGACGCGGACGGATTCCGGCACCTCGTGCTCCTCGCCCTCCGTCTCCACCTCCGCCTCGATCGTCTCGCCGAGCCGGCGGACCTGGAAGAGCTCCGCGAGTTCGGCGGCGCGCGCCGGGGCGACCGGCAGCAGCGGCAGCCCCTCCGCGAGCGGCAGCACGTCGGGGGCGTCGGCGACGACGGCGTCCGCCGCGTCGACCACCTCCACCGCCCCGTCCACGACGGCCCGCAACGCGTCGGGCAGGGTGACCTGTTCGGGATCGAGGTCGGCCAGCGCGGTGTAGAGGGCGTGCAGTTGTACGGCGGTCACCGGGCGGTCCTCGTCGGCGAGGCGGCCCAGCAGTTCGGCGGCGCCGCCCGGCTCGTCGAGGAGGGCGTCGACCGTGGTGCGTACGCCGAGGGCGCGGAGCACCTGGGCGTCGTCGAAGCCGGTGGCGTCCACCGCGTCGTACAGGCCGGCCAGCAGCGGGTCGCCGCCCGCCGCGCGGACACCGGCCGGGCGGCGGCCCTCCAGCACCGGGTGGTCACGCAGCCACCAGGCGGTGTACGGGCGTACCGAGCGGGTCGTACCGTCCGAAAGGAGCACCCGGACCGGCTGGGTCAGCGCGTCGCGCAGCGGCGGCCGGGAGAGCATGGCGAGCGCCTGCGGCCAGGCGTCGTCGGCGACGAGGTCGAGGTCGCGCACGGCGACGATCTCGGTGGCCACCGGCGGCACCGGGGTGTCGGGGAGCTGGTCGAGCAGGTCCTCGCACCAGACGTCGACGGCGTCCAGCAGCCCGGCGTCGTCGGGTTCGGCGAAGTCGCCGTCGCGGGGCTCCATTTCGTCCGGGTCGAGCACCACGTCGGTGGTGCGTACGAGGGCGAAAGTGGCGAGGACCCCGCAGGCGGTGAGCGGCTGCTCGCCCCAGCGATCGGCCAGCTCCTGGTCGCAGAAGGCGAGTTCCCCCTCGCGCATGATGTCGGCGAACTCGCTGCCGGGCAACACGAGTTCACCGGCGGGCGCGGTCTCGCCGTCCTCGTCGGGCAGCGCGAGGGCGCCGAGCCAGGGTTCGTCGCCGGGGTTCAGTTCGGCTTCGCGCACGAGGGTGAGCACGGTCTCCACGAGTTCGTCGCCGTCCAGCGCGTCCTCGTCCCAGATCTCGCCCGCGTCCAGCGATCCGGCGACGGCCGCCCGCACCTGAGGGGTGGTCAGCACGGCGCGCGGGGTGGCGGGCAGTGCGCCCAGCTTCTCCAGGAGCGGGTGCGCGGCGTCCGGGTGGGCGACCTTCAGGCCGAGCCGGGCGAGTCGGGCGAGCACCGGGCCGGTCAGCGCGTCGGGCAGCGGCAGCAGCACCTGGCGGGGGCCGATGGTGGTGCGGGGCGGCTGCCCCTCGGGGGCGTCGGGCGCCCCCGCCAGCGGGACGGGCAGCCCGGAGAGGCGGTCCGGGTCGACCCCGGCGAGGCTGTCGTAGAACCGCCGCCACCAGTGCGGTTCGCGCTCCAGACCGGCGAGCCGGTCGATCGCCTCGGTCAGCGGGACCCGGCCGACGCCCAGGGTGCGCAGCTCGGTGCGGCGCTCCAGCCCGGCGGGGAGCAGGCACGGCAGGACCTCGGCGAGCACCCGTACGGTCCCGTCCCCGGCGCCCTCCACGATCTCGGCCTCCACGGGCCGCAGTGCGGCGGAGTCCCGGTGGCGGACGGCGTCCGGGGTCTCCGGCTCCGCCCAGTCGTCGGCCCAGTGCCCGGTGACCGCGGCCGCCGGGTCGGCGGGCGCGGCCGGCGCCAGGAACGCGACCCGGGGCAGCCGCTGGAGGATCGCCCCGCGCAGCGCCCCGTCCAGCGCGCCCTGGCCGAGCGGGCCGGGCACCAGGTCGAGGGTGCCGGTGGAGACGGGGTGCCAGTCGGCGAGGAGTTCGGCGTAGGCGTCGGCGGCGCGCTCCACCAGGAAGTCGGTGAGCGGACCGGGCGCGGGGTGCCTGCGGGTGGTGTCCAGCGGCAGCGAGGCGATGAGCAGGGCGGGCACGCCGAGCGGCTCGTCGGTGGGCGTCGGGGCGTGCACCACGGGGGCGGTGGCGGGGCGGCGGGGCGAGCCGTCCTCGTTCACCGGGACCGCCCAGGTGACCGACCAGTGCGGGCGCAGCCGTTCCTCGACCGGCCGGTCGGCGAGCAGCGCGGGCTCGACGGGCCCGTGGTGGAAGACGGTGCGCCAGCGGTTGACGCCGTGCGCGGAGTCCTCGACGTGGATGTACGGGCCGTGCGCGGAGCGCCTCAACGTCCGTACGGCCGAGGGGGTTTCGACCACGATCTCGTCGAGTCCGGTCAGGGTGAGGAGGAGGGCGTCATCGATGGAGCCGAGAAGGCGCTCCACCAGGTCCTCGGCGGCGGTGTCGCGCAACGGCAGCACCACCACGGTGTCGTACCCCTCGGGCGCGGTGCCCTCGGCGGGCAGGGGGAGCCGCAGCAGCGGTACGTGGCCGTCGCGGCGGCGGAGTTCGTCGCCGAGGCCGGGGCTGCCGACGGCCGCGCCCTCGGCGAGGACGCGGGCCTCGGCGAGGGACCAGCGGACTCCGCCGTGACGGCCGAGGACGGCGGGCTCGTCGCTCACCGCGAGGACGGCGGCGAAGCCGACGCCGAAGCGGCCCACGGACGTCTCGTGGCCCTCGCGCTTGGCGGAGGCGCGCAGGGTGGAGAGGGATTCGACGCCGGTGGCGTCGAGCGGGGCACCGGTGTTGGCGGCGGCCAGCACGGTGGGGATGCCGTCCGCGCCGGGGTGCAGGGTGAGGCGGAGCCGGCCGGGCGCCCCCGCGCGGGCTGCGGCGTCGGCCGCGTTCTGCGCGAGCTCCACGACGAGGCGGTCGCGGTACCCGCCGAGCGCGAGGTCCTCCTCGGCGTTGGCGTCCTCGCGGAACCGGGCAGGCCCGGCCCCCCAGGCGTCGAGCACGCCGCGCCGCAGCCGTGCCGTCCCGAACGGATCGGCCCCCTCGGTCGCCTTCATGCTCACGCTTCGACTCCGCTCTGTTCCGCTGACCCGTCGGCCGTTGCCGCCCAGTGTGCGCCCGAACGTACCGCGCGGGGACGACAGCGCGGTCCACGGGAGCGGGAACGGCGGGTGGAACGGGGAGGAGCGGGAACGGCGCGTGGAGGCGCGTGGAGCGGCAACGGCGCATGGAAGCGCGTGGAGCGGGCGTGCGGCGCCGCGCGGCGGCCCGGGATCGCCGGAAGCCGCCGCGCGCGGTGCGCTTGCGTCAGGAGTGGCCGAGGTCGTCCGCGTGCGCGTCGGCCTCGTCGGGGACGGAACCGCCGTCCCGCTCGGGGTGCAGCTGGTAGGTGTCCACCCGCATGGTGTCGAGGGCGTGCGGGGCGGGCGTCGGCGGCTTCGGCATCACGGCCGCCTCGGAGTGGCCGCCGCAGCCGTACGCCAGCGAGACGACATGGCCGTCGGCGGGGCCGAACTCGTTGGCGCAGACCCCGAAGGCCTGCCGCAGCGAACCGGTCAGCGGGACCAGGAACGCGCAGCTCACGCAGGTCGCGGGGGCGGCCTGGGCCATCGGCGTCTTGGGGCCGAACTCCTCGTCCCAGCGGTCGGCCGCCGCGTGCAGACCGTACCGGGACAGCACCCGCGCACGCCGCATGCCCAGCTCTTCGGCGACCGAGGCGATGGAGCCCCGGCCGATCG
Organism: Streptomyces sp. NBC_01335; assembly: GCF_035953295.1. Lineage (GTDB taxonomy): Bacteria > Actinomycetota > Actinomycetes > Streptomycetales > Streptomycetaceae > Streptomyces. The sequence goes on from NZ_CP108370.1 coordinate 3,397,925, forward strand.
CGGAGGGCCGCCGGTCCGTCAGCTCGGCGTCCTCGGTGTCGGCGAGGGCGGACAGCTCCTCGGAGACCTCCGGCGGTTCCGTCTCGTCGACGGTCTCGCCGGTCCAGCCGGGCTCCAGGCGAAGATCCTCGGCCTCGGTGGGCAGCAGGTCGCCGGGGCCCATGTCGCCGGGGCGCAGCCGCTCGCTCCAGGGCACCCACTCCGGGGCGAGCAGGGCGTCCGAGCCGGGCAGCAGCACCGTTTCGTCGAGCGTGACGTTCTTGGCGCGGGAGGCCCGGGCGACGGTCACCGCCCAGCGCCAGCCCCGGTACCCGAACATCTCGCACTCGAAGTAGTGCGTGACGACCCGGTCCCCTTCGGCCACCACGGCCACGTGCTCGCCGACCTCGCCGGGGGCCGCGGCCTCCTCGGCCGCGGCACGCGCGAGATCTACCGCTTCGGCACAGAGCCGGTCGGGAACAGGGGTACGGGCCGTACGGCTTCGCGTCGTCGCAGCACTCACAGGTCTCGCTTCTCTCCTACGCAGTCTCACGAGCGCGCCGATGGCTCCATCGATGTCCGATTTCAGCCATGACGGCTGTGGGCGGAGCGGACCTGGGGACCGCGTCGACGTCCACACCCGTTGTTGCCTGCCTCGGGCGTGCTTCTCGTAACCCATTCTGCGGGATCGCGGAGAGGCGCGCGGCCAAGAACAACCGCCGGTGGCGCGTAACGCACGCTACCCTCTCCGCCGCCCCGCGCCCACCTGCCCGTCCCAAACGCGACCTTACCGATGCGGGACGGAGCGGATTCTTCGGGACTCACGGCCGGAAAATTCCCGGATCTGCCCCCTCCCCTTCCCCCGGGAGGCCATTTGGTTCCGCCGTCCGCGCCCCGGTCGACGGACCCCGCGCGCCGTCGTCGGTTCGCCGGAGAGAAGCTGGGGCAGGATGACGAAGTGGCTTCCGTCCGGTCGCACGACGTCTCCGGCCCCTTCCGCAGGGCGGGCCGGTCGATGCGGCGCGCGCTGCACTCGGGCTTCTTCGGCACCGGCCGGTCCATCCGCAAGGTGACGCACGCCCACGGCGCCGGTGAGTCCGGGCTCGGCAAGCTGATCGAACTGCACGCCGTCAACGGCGCGGGCGACGTGATGATCACCGTGGCGCTGGCCTCCACGGTGTTCTTCTCCGTCCCGACCGACGAGGCCCGGGGCCGCGTCGCGCTCTACCTGGCGATCACCATGGCGCCGTTCACCCTGCTCGCCCCGGTGATCGGCCCGCTCCTCGACCGGCTGCCGCACGGCCGCCGGGCGGCGATGGCGGGCTCGATGCTGGTCCGCGCGGTGCTCGCGATCGCCATGTCCAGCGCGGTCGCCACCGGCGGCCTGGAGCTGTACCCGGCGGCGCTGGGGGTGCTCGTCTGCTCGAAGGCGTACGGGGTGGTGCGCAGCGCTGTCGTGCCACGCCTGCTGCCCCCGCGGTTCTCGCTGGTGAAGGCGAACTCACGGGTCACCCTGGCCGGGCTGCTGGCGACCGGGATCGCGGCCCCGATCGGCGCCGCGCTCCAGATGGCCGGATCGGCGTGGCCGCTCGTCGGCGCCTGTGTGATCTTCCTCGGCGGCACCTTCCTCGCCTTCACGCTGCCGCCCAAGGTGGACTCCGCGAAGGGTGAGCGCCGGGCCCGCCTCGCCGAGGAGCACCGCACGGCCGGCGCGGCCGCCGGGGCCACCCGTCCCCGGGGCTCCCGGACCGGCTCGACGCTGCTGCGTACCGGACGTACGTGGGCCGGGCGTACGTGGACCGGGCGCAGGGGGCCGGACGGGGGGCGGCGGGTCCGGGAGAAGCGGGAGCGGCGGCCGGGGCTGCGGTCGGTGGGCGGTTCCGTGCTGCACGGCCTCCAGGCCAACGCGGCGCACCGCGCGCTCTCCGGCTTCCTCATCTTCTTCCTCGCGTTCCTGCTCCGGGACGAGCCGCTGTCCGGGCAGAGCGCCGCCGTCTCGCTCGGCATCGTCGGCGTCGCGGCGGGCGCGGGCAACGCCTGCGGTACGGCGGTGGGCTCGCTGCTGCGGGCACGCGGCCCGGAGGTGATCGTCGCGACGGTGCTGGGGATCGCGCTGGGCGCCGCGGTGCTGGCCGCGCTGTTCTTCTCGACGGTGTTCGTCGCCGTGCTCGGCGCGGTCGCCGGCTTCACCCAGGCGCTGTCGAAGCTGTCGCTGGACGCGATGATCCAGCGCGACGTGCCGGAGGAGGTGCGGACCTCCGCCTTCGCACGGTCGGAGACGATCCTTCAGATGGCGTGGGTGGTCGGCGGCGGTATCGGGATCGCGCTGCCGCTCAATGGAGTACTGGGCATGTCGGTCGCCGCCGGAATCCTCGCGCTGGGTGCCGCAACGTCCGTACGGGGTCTCCTGACCTCCGCGCGGCGCGGCTCACCGCACCCCCGCGTGGCGTGAAGCGGAGCGACCGATAGCCTTCGGCCCATGACCGTTGCGTTCTTCTCAGGTAAGAGCCGTCGAATCGGCGTCGCTCTTGGTGCCGTGTCCGCGGGACTCCTCGTCCTGTCCGCCTGCGACAAGCCGACGCCGCTCGCCACCGTGACGGTCGGCACGACCTCGGTGTCGACCGAGGCCGCCTGCTACAACGACGGCGATCCCATCAAGGAATCGCTGATCCAGGGCTGCCTGAACAAGAAGGCCGACAAGACGATCGACGTCGCGATGGACGACCGGGTCCGCTTCGGCGTCGACCCGGAGGTCGCGGACAACGGCTGGACGCTCTTCATCGACGGCCAGCAGGCCGAGCAGGAGCCGTACAAGAAGACCTACCGGTCCATCACCGGCAGCGCGTTCTTCTCCAGCCAGACCGGCGAGACGAGCAACGAGACCCAGGTCAGCGTCGTCGAGACCGACGGTTCGAAGCTCGTCGGCATCTGGCACTTCAAGCTGAAGAAGACCGACTGACCCCGGTCGGTTCCGCCCTCCCACCCTGGACGTCCTCGAAGTGCGTGTGCTCGTCGTGACCGCTGTTCCCGCCGAACGGGACGCGGTCACACGCGCGTCCGGGGAGGCTCCCGAGGTGCGTACGGTGCCCGGCGCCGAGCTGCACCGCACCGGCCCGCTGGACGTGCTGGCGGGCGGGGTCGGCCCGGCCGCCTCCGCCGCGGCCACCGCGTTCGCCCTGGCCTCCGGCCCGTACGACCTCGTCGTGTCGGCCGGGATCGGCGGCGGGTTCGTGCCCGCCGCGCCCGTCGGCTCCCTCGTGGTGGCGAGCGGCATCGCCGCCGCCGACCTGGGCGCCGAAACCCCCGAGGGCTTCGTCCCCGTCACCGGCCTCGGCTTCGGCCGGGTGCTCCACGTGCCGCCGCGCTCGCTGGTACGGGAGGTCGCCGCCGCCACCGGCGCGGCGGCCGGCACCGTGCTGACGGTCTCCACCGTGACCGGCAGCGCGGAGCGTGCCGCCGCCCTGACGGCCGCCCACCCCGACGCCCTCGCCGAGGCGATGGAGGGGTTCGGGGTCGCCGAGGCGGCCACCGCTCTCGGGCTGCCGGTGCTGGAGATCCGGGCCGTCTCGAACCCGGTCGGCCCCCGCGACCGGGACGCCTGGCGCATCGGCGACGCCCTGGCCGCGCTCACCGGAGCCTTCGGGAAGCTCATCCCCGTACTGGAAGGTTGGACCCACCATGACCGCAACGACTGACGGCGCCGCCCCCACCGGCACGGACGCCGCGCTGAAGATCTCCTTCTCCCCCTGCCCCAACGACACCTTCGTCTTCGAGGCGCTGGCGCACGGCCGGGTCCCCGGCGCCACCCCGCTCGACGTCACCTTCGCCGACATCGACATCACCAACGGCCTCGCCGAGCGCGGCGAGGGCGATGTGCTGAAGGTCAGTTACGCGGTGCTGCCGTGGGTCCTCGACGAGTACGCCCTGCTGCCGTGCGGCGGCGCGCTGGGACGCGGCTGCGGCCCGCTCGTCCTCACCCGCGAGCCGGGCACCGACCTGACCGGCAAGACGGTCGCCGTGCCGAGCGAGCGCTCCACCGCCTACCTGCTGTTCCGCCTCTGGGCCGCGGAGACCCTGCCGGGCGGGGTCGGCGAGATCGTCGTCATGCCGTTCGACGAGATCATGCCCGCGGTGCGCGACGGGAAGGTCGACGGCGGACTCGTCATCCACGAGGCCCGCTTCACGTACCAGAACTACGGGCTGCACAACCTCGCCGACATGGGGCAGCACTGGGAGTCCACCACCGGGCTGCCGATCCCGCTGGGCGCCATCATCGCCAAGCGCTCGCTGGGCGCGGAGGCGCTGCACGCGCTGGCCGACTCCATCCGCACCTCGGTCGAGATGGCCTGGGACGACCCGGAGGCCTCCCGCGGTTACGTCCTGGAGCACGCCCAGGAGATGGACCCGGCCGTCGCCGACCAGCACATCGGTCTGTACGTCAACGAGTTCACGGCCGACCTCGGCGAGGACGGGTACGCGGCGATCCGCGGCCTGCTCACCCGCGCCGCGGCGGAGGGCCTCGTCCCGGCCCTCGCACCGGACGCGCTGGCCTTCCCCGAAGCGGTGTGACCCACTGATGGTGTGACCACCTGACGATGTGACCACCTGACGGAGTGACCGGGGGCCCCGGCGGGTTTGCGGCGGTTTCCGGCCAGACGTACGACGACGGCGGTCCCGGGAAGGGACCGCCGTCGTCGCTGTACCGGGTACGTGGCGTACCGGATGCCGACCGGCTACACGTCGAGCTGGTCGGCGACCGCGCGGAGCAGGCCGGCGATCTTCGCGCCGGACGCCTTGTCGGGGTAGCGGCCCCGCTCCAGCAGCGGCGTGATGTTCTCCAGGACCGTCGTCAGGTCCTGGACGATCGACGCCAGCTCGTCCGGCTTGCGGCGCTGGGCCGCCGCGACGGACGGGGTCGGATCGAGGATCGTGACGGAAAGCGCCTGGTCACCGCGTTGCCCGGCGACCACACCGAACTCGACGCGCTGGCCGGGCTTGAGCCCGTCGACTCCGTCGGGCAGGACCGACGAGTGCACGAACACGTCCGCGCCGTCGTCACGGGAGAGGAAGCCGAAGCCCTTCTCGTTGTTGAACCACTTGACTTTGCCGGTGGGCACTTCGTCCTCGTCCTCGTCGCTCGTCGATGCGCGGGGAGCCGCGAAACGGCTCCGGATAGCAGGAGAGCGGGCCGCCAGGACCCGCCGATCTTCAGGCTAGTGGCCCCTGGGCCCGGGACAAGACGTCGCCGGGCCATTGTCTGTCAGCGGGAACTACCCTTGCCGGGTGAGCACTACTCCTTCAGGCGCGGGCGACCGACTGGTCCGGATCGGCGCCATCGTCTTCTTCGTCGGCGCACTGGCCACCCTGGTCACGGTGGCCCCACTGTTCCTCGGCACCGACCCCTTCCCGTCGATCGCGTACGCGGTCTGCATGCTCATGGGGGTCGGCTTCCTGATCGCCGCCGCGGGCGTCGTCCGCTCGGTGTGGGCGAACGCGCCGAAGCGGGCGGCGAGCCGCTCGTAAGCCCGCCCGCGCGAGGTCAGGTCGTTACGACGTGAGCGCGGCGCGCCCGGCCTCGTACCCCTGGAGCCAGTCCGGGAAGGCCGTGAGGTCGGCGAGGACCACGTTCGCGCCCGCCGCCCGCAGCTCGTCGGCGTCGCACGGGCCCGTCGTGACGCCGACCGACACCGCCCCGGCGACCTGCGCCCCGCGTACGTCGCCGATGTGGTCGCCGACGTAGACCTGCGCGCCCTCCGCCAGCAGCGCCGTGCCCTTCCCCTCCGCCCAGAGGTTGCCGATCACCAGGTCGGGGGTGAGGCCGAGGTGGGTGAGGTGGAGCTCGGCGTTCGGCTGGTGCTTCGCGGTGACGACGATCGCCCGGCCGCCCAGCGCCTGCACCGCCTCGATCGCGGCCCGTGCCCCGGCCAGCGCCGTGGTGGGGGCGATCGCGTGGCGCGGGTAGGCCTCCCGGTAGTGGTCGGCGGTGGCGGCCACCCGGTCCGCCGGGAACCAGTTCGCCAGCTCGTCCTCGACGGGCGGCCCCAGCCGGCTGACGACCAGGTCGGCGTCGATGGGCACCCCGGTCTCCGCCGAGAGGGCCACGTAGGCGGCCTTGATGCCGGGCCGGGAGTCGATGAGCGTCATGTCGAGGTCGAAGCCGACCGTCAGCGTGTGCGAAACCATGTGCGAAGCCATGCCGTCCATTGTGCCGACCCGCCGGGTCCTGATGACCGGGCGGGCCGCGTGGGGGGCGGTGAATGCGGTGCATCGCAAGGCGGAGGACCGCCCGGCGGGAACTGTCAGACACGGCCCAGTCAGCCCCGGGCCCGGCGCGCCCGCCACACCAGGTACACCGCCGAGGCCACCGCCGCCGTGCGGAGCACCACCGGCCACAGGCCCGTCAGCGCGTCGCCCATGGCGCCCTCGGCGATCGGCTCGCCCCAGCGCCCGCGGACCCGGCCCCAGACCCACACCACCGCGCCGCCCGCGACCACCCCGGGCAGCCCGAGGGCGGCCCACTTCGCCTCCGCCCGGGAGAGCGCCCGGGAGCTGTAGGCGAGGAGCCAGCCGCCCGCGAGGGCCAGCCAGGACCCGATCACCGCACCGGCCACCAGCAGCGCGGCGGCGATGAGCAGCAGCGGGTGGCCGAGCCGGCGCCCGGCCGGGGCGGCGGGCGCGGGCGCCGGGGCGCGCCGGCGCATCCGGGGCAGCGGCAGGCGCCGGCGGGCGGGCGCGACCGGGGCGTCCTCCGCCGCGCCGCCCACCGCCTCCTCGGGGTCACCGGGCCGGGGCGCCCGCTTCGTACCGCCGGGGCCGTCCGCCCCGTCCGGGTCGCCCTCCTCGTCCTCGCCGTCCTCGCGGGGGCGGGGCGGGGGCTTCAGCAGGGCGGGGATCTCCACCCCGCCGACGAACCCCGGGACCCGCACCCCGTCGCCGAACTCGCCGAACGGCCCCGGCTCGACCCGCCACCAGTCGCGCTCGCCCACGGTGTCGCCGAGCCGGTCCAGGCCGATCACGTGCGGGGCGGAGGGGTCGGGCCAGTAGCCGGAGTCCCCGGTCTCCGCCGCCCAGTCCACGCCGGACGGGCCCTCGCCCGGTCCGGACGGCCCGGTCGCCCCCGGCGCCGGGTGCGCCGCGTCCGGCCGGTGTGCGCCGTCCGTATCTCCTGGACCTCCCGCATCCGCCGTACCCCGTCCGCCGCCGCCCCGGATCTTCCGGAACGGCGACGCGCCACGCCGGGGCCCCGGTACCGGACCTGTCGGAGTGTCACCGGGCCCGTACGCCGTCTCCCGCGCGGAGGTCTCCGGACGCGGCGGCGGCAGCGGGGCGGAGGGCCGGGCGGGTTCCGTGCCGGGGGCCGACTCGGCGGCGGCCGCGACCAGTTCGCCGGGATCGCCGAGGCGCCCGATGATGCGCCGCACGGCGGCGGGCGAGTCCGTTCCGGTCCTCCCGCGCTGTTCCTCGATCTCGTCGCGCACCTGGCCGACGAGCCTCATCCGGGCCGCGGAGGACAGTTGTTGTCGCTGCGCCAGGTCCCCGACGCGGCTCAGAAACTCGTAGACGAGCTGGTCGCTCTCGATCCCCACGTGGCCCGTCCCCTCGGTTCCCTCCGGCTGACCTGCTCCGACCGTAGCGTTCCAGGGGCTACCGTGGGACGGATGGGGACGACCACACCACCGCGCACGCTCGCCGAAGCTCTGCGTGCCCGCGGCGACGAAGCGCTGGCCGGGCTGCTGCGCGCCCGTCCCGACCTGCTCACGCCGGTACCGGGCGACATCACCCAGCTCGCCACCCGGGCCGGCACCCGGGCCTCCGTGGTGCGCGCGCTGGAGCACCTCGACCGGTTCGCGCTGCAGACCGCCGAGGCCCTCGCGGTGGCCCCCGACCCGGCCCCGTACGAGACGCTGCTGCGGCTGCTGACCGGCGACGGCCAGGACGACGGCGCCCACCACGACGACGCCGGGGCCGCGATCACCGCCGCGCTGCCGGGCGCCCTGAACACCCTGCGCGAACAGGCCCTGGTCTGGGGCGAGGACGAGCGGCTGCACCTGGTGCGCACCGCGCGGGAGCTGCTCGCACCGTCCCCGCAGCACCCCTCCCCCACCGGGCTCGGGCCGACCGTCTCGGAGGCCACCGCCGGGATGTCGCCGGGCCGGCTCCAGGAGATCCTGACCGCCGCCGGGCTCCCCGCCACCTACGATCCGGTCTCCGCGGTGGCCGCGCTGACCGGCCTCTTCACCGACCGCACGCGCATGGCGGAACTCCTGGACTCCGCGCCCGTGGAGGCGCTGTCGGTGCTGGACCGGCTGGTGTGGGGGCCGCCGTACGGCGAGATCACGCCGAACCCGACCCCGCCGGTCCGCTGGCTGCGCGACCGGGGGCTGCTGCTCCCGGTGTCGGCGCGCACCGTCGTACTGCCCCGCGAGGCGGCCCTGCACCTGCGGGCCGGGCGCGCCCACCGCGTACCGGAACCGGTGCCCCCGGTCGTGGAGCCGGTCGCCGAACGTGATCCCCAGGCTGTGGACAGGGCGGCGGCCGGGCAGGCGTTCCTCGCGCTCTCCACCGTCGAGGACCTGCTGAAACTCTGGAACGGCGGCGGCCCCGCCGTGCTGCGTTCCGGCGGACTGAGCGTGCGCGAGCTGAAGCGGGTCGCGAGCGCGCTCGACACGACCGAGCCGGTCGCCGCGTTCTGGGTCGAACTCGCCTACGCCACCGGGCTGCTCGCCGCCGACGGCGAGACCGACGAACGGTACGGCGCCACGCCCGCCTACGACGACTGGCTCGAACTCCCCGCCGCCCAGCGGTGGACCCGCCTCGCCCTCGCCTGGCTGGCCGCCACCCGCACCGCCGGACTCGTCGGCGGCCAGGACGCCAAGGGCCGTGCCCTCTCCGCGCTCGGCCCCGAACTGGACCGCTCCGCCGCCCCCGACGTACGCCGCCGGGTGCTCGCCCTCTTCGCCGCACTGCCGCCCGGCACCGCGCCCGACCCCGCGACCCTGCTCACCCGGCTGCGCTGGGAGCGCCCGCTGCGCGGCGGCTCGCGCGGCGACATCCACCCCCGGCCGGAAGGGGGAGGCTCCGGTGCGTCCGGCGCCTCCGCCGACAGCGCCGACCTGCGGTCACGCATCGCGCTGTGGACGGTCAACGAGGCCGAACTCCTCGGCATCACCGGCCGCGGCGCGCTCTCCTCCCAGGCCCGCGCCCTGCTCCCGCGCGCCCCGGAGGACTCCGCCCGCGCCGCGGCGCTGCTCGCCCCGCTGCTGCCGGAACCGCTCGACCACGTACTCCTCCAGGCCGACCTGACGGCCGTCGCCCCCGGGCCGCTGGAACGCCCGCTCGCCGACGTCCTGCACGTCCTCGCGGACGTCGAGTCCAAGGGCGGCGCGACGGTCTACCGCTTCACCCCCGGCTCGGTGCGCCGGGCGCTGGACGCCGGGCAGAGCGCCTCCGACCTGCACGCCTTTCTCGGCGCGCACAGCCGCACCCCGGTACCGCAGCCGCTGACCTACCTCATCGACGACGTGGCCCGGCGCCACGGCCACCTCCGGATCGGCGCCGCGTCCTCGTACGTACGCTGCGACGACGAGTCCGTACTCAACGAGATCCTGGCCGACAAGCGCGCCGCCGTCCTGCGGCTGCGCCGGCTCGCCCCGACCGTCCTCGCCTCCCAGACCGATCCCGCGTCCCTCCTCGAAGGGCTGCGCGACCTCGGCTACGCCCCGGCCGCCGAGTCCGCCGAGGGCGACGTCCTGATCACCCGCGCCGGTGCCCGCCGCACCCCGCCGCGTACCGCCCCCGTCCCCGTACCCGAGGGCCCGCCGGTACCGGACGACACCCTGCTCGGCGCGGCGGTTCGGGCCGTCCGGGCCGGCGACACGGCTGCCACGGTCGTCCGCAAGGAGCCCGCCGCCGAGGTCGGCGCCCCGTCCGGCACGCTCCCCCGCACCACCCCGGCCGACACCCTCGCCACCGTCCAGGCCGCCGCCATGACGGGGTCCACGCTCTGGATCGGCTACGTCAACGCGGAGGGCGCCGCCAGCCAGCGCGTGATCGCCCCGGTGCGGGTGGAGGGCGGCTTCGTCACCGCGTACGACCACACCGCCGACGAGGTCCGCACGTATCCGCTGCACCGCATCACGGGGGTCGCGGAACTGGCGGAGGAGTAGGGCCTCGACCTGCCGTGGCGTTGCCGCATCGCGACGCGGTGAACGCCCGCCACTGTAATAGTGGCTGTCGTACAGTGGGTCCATGAAGCCGACCCGAGCCGGCACCACCGAGAACATCTCCGTGTCCATGCCCGCAGAGCTGATCAGTGAGTTGCGATCCCGGACAGGTCGCCGCGGCCTGTCCGGCTACATCACCGAGGCAGTCAGGCATCAGCTCGCCATGGACGGACTCGCGGACATCGTGGCCTCGCACGAAGAGGCGCACGGTGCGCTCACGGAGCAGGAGGTCGAGGACGCCCGGCGGGAGCTCTTCGGGGAGGAGAGCGCACGGACCTCCGGCATGGACGCCGCGTGAAGGAACAGCCGGCCCGGTCCGTGGTGCTGGACTCGCAGGCGCTCTCCCTTCTTCTCCGCAACGACCGCAGGATGGCGGCACGCATCGAAGCCTCCCGGCAGGCCGGGGTGCCCGTCATCGTGTCCGCGCCGACCGTCGTCGAAGCCGTCCAGGGCCAGACGGACATGGCCCGGCTGCACTGGCTCCTCTCCCGGCTTCGGGTGGAACCGGTCAGCCAGGAGGACTCCCTGACCGCGGTGGCACTGCTCCGGGACGCGGGCGGACTCCACGGCCACAAGTACGCCATCGACGCCCTCGTCGCGGCACTCGCGCTCCGCTCCCCCAGCCCCGCGATCGTGCTGACCTCCGACCGCGACGACTGGTCGAAGCTCTGCGGTGAGCGCGTCCTCATCAGAGACGTGTGACGGCCGGCACCGCGACCTCGGCACCCTTGAATCCACGTGGGTGACGAAGGCAGCGGAGGATCAGGGGCCCTCGCCTCGGGGTGGCCGGTTTCCTCACCGCCCTGTTCCCAGGGGGCCGCTTCCGGCGTTGACTCGCCCGGAAGGATGCCGGGTCCGCACCGGTCCCGGCGCCCGTGCGACCGCGCCGGGACGGCGGCGCGGGGCCGCAGGGACGCTCGGGAGGGACACCTGATGAGTTCTGCGAGTTCGAGTTCTGCGAGTTCCGCACAGTCGGCCGACACCATGACCCCGTTCGACGACACCTACGACCAGCCGGACCCGCGTGCGTTCTTCCGGGGGCTGGGGCCCTGGGGCTACCAGACGCCGCACCACGCCCAAAGCGTCTTCCGCCGCCTGCTCACCGCCCTCGCCCTCGGACCCGGCGGAGCCGATCCGTCCGCCACCACGGTGCTGGACCTCTGCTGCTCGTACGGCATCAACGCCGCCCTGCTCAACCACCACCTCACCCTGAGCGACCTCTACACCCACTACACCTCCGAGGAGGCCGCCGGGCTGACCACCGCCGGGCTCATCGAGCGGGACAAGGCGTTCTACGCCGCCCACCGGCGCCCCGACGCGGTCCGCGTCCTCGGCCTCGACGCCGCCCCCAACGCCATCGCGTACGCCCGCGCCGTGGGCCTGCTCGACGACGGCTTCGCCGAGAACCTGGAGACCGCGCCCCCGAGCCCGGCCCTGCTGCGCGCCGCGCGGGACGTGCGCCTGATCACCGTCACCGGCGGCGTCAGCTTCCTCTCCCCCCGCACCTTCGGACCGCTGCTCGGCGCGGCGGACGCCCCGGTGTGGGTGGCCGCGTTCGTGCTGCGTACCGGCAGCTACCGGCCGATCGCCGACTGCCTGGACGAGTACGGCCTGACCACGGAGAAGCACACCGCGCAGACCTACCCGCAACGCCGCTTCACCGGCGAGCAGGAGCAGCGGTACGCCGTCGCCGCCACCCTCGCCGCGGGCGAGGACCCGCTCGGCAAGGAGAGCGAGGGCTCCTTCCACACCGCGCTGTACGTCTCCCGCCCGACGGCGGAGGCGGAGGGCAGCCCGCTGGGGTCGTTGCTGCATCCGTGAGTGGCGTCGACCGGTTCGCGGAGCACGGCGAGGAGCTGTGGGAGCGGGGGACGGTCCGGGCCCCGGAATCCCGTACGTGAGCACCACAGGTCCCCGCCGCCCCCACCTGATCGCCCCACGCCCCGCACCTCACACCCGCCGCCACCCCCGCCGGGCGCGGGGATGCGGCACACTGGACGTTTGGCCGCATGGGCGGCCGTCCCCAGGAGAAAGGGCCGCAGCGCGTGACCGGACCCCTCATCGTCCAGAGCGACAAGACACTTCTGCTGGAAGTCGACCACGAGCTGGCGGACGCGTGCCGCAGGGTGATCGCGCCCTTCGCCGAGCTGGAGCGCGCACCCGAGCACATCCACACCTACCGCGTGACGCCGCTCGGGCTGTGGAACGCCCGGGCCGCAGGGCACGACGCCGAGCAGGTCGTCGACGCGCTGGTGGAGTACTCCCGCTACCCCGTGCCGCACGCACTGCTCGTCGACATCGCCGAGACGATGGCGCGGTACGGCCGTCTCACCCTGTCCAAGCACCCGGTGCACGGCCTCGTGCTGACCAGCACCGACCGGCCGGTCCTCGAAGAGGTGCTGCGGTCGAAGAAGATCTCCCCGCTGGTCGGGGCGCGGATCGACCCGGACACGGTCGCCGTGCACCCCTCGGAGCGCGGGCAGATCAAGCAGACGCTGCTGAAGCTCGGCTGGCCCGCCGAGGACCTCGCCGGGTACGTCGACGGCGAGGCGCACCCGATCGACCTGGCGCAGGACGGCTGGTCGCTGCGGCCGTACCAGAAGCAGGCGGTCGAGGGGTTCTGGCACGGTGGTTCCGGTGTCGTCGTGCTCCCCTGTGGTGCCGGAAAGACGCTGGTCGGAGCGGGTGCGATGGCGGAGGCGAAGGCCACCACGCTGATCCTGGTGACCAACACCGTCTCGGCCCGCCAGTGGAAGCACGAGCTGATCAAGCGCACCTCGCTGACCGAGGAGGAGATCGGCGAGTACAGCGGTACGCGCAAGGAGATCCGCCCGGTCACCATCGCGACGTACCAGGTGCTCACCACGCGCCGTAAGGGCGTCTACCCGCACCTGGAGCTCTTCGACTCCCGTGACTGGGGTCTGGTGATCTACGACGAGGTGCACCTGCTGCCCGCGCCGGTCTTCAAGTTCACCGCAGACCTCCAGGCCCGCCGCCGGCTCGGTCTGACCGCCACGCTGGTCCGTGAGGACGGGCGGGAGTCGGACGTGTTCTCGCTCATCGGCCCGAAGCGGTTCGACGCCCCGTGGAAGGAGATCGAGGCGCAGGGCTACATCGCGCCCGCCGACTGCGTGGAGGTACGGGTCAACCTCACCGACCACGAGCGGCTCGCGTACGCCACGGCCGAGCCCGAGGAGAAGTACCGCTTCTGTGCGACCACCGTGACCAAGCGGAAGGTCACGGAGGCGCTGGTCCGCAAGCACGCGGGCGAGCAGACCCTCGTCATCGGGCAGTACATCGACCAGCTCGACGAGCTGGGCGAGCACCTGAACGCGCCCGTCATCAAGGGCGAGACGCCGAACTCGCAGCGCGAGAAGCTCTTCGAGTCGTTCCGGCAGGGCGAGATCAACGTGCTGGTCGTGTCGAAGGTCGCGAACTTCTCGATCGACCTGCCGGAGGCCACCGTCGCCATCCAGGTGTCGGGGACGTTCGGCTCCCGCCAGGAGGAGGCGCAGCGGCTCGGCCGGGTGCTGCGGCCGAAGGCGGACGGACACGAGGCCCGCTTCTACTCGGTGGTCGCCCGCGACACCATCGACCAGGACTTCGCCGCGCACCGGCAGCGGTTCCTGGCCGAGCAGGGGTACGCGTACCGGATCGTCGACGCGGACGAGCTGCTGACGGAGAACACCGGGAACACGGAGAGCACCGAGAGCTGAGGTGTGGATCGCGGACGCCCGTGCCCTGGGGGTACGGGCGCCCGTGGCGTTCCTCAGGGCCGGGGGACGAAGAGCAGCATCACGCCCAGCGCGATCATGGCTGGTGGTGCGTAGGCAAGCCCGGCGGCGGCCCAGCGCGCTGCGGACCAGCGTGCCGTGGACCAGGAGCGGCGGACCGCCAGCAGCCAGCAGAGCGCGAGCGCGGCGGGGGTCAGGGTGAGGGTGAGCGAGTAGCCGAGGGTCACCACGTCCAGTGGGGCCCGCACGGCGGGGTCGCACCCCTCGCCGCAGCCGGTGCCGGCCAGCAGGGCGACCCAGAGCAGGCCGACGACCACGGGCGCCAGGTTCGGGAGCAGGGCCGTGGCGGCGGCGGGGACGGACCAGCGGCCACCGGGGAGGCGGCGCGGGACGCGTGCCACGGGACCGGGGCGATGACTGCGGTTCAGGCTGCGGCTGCGGCTCATTCGGCGACGGGAATGCATGGGCCCAGCCCATCGCGGAACCGGAGCCGATAACTCCGGGTCCGTACTCATCCCGGGCCCCGCCCCGTACTCACGGGGCTCCGTCCCGTACTCACCGGACGCGGTGGATGCCCGAGCCGACGGCGTACTCCCCGCGGACGGCGACGTCGACGGCGGTGGTGACGTACACGCGGACGGCGCGCAGGGCGTCGCCGAGGGGGTGGGACCGAGGATGACCGGTGGCCGCGGTCGCGCCGTGCGCGGGGCCGGTCCTGCGGGGGTTCAGGATCGCGGTGCTCATGTCTTCCAGGGTGCTCCTGCCACCCGCGTACGGGCCAGGAACCGTCTGCCCACGGGCAGGCACACTCCGCTCACGGGCCGGAAGCCGTCGCCCGACCCCGGAGTAATCCGGTTCGCCCGGGCCCCGGAGCGTGGATACACTCTCCGGTCTGCCCCGCCCTCCCGCACCGTGGTACCGGCTCTGCGCGCCGGCAGCCGGGGGAGTGCCGCCGACCGGACGGAAACCGGCCGACTGCCGTGCGCGTCACCGCGCGTGCGGCCGGTACGCGCGCCCTCGCGCGTATCCCCTCGTGATCACCCACCGGGACCCGGCCGTGCGCCCTTTCGCGCCGTGCGGCCGTCGCCCTGCGTCGAACTGCCGGAGGCCCTACCCGTGTCCGCGCCGCACACCGCAGAAAGTGACACCCCCACCGATCCACTGGCCCGCGAGCGAGGTCATCTCGCCGCGTCCCGGGCGGCCCTGCGCGTCATGCGCGAGGACGTCCAGGCCCTCGACATCCGCGACGTCACCGCCAACTGGGTGAACGCCGCCGTACTCCAGGCGCAGATCGACGAGCGCATCAAGGCGCTCGCCGACCTCTCGCACACCCCGCTCTTCTTCGGCCGTCTCGACTTCCGGCACCCGGTCGGCGGCGAGCTCGCCGAGGGCGCGGAGGGCGAGCGGTTCTACATCGGCCGCCGTCACGTCCACGACGCGCACGGCGACCCGATGGTCATCGACTGGCGTGCGCCGGTCTCGCAGTCGTTCTACCAGGCGTCCCGCCTCGACCCGCAGGACGTGGGGCTCCGCCGCCGCTTCGGTTACACCGGCGGCGAGCTGACCGCGTACGAGGACGAGGACCTCACGGCCCCCGCCGACACCGCCGCCTCCGGCACCACCAGCAAGCTGCTCCAGGCCGAGATCGAGCGGCCGCGCGTCGGTCCGATGCGGGACATCGTCGCGACGATCCAGCCCGAGCAGGACGAGATCGTCCGTAGCGAGCTGGGCGGCACGATCTGCGTGCAGGGAGGCCCCGGTACCGGAAAGACAGCGGTGGGCCTGCACCGTGTCGCGTACCTGCTGTACGCGCACCGGGACCGGCTGGCCCGTACCGGCACGCTCGTCATCGGGCCGAACCGGTCGTTCCTCCACTACATCGAGCAGGTGCTCCCCGCCCTCGGCGAGATGGAGGTGCAGCAGGCGACCGTGGAGGACCTGGTCACCAGGAACGTCGAGGTGCGCGGCACCGACGAGGCGTCCGCCGCGCTGGTGAAGGGCGACGCGCGAATGGCCGAGGTGCTGCGGCGGGCGATCCGCTCGCACGTCACCCCGCCCACCGAGGGGATCGTGGTGGTGCGCGGTTCGCGCCGCTGGCGGGTCCCTGCGTACGAGGTGGCGGAGCTCGTCGAGGAACTGCTCGCCCGCGACATGCGGTACGGCGCCGCCCACGAGGCGCTGCCGCAGCGCATCGCGCACCGGGTGCTGGTGCGGATGGAGGAGGCCGGGGAGGCGCCGGACGACCGGGTGCAGAACGCGGTGGCCCGTACGCCCGCCGTGAAGGCGGCGGTGAAGGCGGTCTGGCCCGCCGTCGATCCGGCGAAGCTGGTGCTGCGGCTGCTCTCCGACCCGGAGTTCCTGGCCGCGCACGCGGAGGGGCTGCTCACCGAGGACGAGCAGAAGGCGGTGGTGTGGACGAAGCCGGCCCGCAGCGTGAAGTCGGCGAAGTGGTCGACGGCGGACGCGGTGCTGATCGACGAGGCCCGCGATCTGGTGGAGCGCACGCACTCGCTCGGCCATGTGGTGCTCGACGAGGCGCAGGACCTCTCCCCGATGCAGTACCGGGCGGTGGGGCGGCGCTGTTCGACGGGTTCGGCGACCGTGCTGGGCGACCTCGCGCAGGGCACGACGCCCTGGTCGACGCGGAGCTGGGCGGACGCGCTCGGGCATCTGGGCAAGCGGGACGCGCACGTGGAGGAGCTGACGGCGGGCTTCCGTGTGCCGCGCGAGGTGATCGCGTACGCCTCCCGGCTGCTGCCCGCGATCGCGCCCGGGCTCGCGGCGGTCGAGTCGGTGCGTGAGTCGCCCGGTTCGCTGGCGGTACGCGCGGTGGGCGGTGCCGAGGAGCTGGTGGCGGCGGCGGTCGACGCGTGCGAGGAGGCGCTGGAGCAGGAGGGGTCGATCGGTCTGATCGCCGCCGACGCCCGCATCCCCGCGCTGGCCGAGGCGCTGGCGGCGGCCGGGCACACCGTGCTGTCGCCCGGTGAGGAGACGAGCGCCGCTTCGCGGCTGACGCTGGTCCCCGCCTCGCTCGCGAAGGGCCTGGAGTACGACTACGTGGTGCTGGACGAGCCGGCGGCCGTGGTCGACGGCGAGCCCGACGAGCGCACCGGGCTGCGCCGGCTGTACGTGGCGCTGACCCGTGCGGTGTCGGGCCTCACGGTCGTGCACGCGGCCCCGCTGCCCCAGGCGCTGGCCGACGCGGTGTGAGGTACGGGGAGAGTCCGGGCCCCGTACCTCTCCCCCGGGGCCAGGCCCCGGGGACACCGCCTACGCGTCGACGGCCTCGCGCCAGGCGCGTACCGCCGCCTCGTCCACCGGGCCGGTCCAGCCGTGCGGGCGGGCGGCGCCGCCGATGTGGAAGGCGTCGAGTCCGGCGGCCCGCAGGCTCGGCAGGTGTTCGAGGCGGAGGCCGCCGCCGACCAGGATCTGCGGCTCGTACCCGGGTTCGCGGGAGCGGGCGGCCTCGTCGACCAGGGTCGGTACGCCGTCGTCGACCCCGGTCGCGGCGCCCGCCGTCAGGTAGGTGTCGAGTCCGGGCAGGTCCGCGAGCTGCTTGCGCAGCGAGCCCCGGTCGGTGGCCCGGTCGATCGCGCGGTGGAACGTCCAGGGGCAGCCGTCGAGTTCGGCGACGAGCCGTTCGACGGTGACCAGGTCGGCGTGGCCGTCCCGGTCCAGGAATCCGAAGACGAACTGGTCGGCGCCCGCCTCCCGCAGCTCGCCCAGCCGCCCGAGGAGGCGGTCGATGTCACCGACGGCGAAGCCGTCCTCCTGCCGGAGCATCACGCGCAGCGGGATGTCGACGGCCGCCCGGATGGCGGCGAACGTCTCCCGGGGCGGGGTGAGGCCGTCGGCGGCCATGTCGGTGACCAGTTCGAGTCGGTCCGCCCCACCGGCCTGGGCCGCGACCGCGTCCTCGGCGTCGAGCGCGATCACCTCCAGGAGTGCGCGCTTGCTCATGTGTCCCCACTTCTCGGGATGACGCCCTCGGATCGGACCGGATCGGATGGGACCGACGTCAAGAGGTCTAGGCCAATATCCGGGCCAGCCTACGGTCGATCGCGCGGCGGCGCAGCCCTCCGGGGCCCTTGCGGGTGACCCTGACCTCGGAAAAGCTCCAGGTGGTGTCACATCGTCACGAACCGGAGCGGGGTCCCCGGGACGGCCTGGGCCGCCGCCGCGAGGGCGTGGGCCGGGACGACGCCGACGACCGGGTAGCCGCCGGTCGTCGGGTGGTCGTGCAGGAACACCACCGGGCGGCCGTCCGGAGGGACCTGGACCGCGCCGAGCACCATGCCCTCGCTGGGGAGTTCGCCGTCGACGGCCCGTTCCAGCGCGGGGCCCTCGGTGCGCAGCCCGATGCGGTTGCTCGCGGCGGAGACGCGGTACGCGGCCGTGGTCAGGGTCCGCAGGGCGTCCTCGGTGAACCAGGCGTGCCGGGGCCCCGGGCGGACCGGCAGCACCAGCCCGCGGGGCGCGGCGGGGGCAGCCGTCCAGGGCGCGGCGGCCGGGAGCGCCGGGGCGGTGGCGGGCGGTTCGCCGAGCGGCAGGGTGTCCCCGTCGCGGAGCGGGGGCGGGCCGAGCCCGGAGAGCAGGTCGGCGGAGCGGCTGCCCAGCACCGTCTCCGGCTCCAGGCCGCCCGCGAACGCCAGGTAACTCCGCAGGCCGCTGAGGGCGGGGCCCGCCTCCAGCACCGCGCCCGCCCGCACCCGGACGGGGGCGCCCCAGGCCGCCGGGCGGCCGTCGACCGTCACCCGGCAGACGGCGCCGCCGACCACCGCGACCACGGTCCGGTCGGGGCGGACCGCGCAGCCGGTGGCGGTGGTCTCCAGCACGGCGGCGGTGGGGTCATTGCCCACCAGCCGGTTGGCGAGCCGGTGCGCGGGCGCGTCCAGCGCCCCGGCCCTGGGGACGCCGAGGTGCGCCCAGCCGGTGCGCCCGGCGTCCTGGACGGTGGTCAGCGCGCCGGCGCGCACCACCCGCAGCAGCCCGCTCACGCCCGCTCGCCCCCGCTCCCGGGTTCCGCCTCGGGTGCCACCGGTACGAACCGCACCCGCGCCCCCGGGACCAGCAGGGCCGCCGGGTCGCGGGCCGGGTCCCAGAGCCGGGCCGGGTCCGGCATCCGGCCGATCAGCTGCCAGCCGCCGGGCGAGACACGCGGGTAGACACCGGTGTACGGCCCGGCCAGCGCGAGCGCCCCCGCCGGAACCCGGGTGCGCGGGGTCGCGCGCCGGGGTACGTGCAGGCGCTCGGGCAGCCCGGTGAGGTACCCGAATCCGGGGGCGAACCCGCAGAACGCGACACGGAAGGCCGTACCGGAGTGCACGGCACCGACCTCCCCGGGCGGTACGCCCCAGAGCGCGGCGACCTCGTCGAGGTCCGGGCCGTCGTAGACCACCGGGATCTCCACGGCGGGACCGTCCGCGCGGCGCAGCGGCTCCACGGTCCACCCGGCCAGCTCCCGCGCGAACCGGTCGAGCCCGGCGCCACCACCGATGCGTCCGGCGCCACCACCCGTACGTCCGGCGGCCCTGATCCCGTCGAGCAGGACGGTGCGCGCGCCGGGCACGATCTCGCGGACCGGTGGCAGCTCGCCCCGGTCGCGGCGGCGCAGCACCTCGGCGTGGAACGCCTCGGCGGCCTCCCCGGAGTCCAGCTCGACCAGGAGCCCGTCCCGCCCGGCCGGCAGCACCCGCGCGGAGGCGGCGCCCCCCGGCTCCGTACCGCCCGCGCTCACGCTCCCCGTACCGCTCACTCCCCCCGTACCGCTCACGCTCCCCGTACCGCTCACGCTCCCCGTACCGCTCACGCGAACGCCCTTACGGCGACGTCCGCTTCCTCCAGCGCGGCCCGCACCCGTCGGGCGAGCGCCGCCGCGCCGGGGGTGTCGCCGTGCAGGCAGAGGGAGCGGGCGGCGACCGGGACGGTGCTGCCGTCGGCGGCGGCGACCGTGCGGTCCACCGTCATCCGGACCGCACGGCGTACGACCTCGTCGGGGTCCTCCACGACCGCGCCCGCCTCACCGCGCGGCACCAGGGTGCCCTGCGGGGTGTACGCGCGGTCCGCGAACGCCTCCTCCACGGCGGGCAGTCGGGCCTCGCGGGCGTGGGCGAGCAGCCGGGAGCCGGGCAGGCCGAGGACGGGGAGGTCCCCACCGGCCAGCAGCACCCCCTCGATCACGGCACGCGCCTGGGCGTCGTCGTGGACCGCGCGGTTGTAGAGCGCGCCGTGCGGTTTGACGTACGCGACGCGGGAGCCGGCCGCCTCGGCGAAGACCCGCAACGCGCCGATCTGGTAGGCGATTTCGGCGGTCAGCTCGGCCGCCGGGACATCCATCGAGCGGCGTCCGAAGCCCGCCAGGTCCCGGTAGGACACCTGCGCCCCGATCGTCACGCCCCGGGCCGCCGCACCCTCGCAGACGCGGCGCATCACCGCCGGATCGCCCGCGTGGAAGCCGCAGGCGACGTTGGCGCTGGTGACGCAGGAGAGCAGTGCGTCGTCGTCGGTGAGCGTCCAGCGGCCGAAGCCTTCGCCGAGATCGGCGTTGAGGTCCATGGTGGTGGTCACGGGTGCACGCTAGCGCGCCACCGCCCCGGCGCCGAGAGGTCTCGGGGCCGGGGCGGTCGGGTCGAACAGGTCGAGCGGCCGAGCGAGGCGAGCGGTCGAGCGGTCGAGCGGTCGAGCGGGTCGGACTACAGGCCGTCGGTGAAGAGGAGGTGGTTGGGGGTGCCCTGACCGACGCCCGTCAGGACGTCCCGGGTGGACACCTCGTCGAGCCAGGCGGCGACTTCGGCGGAGTCGGCGCCGGGGTTGGCCTGCTTGTAGAGGGCGGCGAGGCCGGTGGCGTGCGGGGCCGCCATCGAGGTGCCGTTCATGGAGACCGAGCCGCCGCCGAGCCGGGCCGAGACGATGTCCTGGCCGGGGGCGTAGAGGCTGACGCACGCGCCCCAGTTGGAGAAGGAGGTCTGCTGGTCGTCGCGGTTGGAGGCCGCGACGGTCAGGGCCCCGTCGGCGGAGGCGGGCGAGACGTCGCAGGCGTCCTTGGCGTCGTTGCCCGCCGCGAGGACGGGGAGGACACCCGAGGCGGAGAGCGCGGTCGTGGCGCGGTTGACCGTCTGGGACTTGCCGCCGCCCAGGGAGCCGTTGAGGACGGCGGGCTGCACGGCGTTCCGGGCGACCCAGTCGAGGCCCGCGATCAGCCCGGAGCTGGAGCCCTGCCCGTTGCAGTTCAGGACGCGGACGCTGACCAGACTCGCCTCGGGGGCGACGCCGTACGTGCTGCCCCCGACGGTGCCCGCGACGTGCGTGCCGTGGCCGAAGCAGTCCGCGCCACGACGGCCGTCGCCCACGGCGTCGAAGCCGAAGGAGGCCCGGGTCCCGCCGGCCCCACCGAACTCGGTGTGCTGGTAGTCGATGCCGGAGTCGAGGATGTAGGCGGTCACCCCGGCGCCGTCGCCGCCGGTGGTGAAGTCGCCGTCGAGCGGCAGGTTCCGCTGGTCGATGCGGTCCAGGCCCCAGGTGGAGGCCGGTGCGAGGCGGCCGGAGGCGGCCCTCGACGTGGAGGCCGTCCTCAGGGCGGGGGCGGTCTCCGACGCGGGGACGGCTTCCGACGCGGGGGCGGAACTCATCGCGTCCTCCTCCACCGACGTCACGCCGGGGGTGTTGCGGAGGGTCGTCAGCTGGGCCGGGGTGAGCGGGACGGCGAAGCCGTTGAGCGCCTTGCTGTACGTGAAGGTCGGCGCCAGGCCCAGCTTCTGCGCGGTCCCCGCCGCGTCCACGAGCGGGTCGAGGGTGACGATGTACCGGCCGGGGATCGGGACCCCGGCACGGATCAGCGGCGCGGGCTGCGGGTTCGGCGGCGTGGGCGCGGAAGCCGCACTGGTGGCGAGCGGGCCCGCGAGGGCGAGGGCGAATGCGGACGCGAGTACGAGCGCGTGGCGAGTGTGCACGGGCCGAGACGATCATGCGAAAAGTCCCCGGCCTACGACCCGTCCCG
Organism: Streptomyces sp. NBC_01335; assembly: GCF_035953295.1. Classification (GTDB taxonomy): domain Bacteria; phylum Actinomycetota; class Actinomycetes; order Streptomycetales; family Streptomycetaceae; genus Streptomyces. Next base: position 3,419,857 of record NZ_CP108370.1, read on the forward strand.
GAGGTTCGCCGCACACCGGAAGCACTTCCGGAATGCGCTCCCCCGTTCGGACCTGGGGCCGTAAGCCTCGGGGAACAGCCTCAGGTCGTGTGTCGAATGTGGCGCCCTCCGGGCGGACGGCGCCACATTCGACACACGGCCTAGAGTTCCCGCATGTCCGACGAGACCGCGCACACTCACGACCTCCGCATCCGCTGGCAGGAGGCCCTCGTGGCCGCCCGGGGCGGCGCGGCCGGCCCCGACCCGCTCCCGTACGCCGAGAACCTGATGGAGCGGTGGGCCGAGCCGCAGCGGAAGTACCACACCACCACCCATCTGACGGCGGTCCTGAACGGGATCGACGTCCTCGCCGCGCACGCCGGGGAGCCGGAACTCGTCCGGCTGGCCGCCTGGTTCCACGACGCGGTCTACCGGCCCGACCGTTCCGAGAACGAGGAACGCAGCGCCGCCCTCGCCGAGCGGGCGCTGCCCGAAGCGGGGGTCCCGGCCGGGGCGACCGCCGAGGTGGCGCGGCTGGTCCGGCTCACCGTGACGCACGACCCGGCGGAGGGCGACCGCAACGGCGAGGTGCTGTGCGACGCCGACCTGGCGATCCTGGCGTCGGGCCCCAAGGCGTACGCGCACTACACCGCGGAGGTCCGCGCGGAGTACGGCTTCGTGCCGGACGACCTCTTCCGGGAGGGCCGGGCCGGGGTGCTGCGGCAACTGCTCGGGCTGCCGAGGCTGTTCCGTACGCCGTACGGGGCCGAACACTGGGAGGCGCGGGCGCGGCAGAACCTGACGACGGAGCTGGAACTGCTGGAGGCCACCCTGCCGTGACGGGGCGCGCCCGCCGACGACCGCGCCCCGTACGGACGTTCCGTACGGGGCGCGGTCACGAGCGGGTGGGACGTCAGCGGGTCACTCGGCGACCGCCGGTACGGCGACGGATTCGGTCTCCGCCTTCTTCGCGTCGGCGCCGGTGAAGCCGCGCAGCGGCACCTGGCGGATGAACAGGGCGATGACGATGCCGGCGGCCGCGGCGCCCGCGCCCCAGGCGAAGGCGGTGTCGACGCCGTCGCTGACCGCCTGGGCGAAGGCGTGCTGGACGGCTTCGGGCAGGGCGCGCAGCGCCTGGGGGGTCATGCCGGAGACCGACGAACCGGCGTCGGCGGCTCCGGCGGCCGAACCGGCGGCCGAGGTGAAGGAGTCGGTGAGCGTGCTGGCGTACAGGGTGCCGAGCAGGGAGACGCCGAGCGAACCACCCATGTTGCGCAGGAAGGTGGCCGCGCCGGTGGCGGCGCCGATGTCGCGCAGCGGGGCGCTGTTCTGCGCGATGAGCATGGTGGTCTGCATCAGGCAGCCCATGCCGAGGCCGAGCACCACCATGAAGAGCCCGGTGGTGAAGCGGGTGGTGTCGGGTCCCATGGTGGCGAAGAGGGCGAGGCCCGCCGCCATCAGGGCGGTGCCCGCGATGGGCAGGATGCGGTAGCGGCCGGTCTTGCTGATGTAGGTACCGCCCGCGAGGGAGAGCACCATCGCGGCGAGCATCATCGGCATGAGCAGCAGGCCGCTGTTGGTGGCGGAGGAGCCCTGGACGTACTGCTGGAACTGCGGCAGCAGGGTGATCCCGCCGAACATGGCGAAGCCGACGATGAAGCTGAGCGCACCGGCGAGGGAGAAGTTGCGGTCGGCGAAGACCGACAGCGGCATGATCGGCTCTTCGGCCCGGCGCTCGACGAAGACGAACGCGGCGAAGACGAGCACGGTGACCACGGCGAGGCCGAGGATCATGGCCGAGTCCCAGTCGTACTCGCTGCCGCCCCAGCTGGTGATCAGGACCAGGGTGGTGATCCAGACGCTGAGCAGCGCGGCGCCGGTCCAGTCGATACGGACGCGGGCGGCGGTCTTGCGCGGGAGCTTGGCGAGGACGAACCAGCAGACGAACAGCGCGACGACGCCGAGCGGCAGGTTGACGTAGAAGGCCCAGCGCCAGTTGAGGTTGTCGGTGATGAAGCCACCGGCGAGCGGGCCGCCGATCATGGCGACGGGCATGACCGCCATCATCACGCCCTGGTACTTGCTGCGGTCGCGGGGCGGCACGATCTCGGCCAGCACCGCCATCACGCCGACCATGAGCCCACCGGCGCCGAGGCCCTGGAGGGCGCGGAAGCCGATCAGTTCGCCCATGTTCTGGGAGAGGCCGCAGAGCGCGGAGCCGATGAGGAAGATCGCGATGGAGGTGATGAAGGTGATGCGCCGCCCGAGCAGGTCGCCGAGCTTGCCCCAGATCGGGGTGGCGACGGTGGAGGCGAGGATGTAGCCGGTGGTCACCCACGCGAGGTGCTTGAGGCCGCCGAGGTCCCCGACGATCGTGGGCAGCGCGGGCGCCACGATCATGTTGTCGAGCATCGCGAGCAGCATCGCGATGACCAGGCCGCTCATCGTGACCATGATCTCGCGATGGGTGAAGCGTGGCGGTTCCGGGGCTGCCCCGGCTGCGGCCGGGGCGGGGGAGGTCTGCGTCACGACGCAATGCCTTTCGGTCAGGAAGGGGGGTCGCTCGACGGACCCGAACTCTGGCGGCAGGGACCCTGTCCGGGGACGACAGCAGTGTCATCGGCTCGGCGGCAGGGCAGGCTGATCCCGGAATCCACTTACCGGGCGGTCAGTAGATTACTTGCCGTACGGTAAGTTGGCAAAGGGGGGCAGGGGGACCACGATCGACGCAGGCGCTCCCGTGCGGAGACGCTCGGGGCGAAAGGAACGCACAGCCATGACAGCCGCAGGACGCCGACGGGGCATCGACACGCGGGCCGAGATCCGCAAGGTGGCCCTGGAACTCTTCACCGAGCAGGGGTACGACGCGACCTCGCTGCGGGAGATCGCCGAACGGCTGGGCATCACGAAGGCAGCCCTCTACTACCACTTCAAGAGCAAGGAGGACATCGTCCTCTCGCTCTTCACCACCTACCTGGAGGCGGTCGACGCCCTGGTGGAGTGGGCCAGGGAACAGCCCCCCGGCCCGGATCTCGCCACCCGGATCGTGGACCGGATGGTCGACGTCTTCATCGCCGAGGGCATGCCCGCCATCCAGTTCGCCACCGCCAACCACCGGGTGATCCACGAACTGCGCCCCGACAAGGGCGGCGCCCTCGAAAAGTTCGCCGAGCTGAGCGAGGTCATGGGCGGCCCCGACGCCACGGTGGAGGAGAAGCTGCGGCTGCGGTCCGCCCTGCTCAGCGTCAACCTCGCCCTGCTCGCCTCGCGGGGACTCGATGTCTCCGACGACGAGATCGCCCGGGTGGCCCGCGACATCGCCCACCGGCTCGTCCCGTCGCCGGGTGCGGCGGAGTCGGCTTAAGCAACTCCCGCCCGCCTGCGCCGGGCAGGTGAACCCTGTCGCGCCGGTGGGTGGTGGGTGCGACCGCCGCGGGTCCGCGTCCCGTGTCCGGGCTAGGGAACACGGTCCGTGCACCCGACCGAGGGACTCCCCCCGCCATGTTCAAGACCGCGCTGCGGATCGCTTCCGCCGCCACCTTCGCCGCCACCTCGCTCGCGTTCGCCTCCACGGCGAGCGCCGACACCGACCCGTTCCCGGGCACCCCGGAACAGATCCGCGACACCGGTCCCTGCGGACCGACCGGCGGCTACCGGGCGTCCGACTGGGAGCGGACGACCACCAACCACACGCTGCGGCCCCAGGTGGACACGGCCGCGATCAGCGAGGGCTGGTACTGGCGCCACGACGACAACACGCTGTGGCGCGGGGACACCCGGCCGGACCCCCGGACTATCTTCCGCAGCGGCTTCACCCCGCTGGGGACGGAGGTGACGCCGCTGGCGAAGTGGATCATCGGAGGCGGCGGCCAGAACTCCGCGCACGTGAGCACCAGCTGCGACCGGTGGGTCGCCCAGGGCTTCGCCACCGGGAACAACAACGACGGCTGGGTGTACGCGATCCAGGCGCCGGGCGGGATCGACGTCAACGCCACCGCGCGGATGACGGGCATCCAGTCGCAGTACCTGTGGAACAAGGAGATCGACTTCATCGGCGGGATCCAGGGCAGGTTCATCGAGGGGGCGTGCCAGTACCACTGGGCCGGCAAGAACCCGCAGAACAACGTCGACATCTACGAGAACCTGGGCTGTATCACCAACCCGGACTTCCGTCCCGCCGGCCGCACCAGGGAGCTCCCGGCGGACGCCGACGCGGCGGCTCCGGCGACCTCCACCTCGACGGCCCCGGCACCCTCCACGGTCCCGGCCCCGTCGACCGCCACCTCGCCGGTCCCGGCGGGTGCCGTCTCACTGACCCCCACCGGCGCCCTCGCGCTGAGCGCGCGGTAGCGGGGGCGAGCCTCGCGCGGGCCCCCGGCGGCAACGGTTTCACGCCCCGGGGGCCCTGTCATGCCGTCCCGGACTCCGCCCGCTGATCCGACGCGCAGGGTCAGACACGGCCCAGCGGCCGGCGCCGGGGTGCACCGGACCGCCCTCGGCGCTCTCCGCGTCCGCGGCGGGGACCCCGGTCCGGAGCGCGCTCAGGTACGCGCCGAACCCGTGCGGGGCGCGGGGTGTGAGCCGGCCGGAGGTCTCGACGGCGCAGGCGTTCGTCCGCAGCACCCGGGCGCCCCGGTCGTCGAGTGCGGCGCCGAGTTCGTCGGCGCGGAGCCGGGCGAGTACGTCCGGCGGCACGCGGCGGCTGCCCGGGTGGGAGGCCTCCCCGTCGGTGACGGTGACGACGTGGACCTCCGCGCCCGCGGCGGTGAGCCGGGCCAGGGTGCCACCGACGCCCAGCACCTCGTCGTCGGGGTGGGCGGCGACCACGACCACGGGCCCGTCGATCCGGGGAGCGTCCGCCAGCGCCCGCCAGCCGTCCCAGCGCGCCCACTCCGCCTCGGGCGTGCCCTCCGCCCGGAGCGCGGCGGCGGCCCGCTCGCGCCCGGTCGGCCCCGTCACCGGGCCGGGCGGTGTCGCGGGCACGGGCGTCGGCCGTGTCGTGGGCCCCGGGCCGGTTCCGGTGCTGCTCATCGCGGGGTGCTCTCGGGCGGAGCCACCAGGGAGGCACCCAGGGCCGCGAGGTCGCGGTCCCCGTGGTGCTGGCGGAGGTAGACGGTGAGGTCGGCGACGCGGCGGGCGTGCCGGGCGTCGTGGCAGAGCGGTCCGGCCCCGAGCGCCCGGCCGACGTGGTCCAGCACCAGGGTGCTGACCCGCTCCACGGCCGCACGGGCGCGCATGGCCCGCAGCGCGGCGTCGCCGCCGCGGTCCGCCGGGTCGGCGTCGATCTCGGCGGCGGCGATCCGCAGCACGCACTCCGCTCCGTGGAGGGCGACGTCCACCGCTCCCAGGTGGGCGGCGGCGATCAGGTCGGGGGCGCGGCGGGCGGCGGAGGCGAACAGGGTGTCGGCCACCCCGCGTGCTCCGCCCAGCCAGCAGGCGGCGACTCCGATGCCGCCGTGGGCGAAACCGGGGCGGCCGACATAGGCGTCGACGCCGCCCACCGGTACCGCGGGCACCCCGGTGAACCGCACGTCCGGGGTGTCGCTGCCCGCCATGCCGACCGCCTGCCAGGTGCCGGGCACCGGGGCGTACCCGGGTACGGCGGTGGCCAGGGCGAACAGCCGCCGCCCCTCCTCGGTGTCGGCGGTGACCAGGGCGTGCGTACAGCTGTGCGCTCCGGAGCAGTACGGCTTCACTCCGTCCAGCTGCCAGAGGCCGTCCGTCCCGGGCCGTGCCGTCAGCCGGGCACCGGGGGGCTGGGCGGCCCAGACGCCCCAGCGCTCACCGGGGGCTGGGGCGGAGGCGCCCAGCTCGGCGAGGATGGCCACCGCGTCGGCATGGCCTTCGGCGAGCCGGGCGAGCGCCAGGTCCTCGCGGCCCAGCCCGTGCAGGGTCTGGAACCTCTCCCAGGTGCGGCCGGACCCGGGCAGCGGCACGTCCGCCGCGCTGTCGCGGACCCAGGCCGCGAACCGGTCGGCCGCGGCGCGGCGCAACGCGACCCCGTCCGGGGTCACGGGCATCTCGGACACGGGCTCCTGATCCGTGGTGACGGTCGTGCGCACACGTACTCCTTCGGTCGTGGACCTGCACGTCTCCCTCCATGCCAGCACCTGCGCGTGGACCGCGCCCGGCGAGCATGCGCGTGGCCCGGCCGGATCGGCCGGGCCACGGTCGCGACACACCTGAGGGGAAGGGGGTGTGCGGAGGGCACTCACTGCGGGGCACCGGGGCACTCGGCGCTCCGGGGGTCGGGACACTCAGTGCTTGAAGGTGTCCTTCGTCTTCTCCTTGGCCTGACGGGCGTCGCCCTTGGCCTGCTCGGCGCGCCCGGCGGCGGTGAGGCGTTCATTGCCCACGGTCCGGCCGGCGGCCTCCTTGGCCTTGCCCTTGGTCTGCTCCACCTTGGCCTGGGCCTTCTCATCTGCAGCCATGATCACTCCCACCTTGCTGTGCTCGACTTCAGGAACACTGGTCCGTGTGACCGCCGTGCGCCGTCTCAAACCCCGACTCAAGACGCGTCTCGTACCTCATGGGCACATCGCGGCACACTCCCAGCGTCCGGCGTGAACGCCGCGATAACAAATGGGGATCATTCACCGCGACCGGGAATGTGCGCGCTTCCGGGCCCGTTGGCCACAGTCATGCCTGAAACCGACACCGGTCGACTCCGTATGCCCTTGGCCGTATACATCCTGGGCCTCTCGGTCTTCGCCCTCGGGACCAGCGAGTTCATGCTCTCCGGTCTGCTCCCCCCGATCGCCGACGACATGGACGTATCGATTCCGCAGGCCGGAATGCTCATATCCGCCTTCGCGATCGGCATGGTCGTGGGCGCCCCGCTGCTCGCCGTGGCCACGCTGCGGCTGCCGCGCCGCACCACGCTCATCGCGCTGATCTCCGTCTTCGGGCTCAGTCAGGTCGCGGGGGCGCTGGCACCGACGTACGAGATCCTCTTCGTCTCCCGGGTGGTCGCGGCGCTCGCCTGTGCCGGGTTCTGGGCGGTGGGCGCGGCCGTCGCCATCGCGATGGTGCCGCAGAACGCCCGCGCCCGGGCGATGGCGGTGATGATCGGCGGTCTGTCGATCGCCAACGTGCTGGGCGTGCCGCTCGGCGCGTTCCTCGGCGAGAGCCTGGGCTGGCGGTCGGCGTTCTGGGCGGTGGGCGCCGCCTCCGCCGTGGCGCTGGTCGGGGTCGTCACGAAGATCCCCCGCATCCCGGTGCCGGAGCAGCGCCCGCAGCTGCGGCAGGAGCTCTCCATCTACCGCGACCGCCAGGTGTGGCTGGCGATCGTGATCACCGCACTGGCGGCGGGCGGCGTGTTCTGCGCGTTCAGCTACCTCGCCCCGCTGCTCACCGATGTCGCCGGGCTCGACTCGGGGTGGGTGCCGTGGGTGCTGGCGCTCTTCGGGGCCGGCGCGCTGGTCGGTACGACGATCGGCGGGCGGGTCGCGGACGCGCACCTCTTCGGCGTGCTGCTCAGCGGCATCGCGGCCTCCACGGTCTTCCTGGTGGCGCTGGCGCTCTTCGCGTCGAGCCCGGTCGCGGTGGTCCTCCTCGCCTTCCTGCTGGGCTTCTCGGCGTTCTACACGGCGCCCGCGCTCAACGCCCGGATGTTCAACGTGGCCGGTGCGGCACCGACGCTCGCCGGAGCGACGACGACCTCCGCGTTCAACCTGGGCAACACCGCCGGCCCGTGGCTCGGCGGCGCGGTGATCGACGCCGACTTCGGCTACTCCTCCCCCGCGTGGGCGGGCGCCGCGATGCTGGTCGTCGGCCTGGCGGCGGTGACCCTCGCGCTCCGGGTCCAGCGCGGCGTCACGTCCCGGTCCCGGCTGGTCGCGGGAGCGGGCCCCGTGGACGCGGCGGCCGTGGACGCGGCGGTCGTACGTCCCCGGGCCACGCCGGCGGACGAGCGGGTGGAGACGCCCAGCGCCTGACGCGTACCGCCCGAGCCCGCACGCGAACGCCCCCGGAGTCCCTGTTCACCAGGTACTCCGGGGGCGTTCGCGCGTTCAGCGCGAAGCCGTACGCCCCGGTGCGGGGCGGCCCTTCGGGCGGCGCAGTCCGGCCTCGGTCAGCCGGCGGACCAGTTCCTTGGAACCGATCTCCCGCGCCCCGGCGCGTACCGCGTCCGGGTAGCTCGACTGCGGGACGTCGTAGTGGTCGCGCTCGAACGCGCGCGGCGGGCAGCCGATCGCGGCGGCGAAGGCGTGCAGTTCGTCGAAGGACTCGTCGCTGACCAGGTGCGACCAGAGGCGGCCGTGGCCCGGCCAGGTCGGGGGGTCTATGTAGACGGTCACCGCCGCAGCACTCCGGCGAGCGCCCCGACCGGGGCCACCGACACGGTCGCGCGGGTGCAGACCCAGTGCGGGTCGGCGCCGAGCTCGGGTTCGACGTCGAGCGCGTGCGGGCCGCCCTCGTCGCAGACGGGGCAGAGCGGCCACCGCCCGTACCGTTCGAGCAGGGCGTCCTGGACGTCCTGGGCGACGAGTCCGACGAGGAATTCGAGGCCGTCCGGCCACTGCTCCACCCACCACCGCCGCTGGGTCACCGCGTCCTCCACGAGGGACACGATGTCGGCGTCCGCGACGTCGCCCGCCGCCAGGTCGGCCACGACGAGGGCTCGGGCGGTGTGCAGTGCCTGCTCCAGGGGGTTCAGCTCCATGGCTCCATTGTCACCCCGCGCGCCGGGCCACTCCCCCGGCGCCCGCACGCCCGGCCGCGACTCCGCGCGCGGGCCGGGAGGACGGCGCGGAGGACCGTCGGGACAGCCGTCGGATCGCGGCCCGGAGGGTGGCCGGATTACGGCCGGGGACGCGGGGTCCGTCACTCGTACGTGTGCGGTGCGTGCCGATCCGTTTCTCCTCCCGGCGACCGGGAGAGGATCGCCGCATCGCCGACACGATCATGTGTCCGGCGCCCACAGGAAAGGCATGGCATGGCTCAGGGGACTGTGAAGTGGTTCAACTCGGAGAAGGGGTTCGGGTTCATCGCACCGGACGACGGTACTCCGGACGTCTTCGTGCACTTCTCCGCGATCGACTCCTCCGGTTACCGGTCGCTGGAGGAGAACCAGCGGGTGGAGTTCTCGACCTCGCAGGGCCCCAAGGGGCCGCAGGCTGAGCAGGTCCGCCCCCTCTGACATCCGCGAGCCGTCCACGACCGACCCGCACGCCCGCCCGGGCGCGCGGGTCGTTTCGTATGCCCGTCGTACCGCCCCCGTATGCCCTCCGCGCACGGGTCCGCTCCGCCCCGAAGTTCCCTCCCAAGACCCAGGTTTGGTCCCGCCGAACCGGTAAAGACGAAACCTCACAAGGGCTTTACACACCGGGGCTTCCCACGACGGGGGCTCGTACGACGAGGTAGGAGACGCATCATGGGCATCATCGCTTGGATTCTCATCGGGTTGCTCGCCGGCCTCATCGCCAAGGCGCTCGTGCCGGGCAAGGACCCGGGCGGCATCATCATCACGATGCTCATCGGTATCGCGGGCGGTCTCCTCGGCGGCTGGCTCGGCAAGGTCCTCTTCGGCGTCGACTCGATAGACGGCTTCTTCGACCTCTCCACCTGGATCGCCGCGATCGCCGGTTCGGCGATCCTGCTGGTCCTCTACCGGATGGTCACCGGCAACCGTCACTCGCACCGCCACGCCTGATCCGACGGCCCCCGGGCCCCGGATCGCACCTGCACCGACGACGGCTCCCCCTCCGCACCGGAGGGGGAGCCGTCGTCGCGTTCCGGGGCACCCGGTGGTGTCTGACAGGTCACGCCCAAGCGGGACCAATGGGGGGTTGACGGGCGAGTGTGATGAAAATACCTTTCAGGAGTGACCAGTGAACTGAAGGAAAGTTTCAGCAGCGACTCCCCGCCGGCCCCGGCGGCCCTCGCCGCCAAGGTCCGTACGCTCGCCCCTTCCATGACCCGTTCCATGCAGCGCGTCGCCGAGGCGGTCGCCGGGGACCCCGCCGGGTGCGCCGCGCTCACCGTCACGGGCCTCGCCGAGCGGACGGGTACGAGCGAGGCCACCGTGGTCCGCACCGCGCGGCTCCTCGGCTACCCGGGCTACCGCGACCTGCGCCTCGCCCTCGCCGGGCTCGCCGCCCACCAGCAGTCGGGGCGGGCCCCCGTGGTCACCGCCGACATAGCCGTGGACGACCCGATCGCCGACGTGGTCGCCAAGCTCGCCCAGGACGAGCAGCAGACCCTCGCGGACACCGCCGCCGGGCTCGACACCGGGCAGCTCTCCGCCGTCGTGACCGCCGCCGCCACCGCCCGCCGGATCGACATCTACGGCGCGGGCGCCTCCTCGCTCGTCGGCCAGGACCTGGCGCAGAAGCTGCTCCGGATCGGCCTCATCGCGCACGCCCACACCGACCCGCACCTCGCGGTCACCAACGCGGTGCAGCTGCGCCCCGGGGATCTCGCCATCGCCATCACCCACTCCGGTTCGACCAGCGACGTCATCGAACCGCTGCGGGCCGCCTTCGACCGGGGCGCCACCACCGTCGCCATCACCGGCCGCCCCGGCGGCGCCGTCACCCAGTACGCGGACCACGTGCTGACCACCGCCACCTCCCGCGAGAGCGAGCTGCGCCCGGCCGCCATGTCCAGCCGGACGAGCCAGCTCCTCGTCGTGGACTGCCTGTTCATAGGCATCGCCCAGCGCACCTACGAGACGGCGGCGCCCGCCCTCTCCGCTTCGTACGAGGCCCTCGCGCACCGCCACACCCACCGCCGCCGCTGACCTGCCGCCGCACCCGCACCCCGTACGCGTGACCCGCACAGAACCGCACGCGCACGCGCACGCGCACCCGCATCCCGCACCCCGCACGAGCACCACGAGAAAGCAGAGCCACGCCTCATGTCCTCCTCCGCGACCGGCCGCGACGGCCTCCTCGCCCAGCTCGCCACCCTCACCACCGAGCAGTTCCGCCCCGAGCTGGCCGAGATCGACCGGCTGCCCACTCTGGAGATCGCACGGGTCATGAACGGCGAGGACCGGTCCGTGCCGGACGCCGTCACCGGGCAGCTGGAGCGGATCGCCGCCGCGATCGACGCGATCGCGGAGCGCATGGCACGCGGCGGCCGGCTGATCTACATGGGCGCGGGCACCGCCGGGCGCCTCGGGGTGCTGGACGCCAGCGAGTGCCCGCCCACCTTCAACACCGACCCGTCCCGGGTCGTCGGGCTGATCGCGGGCGGCCCGTCCGCGATGGTGACGGCGGTGGAGGGCGCGGAGGACAGCCGCGAGCTGGCCGCCGCCGACCTGGACGCGCTCCGCCTCACCGCCGAGGACACCGTCGTCGGGATCTCCGCCTCGGGCCGCACCCCGTACGCGGTCGGCGCCGTCGAACACGCCCGTGCCCGGGGCGCGCTCACCGTGGGCCTCTCCTGCAACGAGGGCTCGGCGCTCGCCGCCGCCGCCGACCACGGCGTGGAGGTCGTCACCGGCCCGGAGCTGCTCACCGGTTCGACCCGGCTGAAGGCGGGCACGGCGCAGAAGCTGGTCCTCAACATGATCTCGACCATCACGATGATCCGGCTCGGCAAGACGTACGGAAATCTGATGGTCGACGTGCGGGCCTCCAACGAGAAGCTGCACGCCCGTTCGCACCGGATCGTCGCCCTGGCGACCGGCGCCTCCGACCAGGAGATCGAGGCCGCCCTCACCGCCACCGGCGGTGAGGTGAAGCCCGCGATCCTCACCATCCTCGGCCAGGTCGACGGCCCCACCGCCGCCGAGCTGCTGACCGCCTCGGACGGCCATCTGCGCGCCGCGCTCGCGGCCGCCCCCTCCCTCTGACCCCGGCCCGCCCTCCCGGGCACGACCGGGGGCACCCCCCACCCCCCGCACAGCAAGGCACCACGCACCATGGCAACTGATGACAAGCACCGCGCCACCGCCGCCGCGATTCTTCCGCTCGTCGGTGGCGCCTCCAACGTCCGTACCGTCGCCCACTGCATGACCCGGCTCCGGCTGGGCCTGCTCGACCCGTCCCTCGTGGACGACGAGGCGCTGAAGGCGCTGCCCGCCGTGATGGGCGTGGTCGAGGACGACACGTACCAGATCGTCCTCGGCCCGGGCAGCGTCGCCCGGGTCACCCCGGAGTTCGAGGCCCTGGTGGAGGAGGCCCGCGCCACGGCCCCGGCGCCCGCCGCCGCCGGGGTCGCCGCACCCGCCGATCCCCCGACGACCGCTGATGAACTCGCCGCCCAGGGAGCCGAGTTGCGGGCGGCCCGGAAGGCGAAGAACGCCACTCCGTTCAAGCTCTTCCTGCGGAAGATCGCGAACATCTTCGTCCCGCTGATCCCGGCCCTCATCGGCTGCGGCATCATCGCCGGGCTCAACGGCCTGCTGGTCAACCTGGGTTGGCTCCCCGGTGTGACGCCCGCGCTGGCGGCTGTCGCGTCCGGGTTCATGGCGCTGATCGCGGTCTTCGTCGGCTACAACACGGCGAAGGAGTTCGGCGGTACACCGATCCTCGGCGGCGCGGTCGCCGCGATCATCGTGTTCCCGGGGGTCGCCGACATCGAGGCGTTCGGGCAGAAACTCTCGCCCGGCCAGGGCGGTGTGCTCGGCGCGCTGGGCGCGGCGGTGCTCGCGGTGTACGTGGAGAAGTGGTGCCGCCGCTGGGTGCCCGAGGCACTGGACGTGCTGGTCACCCCGACCCTCACGGTGCTGATCTCCGGGCTGGTCACGCTCTTCGGCCTGATGTACGTGGCCGGCGAGGTCTCCTCCGCCATCGGTACGGCCGCCGACTGGCTGCTCTCGCACGGCGGCGCGGGTGCGGGGCTCCTGCTCGGCGGTTTCTTCCTGCCGCTGGTGATGCTCGGCCTGCACCAGGCGCTGATCCCGATCCACACCACCCTGATCGAGCAGCAGGGGTACACCGTGCTGCTGCCGATCCTCGCCATGGCGGGCGCCGGACAGGTCGGCGCGGCTGTGGCCGTGTACGTACGCCTCCCCCGCAACGAGTCGATCCGCCGCACCATCAGGTCCGCCCTCCCCGCCGGTCTGCTGGGCGTCGGCGAACCGCTGATCTACGGCGTCTCGCTGCCGCTGGGCCGCCCGTTCGTCACGGCGTGCGTCGGCGGCGCGTTCGGCGGCGCCTTCGTCGGCTTCTTCAACCAGCTCGGCACCTCGGTCGGCTCGACCGCGATCGGCCCGTCCGGCTGGGCCCTCTTCCCGCTCCTCGACGGCAACCACGGCCTCGGCGGCACCCTCGCGATCTACGCGGGCGGGCTGCTCGTCGGCTACGTCGCCGGCTTCGTCGCCACGTACTGCTTCGGCTTCAGCAAGGGGCTGCTGGCCGAGTTCAACGTGGAGCAGGGGGTGGCGGGTGCCGGTACGACCACGGTGGTGACCGGTTCGCCGGGCGCCACGGACGCTCCGGACTCCTCCGACCCGGGGCAGCGCCCCGCTCCGGCGAAGGTCTGAGGCCCGTCCCCTCTGTACGCGTACGCGCCACGGGCCGCCCTTCTCCGCGAGGGGCGGCCCGTGGCGTGCGTGACGCGATCACGAGGTCACGAGGTCACGAGGTCACGAGGTCACCCGATCGTGAAGTCGGCGGCCTCGGTCTCCAGGGTGGTGGTGCCGTCCCCGGCGGTGGCCAGCACGGCCGTGTGCCAGACCCCGCGCGGGGCCTCCTCGGCGTCCTCGCGGGTGAAGGCGACCCGGTAGGTGCAGTGCACGGTGTCCCCGCCGGAAGGCTCGCACTCCGCCGTCTCGACGGCGGCCATGTCCTTCTCGGTCAGGTGCATGTCGGAGAAGGACGAGTCCGCCGGCCAGACCAGGACGTTCACCTTCTTCACGCCCTCGGTCGACGTGACGTCCGTGGTGAAGGTCAACGAGCCGTCCCGGTCGCCGTCCGGGGCGACGTAACGGGCGGTGCTGTGCGCCAGGACGGGCGACTGCGGCTCGCCGGCGTACGCCACGGCGAAGGCTCCGGCGCCCCCGAGGGCCACCACTCCGGCAACCACGGACAGGACGGCGATGCGTCGGGACATGAGGGTTCTCCAAAGTCGTCGTCTCAGCGGGACCGGCGCCCCCAACCGCGCGCCGTCCAACCGATACTCGTCGCGCCGGACCCGCCGGACATGAGTACCGGGACTCACCCGGAGTGGGTGACCGCGCCCGCGCCCTGGGGACTTCAGTCCTGAGCCAGCCGCAGATCGACGAACGGGACGGTGTCGCCCGGCAGCAGGTACGTCTCCACCTCCACGAACCCCCGCGCCCTAGCGAACTCCAGCCCCTCGGCGTTGCTGCCCAGCACCACGGTCTCCACGGTCTCCGCCCCCAGCCGGCGGGCGACCGCGAGCCCGTGCGTGTACAGCGCGGTGCCGTACCCCCTCCTCCGGCGGTCGGGGAGGACGCGCGCGATCACCGTCGCCACCCCCTCGCCGGCGGCCGGCGGGCGCACGGTCGAGCAGCCGACCACCTCTCCCGCCACGTGCGCCACGAACAGCCGGTTGCGGGAGCGGCGTTCCCGCACCTCCTCGGCGGTGAGGAGCGCGGTCGGGATGATCAGGTTGTGGACCTGCCGCCAGGCCTCGGCCCGGGAGTCGTCGACGACGGGGTCTATGTCGAGTGCGTTCATGGCGGCATGAGACCCGCCTCCCGGGCCCGGCGTCAACGGGATCGGCGGTTCGCAGGAAGGCCGGCGGCACTCCTGCGTCAGCCCCGCACGTGCAGCCCGAAGCCACTGCGCCCCGCGGGCTCCAGGCCCTCCTTCAGCAGCAGCGAGGGGATGTCGTAGTCACCGAAGTTCTGCGGCCGGAACGCGATCGGATCGGTCGTCTCCAGAGTCAGCAAGCGCTGCCGCCACGCCTTGGCGACCTCCGGGTACTCCGCGTCGGTCATCCGGTCGGTGCCGTACAGCACGAACGGCGGCAGCACCTCGATGCCCGGGTAGTAGAGGATGCCGTGCTGGATCGGGAAGAGCAGATCATCGATGGGGCCGTTGATCCCGCGGGCGGTGTAGTGCGACTCCGGGCCGCCGGTGGTCACCGACAACAGGGCTCTGCGGCCCGCGAGGGTACCTTCGCCGAAGCGCTCGCCGTACTTGGTGTCGCTGTGCTCGCCGACGCCGTACGCGAAGTGGAAGGAGAACACGCGGTCCACCCAGCCCTTGAGGATCGCGGGCATCGAGTACCACCACAGCGGGAACTGGAAGATGATCGTGTCGGCCCACAGCAGCTTCTCCTGCTCGGCGCGGACGTCGGGGGTGAGCGTCCCGGCGTCGAAGGCCCGGCCCGAGTCCCGCGCGACCTGCAAAGGGGTGGAGGCGTCGGGTCCGTAGTCCGCCGCGTCCACGACCGCCTTCCAGCCCATCGCGTACAGATCACTCACCCGCACCTCGTGCCCGGCGCCCTCCAGGGTGGACACCGCGAGGTCCTTCAACGAGCCGTTCAGGGACTTCGGCTCCGGGTGGGCGTGGACGATCAGCGTCTTCATGGGAACTCCTTCGGTCGGATTCCCTGGAGTCTGGCCGCCCCGACGCCCGGTGTTCAGGGGCGCCGCTTCCGTCGGACCGGACTTCCTGGTAACGGCAGGACCACCCTCACCGGGTCTCGTCGGCAGCCGCCGTGACCATACTGGGAGGCATGGACGATCTCGCGGGCTTCCTCAGGACGCGGCGTTCCCGGGTCGACCCGTCGTCGGTCGGCATCCGCGCCGACAGCCGGCGCCGGGTCGCGGGACTGCGCCGCGAAGAGGTCGCGCACCTGTCCGGGGTCAGCGTCGACTACTACGTACGCCTGGAGCAGGGACGCGCGACCCAACCCTCCGACCAGGTGCTCGACGCGCTGGCCCGGGTGCTCGGCCTGGACGAGACCGAACGCGAACACCTCTCCCGGCTCGCCTGTCAGCGCCGCCGCGCGAAGGCACCGGGCAGCCGCATCCGCCCCGAGTTGCTGCGCGTCCTCGACCTGGTCGCGGAGGCCCCCGCGTTCATCATGAACCACCGCCTGGACGTGCTCGCCGGCAACCGCCTCGCCGGACTCCTCTTCGGCCGGCCGGTGCCGGGCCTGAACACCGCCCGGCACCTCTTCCTGGAGGAGGCCGAGCGCGGCCTCTACGCGGACTGGGAGAAGTGCACCCTGGATGTGGTCGGGCACCTGCGTCTGGCCGTCGGCCAGTACCCCGACGACCCCCGCCTGGCGTCGCTCATCGGCGAGTTGGCGATGGGCAGCGAGCGGTTCCGTCGCCTCTGGGCGCGCGCGGACGTACGCGCCCGCACCCACGGGCGCAAGCCGTACCGGCACCCGTTGGTCGGCCTGCTCGAACTGCACCAGGAGAACTTCGGCCTCCCCGGCGAATCCGGCATGGAGTTGGTGGTCCTCTCCGCGACACCCGGCAGCCCCGCCGAGGACGGGCTGCGCCTGCTTTCGAGCCTGGGCACGGAGAACGGTGACGTGGAGGAACCGTCGGTGCGCGCCCGGACGCGCGAGTAGCCCGCGCGGTCGGCACCGCCGGCACGCGGTTCAGGACTCCTGAGCCCGAACTCCAGTGCGTTCACGGAGTGCGTGTGTGAAGCCCGGGTTCGCGGGCACGCGATCCAATGAGCGCATCTCACCGGCCGTACGCATCGCGGTTCGCACAGCCGGGCGGGGAGCGCGACCGAAGGACCGCCGAGGAAGGAGCGACCCATGAGCACCGACCCGTGGGGTTACCACCCTGCCAGCGGCCACATCTCCGGAACCGACCTGACCGGATTCGCGGTCGAAGCCGTCGACGGGCACGTCGGCAAGGTCGACAAGCACTCCGACGAGGTGGGTTCCGCCCACCTCCTGGTGGACACCGGGGTGTGGATCTTCGGGCGGGAGGTCCTGCTGCCCGCAGGCGCGGTCTCCCGGATCGACACGGAGGAACGCGTGGTCCACGTCGACCTCACGAAGGAACAGATCAAGGATTCACCGGAGTTCGAACGGCAGACGCACTCGGGCGACCCGGCCTACTACACGGACCTGGCCACCTATTACGGGATGCACCGGCTGATCTGACGCCTCGCCGTCTTCCGTCGCCGTCCTGCCGTACGCACCACGAACACGAACACGGACCACGGACCACGGAACACCGGGAACAGAGCACGGTCGCACAACGCACGTCGTACGTCGCACAGAGCGGGGCGGGCCCGAAGAGGGTTCGCCCCGCGACGCGTGCCCGGGGCCGATGCGCCCGGTGGCCCGGTTGCGGGCCGCCTCCGGGCCACCGCGGGGCGGGCCGCCCCCGGGAATTTCCCTGCCGTTCCTCCTCTGCCCACCTGGCCTGGCTACTCTCCCCCCGCCCGGTCCAGCACAGGAGAGGTACGTCCATGAGCGCCTCGGTCCACCGCACCTCACCACGGCCCCGGGTTTCCCCGATGCCGGGCAGGCAGCCTCAGGACCGGAGCCGGGGAGCGAGCCCGTACGGCACCCCGGCGCAGCGCGCCCTCCTCTCGATCCAGTCCAGCGCCGGCAACCGGGCAGCGACCACGATGGTGCAGCGCGCCAGGGAAGCAGCCGCGGAGCGCCAGGACGCGGCTCCGACGAACGTCAACACCACCTCCCGATCGCAGAGATACCGCGACCGGGCAGCCGCGGGCTTCGACAGGCTCAAGAAGAACTTCGAGTTCATCGACACCTTCGTCAAGGGCATCCAGACCCCCACCAACGCGGGCTTCGCCCAGCACGCCTCCGCCACGGCCGACGAAGGCCTCAAGCACTCCGCCGCCGGCTCGGGATCCGGCGCCGCCGGGGTGGGCATCGGTGCGGAAGCCCTCGGCGCGTACATCAGCGGCAAGGACGGGCTCGAAGCCCGGAAGAACATGGCGAAGCACAAGGACGGAGCCGCCCATCACGGGGCGAGGAAGAAGTTCATCTCCAAGACGTCCGACGCCTTCGTCAGCGCCGCAAGCTCGATCAACCAGTCCCTCGCTTTCACCAAGGAGATGACCAAGGCCACGAAGGCGGCGGACGCCCTGGCGGCATCCGAGGCGAGCGGAGTCGGCTCCAGTCTCGTCGGCGGGGTGAAGGGAACACGCGCCGCGGTCCGCACCGCGACGACGCTCCGCAAGCACCACGCACTGAAAGCCTTCGAGAAACCCGACCGCGTCGAAGACACGGACCTGACCCGGCTGACGCAGGCACGGAGCGAAGCCGACCTGGCCATGGCCAGGGCCTACGTCGCCATGGACTCCCTGTGGGACCGCGAGGACGGGAACGGGCTGGAGGACATGCCGGCCGCCATCGACAAGGCCCTGTCGGCGATGGACGGCGCCCGCAACGCCGCCGACCAGTTCCGGCAGGCCGAGGACAAGAACACGATCAACACGGTGGTCGAGTACGCGATCGGCAAGCAGAAGAACAAGATGGCCAAGCAGGCCGTCACGGCCGTGGGTGAAACCGCCAAGGCCGCGGGCGGCATCGTGACGGCGGTCGCCGCCACCGCGGGCGCGGCCGGGCTCGCGAGCAATCCGGTCGGCTGGGGCATCGCCGCGTCCGCGGCCGGCCTCATCCTCGGCGTCGCCGCCTACAAGGGGGGCCGCGCGGGCACGAAGCGCTACGAGGGGGCCCGCCACCCCGAACGCTGGGCCGCGGACGGGGCGGCCCCGAAGACGCCGGCCTCCCGCGAAGAGGCGCTGAAGGAGGCCCTGAAGTTCTGGAAGAAGGTCGAGAACGGCGAACGCCAGGCGATGGCGCGCAGGATCTACGCCCTGGCGGCGGGTCCGGACATCGAGGGGAGCGGTCACACGACGACGGAGATGCGGGACTCGGCCAGATCCCTCCTCGTCATCCTCAAGGCAGGCCCCACCAACCAGAAGCTGACGCCCGAGGCGTGGGCGGCGTCCCTCGACGACCCGGGCAAGAGCGCCGCCTGGGTCAAGGAGATAGCGGAACAGCTGTCCTCGGCGTGACCGGGAGACGGGGCCGCGAGACGGGACCTGGAGGCGTGACCGGGAGACGGGACCGCGAGACGGGACCAGGAGGCGGGGCCGGGAGACGGGACCGCGTCGCTCCTTCCGGTCATGCCCCCGCGTCGCGCCGTCGAGCGCCCCCTGCCGCCGCCCCGCCGTCATGTCGGCGTGCGCCTCGATATCGTCGAAGAGCACAGGGGCGAGGTCATCGGTCCGTCTGCCGAGTGACGGGCCCGATGGCGTACGGCCGCCGCCGGACGGCCCCTCAACGGGGCAACTGGCCCTCCCTGTTGATCTCCGTCACCCGCGCGCGGAGCACCACGCCGGGCGGTGCCGGCTGCACCGCGTCGGGCGGGCAGTCCCACTCCGGGCCGCCGCCGGGCGGACGCAGCCGGATGTCCGGGCCCACCCGGCCCACCACGCGCCCGACCTTGCCCGTCCGGGCGTCGACCGCGAACGAACCCCGCTCCGGCACACACGGCTCAAGCCTTTCGACCGACATGTTGCACACCCTCCTTCACCTGGGCTCTCTCCCCGCCGATCACCCTCCGCATGCCCCCGCACCACCTTCTCCCGTGCCACCGCCCCGCGACCCGGCCCGTGCACGCGCCTCCTTCGGGGGCGGCAAGCCGTCCCCGCCGCTGCGGAAGTCGCTTCCCCGTACGGGCCGTCGGCGGCACGCGCCGTTGGCGGTACGCCGCCTCCGTGGCGGGATGCCGCCCGCACGCGTCTGCCCCGGAGCCCGGCCCCGCGGGTCTATCGTGAACACATGGCCACTCCCGAACTCATCCGCATCGTCTCCCGCGACTCGCCCATGGCCCTGGCCCAGGTCGCGCGTGTACGGGCCGAACTGGGCGCGCTGCACCCCGGAATCGCCACCGAGGTCGTCCCCGTGAAGACGACCGGGGACAAGTGGATGGGGGACCTCTCCCAGGTGGAGGGGAAGGGTGCGTTCACCAAGGAGGTCGACGCGGCGCTGCTCGCCGGGGAAGCCGATCTCGCGGTGCACTGCGTGAAGGACATCCCCGCGGACCGGCCGCTGCCGGCCGGGACGGTGTTCGCGGCGTTCCTGCAGCGCGACGACGTACGGGACGCCCTCGTGCACCTCGGTGGCCTCACGCTCGACGAGTTGCCGGAGGGGAGCCGTATCGGGACCTCGTCCGTACGCCGGATCGCGCAGTTGTCGGCCTCGCACCCGCATCTGGAGTGCGTACCGTTCCGGGGCAACGCCAACCGGCGGCTGGAGAAGCTGGCCGCCGGCGAGGCCGACGCGCTGCTGCTCGCCGCGTCCGGCCTCGCGCGCATCGGGCGCTCCGACACCGTCTCCGAGGTGCTCTCCACGGAGGCGATGTGCCCGCCGATCGGCGCCGGCGTGCTCGCGCTCCAGTGCCGCGAGGGCGACAGCGCCACGATCGACGCGGTCAGCGGCCTCAACCATCCGGGAACGTACCGGGAGATGACCGCCGAGCGGATGTTCCTGCACGTGCTCCAGGGACACTGCAACAGCCCGATCGCCGGGTACGCCACCTACGGAGGCAACGGCGAACTCTCCCTGCGGGCCTGCGTGTTCACCCCGGACGGCAAGACCGTCCTGAACGCCCACGAGTGGGCCGGTCCGCTCGACCCCGCCACCCTCGGCACCTCGGTCGCGGTCACCCTGCTGCGCCAGGGCGCCCGCGAGCTGATCGACTCCATCGAGCACTGATTCCGGCCCGGGATGAACGACGGCGTGGAGCTGAACGAGCTGGGCGGGCTGGGCGGGCTGAGCGGGCTGAGCGGGGACAGGGTCCTGCTGCGCCCGACGACCGACGGCGACACGGAGATCCTCCACCGGGTCGTACGCGAACCAGAGGTCGCGGCCTGGTGGTCACCGCCCCCGGACAGCTATCGGGACAAGCTGGCCATCGTCTTCGAGGGCGAGGTCGTCGGCGCCATCCAGTTCAGCGAGGAGAACGATCCGCAGTTCCGCCGGGCCGGCATCGACATCTTCCTGACGACGCGGCTCCGCGGGAGGGGTCTCGGTACCGACGCGGTACGCACGCTGGCCCGGTGGCTGGTGGGCGAACGCGGCCATCACCGGCTGACCATCGACCCCGCAGCGGCCAACACCTCGGCGATCCGCTGCTACGGCAAGGTCGGGTTCAAGCCGGTGGGAATCATGCGGGCGTACTGGCACAACGAACGGACGGGTGCCTGGGAGGACGGTCTGCTGATGGACCTGCTCGCGGACGAACTGATCTGAGCGCGCCCGCCCACGGGAGCACGTTCACCCAGGGGTGCGCGCTCACCCAGGGAGCACGCACACCCAGGGGAGCACGCACACACCAGAGCACGCGCACGAACGAATCTTCGATGGACAACCCGAACGAGTGAATTTCCGCGCGCCGCCCCGTGTGGCGCGGCGCTTCCCGACGCGGTCGCACCCCCGTGCGTACGGGCTTCCCCGCCCGCCCTTTCCGGCCCCCCGGCCCCCTGCGTCCCGCCCGTACGGCCTTCGGGGCGCTTCGGAGCACTTCCGGGGCATCGCTGGGGCTCTTCGGGGGCTCTTCGGGGGCTCTTCCGGGGCCGGGGGTTCCGCTTCACGGGTACCACACCAGGTTCTGCGGGGCCGCGTACGACATTTCGCTGACGGCGAGACGCGGCTCCCGGCGGGTGGGGCGTCCGTACCTTCGGACCGCTGAACCGAAGTGTCCGGAGTGTGCGGAAGGCAGGGGAGCACCATGGGAACGCTGGAAGGCAGAACCGCCGTCGTGACGGGCGGCTCCCGGGGGATCGGCCGGGGCATCGTGGAGCGGCTCGCGCGTGAGGGCGCCGAGGTCGTGTTCAACTACGCGCAGAACACCGAGGCGGCCGAGGACGTCGTCCGTACCGTCGAGGAAGCGGGCGGCCAGGCACGGGCGTTGAAGCTGGACCTGGCGGAATCCGGGGCGGCCGAGAAGCTGATGGAGGCCGCCGAGGAGCAGTCGTCCGGCGGCGTGGGCATCCTGGTGAACAACGCGGCACTGACCTTCACACCGGCCCCGCTCGCCGCGATCGAGGAGGAGGTCTTCGACCAGGCGTTCGCGGTGAACACGAAGGCCGCCTTCCTCACCCTGCGGTACGCGGCCCGGCACATGCCGGACGGCGGCCGGATCATCAACATCTCGACGCTCAACACCCTGCGGACCGCCCCGGGCATCGTGCCGTACCTGGTCAGCAAGGGCGCGCTGGAGCAGCTCACCGCCGGGGCGGCAGTCGAGCTGGGCGCGCGCGGGATCACCGTCAACACCGTCTCCCCCGGCGCCACCGACACCGATCTGCTGCGGGGCACCAACCCGGCCGAGGCGCTGGCCACGATCCCGGCCATGACGCCGCTCGGGCGCCTCGGGACGCCCGCCGACATCGCGGCCGTGGTCGCCTTCCTCGCCGGGGACGAGGGCCGCTGGATCACCGGCCAGAACATCCGGGCCACCGGCGGACTGGGCTGACCCGGGTGGCCATACCCGGGGTGGACATACCTGGGTGGGCTGACCCGGGGGCTGCCCCGGGCGCGGACATACCTGGGTGGGCTGACCCGGGGGCGGGCTGACCCGGACCGGGCCGGCGGGGCTGAGCCGACCCCGGAGCACGGCCATGGGCCCGGCGGAGCGGGGCACTCGGGTACGCGACCGTACCGGGTGGCCCCGCACCGCCGGGCCTTCAGCGCTCGCCGTACGCCGGTCGAATGCACGTACCCCGCCGGTCATGGTCTGCCGGACCCGGGCGACGGGGAAACGTCGGGGAGGACGGCGAGGAAGAGGCTGCGTTTGTCATGACTGCGACTCCGGAGGCCGGTACGGCCGCGTCCGAGGTGACCGATCGGCAACTGACCCTCATCGGCCTGGTGCTGGCGCTCGGTACCTTCACCACGCTCCTCGACACCACGATCGTCACCATCGCCCTCGACCATCTGCACACGACGTTCCACGCCTCGGTGGCCCAGACCCAGTGGGTGTCGACGGGCTACCTGCTGGCGTTCGTCTCGGTGATCCCGGTCAGCGGCTGGCTCTCCGAACGGTTCGGCGCGCGCAACGCGTGGATGTTCGCCATCGGTGCCTTCCTCACCGGATCGCTGCTCTGCGGACTCGCGGACTCCTTGCCCGAACTCATCGCCTTCCGGGTGGTCCAAGGGGTCGGCGGCGGCATGGTCATGCCGATCACGCTCTCGCTCGTCACCCGGGCCGCCGGACCGGAACGGATCGACCGCGCCACCGCCGCCGTCGCTCTCCCAGGCCTGCTCGGGCCGCTCCTCGGCTCGGTGCTCGGGGGCGCCGTCGTGCAGTCGCTGAGCTGGCACTGGCTCTTCTTCGTGAACGTGCCGGTCTGCCTCGCCGCCCTCGTACTCGGCCCGCTCCTGCTGCCCGCGACCGCCGGACGGCCCGGCCACCGGCTCGACGTACCCGGGTTCCTGCTGCTCACGCCCGGGGTCGTCGCCGTCGCGTACGGCATCAGCCGGACGTCCGGGGCCGACGGCTTCGCCGCCGCCTCCGCCTGGCTGCCGCTCGCCGCCGGCGGCGCGCTGCTCGCCGCCTTCGCGGTGCACTCGCTACGGGCCCGCCGCCCCGCCCTCGTCGACGTCCGGATGTTCGCCCGGCGCGGCTTCGGCCTGGGGAGCGTCATCACCTTCGCGAGCGGGTTCACCACCTACGCGCTGTCGTTCCTGCTGCCGCTCTTCTACCAGCAGGTCCGCGGGGCGACGGTGCTCCACACCGGTCTGCTGCTCGTCACGCAGGGGCTCGGCACGATGTTCTTCGTCGTGGTCCTGCGCACGGTCGCCGCCCGGCTCGACGGGCGCGTGGTCGTCGCCGCCGGGGTGGCGCTGGCGATGCTCGGTACGGTGCCGTTCGCCCTGGCGGACACCCACGGCGGTACGCCGCTTCTGCTGGCCGCGCAGTTCGCCCAGGGACTCGGCTTCGCCGCGACCACGTTCCCGGTGATGACGCTCGCCTTCTCGGGCCTGAGCCACGACGAAGCCCCGCGCGGCAGCGCCGCGTTCAGCGTCGTGCAGCGCGTCGGGGCACCCTTCGGCGTCGCCTTCATCGCCGTCGTCCTGCAGAGCCGCCTCGGCGGCGCGACCACCGCGTCGGAGGGACTCGCGGCGTTCTCCGTCGCGTTCTGGTGGGCCTTCGGGCTGAGCGCGATCCCGCTCCTCCTCGCCTTCCTGCTGCCTTCGTAGCGGGAGGCGGGAGGCGGAGGCCGGGGCGCGGGACGGAGGCCGGGGCGCGGGACGTCGGTCCGGGACGTCAGGCCGGGACGTCAGGCCGGGACGTCAGGCCGGGGCTCGGGACGGCCCCATTCTGAGGGGGCGGGGCCCAGGGGCGAGGACCGTCGCAGTGGCTCGCTCCGGATGATCCTCGCCGGTGATCAATTCCGCTCCGGCAGGTTGATGAACAGGTGTCCGGTGGTAGGTGAGGGGTGACGACGCCCGGTCGGGAGCGTACGGCTCGAACAGGCCCTACTGTGCAGGTCACGCACACCGCGCGGGACTCGCCCCGCGTGCCCGCCTGCCCCAGTCGGTGTCCTCGGCCTCCCCCGCCACCGGTCAAGGCACCGGCCGAGCCACCGGCCAACCCCGCCAGTTCTCCCGAGAAGAGATCACCATGCCCCAAGCGCCCGCCCTCATAGGCAAACTCGCGGAATCCGCCATGGGCCGCCGTGCGCGCGTACTCGATGTCCAGCAGCCCGCTCCCGGCTTCCTCGAACTCACGCTGAGCGCCGAGGCACCGCCCGGCGGCTGGCACCCCGGGCACGAGATCCAGTTCCGGGTCACGCCCACCCTGAGCCGGCGCTACACGGTGCGGACCGTGGGCGGACCCGGCACCGGAACCGGACCTGGCACTGGCACTGGCAGCAGCGCCCGTGGGGCCGGCGCCGAGCGGATCGGCATCCTCGCCGCGACCCAGCACCAGGGCCCCGGGTCCACGTGGGTGGGCGAACTCCGGTCCGGTACCGAGACCGTGATGCTGGCCGGCCGGCACCGCCCCCTCCGCGAGACCAGGGGCCGACGCCTCTACCTCGGCGACGGCTCCGCCCTCGGGGCCCTCGACGCCTACGCCCGGGTGGACGAACAGTCCCTCGTGGCCATCGAGGTGCCGCCGCCCGCAGTCGAGGCCCTGGCCGCCCGCTGGCCCCGGTACCAGTTCCTGCCCGTCGCCAAAGCCCCCGGCGACGCACTGTTCGCCTGGCTCGAATGCGCCGCCGGTGAAGGCGAGTTCACCCGCCTGGACGGTGCGATGCTGCTGGGCCACGCGCAGTCCATCCAGCGCCAGCGGGCCGCCCTGGTCGACAGCCGGATACTGCCGCGCCGCGCCGTCACCACCAAGCCGTACTGGGCCACCGGCAAAGTGGGCCTCTGAGCCTGACGGGGCGGGGCAGTCGGCACGAGATCCGGGATCGGATACCCGCGACCCGAGGTCCGGGACCCGCGGTCCGGGACCCGCGGTCCGGGACCCGCGGTCCGGGACCCGCGGTCCGGGACCCGCCTCCAGGGGCCAGGCGCCAGGGGCGGCCCTGTCCGGCCCCGTCCCATCCTCAATCCCGCCGGATCAGCTCGGGGTTGATCCGGCGGCCGACGACGGGGAAGGAGCCCGCAGTGGCCAGGGCGAGGACGCCTGCCGCGCAGAGGGCGAGGAGGGGAAGGCCGTCGGTGTCCCAGAGAATGTCACCGCCGCCCGCGACGAGGTAGCTGGATTCGGTGAGCTTGCCGGTGACCAGGGCGAGGGAGAGGCCCAGGGCCAGGGGAAGGACGACCTGGGCGCACTGGACGGCGCGCAGAGTGCGGGGGCGGGCACCGAGGAGGGCGAGGGCGGTGACCTGGGAACGGCGCTCCACCGCGCGGTCGGTGGCGGCGACCACGTAGGCGGCGACGCCGACGATCAGGCCGAGGACCATTCCGGCGCCGAGCAGCGCCTCGATGACGGCGATCTGCTGGAGTGCGCCCACGTCGACACCGATCGCCGTGACGTACGCGGTGGGTGCGGCGGCTCCGATTCCGTCGAGGACCTTCCGCACCGTGTTCGCGTCCGGGGCGCTGGTGAGGAGAATGCTCCCCCGGTCCACCACCGCCCCCTTCGGGAAGGCGGAGGGCGGCACCAGGAGAGGCAGGTCGGCCGCCATGGGTTCGTACGCCGTGTAGCGGGCCTCCGCCCCGGGAACGGTCACGTCGACCATCCGGGTCAGGCCGTCCTCGCGGTAGGTGAACGGATAGGCGGTGCCGGGGTGCCCGAGGTCGCCGCCGGCCGAGGCGTTCCGGGCGGTGAGGCGCACGGGCCGCCCGTCGACGCACCCTCGGAGGTCGATGACGAGCTCGGCCAGTTGGGCGCAGGTGGCGACCACCGCGTCCGTGGCGGGGCCGGGGTCCTCGAGGTTCATGTCCGTCCACGAGTGCACCGCCACGGCGTGGCCCCGGGTGCCGGGCACCTCGCTCAGCGCGGCCCGGCCCGCCGCGTCCACGCCGTCCAGCGAGACGGAGTAGTCCTGGCGGAAGGAGTTGGGGCGGGAGACCTGGCTCAGCTCGACCAGCACGCCTTGGGCGAGGGATGCGGCGAAGACCACGAGGACGAGTCCGGAGGCGACCCGGAGCGCGCTGCCCGGTTCCACCTCGTTGCGCCGCATGGCGAGTCCGAGCGAGAGGGACTCGGTGGACCGGGCGACCAGGCGGGACAGCCAGTGGCTGAGGAAGGGAAGGGTGAGGATCAGGCCGCTGCCCACCAGCAGGGCGGCCAGCGGGACGAGAAGTTCGGACAGCCCCTCGTCGGTGGGTTTCCGACCCGTCGCCCCGAGTACGCAGTAGGCCGTCACCACCCCCAGGCCCGCGACCAGGAGGTAGACGCCCCAGTGACGGGGGCGGGCCGGTGGGGCGGTCCTGCGTACGGCGAGGGGATCCCGTGCGGCCCGGCGGCCACCCGCCCGCCCGGCGAACCAGGCGAGAACCGGGCAGACGACCAGGCAGATCGCCACGGTGGAGGCGGAGAGCGCCCCGTCGGGGGCGTACCAGCGCAGGCCCGGCAGCCCGGTGCGCGCGACGACCTGGTTGACGAAGGTGTACAGACCGAGGCCCGCGACCGCTCCCAGCAGCGCGGCGGCGACGGTCTCCGCCGCGTTCACCCGCTGGGTGCCCTGGGCGCTCAGGCCGAGCAGGCGCAGGGCGGCGAGTCTTCGGGTCCTGCTCGCCGCCGAGAGCCGGGCGCAGACGGTGAGGAACACGGTGAGCGGCAGGAGTACGAGGGTGGCGAGGGTGAAGCGGAGGATGTCGAGGGTGGAGGGATCGACGGCGGGGGCGTCCGCGTACGTGCCTCCGAAGGCCGTGACGACGGTGCCCTTGGCCAGCCGGTCCGGGGTCACCCCGACGTAGGCGTACAGCTCGTCGGGGTGGCCGAGACCCGCTGCGGTGATCCTGCCCCGCTCGCGGCCGGGCAGGAGTCCGGCGAGCGCAGGATGGTCCCGCACCAGGTCGTGGAGGGCAGGGGAGAGATATACCTCGCCCGGCCGGGGAAGCTCCGGAATGCCCGGGGGCGGGGCGGGTACCTCGTCGCCCCGGGCGACGAAGACCCGGCTGAACGGTCGGGAGCCGTACGCGTCGTCGAGGAGGAGTTGACGGGTGCCGTGCGGGTTCGCGGAGGCATCGGGGTCGGAGGAGGCTGCGGGCTGCCGCGCCGCGGCACGTCCGTCACGGGCGTCCAGGATCGCGGGGATCGTGAGCACGGCCGCCAGGCAGCACACCCCGATCGCGCCGCCCACGACCATCAGGAGAAAGCGGACCCTGTTCCCCCGGCCGGAGCCGAACAGCAGCCTGAGCCCCAGTGCCAGCTCCTTCATACCGTCACCTGCTGCGCGAGCACGCCGTCCGCCATCGTGCAGCGGGTGTCGGCCCGGGCTGCCACCGACTGATCGTGGGTGACCATGACGACGGCGCTCCCCCGGTCCCTCGCCAGGCTCAGGAACTCGTCCAGCACGGCTGTGGCGTTGGCGCTGTCCAGCGAGCCGGTGGGCTCATCGGCGAACACCACGGCGGGCCGGTGCACCAACGCCCGGGCCACGGCGGCCCGCTGGCTCTGACCGCCGGACACCTGAGAGGGGCGGCGCTCCCGCAGACCACCGATCCCCAGCCGGTCGAGCACCTCCGCCACCTCGCCCAGAGCCGTCTTCTTGCGGAGCCCCGCGAGGCGGAGCGGCAGGGCCACGTTCTCCTCGATGGTCAGCTCGGGAAGCAACTCGCCGTACTGGAAGACGAATCCGAAGCGGTCGCGGCGGAGAGCGCTCAACTCCTCGTCCCCCAGCCCACCGAGCGGCCGGCCGTCGAAGACGACCTGCCCGCCGGTGACCGGGACGACTCCGGCCAGGCAGTAGAGCAGCGAGGACTTGCCCGACCCGCTCTGCCCGGTGATCGCCACCACTTCGCCCGGCCGCACCGAGAGCCGCGCATTCCTGACGGCCACGGTGGAGCCGTAGGAAAGGCAGACGCCGTCGGCCACCAGCGACCCGGTCCTGCTGTTCTGCATGGTTCGTGCCCCCTCGGATCGGGGCCGGGATTCGCCCGCACCCCACGTGTTCGCTCGCTCGGTCACCGATGGACGCGAGACGTCCCGTGAACTCGGTAAGGCCTTGAGCCGGGAGGACCCCTGAACTCAGGAAGGCCCGTGAAATCGGGAAGACCCTGAACTCGGGAAGGCCTCTGAAATCGAGAAGTCCCGCCCTTTTTTCCGGGGAGCTCTCTCGTAATGTCCCGCCCCCTGGGAAGTCCCGCCCCTTCGGGTAATCCGCCTCCCCCCATCAGGTGCGTGTGTGTCACCTCTTGTAGTGCGGGGCGGTGGCGCAGTTGTCCGGATGGAGCGTCCCCCTGTCCCGGCACACCCGGACGGTGGCGTCGCTGGTGTACAGAGCGGCCGCGTCGTACACGACCTTGTGGAGGGAGACCGTCTTCTTCTGCTTGCCGTAGAAGCGATTCCAGTCGTATCCCTCGACGCGAACCTCTACGTAGACGTTGTGGCCGTCGCCGGAATCGGCGTCCTTGAGCTTCCCCTTGAACTCGAAGCCACCGTGCTCGGTGCCCTTCGGGTTGAACCTGTACGTGCCACTGCTGAAGAGCGCGCCCGAGCTCTTGAGGCGGGGAATGGTGTGCCAGCCGGCAGCGAGTGCCGCCCCGGCACCACCGGCGAAGAGACCGACCGCGAGCGCCGCGCTCACCACGGCCTTCCGCCTGCCCCGCCCCCCGCCCAGCAGCTTCGTGAGACGCACGACGGCCGAAGGGCGCACAGGGGTGCGGATGTTCCGGACGCCCGGGGTGGCTTGGACGATCTGAGTGTTCGGCGCCGCCTGGATGCCGGAGGCGGTCTGGATGCCGGAGGCGGTCTGGATGCTCTGAGCGTTCGGGGTCTTCCGGATGCTCGGGGTGTTCACGGTGTTCGGGATGCTCAACTCGCCCAACATGGCCGACCTCCTGCCGACGCGCCGCCGAACCACCTCTTGGCGGCCCGTGATTACAGAACGTAGCAAGCCGAGGCGCAGCGTGACCATGACGCTGCGTGAACTAACCCCCATCGGGTGATCCTGGTGCTTTCCTTTCAACCGCGCGCGCAGGACGTGCCGTTCGCGCCGAGGGCGCACATCATGCGCACCCGCGCACCTCATCGACTCCTGGGCGCGCTCGCCCGTTCGGGGAGGTACTGCTCCACCCCGCCTCGCACCGCCCGGCTCAACCCCCGCGCGCGTTGAGCCGGGCGGCCTGGCGCGTCAGGTGATCGCGCTCGGCGAGGTCGGAAGCTCGGTGGGCCGCCTCGGCGTACAGCCGGGCCGCCTTCGCGAGGTCGCCGTCGCGCTCGTGGAGGTACGCCGCCACGGCGGTGTGGCGGGGCAGTGAGTCGTCCAGCGCGGCGAGTGCCGCCAGCCCCGCGCGCGGCCCGTCGGCCTCACCGACGGCGACCGCGCGGTTCAGCCGGACGACCGGGCTGCCGGTCAGGCGCGCCAACTCGTCGTACCACTCGACGATCTGCGGCCAGTCGGTCTCCTCGGCGGTGGGCGCGTCGGCGTGCAGGGCGGCGACGGCGGCCTGGGCCTGGTACTCGCCCAACCGGTCACGGGCCAGGGCCGCCTGGAGAATCCCGACGCCCTCGGCGATCAACCCGGTGTTCCACCGGCCCCGGTCCTGCTCGGCGAGCGGCACCAGGCTGCCGTCCGACGCGGTGCGCGCGGCACGCCGGGCATGGTGGAGCAGCATCAGGGCGAGCAGCCCGGACACCTCGGGGTGGTCGATACGGGCGGCGAGCTGCCGGGTGAGGCGGATGGCCTCGGCGGCGAGGTCGACATCGCCGGAGTAGCCCTCGTTGAACACCAGGTACAGGACGCGCAGCACGGTGCCGACATCGCCGGGCCGGTCGAGCCGCACGCCGGAGACGGTGCGCTTCGCCCGGCTGACGCGCTGCGCCATGGTCGCTTCCGGCACCAGGTAGGCGCGGGCGATCTGGCGGGTGGTGAGGCCCCCGACGGCGCGCAGGGTCAGTGCGACCGCCGACGCCGGAGTCAGGGACGGATGGGCGCAGAGGAAGTAGAGCTGGAGCGTGTCGTCCACCGCGGGCGCGGGCCCCGGCACGGGCTCCTCGTCCGCCCGGACCTCGCGGTGGCGGCGGGCGGTCTCCGCCCGGGTCGCGTCGAGGAACCTGCGCCAGGCAGCGGTGACCAGCCAGCCCTTCGCGTCGCGCGGAGGGTCGGCCGGCCAGACGCGTACCGCCTGGAGCAGCGCTTCCTGCACGGCGTCCTCGGCCGTCGCGAAATCGGCTCCGCGGCGGACGAGGACGGCGAGCACGCCCGGCGTGAGGCTCCGGAGCAGAGCCTCGTCCAACGCCGAGCCCGTCGCCCCGCCGGCCACCTTGCCCGACGCCCCGCCCAACGGCTCACCGGTCACCCCGCCCGACGCCCCGTCCATCGACGAGGTCACTCCGTGATGGTGGGGTGGTGCGAGCCCATGAAGGGGCGCAGCTCCAGCCACTCGTGGATCGGCGCGCCGCCCGCGCCGGGGGCGGCCGACAGCTCTCCGGCCAGCTCGACGGCGCGTTCGTACGTGTCGACGTCGATCACCATCCACCCCGCGATGAGGTCCTTGGTCTCGGCGAACGGGCCGTCGGTGACCGGCGGGCGGCCCTCGCCGTCGTACCGGACCCACGTTCCCTCGGGGGCGAGCGCCTGGCCGTCGACGTACTCGCCGGTCTTCTCCAGCCGGGCCGCGAAGTCGTTCATGTACTGGATGTGGGCCGAGATCTCCTCCGGGGTCCACTTGTCCATCGGCACGTCGTTGGCCGGTGCCGGGGCGCCACGGTAGTGCTTGAGCAGCAGGTACTTGGCCATGGTGTCTCTCCTCGCTGCGGCGACCGTGTTCGTTCTCGGCCGCGTTCGTCGCTTTCACTACGGGGACGGAACCGGTCACGGATTCTCGACATCGCCGGGCAGGAATCTTTCCCGGACCTACGGACCCAAGGGACCTCTGGCCCCCGGACCCCCGGACCTCTCCCGGACCCTCCCAGCGTGGTGCCCGGTTCTTCCCGTGTCCAACGAACGCCACCCACAGCGGGTACGACGCTCCGGCCGTTCCGGTCAGACGGA
Organism: Streptomyces sp. NBC_01335; assembly: GCF_035953295.1. Taxonomy (GTDB): domain Bacteria; phylum Actinomycetota; class Actinomycetes; order Streptomycetales; family Streptomycetaceae; genus Streptomyces. The sequence continues at coordinate 3,451,341 of NZ_CP108370.1, forward strand.
GCCGACCGACCCACCCGCACGGGCACGGGCATCCGCCGCGTAGTCGCGCAGCTCCAGCGCCGCGTTGATGCTCCGCCCCGCCTCGCCGGAGGCGAGCGTCGGCTCGGTCAGGGCCCTGTTGCGCGCCGCGAGGTCCTCGGCCGTACGCGGCGCGAGGACGGCGAGTCCGCTGTGCGCGAGGGCCTGGTTGGCCTCGACGAACTCCCGCAGCCCGCTCTCGTACGCGGCGAACGCGGCCGTGTGGTCCGCCCGCACGGCCAGTTCCCCGGCGAGGACGTACGCACCGATCAGCGCGATGCTCGATCCCTGCCCCGAGAAGAAGGACGGGGCGTACGCGGCGTCGCCGACGAGCGCGACCCGGCCCGTGGACCAGGACGGCAGGTGGATCTGCCCGGCCACGTCGAAGAAGAGGTCGTCCGCCTCGCGCATGGCGGCGACCATGCGCGGGACCTCCCAGCCCTCGTCGGCGAAGACGGAGGCGACGAGCTCGCGCTGGGCGGCCGGGTCGCGGAACGCCGCCGCAGGTACCGTCCGCGGCGCCAGGTCGGAGGCGAACACCAGGAACCCGTGCAGGTCCTCGGACTCCTCGACCGCGTACAGGACCGCGCCCTTGCCCGGGGTGTTGCGGATGACGCCCTCGTGGCGCAGGCCGAAGTCGTTGGGCAGGGTGAAACCGGCGAAGCACTGGCCGAGGGAGCGGTGGTAATGATCCTCGGGCCCCATCACCAGCCCCCGGGTGTGCGAGTGGATGCCGTCCGCCCCCACGACCAGTTCGAACGTCCGACGGGCTCCGCTGCGGAACACCACGTCCACGCCCCCGTCGGGCCCGTCCCCCAGGTCGTCCAGCGTCGCGATCGAGTCGCCGAAGAGGAACTCGACGTCGTCGCGGACGAGGCCGTACAGGAGGTCGGCCAGATCGCCCCGGCGCACCTCCACGTCCCGGCCGTCCACCCCGCCGGTCATGGTCTCCGGCCGGACCGCGGCCCGTACCGAACCGTCCGGGTCCAGGAACGACACCTGCCGGCTGTCCACGTGCGCGTCCCACAGCCGGGGCAGCAGCCCCATCCGCTCCACGACCTGGAGGGCGGTGCCCCGGATGTCGATGGGGTAGCCGCCGCCGCGTACCGCGTCCGCCTTCTCGACCACCGTGACCGCGAAGCCGTACCGGTGGAGCCAGTAGGCCAGCGCGGGGCCCGCGATGCTGGCGCCGGAGATCAGGACGCTGCGCTCGCGGGGCGCGGTGGTGCCCGCACCGGCGGCCGTACCGCGACCGGATTCCGTACCGTAGGTACTGGTCATGAGGTGTCCCCTCTCGACAGGTACGCAGACTCTCACCATCTACGTACCTTAGGTATCTTTTTTGCGGGCGCGAGAAGCCCGTGGAGCGATGCCGCAGACCCGACTATATACCTAAGTTAGGTATCCAAAGGAGTGGCATGAGCGCCCAGGAGCCGCACGCGGCAGACCGCGACGACCCTGAAGGCGGTTCCGACGCGGCGTTCGACCTCGTGGCCGAGATGCTCCCGCGCATGGCTCAGCTCAGCAACACGCTCAACAAGGGGCGGCTGCCCGAGCACGCCATGGAGACCGCCGGACTCGCCCTGGAGCGGCCGTCGATGTCCGTCCTGGTCACCCTGCACATGGCCGGGACCCCGCTGCGCATCGGCGAGATCGCGGCGCGCATGCAGGTGGTCGGGCCGCACGTCACGCGGCAGGTCAACGGGCTGGAGAAGCGCGGCCTGGTCCGCCGCGTCACCGACCCCGAGGACCAGCGCGCCCGGCTCATCGAGCCGACGCCGGAAGGCGCGGCGGGCGCCGAACGCTACATGCGGACCATCCTCGGCTGGTTCGGCGGAGCGCTGGCCGACTGGCCCGACCGGGACCGGCGGGAGCTGGGACGGCTGCTGGGGCGGCTCGTGGACGACTTCACCCGTCATCTGTCGACGCTGGACGCGGAGTAGGCGCGCCGCCGGGGGACCCTGCGGGCTTGCGGTCGTCGCTGCGGCAGCTTCTGCCGGCGGGACGGCATCGAGGCGTACCACCCGGCCCGCCCGGCCCGACCTCGCCGAGGACACCCGGAGAAACACTTCGGCCCCCAGGACGAATCCTGGGGGCCGAAGCTACAGCTGGACGCTGCGGGGGTGGAACCACCGATCCCTGAAGGGGATCAGAAGTCCATGTCACCGCCCGGCATGCCACCCGGGGCGGCCGCGCCGGCCTTCTCGGGCTTGTCGGCGATGACGGCCTCGGTGGTGAGGAAGAGCGCGGCGATGGAGGCGGCGTTCTGCAGAGCGGAGCGCGTGACCTTCGCCGGGTCGAGAATGCCCTCGGCGATCATGTCGACGTACTCGCCGGTCGCGGCGTTGAGGCCGTGACCGATCGGCAGGTTGCGGACCTTCTCCACGACGACGCCACCCTCGAGACCACCGTTGACGGCGATCTGCTTGAGCGGGGCCTCGAGCGCGAGCTTGACGGCGTTGGCGCCGGTGGCCTCGTCGCCCGTCAGGTCGAGCTTCTCGAAGACGGCGGACGCCTGGAGCAGAGCCACGCCACCACCGGCGACGATGCCCTCCTCGACGGCGGCCTTGGCGTTGCGCACCGCGTCCTCGATGCGGTGCTTGCGCTCCTTGAGCTCGACCTCGGTGGCGGCACCGGCCTTGATGACGGCCACGCCGCCGGCCAGCTTCGCCAGACGCTCCTGGAGCTTCTCGCGGTCGTAGTCCGAGTCGGAGTTCTCGATCTCGGCACGGATCTGGTTGACGCGACCCTGGACCTGGTCGCTCTCACCGGCGCCGTCGACGATCGTCGTCTCGTCCTTGGTGATGACGACCTTGCGCGCGGAGCCCAGCAGGTCGAGACCCGCGTTCTCCAGCTTGAGGCCGACCTCCTCGGAGATGACGGTGCCACCGGTGAGGATGGCGATGTCACCGAGCATGGCCTTGCGGCGGTCGCCGAAGCCCGGGGCCTTCACGGCGACGGACTTGAAGGTGCCACGGATCTTGTTGACGACCAGGGTCGACAGGGCCTCGCCCTCGACGTCCTCGGCGATGATCAGCAGCGGCTTGCCCGACTGCATGACCTTCTCCAACAGCGGAAGGAGGTCCTTCACGTTGGAGATCTTCGAGTTGACGATGAGGATGTACGGGTCGTCGAAGGACGTCTCCATACGCTCCATGTCGGTCGCGAAGTACGCCGAGATGTAGCCCTTGTCGAAGCGCATACCCTCGGTGAGCTCCAGCTCCAGACCGAAGGTCTGGGACTCCTCGACGGTGATGACGCCTTCCTTGCCGACCTTGTCCATCGCCTCGGCGATCTTGGCGCCGATCTCGGTGTCGGCGGCGGAGATGGAGGCGGTCGAAGCGATCTGCTCCTTGGTCTCCACGTCCTTGGCCTGCTCCAGCAGAGCGGCGGAGACGGCCTCGACGGCCTTCTCGATGCCCCGCTTGAGGGCCATCGGGTTGGCACCGGCGGCGACGTTGCGCAGACCCTCGCGGACGAGTGCCTGGGCGAGAACGGTGGCGGTGGTCGTACCGTCGCCGGCGACGTCGTCCGTCTTCTTGGCGACCTCCTTGACCAGCTCCGCACCGATCTTCTCGTACGGGTCCTCGAGCTCGATCTCCTTGGCGATGGAAACACCATCGTTGGTGATCGTGGGCGCGCCCCACTTCTTCTCGAGGACGACGTTACGGCCCTTGGGGCCGAGGGTGACCTTGACGGCGTCGGCGAGCTGGTTCATCCCGCGCTCGAGACCGCGCCGTGCCTCCTCGTCGAACGCGATGATCTTGGCCATGTGAAGTGGTCCTCCCGGACAGGGGTGGATTGCTCCGGACCGAGAGGCGCCCGCGACGGACGGCCTGCGTGCCCGGCGGTTCCTTGCCCCGCCGCGCCTGCGGGCCTCACCGGCCCGGTCCAAGTTTCTGTCACTCTCACCTGGAGAGTGCTAACGCCAATGATTAGCACTCGACCCCTGCGAGTGCAAGCGTCCTCCTCGTCCTGGGGACAAGCTCCGGACACGCCGCGGGCGACCCGCAGCCGGTCTCCGGACAGCCTCCGGGCCCCAAGAGGCCCTCCCCGGCCCGCGAAACGCGAACGCACGCAGGGCCCGCCCCCCTGACGGGGGACGGGCCCTGCGTGCGTGAGAAGTGTCGTTGCCGACCGCGTCCGATCTCAGCCCACGGCGAGCTTGACCATGTCCGCCTGCGGCCCCTTCTGGCCCTGCGAGATCTCGAATTCAACTCGCTGACCCTCTTCGAGGGTGCGGTACCCGTCCATCTGGATCGCGCTGTAGTGGACGAAAACATCCGCACCACCGTCGACCGCGATGAAGCCGTACCCCTTCTCCGCGTTGAACCACTTGACGGTGCCCTGAGCCATGCCTAACTCCCCTATTTCTGGCCCCTGCACAGGACCGCACTTCGCGGACCCGGGTCAGAACTCACCCTCCGACAGGAGAGGGTGCGTGCGCCGGAACGCGTCGACCGCGGCCGAATGTATCTGCCCAACTGCCCTCTGCAACAGGTCAATCGGACGAGAATTCTGGGCGCGGCGGAACGCCCGAACATGAGGATTTGTTGAGAATTTTGGGCAAGTCGGGCCAGACAAAGGCCACTTAAGGCACAGAGGGCTTCCGGACTTTGGCTGCTTCTTGTCGCGCGGCGGCGCGATCTCGCACCCGCCCGGCACGGGCGGCGGAGGGGGCTTCCCCAACTGTACCGCGCTCAATCCTACGGAATTGCCCCCTCCGCGTCGTACGCGAAGGGGGCAACGGTGCGCTGCGGAGCGGCTGTCGGGGTCCCGCCGCGCGGCGGGTCCCGGGACCGGCCGTCGGGTCAGCAGCCGCCGGCGACGGCGGGGATGATCGAGACGCCGGCGCCGTCCGGCGTGGCGGCCTGGAGGCCGCCCTCGAAGCGGACGTCGTCGTCGTTGACGTACACGTTGACGAAGCGGCGCAGCTTGCCCTGGTCGTCCAGGACGCGCGCGGCGATGCCCGGGTGGTCCTTCTCCAGGGACTCGATGACCTCGGAGAGGACGGTGCCCTCGGCCGAGACCTCGGCCTGGCCGCCGGTGTACGTGCGCAGGATGGTGGGGATGCGGACCTTGACGCTCATGGGGATTGCCTTCCTCGGTTCTGGGGTGGTCAGTGGGCCGCGAGGCCCGCGTCGCGGAACGCGTCCAGGCTCGGGCGGATGGTCGCCGTCAGGCCGGTCGTCGGAGAGACGGCGTCCAGGGTCTTCAGGCCGTCGCCGGTGTTCAGGACGACGGTGGTCAGGGTCGGGTCGAGCAGACCGGCCTCGATCAGCTTCCGCGTCACACCGACGGTCACGCCGCCCGCGGTCTCCGCGAAGATGCCCTCGGTGCGGGCGAGCAGCTTGATCGCGTCGACGACCTGCTCGTCGTCGACGTCCTCCACCGCGCCGCCGGTGCGGCGGGCGATGTCCAGGACGTACGGGCCGTCGGCCGGGTTGCCGATCGCGAGCGACTTGGCGATCGTGTTCGGCTTCTGCGGGCGGACCACGTCGTGGCCGGCCTTGAAGGCGGTGGAGACCGGGGAGCAGCCCTCGGCCTGGGCGCCGAAGATCTTGTACGGCTTGTCCTCGACGAGGCCGAGCTTGATCAGCTCCTGGAGCCCCTTGTCGATCTTGGTGAGCTGGGAGCCGGACGCGATCGGGATGACCAGCTGGTCCGGGAGCTGCCAGCCGAGCTGCTCGCAGATCTCGTACGCGAGCGTCTTCGAGCCCTCGCCGTAGTACGGGCGGAGGTTGACGTTGACGAAGCCCCAGCCCTCGCCCAGCGGGTCGCCGATGAGCTCGGAACAGAAGCGGTTCACGTCGTCGTAGTTGCCGTCGATGCCGACGAGCTCGCCGCCGTACACCGCGGCCATGACGACCTTGCCCTCTTCCAGGTCGTGCGGGATGAACACGCAGGAGCGGAAGCCGGCCCGCGCGGCGGCGGCGCCGACCGCGCCGGCGAGGTTGCCGGTGGAGGAGCAGGAGAGGGTGGTGTATCCGAAGGCGCGGGCGGCCTCGACGGCGATCGCGACGACGCGGTCCTTGAAGGAGTGCGTCGGGTTGCCGGAGTCGTCCTTGACGTACAGGGCGCCGGTGACGCCCAGCTCGCGGGCGAGGTTGTCGGCCTTGACCAGCTTGGTGAAGCCGGGGTTCATGTTGGGCTTGTCGGCGACGTCGGCGGGCACCGGCAGCAGCGGCGCGTAGCGCCAGATGTTGTCCGGGCCGGCCTCGATGCGCTTCTTCAGCTCTTCCGGGGAGCCGCTCGGCAGGTCGTACGCCACTTCGAGCGGCCCGAAACAGGACGCACAGGCGAAAATGGGACCGAGTTCGAAGCGTTCACCGCACTCGCGACAGGAAAGCGCGGTGGCGGGACCGAGGTCCACGGACGTGCCGGAATTCGCTGCAACGGTCTGAACAGCCATGATGGCGGAGGCCCTTTCTCCTCATCTTCCTTGCGACGCATTTCGCCACAAGACGGAATTGGCACCTTCCCCACCGTGGCCTCGCGGCCGGCGGGAGGGTTGCCGGGACTTCAACGGGCCGTTCCCTCAGTCCCTCTGGATGAGCGCTATGGCACTGGACCGTTCGATCCAGGCGTTTGTCCGCCTCTGACCCCGAGATGCGAAGGCAGTGAGCGTTGTTCAAGACTGTAACCGAAGCACCAGACGGTTGAGGTAGTCGTCCGAACCGCGAGATGGATCACATACAGGGAGTATCGCCCGTGCTGGAAGAGGTCGACAGCTGGCTGAACCGTCGTTCCTGGACGGCCTCCGACCGCCCCCTGGACCGTCTGCTGGCCGCCAGGAGCCGGAACCCGCGGGGCTCCTCCGTGAGCGTCGTGCTGCCCGCGCTGAACGAGGAGGCGACGGTCGGCGACATCGTCCGGACCATCCGCCGCGAGCTGATGGAGAAGGTCCCGCTCGTCGACGAACTCGTGGTGATCGACTCCGGCTCCACCGACGCCACCTCCGCCGTCGCCCGCGCGGCCGGAGCCCGGGTGGTGCACCGCGACGAGATCCTCCCCCGGCTACCGGCCGTCCCCGGCAAGGGCGAGGTGCTCTGGCGGTCGCTCTTCGTGACCGGCGGCGAGATCGTCTGCTTCGTCGACGCCGACCTCAAGGACTTCTCCGCCGATTTCGTCTCCGGCATCGTCGGCCCGCTGCTCACCGACCCCGGCGTCCAGTTCGTCAAGGCGATGTACGACCGGCCGCTGGAAACGACGGACGGCCACGTCCCCGCCGGTCCCCCCGCGCAGGGCGGCCGCGTCACCGAACTGGTCGCCCGCCCGCTGCTCAATCTGCACTGGCCGAAACTGGCCGGCTTCGTCCAGCCGCTGGGCGGCGAGTACGCGGTACGGCGCCGGCTCCTGGAACAGCTGGCGTTCCCCGTCGGATACGGCGTGGAGCTGGGGCTCCTCGTGGACGCGCTGCACACCGTGGGGCTCGACGCCCTGGCCCAGGTGGACGTCGGGGTCCGCCGCCACCGCCACCAGGACGGGCAGGCGCTGGGACGGATGGCCGCCGCGATCTACCGGACCGCGCAGCTGCGGCTCTCCCTAGGGCATCTGGTGCGCCCGGTGCTCACCCAGTTCGAACGCGACGAGGACGGTTTCCGGCCACGTACCTACGCCGTGGACACCGAGGAACGGCCGCCGGTCCGGGAGATCCCCGAGTACACGGCGAGACACGCCGCCTGACCCGGCCCGGCCTCTCGTCGGGCACCCGGCAGGAGGCGCCGCCCGATCCGGTCCGGCCTCGAACACGTTTGGGGGGTTACGTATCGGGCTAGGTTCCGCTACATGGTCTCCGAGCACGCCGCCCAGGTCCTCGTCGCGTCCAACCGCGGCCCCGTGTCGTACACGCTGAACGAAGACGGTTCCCTCGACGCACGCCGGGGCGGAGGCGGGCTCGTCTCCGGGCTGAGCGCCGTCGACGACAAGGTGTGGGTCTGCGCCGCGCTCGGCGACGGCGACCGCGAGGCGGTCCGGCGCGGGGTCGGCGAAGAGGGCGTCCGGATGCTCGACATCGACGCCTCCGTGCACGCCGACGCGTACAACGGCATCGCCAACTCCGTCCTCTGGTTCGTCCACCACCTGCTCTACCAGACCCCCGTCGACCCGGTCTTCGACGACGAGTTCCGGCGCCAGTGGGCCGCGTACGAGACGTACAACCGGGCCTTCGCCGAGGCGCTGGCCGAGGAGGCGGGCGAGGGCGCCGCCGTGCTGGTGCAGGACTACCACCTCGCGCTGGTCCCCGGGATGCTCCGCGAGCTCCGCGCCGACCTGCGCATCGGCCACTTCTCGCACACCCCGTGGGCGCCGGTGGACTACTTCCGGCTGCTCCCCGACGACATCGGCGAACAACTGCTGCGCGGCATCCTCGGCGCCGACCGGGCGGCCTTCCTCACCCGCCGCTGGGCCGACGCGTTCATCGGCTGCTGCACCGAGATCCTCGGCGGCACCAGCGGCACCCGCATCGGCGTGCACGGGCTCGGCGCGGACGGCGACTTCCTGCTCGCCCGCTCGCACGAGCCGGACGTGGACGAGCGGATGGCCGCGCTCCGCGAGCAGATCGGCGGCGACGGCAGCCGGAAGACGATCGTCCGGGTCGACCGGACCGAGCTGTCCAAGAACATCGTGCGCGGGCTGCACGCCTACCGCACCCTCCTCGACAACCACCCCGAGTGGCGCGAACGCGTCGTCCACGTCGCCTTCGCCTACCCCTCCCGCCAGGACCTCGCGGTCTACCGCGAGTACACGACGGCCGTCCAGGACCTGGCCGACGAGATCAACAAGACGTACGGCACCGACACCTGGACCCCGGTCGTCCTGCACGTGAAGGACGACTTCGCCCGCTCGCTGGCCGCCTACCGGCTGGCCGACGTGGCACTGGTGAACCCCATCCGGGACGGCATGAACCTGGTCGCCAAGGAGGTCCCGGTCGTCTCCGACCACGGGGTCGCCCTGGTGCTCTCCCGCGAGGCCGGGGCGTACGAGGAGCTGGGCGCCGACGCGCTGGTGGTGAACCCGTACGACGTGAGCGCCACGGCCGAGGCCCTGCACGAGGCGCTGACCATGGACGAGACGGAGCGCGCCGAGCGGTCGGCGCGGCTCGCGGAGGCCGCGACCGCGCTGCCGCCGCAGGCGTGGTTCCTCCAGCAGCTGGAGGCGCTGCGGGAGGGGTGAGGGACCGCGCTCCCCCGACGGCCGGGTTCTTCCGGGGGGCTCAGATGTTTTCGGGTCGCCCGGATGTTTTCGGGTCGCCCGGATGTTTTCGGGTCGCCCGGGTTCTTCCGGGGCGCTCAGATGTTTTCGGCCACGGCCGCCAGCAGCGCCGCGACCTGTTCCGGGCCCTGCACGATCAGGTCGGCGCGGGAGGCCAGCTCGGGCACCTCGGTGCCGCCGCTGCACACCAGCAGCCCCGGCACCCGGTCCGGACCGCCCGAACGCAGCTTCTCCACGGCCGCGAAGGCCGCGATGTCGCCGAGGTCGTCGCCCGCGTAGAGCAGCGACCCGGCCCCCACCTCGGCCGCGTACTCGGTGAGCGCGACGCCCTTGTCGACCCCCGGCGGGCGCAGCTCCAGGACCTGGCGGCCCGGCTCGACGATCAGCCCGTGCCGCGCGGCGAGCCGGCCGAGGGGCTCGCGCAGCAGCTCGAAGGCGGCCTGCGGGTCGGCGGCGCGGCGGGTGTGGACGGCGACGGCCTGCCCCTTCTCCTCCACCCAGGCGCCCTTCAGCACCTCGGGCCCGTCGAGCAGGGCGGGCAGCTCCGCGCGGACGGCGGCGAGACCGGGGTGCGGCGGCGGGGCGGCCACCTCGCCGGAGGCGGCGTCCCAGCGCTCGGCGCCGTAATGGCCGAGAACTACCAGGTGCTCCAGGCCGGGGACCCCCGCGAACCCGCCGTGCGCGACCGCGACGGCGGCCGGACGGCCGGTGATCACGACCACGGAGGCGATCTTCGGCGCGAGCGCGGCGAGCGCCGGCAGCACGTCGGCGTGGGCCCGGGCCTGCTCGGGGTCGGGCACGATGTCGGCGAGGGTGCCGTCGAAGTCGAGCGCCACCACCGCCCGGCCCGGACGGGCCAGCAGTGCGGCGAGCCCTTCGCGGCCCGCTTCGGTGGTCGGAGTCGGCACGTGGTCCAGGTGGCTGCCCATGCTCCGACAGTAGCGGGGGACCGGCGGGCCTGCCGAGACCGCACCCCGCACGCCCGCGTGAGGCCCGGCCCCCGCCCCGTAGGCTCGGAGGGAGGGTGCGTGGGACAGCAGCAAGGAGCACGAGCATGGACGACCCCATCCAGCAGGTCGAGTACGAGCAGATGCTGCTCAGCCGCCACATCTTCCTGCGCACCGCCAACGGGCGGCGCAAGGACGACGTGCTGGAGCGGAGTGCCTACGTCCTGCTCAGCCGCATCCGCGTACAGGGGCCGATGTCCATCAAGGAGCTGAGCGACGCCTTCGGCCTCGACTCGTCCACCCTCAACCGGCAGACCGCCGCCGCGATGCAGGCCGGACTGGTGGAGCGCATCCCGGACCCGTCGGGGGGCATGGCCCGCAAGTTCCGGATCACGCCGGAGGGCGCGCAGCGGCTCGACGTGGAGCGCGAGAAGAACGCGAGCGGTCTCGGGCTCGTGCTGGAGAAGTGGTCCGCGGAGGACGTGGAGCGGTTCGCCGCCTACCTCAAGCGGTTCAACACCGACATCGAGCGGCTCTCGGGACGGCCCTGGCCCCGTCCGTAGGACGTGCGCCCCGGGGTCCGCCGTACGTGCACGCCCGCACGCCGTACGACGTGCGCCCGCCCGCACGGTCGCTGTGCGGGTCGCTCGTGCGGGTGAGCCGGGGGCTCGGCACCGTTGCGGCGCCTGGTCTCAGCGCCGGTTCCGCTTGGCGTCCCGTACGCGGCGCAGGCGGTTGACCGTGACGGGGTCCTCCTCCAGGGCGCGGCGGTCCTCGATGAGGGCGTTCACCAGCTGGTAGTACCGGACCGGCGAGAGACCCAGCTCCTCGCGGATGGCACGTTCCTTCGCACCGGGACCCGCCCAGGGCCGCCGCTCCAGAGCGAGCAGCGCGCGGTCGCGGTCGGAGAGCGCGCCGGTCCCGGCCGCGTCCCCGCCCGTCCCGTCGGTGCGCGCGTTCCCGTCGGTGCGCGCGTTCCCGTCGGTCCGCGCGCTCCCGTCGGCGCCGGTCGCGTCGGGTCCCGGGGCGCCGGGGGTTCCGTTTCCGTGCTCGGGGGCGGTCATGCCGACCAACCTAACGCGCGCCCCGGACAGTGCCACCGGCGCGCCCCCGCCTCCTGCGGACTTTTGTATGCACACGATACAAAGCGGAATAGTGGACTAGACCTTTTGAGTTCGGCGGGCGAAACTGTCCCCCGTGAGACATGTCATCGCCCTCGATGTGGGCGGCACGGGAATGAAGGCCGCGCTGGTCGGGGCCGACGGCACCCTCCTGCACGAGGAACGACGAGCCACCGGACGGGAGCGCGGCCCGGAGGCGGTGGTCGAGACCATCCTCGGGTTCGCCGCCGACCTGCGCGCGTACGGGGAGCAGCACTTCGGTGAGGCCGCGGTGGCCGCCGGGGTGGCCGTTCCGGGCATCATCGACGCCGAGCGGGGCATCGCGGTCTACGCCGCCAACCTCGGCTGGCGCGACCTGCCCCTGCGCGACCTGCTCGGCGAACGGCTCGGCTCCATCCCCGTCGCGCTCGGCCACGACGTCCGTACCGGCGGGCTGGCCGAGGGCCGCAGCGGGGCCGGACGTGGCGCAGACCGCTTCCTCTTCGTCGCCCTCGGCACCGGCATAGCCGGGGCCATCGGCATCGACGGGGTCATCGAGGCCGGCGCGCACGGCAGCGCCGGGGAGATCGGGCACGTCGTGGTCCGGCCGGACGGCCCGGAGTGCGGCTGCGGTCAGCGCGGCTGCCTGGAGACGCTCGCCTCCGCCGCCGCCGTCACCCGCGCCTGGGCCGCCGCCTGCGGCGACCCTTCACAGGACGCGGCGGACTGCGCGCGGGCCGTCGACGCGGGCGATCCCACCGCCCTGCGCGTCTGGGCCGACGCCGTCGACGCACTGGCCGCCGGGCTGGTCACCGCGATCACCCTGCTGGACCCGCGCACGCTCATCATCGGTGGCGGTCTGGCCGAGGCGGGGGAAACCTTGTTCACACCGCTGCGTGCGGCCGTCGAGGAACGCATCACGTTCCAGACACTGCCCCACATCGTTCCGGCGACCCTCGGGGACACCGCCGGATGCCTGGGCGCGGGGCTGCTCGCCTGGGATCTACTCGCCACGGAGGTATCCGTCTGATGGCCGGACGCGCAGACAGCACAGTTCTCACCGGTGCCCGGGTCGTACGGCCCAGCGGCATCGAGGAGAACGGCCGGTTGGCCGTCGAGGGCACACGGATCGCCGACGAGGCCCCCGAGGACGCCAGGACCCTCGACCTGACCGGGCACTGGATCGTCCCCGGCTTCGTGGACATGCACAACCACGGCGGCGGCGGCGCGTCCTTCACCGCCGGTTCGGTGGACCAGGTACTGACCGGCGTACGGACGCACCGCGAGCACGGCACCACCACGGTCGTCGCCTCCACCGTGACCGACAGCCTGGACTTCCTCGGCCGCTGGGCCGGGGTCCTCTCCGAGCTGGCCGAACAGGGCGAGATCGCGGGCATCCACTTCGAGGGGCCGTTCATCTCGCCCTGCCGCAAGGGCGCGCACAGCGAGTCCCTCCTCCGCGCCCCCGACCCGGCCGCCGTCGGCGCCCTGCTGAAGGCCGCGCGCGGTACGGCGAAGATGATGACGCTCGCCACCGAACTGCCCGGCGGGCTCGACTCGGTACGGCTCCTCGCCGAACAGGGCGTCATCGCGGCGATCGGCCACACCGACGCCACCTACGAGCAGACCGTCGAGGCGATCGACGCGGGCGCCACCGTCGCGACCCACCTCTACAACGCGATGCCCGCCCTCGGCCACCGCGCCCCCGGCCCGATCGCGGCGCTGCTGGAGGACGAGCGGATCACCGTCGAGCTGATCAACGACGGCACCCATCTGCACCCGGCGGCCCTGGAGATGGCCTACCACCACGCGGGCGCCGCCCGGGTCGCCCTGATCACCGACGCGATGGACGCGGCCGGCTTCGGCGACGGCCAGTACCAGCTCGGCCCGCTCGCGGTCGAGGTCAAGGACGGCGTCGCCCGGCTGGTGGAGGGCGGCTCGATCGCCGGGTCCACGCTCACCCTGGACACCGCGTTCCGGCGGGCCGTGACCATCGACCGCATCCCGGTCGAGGACGTCGTCCGGTCCATCTCCGTCAACCCCGCCCGGCTCCTGGGGCTGTACGACCGGATCGGCTCGCTGGAGACCGGCAAGGACGCCGACCTGGTGGTACTGGACGAGGCGTTCGTCCTCAAGGGCGTCATGCGCAGGGGCGAGTGGATCGTCGAGCCCAAGGGGGCCTGAACGGGGTTCTGGACACGTGGGCTTGGGGGTCCGAAACCCCCAAGCCCATTTGTATGACCGGAAATCGCCCCTCGCGAAAGGGCATTGTCGCCACGGCTCCCGTGGGTCACGCTGTCCCCATGTTGATCAGGGAAGCCACCGAGGAGGACTGGCCCGCCATCTGGCCCTTCTTCCGCACGATCGTCGCCGCCGCCGAGACCTTCACCTACCCCGCCGACCTCGACCAGGACCAGGGCAGGGACTGGTGGTTGCTGACGCACCCGAGCCGCACGGTCGTCGCCGTGGACGACTCGGGGACGGTCCTCGGCACCGCGAAGATGAACCGCAACCACCAGGGCAACGGCTCGCACATCGCGAGCGCCAGCTACATGGTCGACCCGGCGCGCTCCGGACAGGGCGTGGGGCGGGCGCTGTGCGCGTACACCGTGGACTGGGCGCGCGAACAGGGTTACCGCGCCATGCAGTTCAACGCGGTGGTCGAGACGAACGTCCACGCGGTGAAGCTCTACGCGTCACTGGGGTTCGAGGTCATAGGCACCCTGCCGGAGGGCTTCCGGCATCCCAAGGACGGGTACGTCGGGCTGCACATCATGCACCTGCGACTCTGAGCGGGTCCGGGCCGATCCGAAGCGCGCCGATTCGAAACAGGCCGATCCGAAGCAGGCCGAACCGAACCGGGCCCGTGCGGCTCCTTCGCGTGCGCGGTGCCGGACGCCCCTTGCTCGCTCTCCGGACACCCTCTGGGCCCTTTGCCGTCCCTTTGGCATGATCGCGGGCATGACGCTCCCTCGGCACCGCACGTCCCGCCGCCGGAACGCCTCATTCCAGTACGCGGGACCGGCAAGCGGCCCGGCGAACGAGAGAGAAGGACCGGGGGGCGAGTCCAGGTGATCCTGACCGTCACGCTGAACACCGCACTCGACGTGACCTACACCGTCGCGGATCTCGTCCCGCACGGCCGCCACCGGGTGAGCGACGTGGTCGAGCGGCCCGGCGGCAAGGGCGTCAACGTCGCCCGGGTGCTCGCCGCGCTCGGACACCCCACGGTCGTCACGGGGTTCGCCGGAGGCCGCACCGGAGCGCTGGTGCGCGAACTGCTCGCCCCGCTGGGCCCCGAGGACGCGCTCGTCCCCGTCGCCGGCGGCACCCGCCGCACGGTGACCGTCGTCGAACGCTCCAGCGGGCGCACGACCCGGCTCGACGAACCCGGCCCCGAGGTCGGACCCGCCGAGTGGGCCGCCCTGCTGCACACGTACGAGCAACTGCTCGGCGGTGCCACGGCCGTGGCCCTCTGCGGCAGCCTGCCGCCGGGCATCCACGTCGGCGCCTACGCGCACCTCGTCCGCCGCGCACGCGCCGCCGGGATACCCGTGCTGCTGGACACCGGAGGAGAACCGCTGCGCCGGGGCATGGCCGCCCGACCCGACTTCGCGAAGCCGAACGCCGACGAACTCGCCCGCCTCACCGGCTCCCGGGAGCCCGTGCGCGCCGCCCGCGACGCCCGTCGCCGCGGTGCCCGCTCGGTGGTCGCCTCGCTCGGCGCGGACGGCCTGGTCGCCGCCACCGAGAAGGGGACCTGGCGCGCCGCGCCGCCGTCCGTCGTCCGGGGAAACCCGACGGGGGCGGGCGACTCGGCGGTGGCCGGGCTGCTGTCCGGGCTCGCCGAGGGGCTGGCCTGGCCGGAGCGGCTGGCCCGCGCGGTGGCGCTCTCCGCCGCGACCGTACTGGCCCCGGCGGCCGGGGAGTTCGACGCGGACGCCTACGCGGAGCTGCTGCCCCGCGTCACCGTGGAATCCCTCGCGCCGGTGCTCTGACCCACCGGCGCCACGGCTTCCCCGGGAGGGGTCCTTACTGCTGCTGCCCGGCCTTCAGCGAGAGCTGGTCCAGGTTGGCGTCGCAGAGGTCGCCGACCTCGCAGGAGAGCTTCAGGGTGTTGGAGCCCTTGGTGAGGTTGACGTAGGCGTAGGTGTTGGTCCACCCCTTCGCCGCGTCGCCCTCCGCCGCCTGCGCGTAGTTCTTCATGTTGATGGAGCGGGGCGCCTCGGTGTTGACCGTCAGGGTCGTCTTGGCGTCCTTGCCGGGCACCCCGTAGGTCACGTACAGGGTGTACGGGCCGGCCTTCGGCACGTCGACCGTCCAGGTGGCCGACCGGCCGACCTCGTTGAGGCTGATGTACTGGCCGCTGGCGCTCTTCGCGCCCGGGACGGTGTTGTCCAGGGTGGCCGTGCCACCGAGGGTGAGCGCCGCCGCGTCCTGCTTCGGCAGCTCGACCGGCTCGTCCGAGGTGGTGGGCTCGGGCGAGGCCGACTTCTCGGTGTCGTCGCTGGGTGCCACCGAGGACGAGGCCTGGTTCTTCTTGTCGTTCTTGTCGTTGCCGTCGCCCGTGGTCAGGGCGACGCCGATACCGATCAGCACCACCGCGACGACCACGATCGCCCCGGCGAGGATGGCCTTCGTGTTGGGGCCGCCACGGCCGCCGTTCCCGCCGTTCCCGCCATTGCCTCCGCGCCCGGAACCGCCGCCGTGCCCGACCGAACCGGACGCCGTCACGGCGGTGGCACCGCCGGGGTAGGTCTCGGGGGCCGCGTACTGGGCGGTGGGCCGACCGTAGGACTGCTGGCCGTAGGGCTGCTGTGGCTGGCCGTACTGCTGTGGGGGCTGGCCGTACTGCTGCGGGGGCTGCTGGCCGTACTGCTGCGGCGGGACCTGCCCGTACTGACGCTCACCGACGGCCCGCACCTGGTTGTAGGAGGTCCGGGGGACGCCGCGCTGCGCCGCCGGCCCGGGGTAGCCGTAGCCGCCACCGCCGGGCGGCTGGGCGCCCGCCGCCTGCCCGTCCTCGTACAGATAGCCGAACGGATCGTCGTCCTCGGGCTTGCTCTCGCCGTTGTTTCCGGCCGTCATCCCTGGGTCACTCCTCACCATGTCGCCAGCCGTCGCCGACCGGGCGAGCCTACCTCGTACGGAGCATCCGCCGAATGTGCGACGGTCTCCGCCCCCTGCCCGCCCTCAGTACGGGGCCGGCATCCGGGCCGGTGGATGAACGTCATCCGGCCCTGCGGTGAACCTTCGCCCGGGACCGCTTCTCGACGTACATCCGCTGGTCCGCCGAGGCCAGCACCTCTTCCACGCTCATCCCGCACTCCGCCCAGCCGATACCGAAGCTCGCACCGACCCGGACCGCCCTGCCGTCCACGCGGATGGGCGGGATGATCGCGTTCCGCAGGCGTACCGCCAGGTCGGCGGCGTCCGCCGCACCGAGCCCGTCCGCGAGCACGACGAATTCGTCACCCCCGAGGCGGGCGACGGTGTCCCCGTCCCGCACACAGGTGCTGAGGCGGCGGGCCACCTCGATCAGCACCGCGTCGCCCGTGGTGTGGCCGAAGCGGTCGTTGATGGACTTGAAGCCGTCGAGGTCGCAGAAGAGGACCGCGAGCCCCTTCGCGCCGTCGTCGCGCTCCGGGTCCGGCGCCACCGTGTGGACGTGGTGGTCGTAGGGGATGCCGCCGAGCCCCGGATCGAGGTCGTACCCGTGGCCCCGGGCCTCCACGTCCCCGTACGCGGCGTCCAGCGCCTCGATCGCGGTGGCCGCGGTGGCGTGCGGGCGCTCGCAGAGCCGCTCGCTGAGCCGGGACCGGAGCTCCGCGCTGTTGGGCAGTCCGGTGAGGGCGTCGTGCGAAGCGCGGTGCGCGAGGTTCAGTTCGTGCCGCTTGCGCTCCTCTATGTCCTCCACGTGCGTGAGGAGGAAGCGCGGCCCGTCCGTGGTGTCCGCCACGACCGAGTTGCGGAGCGAGACCCAGAGGTACGTACCGTCGCGCCGGCCGAGCCGCAGTTCGGCCCGCCCGCCCTCGGCGGACGTACGGAGCAGGGTGCCGATGTCCTCGGGGTGGACCAGATCGGCGAAGGAGTGGCGGCGCAGCACCGAGGCCGGGCGGCCCAGCAGCCGGCAGAGCGCGTCGTTGGTACGGAGCAGCCGCCCGTGCTGGTCGCCGCCCACCTCCGCGATGGCCATGCCGCTGGGTGCGTACTCGAAGGCCTGGCGGAAGGACTCCTCGCTGGCCCGCAGCGCCTGCTGCTCGCGTTCGAGACGGACCAGCGCCCGCTGCATGTTGGCGCGGAGCCGGGCGTTGCCTATCGCTATCGCGGCCTGCGAGGCGTACATCTGGAGGGCCTCGCGGCCCCAGGCTCCGGGGCGGCGGCCGTTGCCCGGGCGGTCCACGGAGAGCACCCCGAGCAGGTCCCGGCGGTCCCCCCGGTCCCGGCCGTTGCTCGTGTACATCGGGGCGTAGAGGCGGTCCAGCGGGTGCCACTCGTCCTCGAAGCGGGGTTCGGGGCCCTCGGTGTGCCACTGCGGCACGTCGTCGTCGAGGAGGACCCAGCCCTCGGTGTGCGGTATGAACCGCAGGTCCTCCCAGGCCTCCCCCATGGTCAGCCGGCGTTCCCAGGCGTCGCGGGAACCGGTGCGCCCGGTGATCAGCGCCTCCGCGGCGTTGTTGCCCGCGAAGGCGGCCACGACGAGCTCACCGTCCGGCTGGACGAGATTCACACAGCCCAGCGCGTAGCCGAGACCGGTGACGAGTCCGTCCGCCACGGTCTGCAGTGTGTCGGCAAGGCTGCGCGCCGAATTGAGATCAGCGACGGCCTGGTGCAGCTGCCGCATGGTCGCAAGACGGACGTAGGGCTCCGACTCGGCCTCCATTGCTCGCTCTCCCCGAGACCTCGACAGCAACTCCAGATGTCATATCGACGTACTTATCGCAGTGTCCTCGCCACTGAATCACAGTGAGCTGTGCAGTCGGTACACAGGGTCAACAAATCTCGCTCTCTGTGAGTCATGTCACAACAGAACGTGAAAGCGCGTCAGCTTGTTCCCCATGCTGTCCCATCCACTCCGGCGCACGCCCGGCGCACCCGCACAAGGGGTCGGCGTTCGCTGCTCGTACGCACCACCGGCGTGCACCCCCGACGCCTGCGGGCGCGCACGCGCGGGCTTCGAGCGCACCGCCGGTCCCGCCCATATGTGCGCTATGCGCCTTCTTGGCCCGGAGACCTAGGTCTCGACTGGTCCCCTGGCCCGATGCGGGCCCGCAGAGGCCGCGGCTAGCGTGCAGGTGTGCCGCAGACGAAGACCCTCACCCCGAGCCCCGACGCCGTCCCCCATGCTGAGGGGGTGAGCAACGACGAGTTCCGGGCCGCTCTCGCGCGGCTGGCCGCAGGCGTGGTGCTGGTCACCGCCGAGGAGCCGACCGACGACGAGGGCGAGCGCGGCGAAGAGGCCGGGATGACCGCGACGGCGTTCCTGTCCGTCTCGCTCGACCCGCCGCTGGTGCTGGTGAGCCTGCGCAACGACTCCCGCATGGACGACCTGCTGGCCGAGCAGCCGCTCTGGGCGGTCTCCGTCCTCGCGGCGGAGCAGCGGCAGATCGCGTCCCGGTTCTCGATGAAGGGCCGGATCAGCGACCGGCTGCTCTTCGCGGACGTCCCGCACACGCGCGGCGAGGTCTCCGGGGCGCCGCTGGTGAACGGCGCGCTGGCCACCCTGGAATGCCGGACCGAGCAGCGGGTCCCGGCGGGCGACCACACCCTGGTGATCGGCCGGGTGCTCACCGCGCACGTACCGACGACGGCGGACGGCGGCGAGCCGCTGCTCTACTTCAAGGGGAACTACCGGACGCTGGGCTGAGGGGGCCGGGGAGTCGGGGGCCGGGTCACCAGTCGCGGCCGGAGCGGCCCCGCTTGGTGTCGCTCCGCTGCTTCTTCTCCCGCAGGCGTCGTTCGTTGATGCCGCGCGGGATCTTGCGCTTCCGGCGGGGCGCGGGCGGCGGCGCCGTCGCCTCCGCGAGCAGCGCCGCGAGCCGCACGGCGGCCGTCTCGCGGTTGCGCCACTGGGAGCGGTGCTCGGAGGCGCGTACGGACACGACGCCGTCGGTCAGCCGGCCGGCCAGCCGTTCCAGCGCGCGCTCCTTCCAGACCTCGGGCAGCGCCTCGGTGGCGGCGAGGTCGAAGCGCAGCTCCACCTGGGTGTCGCTGGTGTTGACGTGCTGTCCCCCGGGCCCGGAGGACCGCGAGAAACGCCACATGAGCTCGGCCTCCGGCAGGGAGACCGCACCGCGGATGACATAGGGCCCGGACATGACACCCAGTCTCCCCGGCGCCCGGCCGGTCCGTCACCTTCTTTTGACGCACGCCGACGGCTCACGGGGCCGGGCGCGGTGCGGAGG
Source organism: Streptomyces sp. NBC_01335 (assembly GCF_035953295.1). Taxonomy (GTDB): domain Bacteria; phylum Actinomycetota; class Actinomycetes; order Streptomycetales; family Streptomycetaceae; genus Streptomyces. The sequence goes on from NZ_CP108370.1 coordinate 3,471,024, forward strand.
GGATGTACCGGGACGAAAGTTCGGCAAAGAAAGTAAAGGGACCTGGAACCTCGTGGCCTCCTCCTCGCGTTATGACGGGTGACGGTAGCTTTCGTGATGGCACGAAGCCCGCACATGACGAGGAAAGGGACTTCCCATGGCAGTAAGCCTGTCCAAGGGCGGCAACGTCTCGCTCACCAAGGAGGCACCGGGCCTGACCGCCGTCACGGTCGGCCTCGGCTGGGACGTCCGCACCACCACCGGCACCGACTTCGACCTCGACGCCTCGGCGATCGCGGTGAACCCGACGGGCAAGGTCGTCTCCGACGGCCACTTCGTCTTCTTCAACAACAAGTCGACGCCGGACCAGACCATCGTCCACACCGGTGACAACGTCACGGGCCAGGGCGAGGGCGACGACGAGCAGATCAACGTCAACCTGGCGGGCCTGCCGGCCGACGTGGACAAGATCGTCTTCCCGGTCTCCATCTACGACGCCGAGTCCCGCAGCCAGAACTTCGGCCAGGTGCGGAACGCCTTCATCCGCATCATCAACCAGGCCGGCGGCACCGAGATCGCCCGTTACGACCTCAGCGAGGACGCCGCCACCGAGACCGCCATGGTCTTCGGCGAGCTCTACCGCAACGGCGCCGAGTGGAAGTTCCGCGCGGTCGGCCAGGGTTACGCCTCGGGTCTGCGCGGCATCGCGCAGGACTTCGGCGTCAACCTCTGACGCGACCCGCGCCCACACGCGCAGTAGGTAACACCACGCTCAGGGCCTCCCCCGCACACGCGGCGGAGGCCCTGAGCGGTTCGGGCCGGTCGGTGCTGTTCAGCCGATGCCGATGGCGCGGGCCGGTCAGCGCGCCGGGAGGTCCGGGTTCGCCGGGTCGGCCGGGCGCTCGTCGCCGTACAGCCAGACCGACCAGAGCCGGGACAGGTCCAGGCCCGTCGCCTTCTCCGCGTACGCCGTGAAGTCGGCCGTCGAGGCGTTGCCGTGCCGGTGGGCCCCGGTCCAGCCCTTGAGCAGCGCGAAGAACCTCTCGTCGTCGTCCACCGCGAGCCGCAGCCGGTGCACGACCATCGCGCCGCGCCCGTACACCGGCGGTTGCGAGACGTCGGCGGCGGTCGGCGGCCCGGCGGGTGGGAAGGCCCAGTTCGCGTCGTCGGCGTACGCCTCCTCGAAGCTCTCCCGGGCCGGTGTGTCCTCGTGGTCCTCGCTCCAGAGCCACTCCGCGTACGTCGCGAAGCCCTCGTTCAGCCACATGTCCCGCCAGGTGGCCGGGGTGACCGAATCGCCGAACCACTGGTGGGCCATCTCGTGGACGAGGAGCCCGGTGGTCGGCGGCCCGGGGTAGTACGGCCGGTTCTGCGTCTCCAGGGCGTACTCGGAGTCCTCCGCCCGGTCCACGATCGCGCCCGCCGAACGGAACGGGTACGGCCCGAACCGCTCCGCCTCCCAGTCCAGGATCTGCGGAATCCGGGCGAGTCCGGGCTCCGCCTCCGCCGCCACCTCGGGGTCCACCGCGGTGAAGACCGCGAGACCCTCGTCGGTGCGGGACTCCTTCGTGGCGAAACGTCCGATCGCGACCGTCGCGAGGTAGCTCGCCATGGGTTCGGTGGTGCGCCAGGTGTACGTGGTGCGGGCGGGGTCGCCCGTAGCGGCCTTGGTGGTGCGGCGGGAGGCGAGTTCACCGTTGGAGACGGCCGTCAGCCCTTCGGGGACGGTGACCGCGACGGTGTAGGTGGCCTTGTCGCTCGGATGGTGGTTGCCGGGGAACCAGGCCGGCCCACCCGCCGGTTCGCCGAGGGCGACGGCCCCGTCCGCCGTCCGCAGCCAGCCCTCGTGGGTGCCGTCCGCGTCCGTCAGGGTGCGGGGTACGCCGGAGTAGCGCACGACCGTCTCGAAGGTGCGGCCCTCGCGGAGGCGGTCGGCCACCTCCGCGTCGGGGCGGAGGACCAGTTCGCCGCCCGCCCGGTTCACGGCGGCGGGCCGCCCCTCGACGGTCGCCCCGGTGACGTCGAGCCCGACCAGGTCGAGGTGGAAGGCGCTCAGGTCCTGGGTCGCCCGGGCGGTGATCGTCGCCGTGCCCGTCAGGTGCCCGGCCTTACGGTCGACGGCGAGCCGGAGGTCGTAGTGGGTGACGTCGTAGCCGCCGTTGCCGAGCTTCGGGAAGTACGGATCGCGCACCCCGGCCGCGCCCGGCGTCCCGGCCACCCCGGCCCCCGCGCCGGTACAGGCCGAAGCGGTACAGCCGAGCACGGCACAGGCGAGCAGCAGGACACCGGCCCGGGCCGGGCGGCGGCGTGTGGGGGTTCGGCGAGGCGCGGGACCGCTCCGGTGTGCGGGACCACTCCGACGTGCGGGATTGCTCCGGTGCGCGGGGATGGGCGGATTCACGGCGCGATCCTATGTACCGGGCACGCAGTGCGCCCGCACCCTCGCGGGGCGCGGGGCGCGGGGCGCACGAGCCGTGATCAGCGGGTGAGGGCGGCGACTCCCGCGCGGGCGAACTTCTCGTCGAGGTCGCCGCTCGGGGCTCCGGCGACGCCGACCGCAGCGACGGGCGCGCCCTTGACCTGGACCGGGGCACCGCCTGCGAGGAAGAGGGTGCCGGGGATGTCCTTCAGCGTCGGGGCCTGGTCCAGGCGCTTCACCAGCTCGGAGGTGGGGGCGTTCCAGGAGACCGAGGTGTACGCCTTCTTCTCGGCGGACCCGGGGGACTGCGGCCCGGCGCCGTCGCCGCGCAGACTGACGATGGTGTTGCCGTCCCGGTCGACGACCGCGACCGAGACGCGCTGGTTCTCCTTCTGCGCGGCGTCGAGCACGGCCTGCGCGGCCTTCGTGGCGGCGGCGACGGTGAGGTGGCTCGTCTGCTGGAGGTTCCGGTTCGCGGTGTCGGCCGAGACGGCGACGGTGGCGGACGAGGGGGCCGAGGCGCTGGCGGAGACGGCGCCGAACGTGCCCGCGCCCAGGGCGGCGACGGCCACCGCACCGGTCAGGACCCGGGCCCGCAGCGAGAACCTGCGGCCGGCGGAGGCGGGGGACGAGGGGGCGGCGGGGGACGAGGGGGCGGCGGGGGGAGTGACGTTCATGGCGGGTTCCTCCGGATCGGGTGCGGCGCCCGGCCGGTCGGCGGTGGCGCTCCGGTATCGATGCTCCGGCCGGAACACGGCCCGTACCGTCGTCGTACCGGCTCGGCCTCCGGCGCGGTCCGGTGGACTCTTCTGTCGGCCGATCGGTTGATGCGGGCCCGGCCCGGCCGGGTCACCATGGAGAAGGCATGGGCACATCCGCCCAGCTCACGGCATGTGCGGCGGAGCCCGCCGCACATCCGGGAGCACCGGTGACAACGAGCGTGAGGCGGGCACGAGGTGCGGCGGAGAACCGGTCCGGGGCGGGACGGACCGGCGGGCGGTGCTTCAGCCGGCCCCGGGTCGTCCGCCGTACGCACGCCTGATCCGGACGCCCGCTGGCTGGCGCTCCTGCTGCACGCCGCGTTCTTCCTGCTGCTGGGCGCCTCGCTCACCCGGTTCCTGATGCGCCACCCCGGCGAGGCCCGCACCCCGTGGGTCATCGCGCTGTCCCTCACCCTCGCCGTCGTCCACGCCCTCGGCCCGGTGCTCGGCTCGCGGCCCACCCCCCGCCGGTTCACCTGGCTCGCGGGGCTCGTCGCCGTCTGGATGGTGCTGGTCGTCCTCGCGCCGAGCTTCGCGTGGTGCGCCGTACCGCTCTTCTCCACCGGACTGCGGCTGCTCCCGCCTCGCGCCGCGCTCGTCCTGGTCTCCCTGCTCACCGCGTTCGTCGTGGCGGCGCAACTGCGGCTCGCCACCGGCTTCGACCCGAACCTCGTCCTGGCACCGCCCGCCGTCGCGGCCGTGGCGACCGCCGTCCTCGTCCACGTCCGCCGTCAGGCGGACCGCCAGCAGGAACTCGCCGTACGCCAGCGCGAACTCATCGAGGACCTGGTCCGTACGCGGCGCGAACTGGCCGCGACGGAACGCCGCGAGGGCACTCTCGCCGAGCGCCAGCGGCTCTCCATGGAGATCCACGACACCCTCGCGCAGGGCCTCTCCAGCCAGCGGATGCTGCTCCAGGCCGCGACACGTATCTGGGACACCGAGCCGGGCACCGCCCACGCCCACGTCCGTACGGCGGCCGGGATCACCGCCCGCAACCTCGCCGAGGCCCGGCGCTTCGTCCACGACCTGGCACCGGCCGACCTCGCGGAGGGCGCAGGCCTGGAGGCGGCCCTCCGCGCCCTCGCCGCACGGGCCACCGCGACGGGCGGGCCCGCCGTGCGCTGCCACGTGGAAGGCACCGCGCACAACCCGCTGCCGGACCGGGTGCAGTCGGCGCTGCTGCGCATCGCCCAGGGCGCGCTCGCCAACGTCGCCGAGCATGCCGACGCCACCACCGCCGCGCTCACCCTGACCCACCTGGACGATCGGGTGGTCCTCGACATCGCGGACGACGGCCGCGGGTTCGCCCCGGACGGACCTGCGGCAGCCACGGAGCAGCGGGACACTCCGATGCGCCGGGGCCACGGGCTGCCCGCGATGCGCGCCCGGGTACGCCAGCTCGGCGGACGGCTCACCGTCGAGTCCGCCCCCGGAGAGGGCACCGTGCTCTCGGCGGAGGTCCCGCTGCCGGACCCGGAGGTACCCGCCGCCCCCGAGGTACCCGGCCATGGTGGGGAGCCCGCCGGTCATGGGGCGCCCGCCAGCCCCGAGGAACCCGGCACACCCGAGGAGCCCGTATGACCCGCCGTACCGTACGCGTCCTGGTCTGCGACGATCACGCCGTCGTCCGCGCCGGGCTGCTCGCCCTCCTCGGCAGCGAGCCGGACCTGGAGGTCGTGGCCGAGGCCGGAAGCGGCGAGGAGGCCGTGGTCCTGGCCGCCCGGCTCGCCCCGGACGTCGTCCTCATGGACCTCCAGCTCGGCCCGGGGATGGACGGCGTCCAAGCCACCCGCCGGATCACAGCCGGAGCGGGAGCGAGCGACCGCGCGGAAGGCAGCGGCGCGGGAGGCAGCGGCGCGGAGAGCGTCGCGGGGCCCCATGTGCTCGTCCTCACGACGTACGACACCGACGCCGACATCACCCGGGCGATCGGCGCGGGAGCCACCGGCTACCTGTTGAAGGCGGAGCGCCCCGAGGAGCTGTTCGCCGCGATCCGGTCCGCCGCGCAGGGCCGCACCACGCTCTCCCCGCCCGTCGCGGACCGGGTGATGGCCCGGCTGCGTACCCCGCCACCCGCGCTCACCGACCGCGAGCGGGACATCCTCGGGCAGCTCGCCCGAGGGCTCGGCAACCGGGACATCGCCCGCGCGCTCTTCATCAGCGAGGCGACGGTCAAGACCCACCTGGGGCGCATCTACGACAAGCTGGGCGTCGAGACCCGCGCCGGAGCGGTCGCCAGGGCCAACGAGCAACGTCTGCTGCCCTGACCGGGGGCATCCGGTCCGAGGAAACCGGCCCCGGGGCGGTGGTGCCGCAGGTCACCCGGGGTCTGTCGTCCGGCCGTGCCGCCGCCCGCTCCCGGCATGACACCATCGAACCGTGCTCGACATCGGCTACTCCCTCTCTCGTCGCTTCCCCGACCCCCCGCAGACCGACTACCGCCGCGCGGACGTCCACGCGCTGCGGCACGACCTGTTCTCCGGGGACGTGTACCTCGCGGACACCAAGGCGGACCGCGAGGTATCCACAGCCTGGGGATGGGTGCCGGTGCTCGACTTCGCGTGGGCGCTCTGCGACATCGTCGAGCAGCTCGACCAGGACCCGCGCGGCAACCGCTCGCACAAGGAGCAGTACGCCGAGCTGGACTTCACCGAGTCCAGCGATCGCATGCTCTTCGCACGCCGGTTCGGCTGGGTGAACGTCGAGGCCGACTGGATGCACGCCGACGAACCTCCGCTCACTTTCGGCCACTCCCTGCTGCGCCGCGAGGCCCGCGACTTCCTCCAGGACCTGATCGCCGACCTCTCCGACATGCACGAGGGGCTCGCCGACAACCCGGTGATCTGGGACCTCCAGGCCCGCTTCCCCCGCCTCTGACCACGGGCCCACGCCTCCGGCACCATCACGCCTCCGGCAGGATCACGGCTCCACCCGGACCCCGATCTGCGCCGCGAACGCCGGGGCCAGGTCCATCAGCTGCACCGGGCTGATCACCGCGCCCGCCAGCCGCTCCACACCCCGCGCGATGTCCAGCTCGGCGGCGGGCCGCAGGTCCACCGAGTCCATCGTGACGTTGCTGAAGTCGGCCCGCCGCAGCACGCAGTCGCGGAACTCGACCCGTACCAGCCGGGCGTCCGCGAAGTCCGGCTCGGAGAGCACGCACCCCTCGAAGACGACGTCGGTGAGCCGGGCCCCGCGCAGGTTCAGGTAGTCGATCTTCCCGCCGCGCACCAGCACCCGTTCCAGCACCGCCCCGTGCATCTGCACCCCACCGAGGCGCGCGTCCACGATCTCCACGTCCCGCAGCGACGCCTCGGCGAGCTCGGTGGCCACGCCCCGTACGCCGGTCAGCACCGAGTCGAGGAACCGGGCCCGCACCAGCTCCGTACGGTCCAGCGCGCAGCCGTCCAGCGCGCAGTCCATGAACCGGGCGCCGCGCCCCGACTGGTCGGCGAGGTCCACGGAGGAGAACCGCAGCCCGTCGTAGTCGCCGTCCGCCTCCAGCTCGACGTCCTCGTACGGGGCGAGGGGCGGCAACCGCACCTCCGGCCGCCGCGCCGCCGCGATCTCCTTGCGCCCGCCGGCTCCCTTGCCGGTGCCGCCCCGGCTGCTGTTCCTGGTGTTGCTGTTCCTGCTGTTGCTGTTCCTGCCCGCGCTCGCCGCCATGGGCCCATCGTGGCGTACGGGACCGACAGCCCGGAGCCCCCCTCGCTTCCCTGCCCTCTGCCTTCCGCCCTGTGCCCTCTGCCTTCTGCGCTCTGCGCTCTGCCCTGTCAGTCCGCGCGGCGCAGGCCCACCGTGGACCAGCGCACGCCGGAGCGGCCGTGCAGGTCCGCGCGCCCGCCGACGTGGACCGCGCTCAGCCCCTGCCCCCTGGCGAGCCCGACGGTCTCGTCCACGGACACGTCGAACATCCGCCGGCCTGCCGGAACGGGCCCGTGCCGCAGGGTCAGGACCACCAGACCGCCCGGGGCCGTCACCCGGCCCAGCGTCTCCATCCCCGCCGCCCGCTCCCCGGCGTCCAAGTGCATCCAGACGGCGGTCAGCAGCACCAGGTCGAACCGCCGCCCCAGCGCCCGTACCGCCCGCAGCTCCGGCAGTTCGTCGTCCAGCCACTCGACCGGCCGCGCCGCATGGATCACCCGCCCCCGCTCCCGGAGTTCAGCCGTCGGCTCCACGGCGACCACCGCATGCCCCAGCGCCGCCGGCGCGGCGGCGTCCCGTCCGCTCCCCGCCCCGATGTCGAGCACCGCGCTGGGCCGTTCGGGGAAGAGCTCCAGCGCCTCGCGGTGCACTTCGGCGAAGGTGACGCTCTCGTACTGCTCCACCAGCGCCTCGGCCGCATCGGCGTAACCTGCGGTGCTCGACCTGCTGTTGGCCCCCGTCACGCGCCCGCTCCCTTTCCTTGGTCTTCTCGGGATCCGCGGTAGCCGGGTACCACCGGGCCCGAACGACCTGGTCGACCCGCATGGCCCGAATGGACCGATGAGTTCGACCGGCCGGCCGAGTCCCCCTACTGTGAGCGCCCCCGTTCGAGGAGCAACAGATGACCCAGCTTCTGCGCGTGCAGAACTTCACCGTGTCGAGCGACGGTATCGCCGCCGGCGAGGAACAGACCCTGGAGCAGCCCTTCGGCCATGTGGATCCCCAACGCCTCATGGCGTGGGCCGGGGCCACCGCGGGCTGGCCCAATCGCACCGACGGCAAGGGCAGCCGGGGCCTGGACGACTACTTCACGCGCGACTTCTCCCACAACATCGGTGCCGAGATCATGGGCCGCAACAAGTTCGGCCCGCAGCGCGGCCCCTGGACGGACCACGAGTGGCAGGGCTGGTGGGGCGGCGAACCCCCGTTCCACACACCGGTGTTCGTCCTCACCCACCACGTGCGCCCCTCGATCGAGCTCTCCGACACCACGTTCCACTTCATCGACGCCGACCCGGCCACGGCTCTCGCCCAGGCCCGCGAAGCCGCCCGCGGCAAGGACGTCCGCCTCGGTGGCGGGGCCACCACCATCCGCGAGTTCCTCGACGCCGACCTCGTGGACACCCTGCACGTCGCGGTCTCCCCGGTGAAGCTCGGCTCCGGGATCAAGCTCTGGGACTCTCCCGACGATCTCCGCGACCGCTTCCACCTGGACGTGGTCCCGAGCCCGAGCGGGGTGACCCACCACCTGTTCTGGAGGAAGTAGCGGGGCGGGGGACGGGGACGCTCCACGCCCTGGGCGCGGTGCTCGGCACGCCCAGGGCGGGTTCTGAGGCGCCGGCGTGGACGGGGCCCGTCGCTGTCCCAGGTTGGGCGGAGCAACAACCCGCGTCCCGGGTCGAGCCCCCACCGTCGTCCTAGGGTGTGTCTGACCATTCGCGTCGGATCAGCGGGCGGTGTCCGGTGCGGTGCGTCGCAAGGCGGAGGACCGCCCGAGTACGGGATGTACTCGGGCGGTCCGACAACGCCGCGAGGTGCCGTGCCGGGCGCCGACCGCCCGGCGGGAATGGTCAGACACGGCCTAGACCGTCTCCGACGACCCCAGCTCGGCCAGCGCCTCGTCCGTCAGCCGGTACACGGTCCACTCGTCCTGCGGGCGGGCGCCCAGGGACTCGTAGAAGCCGATGGACGGGGTGTTCCAGTTGAGCACCGACCACTCCAGGCGGCCGTAGCCCCGGTCCACGCAGGTCCGGGCGAGCTCGGTCAGCAGGGCCTTGCCGTGGCCGCCGCCCCGGCGCTCGGGGCGTACGTAGAGGTCTTCGAGGTAGATGCCGTGGACACCGCGCCAGGTGGAGAAGTTGAGGAACCAGAGCGCGAAGCCGACCGTCTCGCCGTCCTCGTCGGAGACCGCGATGTGGGCGTAGGCGGCGGGCCGTTCGCCGAAGAGGGCCTCGTGCAGCTGCTCCTCGGTGGCCTGCGCCTCGTCGAGCGCCTTCTCGTAGTCGGCCAGCTCACGGATCATGGCGTGGACGGCGGGGACGTCTGCTGCGGTGGCGGTGCGAATCATGGGGGCAGCGTAGACGGGGCGGGCAGGCGCGCCTGATGGCCGGGGGCGGCGAGGGCGGGGCTGTCCCGCGTTCGCGGGGAGCACACCCTCGCCGCCCCCGGCACCCCAGCGGCCCCGCCGCTCCGCGATGACCGAACGCCGACGCGTTCGTCACCCGGTGCGCGCGGGGCCGCCGGTGCCTCCGACTGCCGCGAGCCGGCCGTCGCGCAACCGCTGCCGGCAGCGCTACCGCACGGTCACCTCCACCCCGGCGCGCACGGACCGCGCCGGAAGGCTGACCGTGAGGGTGCCCGTGGCGCTGTCCCAGTGGTAGGCGTCGCGGGAGAGGCGCTTTCCGTGGGCGGTCACTTCGGTGGGGGCGTGGGTGGTGCCCAGGAGGGAGAGGGTCCAGCGGCGGTTCTTGACCTGGCCCTGGTAGGAGCCCTTGGCCGCGCCGATCGACACGGTCCTGAGCGAGCTCTTCCCGGAGCCCTTCCCCGAAGCCTTCTCCTTGTAGGTGACGGTCGTCGTGGCGCTCCGGGCCTTCGTCGTCGCGGTGGTGCCGTCGTCCTCGTACAGCTTGTACGAGCCGTTGGCGCCGGAGGCGATGGAGAGGGTGACGTCGGTCAGGGGGTTGCGGTCGTTGTCGGTGACGTTCTCGGTGCGGGTGGGCATGATGCCGCCGGACTTGATGAAGACGGGCATCGTGTCGAGGGTGGTGGCCACGTCCTGCGTGGTGCCGCCCTGGTAGGTCTTGCCGGTGAACCAGTCGGTCCACTGGCTGCCCGCCGGGAACCACACCGAGGTGGTGGTGGACTCGCCGGGCGTGGTCACGGGGGCGACCAGGACGTCGGAGCCGTAGAAGTACTCGCTGTCGGCCGCCGCGTAGGCCGCCGGCTCCTCCGGGTACTCCAGGTAGGTCGGGCGCACGATCGGTACGCCGGTGCGGTTCGCTTCCTCGGCGAGGGTGTAGGTGTAAGGCACCAGGTTCTCGCGGAGGTTGAGGAACGCGTCGGCCGACGTGCGGGCCGCCGGGCCGTACTGCCAGGGCAGCCGGTCGCTGTGGTTGCTGTGCAGGCGGTCGACGGGCTGGAAGGTGCCGAGCTGGACCCAGCGGGCGTACAGGTCGTCGGGGAGCTTGTTGGTGCCCTTCTCCGAACCGGCGAGACCCGTCGTGTCGACGTGTCCGCCGATGTCGTGGGTGATGGAGGCCATGCCGGTCGCCGCGGACTCGCCCGGGGTGTAGCCGACCTCGAAACGCAGCGTGCCCCAGGTGGAGAGGGTGTCACCGGTGAAGTGGAGGGTGGTGCGCTTGTCCGCCCACGGCCCGGTCGGCAGGGCCTGCTGGCCGCTGTACCCGCCGGCCTGGAGCGAGCCGTAGGCGCGGGACATGACGAAGCCGCGGCCGATGGCCGGGGCGGAGTCGTCGGCGTAACTCTGGTTGATCCACGCGTCGGGGGTCACGCCCCGCAGCGAGGACTGCGAGGAGTCGCAGCACCAGTCGAGCCACCAGAAGTCGACGCCCTGCTCGTCCATGGTCCGGTGCAGGTCCATGTAGGCCTTGAGCTGGTCCGCGTCGCCGAAGTCGAAGGTGTAGCAGTCGCTTCCGCAGGCGCCCTTGGCGAGCTTGCCCTTGGCGGTGGCCTGCGCCTGGGCGAACTGGGGGTCGGAACCCTGGATGCTCGGGTGCGTGTTGAGCGTGTTGTGCAGTCCCTGGGTGTCCGACCAGTTGAAGAAGCCCTCGGCGTCGGGGAACTTGTTCTCGTCGATCTCCCAACCGCGCCAGGTGTCACCGGCCTTGAAGTCGGTGTCGGTCACCAGGACGTCGAGCGGCACGCCCTCCGCGCGGAACGCCGGCAGGATCGTGTCCTGGTAGTCGGCGGCCGTACGGTCGAAGTACTCCGAGTACCAGACCCCGTAGGCCCAGGTGGGCAGCAGGGCGGGCGGCCCGGTCAGGGTGGCGAGGTCCGCGAGGCCCTGCTTGTAGTCGTGGCCGTACCCGAAGACGTAGCCGTCCTGGTAGGGGGCGCCGCCGTGCGCGGGGCGGGGGCGGACCTTCTTCGACGTGAGGTCGTACAGGGCCGACGGGGAGTCGTCGAGGAGGTACCAGCCGTCCTGGCTGAGCAGGCCCGGCGTGGTGGTGACGGGGGCCGGGTTGTCGCCGTTCACGCCGTCCAGGCCGCGGCGGTAGCCGCCGAGGGCGAGGTGCGGCTGCGGTGCGGCCGAAGTGGCGGAGGCCACCGAGAGGGTGTCGGCGTTGATGTGGCAGCTGCCGCCGTCGGGGCAGCCGAGGGTGAGGTCGTCGGCGCCCGCCTTGAGGGTGACGGGGACGGAGGCGGTCTGCCAGTCGTCCCAGTCCTTGGTGGCGGGGAGTTGGAGGGTCGCGGTCGACGGCACGGCCCCCTTGGCCGTGGTCGAGGCGGGGGAACCCGCCGACGCCCCGGTGCTCGTCACGGAGGCGGTGCGCGTCTGGTGGAGGCCGTCGCCGCCCTGGCCGTTGGCGTATCGCACCCGGAGCGTGTAGACGCCGTCGGCGGGGACGCCGACCAGGTGGGTGGTGAGGCTGGACCCCTGGTTGAGTTCGGCGACGAAGCCGTTGCCCGCGTACCCCTGGTGGTCCAGGGCGCCGGTGGCCGTACCGGCCGGCCGGGCGGACTCCGCCTCGCAACTCGTGCCGTAGAGACAGCTCTTGATCGCGGTGGTGTCGGCGGAGGGGTACGAGTCGTCGTCGGCCGGGAGCAGGGCGACGCTGTCGAGGTTCACCGAGCCGGAGTCCGAGGCGGTCCGGGTCAGCGCGACCGTGTGCTGCCCCTTGGTCAGCTTCAGCTGTGCGGTGGCCTCGGCCCAGGTGTTCCAGTTCGCGGTGGCGGGCAGCTCGACCTTCTGCGGGGTGCCGCCGTCGACGGAGAGCGAGAGGGTGCGGGTCTCCGTCTTGCCGTCGCCGCCCTGGGCATTGGCGTAACGCAGAGCGAACCGGTAGGCACCGTCGGCTGTGACATCGATGTCAGTGGAGACCGAACTGCCGGTCGCCTCGAAGCCCGCGGCAAAGGCTGCTCCGGTGTGGCCGGTGTGGTCGGACGCCGTGCCGAGACCTTCGAGCCGGAGGCCCTCCGCCTCGCAGAGCGCGCCGAGCTCGCAGACGAGCCGTTGCCAGGGGGCGGCGGTCACGGGCTGCTTGCCCGCGTCGAGCTGGAGGGAGAAGTTCTCGGCGTCGAAGGCCCCGGAGCCGACCCGGTAGCGCAGGGTCATCGCGCTCGTCCGGACGGTCAGCCAGCCGTCCTTCGTCCGCGCGGTGTAGGCGGTCGGCGTGAATCCGTCCCGCCCGATCGCGTTGAACGTCGGGTCGTCGGTGAACTTGCCGTCGCCCGCGTACTCGGTACGGACCAGGGTCGGCGAGAGGATCTCGAAGCGGGCACCCCCGGAGGTGACGGTCGGTATCCGGGCGCCGTGACTCCCGCCGGCGGTGGCGGTTCCCGCGCCGGCGGTCAGGGTCGTCGAGGCGGCCACGGCCAGGGCGGCGACGGCACCCACTCTCCGGCGCACACGCGGACTTCTGCCACGGCTCTTCGATGCGGCTTTCACACGCAACTCCGTTCTTCTGTCAGCCGGTCCACGGCACGTCCCCGCCGCGCCGACCATTTTTCCCACGTTGCAAAATCGACCACTCGGCATGCAGGAGAACACGCCGTCTCGCGCCGTGTCCATAACGCTGCACCGTGTGAGGGAAGTTGGATGCCGGAGTGGAGGGGACGCAGGCAACCCACCCGTGCGTGGATGCCAGTTGGCCGTACGGTGACCGGCTGTCACCGGCCCAGCAGCCGCCGGGCGATCTCGGCGTGGTCCGGGGCGAGGGTGTGCGTGCCCGGCCTGCTGTGCCAGAGGACGTTCTGGAGGACCCGGCCCAGGGTCCAGGCACGTGCCCGCTCCCGGTCGTAACCGGGGCCGAGCGCCTCGCTGAGGGCGTCGAAGCGCCAGAGGATCTCTTCGGGTCCGAAGCGGTTGTCGAGGGCGGGGAAGAGCTCGAAGCCGGGATCGCCCGCCAGGGGCTTCGGGTCCAGCGCGACCCACTCGTGCTCGCGCTCCGTGCCGGGGCGGCCGGCCAGGACGTTGTCGTAGTGCAGGTCCCAGTGGAGCAGCCGGTCGCCCGGTTCGCCGGCCACCTCGCGCAGCGCCGCCGCGCAGTCCGCGACCAGCCGCCGCTCCTCGTCGTCGGCGAGCACGGCCACCACGCGGGGCACCTCCGTCAGCATCCGTGCCGCCATGTCCGCCAGCGTGCGCAGCCCTTGCGGCGCGGGGACCGCCACCAGCCGGGCCAGCACCTCCCCGAGGACGCCCACCGCTTCCCGGGCGTCGGGGACCGCCGACAGGGGGCGGTTCTCGTCCAGGCGCTCCAGCAGCATCGCGCCGGTCTCCGGGTCGTGGGCGAGCAGCGCGACCGTCCCGGCCCCCGCCTCGCCCCACGCCCGCAGCGCGAGCGCCTCGCCCGCCGACTCCTCGTCCATCAGCTGGAGTTTCAGCGCCGCGGGGCAGTCGTCGACGGACCGGACCACCGGCAGGACCAGCGCGCACATCCCGTACATCGGCTGCCCGTCGACGCGCAGCCCCCACTCCCGGAGGTAGCGGGCGGCCAGCTCCGGCAGGGCGTCGGTGAAGGCCCTGCCGGCCGCGCCGTGGAACATGGTCTGGGTGGCGATCAGCTCTTCCGGGATGTCGATCACGCCACCGATCGTAGGACCGTGCGTCAATCGGGACCATGGAGCGAAACCGCCCGGCAGCCGCCGTCGCCGCCGCGATCGGCCGCTGGATGGCCCGATCCCCGGGTACGTACGTCTGGTTGACGGTCCTCCTCGTCACCTCCCACCTGCTGGGTCCGCTGCTGCCCGCGGCCGAGGAGTTCGTCCGGCTGCCCGCGCCCGCCGATCCGCACACGCTCGCGGACCGCCCGTCCCGGGTGTTCCTCGCCGGTCTGCTGTGGCTGCCGGAGGGCGGGCACTGGGTGCTCTGCGCGGTGCTCTTCACCCTCTTCCACGCCCCCGCCGAACGGTGGCTCGGAACCCTGCGGTGGTGTGCCGCGGTGGCCGTGGCGTACGTGCCCGCCGGGCTGCTCGCGGAGGCCGTGCTGCTCTGGGCGGCACGGCACGGGCACGCGCCGCTCTCCGCGACCAACTCCCTGGTGTACGCCACCGATCAGGGGCTCGCGGGGATCGCGGCGGTGCTCACCTACCGGCTGCCGCGCGTGTGGCGGTACGCGTACGCCTTCGCCGTCCTCGTCTTCTGCGGGGTCCCGCTGGGCGCCGGGCCGGACGTGACCGACCTCGGCCGGTTCGCGGCGGCCCTCGCCGGACTGGCCTGCTACCCGCTGACCCGGGGGCGCGGTACGGCCGGTGCGCGCCGCCCCCGCGCGACGGAACGGCCCGCGGCACAGTAACCTCCCGCATCGAGCGGCACTTTCCGTGAGTGCTGTCCCCCGACGACCCGGACAGCAGAGGCGACATGAGCAGCGGCAGAACCGCCGGAGCCGCCGACGGCGGCATATCGTTCTGGTTCGCGCGGGCGGGCATCCCCGCGCCCCGCGAGCCCCTGCCCGGCGACACCCACGCCGACGTGTGCATCGTCGGCGGCGGCTTCACCGGGCTCTGGACGGCGTACTACCTGAAGAAGGCCGTCCCCTTCCTCGACATCACCGTGCTGGAAGCCAGGTTCTGCGGTCACGGCGCCTCCGGCCGCAACGGCGGGCTGCTCTCCGGCACCGTCGCGGGCCGCGACCGCTACGCGCGGCTGCACGGCCACGACGCGGCGGTACGACTCCAACGCGCCATGAACGACACGGTCGGTGAGGTCGTCCGGGTCTCCGCCGAGGAGAACATCGACGCCGACGTCCACGCGGGCGGTGCCCTCGACGTGGCGTACACGCCCGCACAGCTCGCCCGGCTCAAGGACCACCACTCCGTGGAGATCGCGTTCGGCGAGCGGGACCGGGTGCTGTACGGCGCCCGCGAGACCGCCGAACGGATCAGGGTCAACGGCGCGGTCGGCTCCACCTGGACCCCGCACGGTGCCCGCCTCCACCCGGTGAAGCTGGTCACCGGGCTCGCGGCGGCCGTCGAGGCGCTGGGCGTCACCGTCCACGAGTCGACGCCGGTCACCGAGATCCGCCCCAAGCACGCCGTCACCCCGTACGGCACGGTCCGCGCCCCCTACGTGCTGCGCTGCACCGAGGGGTTCACCGCGAGCATCAAGGGGCACCGGCGCACCTGGCTGCCGGTGAACTCCTCGATGATCGTCACCGAGCCGCTGCCGGCCGCCCTCTGGTCCACGCTGGGCTGGGAGGGCCGCGAGGCCCTCGGCGACCTGTCGCACACCGGGGCGTACGCCCAGCGCACCGCCGACGACCGGATCGCGCTCGGCGGGCGGGGTGTTCCGTACCGCTTCGGTTCGCGGACCGACGACGACGGGCGCACCGGGCCCGCGACCGTCGAGGCGCTGCGCACACGCCTCGTCCGGCTCTTCCCCACCACGGCGGGCGCGGACATCGCCCACGCCTGGTCCGGCGTGGTCGGCGTGGCGCGCGACTGGAGCGCGACGGTCGTCCTGGACCGCTCCACCGGCCTCGGCTGGGCGGGCGGTTACGTCGGCTCCGGCCTCGCCACCGCCAACCTCGCCGCCCGCACCCTGCGCGACCTGATCCAGCAGGACTCCGGCCAGGCGGGCCCGACCGGGCTGACCGCGCTGCCGTGGGTGAACCACCGGGTCCGCCGCTGGGAGCCCGAGCCGTTGCGCTGGCTCGCCGCCCACGGCGCATACGCCGCCCAGCGCGCCGCCGACCGCCGGGAGGCCGCCTCCTCGCGCGCCGACTCGGACCCGCTGGCCCGGGTGGCGGACCGGATCGCGGGGAGGCGCTGAGGGGGCGCGCGGGGGCGGGGCGGGAGGTGTGGCGGGGGCGCGACGGGGAATCGGGCGCGCGGGGGCCGGTCCTCCGCCGCATGGTCTCCGGGCGTCGCGCGGCCTCCGGGTGCCGCGCGGCTTCCGCCGCTCGGGCCGGCGCGCCTACGCTGCGGCCATGACGGCGAACCCCGCGCACCCCTTCGACCTGGTGATCTTCGACTGCGACGGCGTCCTGGTGGACAGCGAGCGCATCTACGTCAAGGTGGACGCGTTCGTCATGGCGGAACTGGGGGCGCCGTTCACCGAGGCCGAGATCGTCGAACGGTTCGTGGGCTCCTCCGTGGAAGTGCTGCGGGCTGCGGTGGAGGAACGTATCGGCAGGCCGCTGGCAGACGACTGGGACGCGCCGTACTCCCACCTCTACCGCGCCGCGCTCGCCGAGCTGACCCCCGTCGACGGCATCCCCGAGGTGCTGGCCGCGCTCACCGTCCCGTACTGCCTCGCCTCCAACGGCTCCCACCGCTCCATCCGCCGCAACCTGGCCACGACCGCGCTGAGCCACCACTTCGAGGGCCGCGTCTTCAGCGCCGCCGACGTCGCCCGGGGCAAGCCCGCCCCCGACCTCTTCCTGCACGCCGCCAGCACCCTGGGCGCGGACCCGGCGCGGTGCGCGGTGATCGAGGACAGCGCGTACGGGATCGCCGCCGCCCGCGCCGCCGGGATGCGGGCCTTCGGCTACAGCGGCGGCCTCACCCCGGCGGCCCGCCTCGAAGGCCCCGGCACCGTCGTCTTCGACGACATGCGCGCCCTGCCGGGGCTGCTGGCCGCCGGCTGACGCCCTCCCCCCGGCCGATTCCGTACCCCGTACTCGTACCCGTACCCGCACCGCCCACGGACCCGTACCGCCCCCGGGCGCGCGGTCCCCGCTCCCACCAGGCACTATCGGTGTCCGGGGCAGCACCCGTACGCCGCCTCCGGGCCCTGCGGGTCCGCCGCCCACCTCTCCGGAGCACGCATGTCCTACGACGTCCACGCGGTCCGCGCGCAGATCCCCGCCCTGAAGTCCGGTTCGGCGCGCTTCGACGCCCCCGGCGGCACCCAGACCCCGCAGCCGGTGATCGACGCGATCGTCCACGCCCTGGCCCACCCCCTCGCCGTGCGGGGCGTCCAGAACGAGGGCGAGCGCAACGCCGAGGCCATCGTCGCCGGTGCCCGCTCCGCGCTCGCGGACCTGCTCGGGGCCGACCCGCGCGGCATCGTCTTCGGGCGCAGCTCCACCCAGCTCACCTACGACCTCGCGCGGACCCTCGCCAAGGGGTGGGGCCCCGGCGACGAGGTGGTGGTCAGCCGCCTCGACCACGACTCCAACATCCGCCCGTGGATACAGGCCGCCGAGTCGGCGGGAGCGACCGTCCGCTGGATCGAATTCGACCCGGAAACAGGCGAGTTGACCCTCGACCACGTGCGGGATGCGCTCGGGGAACGAACCCGGCTGGTCGCCGTCACCGGCGCCTCCAACCTCATCGGCACCCGCCCCGACCTGCCCGCGATCGCCGGCCTCGTGCACCGCGTCGGCGCCCTGTTCCACGTGGACGCCGTACACCTCGCCGCGCACGCCTCGATCGAACTCGCGGCGCTCGGCGCGGACTTCCTGACCTGCTCGGCGTACAAGTTCCTCGGCCCGCACCTCGGCGTACTGGCGAGCCGGCCCGAACTGCTGGAGACCCTGCACCCCGACAAGCTGCTGCCGTCCACCGACGCCGTCCCCGAGCGCTTCGAACTGGGCACGCTGCCTTACGAGTTGCTGACCGCTGCGCGTGCGTCCGTGGACTTCCTCGCCGGCCTGGCTCCGGCCGCCGAAGGGGTGCCGGCCGGCCGGCGGGAACGCCTGGTCGCCGCGTTCGAGGCGATCGAGGCCCACGAGGACGCCCTGCGGGAACGCGTCGAGACCGGGCTCGCCGCGCTCGACGGCGTCACCGTGCACTCCCGCGCCGTCCTGCGCACCCCGACCCTGCTCCTCACCTTCCCGGGCCGCTCCGCCGCCGACGCCTCGCGCCACCTGGCCGCCCGCGGCGTCGACGCCCCCGCGAGCTCCTTCTACGCCCTGGAGGCCTCCCGCCACCTCGGCCTCGGCGACGCGGGCGGGCTGCGCGTCGGCCTGGCCCCGTACAGCAGCGAAGAGGACGTCGAGCTGCTGCTCGACGCCCTCGCCGACTACCTCGCCGCCACACCCGTCCGGGAGGACTGAGCGGGCGGAGCTCCTACCGCTGCACCCGGTCGCTCGGGATCACCGCGAACGCCTCGACCTCCATGACCAGTTCGGGCCGGTACAGGGCGACCACCTGGACCGCCGAGCTGGCGGGCCGACGCTCCACGTCGACGTAGAGGTCGCGCACGGCGCGGACGGCGGGCAGGTGCGCGACGTCGGTGACGAAGTAGGTCAGCTTGACGACGTCCGCGAACGTCCCCCCGGCCGCCGCGAGGCAGCGGTTCAGGTTCTCGAAGACCTGCCGCGCCTGCGCGGCGGCGTCCCCGGGGCCGACGACCTCCCCCGCCTCGTCCAGGGCGACCTGGCCGGAGATCGCGACCCACTGCCCGGTGCCGGTGACGACGTGCGTGTAGCCCGCGGCGGGCAGGACCCCTTCGGGGGCTGCGATGTGCGTGAGGTGCGTGTTCGTGTTGTTCATACCGTAATCCTGCCCCGGAGCCTGACGCTCCGTCGCACCGGCGCTGCGCCGCCCGCTTCGGCAGGAACCGGAAGGGGCGGCGGGGTGGCGAAGGACGCCCACACCCCCGTGGCGCACGTGGTCGACCTTTCCGCCGTCCGGCCCTGACGGCGATCGACGGCGGACCAGGACGAGGGGGCGGCGGGGGTACGGGACCGGGGTGTCCCGGGATCACGTAGCCGTGCAGCTGGCCTTCGCCGCGTCCGCCGCGACGTGGGCGTCCGAGGTGGACTCCGTACCGCGGTCGTGGAGCTTCAGGGTCAGGACCCCGCCGGTGATCTTCACCTTGGGGAGCTGCACCCACTGGCCCAGGTGGCTCGGCTGGTTGATCGTGTACCCGGTGAGCTGGCTGGAGCCACTGCCGGACGTGCCGTTGTGCAGGGTGTAGAACGCCGAAGTACCGCCGACGTGCTTCCTGTTGGTGTCGCTCGGTATGTGCACGAGGACCGTGCAGGAGCCCTTGGTGACCTTGCCGGTACGGAACTGCCAGTACGCGCTGTTGCCCGCGTCGTTGCCGTTGCCGGAGAGCGGGAGGGAGCGGAACACGCCGGTGCAGCCGGAGCTGTAGCCGCCCGGGTGCGTCGTCCACGCGTCGTCACCGCTGGAGGACGCACCCATCTCGAAGTAGCTGCCGTTGGAGCAGTGCGGGCCGCCGATCGCGCTGTAGGTGGCCGGGGCCGCCTGCACGGCCGGTTTCGCTCCCGGTCCGGACGTGGAGTTCGAGGTTGCGGACCCCGAAGTCGATTGGGTGGCCGCAGAGTTCGGCGTGGACGAGCCCGGCGCGGAGGTCGCCGACGACGGTTCGGAGCCCTTCACGGAGGTGCCCCCGCCCGTGGTCCTTCCGCCTTCGGCCCCGGTCTTCGTCGTCCCGTCCGGTCCCGGGGCGTTGTCGGCGCCGGACGTCACGGAATCCACTCCGGACGCCGTGTCCGAGCCGCCCTTCCCGCCCGGGGCCGTGGACTTGCCTTCGCCCGGGCCCTTCTTGCCCTTCGCCTCCGGAGTCGCCTGGACCCCCGGTACGAACCCCTCCTCGCCCGTCCGCCCCTCGTAGGCGGCGGCGCTTGCCGTGGTGGAGGAGTCACCGTCCGAGTGCCGGGTCAGGGCCTGGATGACGAACGGCGACGCCACCAGCAGCAGACCGGCCAGCGCCGCCGCGGCCACCATGGGGCGGGACAGGCGCCGGGAGTCGTCCGACTCGGCCTCGCCGGAAGGCGGCGTGGAACCGTCGCCCGACCCGGACGCCGCCGTGGCGCCAGCTGCCGTGGTGGCCGCAGCGCCGTCTCCTCCACCGCTCGCGCCCGACGCGGCTTCGGTGGCCGGGGCGGCTTCAGTGGCCGGGGATGCTTCGGCGGCCGGGGCCGCTTCCGTACCCGCTTCACCGGGGGCGGAGGCGGGGGCGGAGACGGGCTCGGGTCCGGCTTCCGCGACGGAAGTGGACGAGGTCGATGTCGTGGCGACCTTCGGGTCCACAGCATCCACAGCCGCTCTCAGGCCGGTGGTGGTCGAAGGTTCGGCACCGATGGTGGGGGTGCCGATCACGGCGCTCGCCTGGGCCGGTTCGGGGCCCTCGGCCGATGCCTGTTCGCTCTCCTGGCCTCCGGACAGGATGCCGGCCACCTCGCCCGTCTCGGCAGCCGGCTCCACGGCCGACGCCGCCGGGTCCGTCGTGCCGGCGTTCTCCGTGGTGCTGGCGTCGTGGGACTTCATGGGGATTCCTCTACGGTGATTCGTGACGCATGGGACGGCTGGGTGGTTGGGTGGGGCGGAAGGTCGTGCGGCGGACCGGGGCAGGTGGTACCCGTCGGCTCCGAGGAACGGTCGGCGGGTACGGGCCCCGCTCCGGCGGTCTTCATCAGCCGCGCAAGGTGGCGACCACGAGGTCGAGATCGTTCGCGTCATCGTCCCCGATGGCCTCGTCCTCGATGACCACTTCCTCGACGGTCTCTTCCCGCGTGACCCCTTCCTCGACGACCTCTTCCTCGGGGACCGGGGCGGCCTCGTCGCCCCGAGCCCGCGCGCCCGACCCGGTGTCGTCGGGCACGGCCCGCGGTCCGGCGGTCGGAACACGCGGCAGGCGGACGTCCCTGACGATCTCGACCTCTGCGCCCGGCTTCAGGCCCTTCAGCTCTTGGAGCGTCTCCGCGCGGAAGGTCGCCTCGTCGAGCGCCCGTCCTCGGTACAGGATGTTGCCGTCGTCGTCCTCGGCGACATGGACGTACGTGACGCGGTCCGCGGGCGGCTTCTTGAGCGCGGAGCGCAGCGAGGCGATCTCCTCGGCGGTGACGTTCTCGCCGGCGCCCGAGGGGACGAACCAGCCGTCCGGGATCGCCAGGGCGCCCGCGAACTCGGTGGTGATCGCGCTGATGTCGACGCTGCCGTCGAGCATGGCTTCCGGAGCGATCTGCACCTGGACCAGGTCCGGGACCACTTCCTGGTACGCGAAGGAATCCTCGCCGTAGCTGAGGATGCCGCGCTCGTTGCGGCCGAAGAGATCCAGACTGACTTCGACGTCCGCCAAGACCGTGAGGTAGACGTCGTCGCGCTGCTCCACCAGCAGGTCGTGGGTGGTCTGCTGCCGGCTGCTCGTCGAAGCGCCCACGGTGCTGCTGTGCGAGAGGGCGGCGGTCGGGTCCGCATGGGTGGAGCCCGGGTTCAGCGGGTCCTGGTTGGTCGTCTCGAAGACACCGCCCTCCACACCGGCCCCCTCGGACGAAGCCCCCAGGGAGCCCACGACCCCCGTGCGGTAGACGCTGGTCTCGGCGCGCAGCAACTCCCAGGCGGAACGCATATCCCGCGCGGGAAGGTTGATCTTCTTGACCTGGAAGCGCAGCGCCATCCGGCCGAGGGTGTCGGTGAGCGGCCCACCCCGCGCGAACAGCCCCGGGCCCACCATGGCGTCGGCGAGAGGGGCCGAGGTGCCCGTCGTCAGGAGGTGGGCGAGCAGGCGGGGGGCGCCGAACAGGACGCGGAGGTCGTTGAGGCTGTTCTGGCCGTCGCGGACGAAGTCGATGGCCCGCAGGAAGGAAGTGGCCCGCAGCGCCTTGTACACGGACTGGAAGAGCTCCCCGCTCCGTTCGGGTACGAATTGGACGAGGAACTTCATCGCGGCGAGGTCCTCCGGCGTGAGCACCAGCGGGAAGGTGTCGGTGGCCGACGGCTTCCCGACTTCTTCCGGAAGGTCCCCCTCCGGGGAGACGTTCTCCGGAGGAGCGGAGGGCCCGCTTCCCTTGGACAGGGCCGGCATCGTCAGGGAGGACTTCGGGATCTGGACGACTTCGAGGAGCGGTACGGTCCTCCGCTGTACAGGGGTCCATGACGTCAGGGAATTCCACAGCCTGGTCGACTGGCGGGGGACATCGAGCAGGAGGGTGCCCAGCGGCCGGGACATCTGGAAGGACGGCACGAACTCCAGGACCAGGGAGCCTTCGAGGACGTAGCGCTCGTGCTTGCCGGACCGGGTCACGACGCTCTGCGCGAGGTCCAGCAGGCCCCTGTTCTGCCGCGAATCGGCGGACGCACGCTGCGAGCGCGAGACGTACTGCTGCGAGGACGGCAGGTGGTCCTCGCCCGTCGCGGAGTCGGTCGCGGAGACCATGCCGCTCTTGTTCTTGCCGCTGCCCGCGCCCTGGGTGTTCTCCTCGCGGGTCCCCAGGGTCGTGTAGTGCGTGGAGGACGCCTGCGCGAACTCCTCCAGGAACGACAGCCCGCGGTTATCCGGGTCCCGGACGTAGCGCAGCAGCACGTGGCCGAGTACGACGCCGCCCGGCCGGTCCTGGAGGACCACGAGGGGAACACCCGTACTGAGCAGCGCGTTCATGAACGGCTGCAGCGCCGACGCCGTGGCCACCTCGTCGAGGACCGACATCAGGACGCCGCCGTCGGGGTCCAGGGGCCTGGCGAAGGTGGGGCCGACGAGTTCGTCCAGCGCCCTCTGCACGGCGGCACCGAGGGTCTCCTTCGGCGCGTCGTCCGGCACCTTGAGGAAGCTCTCGGTGATCGCGGAGAGGGGGACCAGGTCGGCCTTGGAGCCCACGACGCGCTTCGTCGGATCGTGCTGCTGCCCCGTCGCCGCGGTGTGGTCGTACGTGATCGTGCGCGGCACGCCCTCCGGCGGCGTGATCGTGCCGATTTCCGTGATCCGGACGGCCTTGCGCTGCGGGCTGTAACCCGAGACGCCGTCGGTGATCAGGAGCCGCGACTGGCTCAGTGAGCTGCGGCTGGTACCGAGCCGGCCCACCTGGTCCACCGCGACGTACAACTGCCAGACCACGTCCTTGGTCCAGTGCTGGTGCGGCATCTGCTCCACACCCAGGATCGCGCCCTCGGTCACGTTGGAGTGGAGGGTGGCCGCCGTCGTGTTCGACGTGAACGCGCTGCGCAGGAACTGGACGAAGCCGCTGGACCGGCTGTCGTTGTTCCCGCCGAGCCGCTGGTCCAGAACGCCCCCGATGCCGGTCATCTTCTGCGAACTGCTCTGGCCCCGGCGAATGGTGGCCCCCTCCATGATGAGCCGGCCGCTCATCGGGAGCGGGTCGCCGTTGTTCTTGGCCGCTCCCAGGTGCGGGACCAGCAGCATCCACGCCCGTCGGTCCCTGACGCTCTCCTCCTGCACGACGGTCCCGTTGTGCCCGCGGCCACCGCGGTGGAGGGCCCCGGCCAGAATCGCGGGGGTGATCCATACCTGGCTGAGCGGCACCGCCAGTTTCCGGGAGATGCCGGCCTCGACCAGCTGATCGACGAGTTGGGCGCGCAGTTCCTCGGTGAGCGCCACGTCCATCACGCGGTCGTCCGCGCTCACCGGGTGGCTGTACACCTCGTCGAGCCGGTCGAGCTCCTTCCGGAACCGCCAGTCACCCTTGTGGACCGAGGGCTTCTGCTGCTTGAACTTCAGCTCGGGCACGCGGTCGAACGCGGGAGGCTCGGTCTGCGACATCAGCGAGCGCGGCACGAGCACCGTGACCGTGGAGTCGATCAGGCTGCGCACACTCGCCACCGACTGCGGACGCGACGTCCCGAACGTGTGGCCGATGAGCCATGTGAGGCTCTTGGCGTCGACCCGCTGTACGGACACGGTCAGTTCGATCTCGGCCTCGTAGCGCAGCTGATGGGCCGGACCGCTGTAGTTGACGGTGTTCTTGTAGTACCCCCCGACGGCCAGGCCGCTGCTCCCTCCGCCGGACACACGGCTGGGCGGGGCGTACACCCCGGTACGGAACACGGCGCCCGACTGCTGCGCGGCGGTGAGATCACCGGTGGCCAGGGTGACCCGCAGGCCGGCCGTCTGGACGCCGACCCATGAGTTGACCAGATTCGTGGACTCCACCTCGGTGGTCACGATGGGCCCGTTCTCCAGGTAGGCGTTCTCCACCGGGAGATGCCGCACCGGCTTCGTCCCGGTACGGCGGCCGGACGCGTTCACCGTGATCAGCTGCACGTCACCGCCGCCGAGCTGCCTGGTGAACGTACGGGTCATGCCGCCCTGGCCGAAGATCTCCTGAATGCGGTGGTTCAGTACCGCGGTTCCGAAGTGAGCGGCGAGGAACTGCCGCGCCGCTGTCCGCTGCTCCGGATTCCACGCGGGCAGATCCATGCCACGCACGTCACGGAAGAACAGCGTGCGCAGCTTGCTGCTGAACTTGCGCGACTCCAGGTGCTCATAGCCGATCAGCAGTCCTTGGTCACCCTTCCCCTGGCTCAGCACGGCGGGCGGATGCAGCGCCGCCAGGTCCGGCTGCGGCTGCGTCGGGGGCGGGGGCGGGTTGGGTGACGGGACCGGTTCCGGTGTGTGCGGGGCGGCGGTGGGGTCGGTCAAAAGCTCCCTGAGGTTCCGTTCGAAGGTCTCCACCAGCGGCTCCGGCACCGCGATCACCGTGCCCACCGTGCGATCGACCAGGTTCCGCGCGCCCCCGGAAGAGACGGTGGCGGCTTCGACGCGGTGGTGGACGACATAGAGCGCAACCGGCTCCGTGTACCGGACGATGTGCTCCCCGCCCCCGGCGGTGGAGTAACTCACCGCGTGACCGGCCGAGTTGCCGATCCCGAAGGTGACGACCATGTTGGCGGCCAGGTGGGTCCCGAGGGCGCCCGTCGGTGGCCCGACGGAGAAGCCGAGCGAGGCCGACATGGCCCCTTCCACCCCCTCGCCGAAACTCTTGGAGTTGTTGAAGGCGTTGTTGTGCTCGACCGAGAGCTGTCCCGCCCGCCCGAGGTACGAGACGGACACCGGCCGCAGCCGCGACTCGACCTGGTTGGGCGGTGTGCTGCCGTCGTTCGGTACGAGATCGGGCACGAGGTCCCGCAGCATGTTTCCGTAGTGCCAGAGCATGCCCAGCTCGCTGTAGCGCGCGTCCACCCAGGCCGCCACGTGGGAGGGCGTCGTCCCCGGGCTGTGCAGGAGCCCGGCCAGCAGGTCCGCCCGCAACTCGGACAACCCGTCCATCTGCACGGCGTGGTGGAACGTCTGCGCCAGCAGCCCGGCGAGAGCGTCGTACTTCTCGCTGGTCGCCTCGGCACCGAGGGACAGCTTCCAGCCGGACTCCTGGGAGGAACCGGTCAGTTCGGACGGGAAGGAGAGGCTGAGCACGCCCTCCGTACTGCCTGCCGAGTACCGCTGCGCGCCCCTCCTCGTCTCCACGACGAGCTCCACCCCGGAGAAGTCGAACGCCTCCATCGCGGCCCCGTACTTGACCTGGTCGCGACCGCTCGACGACACACCGATGCTGTGGCTGCCGGACTTCGACGAGCTGACTCCCACCCCGGCCACGGGCGCCACGACCGCGCCCCCCACCACCTTGGCGGCGATCGTGGTCATCGCGGAGACGTCGAGGGCGTTGCCGCTGCTGTGGCTGTACGTCTGGGAGGCGTTCTGCTGGATGGTCGGGTCGGGCGAGGCGCCGTAGGAGTCGACGACCTTCTTCCCGGTGTCCCGGGCCGCGATCCGGGTCGCCCTGTCCCGGCTCATGTTGCGCAACGACACCGTGGTCTCCCAGGGTTGCCCCTTCCCGCCCTTCACCGGCACGGAGAGCACCAGGCCCTCCTCCAGCATGCGCTGCGTCCGCAGGCGGGCGGTGGAGTTCTGCGCCGACATGCGGGCCAGCGCCTTGAGGATCTCCTTGGAAGGGCCCCCCGGCGGCGGCTGGTAGACGCCGGCGACGAGCTCGGCGAAGCCCTCCGGATCGGACAGGTCCGTGATCACCGTCTTCTCCCCCACCTCGGCGGTCTCCCGCACCACGACGGTGAAGGTGTGCGCCTGGGTGCGGGTGCCGAAGGGGAACTCGGCCTTGCCACCGCCCTCGGGCGCGACGGCGAACCCGTAGGGCGGGGTGGGAGTGGGTGCGGGAGCGGGGGTGGTACTGCCGCCGTCGGGAGCGGGTTCCGGTTGGGGAGCGAGTTCGGGTTTGGGTTCCGGTTCGAGAGCGGGTTCCGGCTCGGGTTCGGGTTCGGGGTGGACGGAGCCGTCGCCGGTCACTTGACCGTCTCCCCCGTCCTCTTCGTTCTGCCCCTTCTCGACCGGGTCGACCGGCCCGACCGGCTCGACGGGTGTGAAGACTTCGCCCTCCGGACCCGTCCCGGTCGACTCCGCCGCCTTGACGACGGTATAACCCCGCTCCCCCCACAACCTGTGGATGAGAGCATCGGGGCTGCTGGCGCCCGCCCCGTAGAACCACCGCCGGGCGAGGTCGGCCGCGACGCCGCGCTTCAGTTCGTTGAACACCGAGATCCGCTCGGGATCGTCGTCGACCGGCTGCCAGTGGTCGATCTGCCCGTCCGCCCACTGGAGATACTCCACCGGTCCGGTGAACGAGGCCTCCGCCGGATGCGACGGGGAAGCCCCGCCGGGCAGCCTGTGCGCCGTCACGGTCCTGCCGCGTGTGGCCCAGACCGCGATGACGGTTCCGAGAGCGTCGGCGGCCGCCTCCGTCGACGCCTCGTACCGCCGGGCGACCTCCACCAGGACCCCGTGGTAGTCGGCGCGTATCCGTGCGTTCCCCTCCGGGGTCAGGTCGAGCGGCATGTGGTTCCGCATCGTCCGCGCGGCCAGTTCGAAGAGCTCCGGGGCCGGCAGGTTCTTCCGCTCGACCACTTCGTCGATCATCCGCTTCCGCGCGGGGCCCTCCTCGTCGCCCAGCCCGGCGGCTTCGAGCGTGGTCATCCTCTGGGCGAGCTCCAGCACCCCGGCCTGGACATCGGGGTCCAGTCCTTCCGCCAGGGGAAGGGGCACGGCGAAGACTTTCGCGGCGGCTTCGAGCGCGGTGTGCGAGACGTCTCCGCTGTCGTTCATGGAGTGCATGAAGGCGATCCCCGCACCCGGGGTGCTCCACTCGGCGAGCAGTTCGGGTGTGAACGCCTCCGTCTCGTTCTCCCTGCCGAGGACGTGGGAGCGCACCACGACGCTCCGGGTGCCACCCTCTTCGGTGACGACCTCCAGCGCGAAGTCCGGCCGCGTGCCGTTCAGAGAGATCAGCGCGCCGCCCGCCTCGATGATCCGCTCGACGAGTGGGCCGTGCTCCAGGGGAACCGAGGAGTCGTGCAGCGGCGTGTGGACCACGCCGCCGTCCTCGTCGAGTGCGTACCAGCCGAGCAGGCGCTCCGGCTTCACCCCGTCCACGAAGTCGATCTGCTGCCACTCGGGGTGCGGGGCGTGCTCCCCGAGGGTGGCGGCGACGTCGATGCCGCCCGGTGCACCGACGACGAAGAGCTTCGGGAGTTGGGTCGCCGACGCTTCCCCTCCGGCCTCCTCGTGCGCGCGTGCGATCGTCATCACGGGGTTACGGGTGGTGGCGACGGCGGACAGCACCCCGTCTGCCTGGAGGATCTCCAGGCCCTTGGCGGAGAGGGACTCCACGGACTCCGTCGAGACGTGGTAGAGCGGAGCGAGGTCCTGGCGCTCCATCACCACCTTCTCCACCGGGATGCCGACGTCGAGCGTGATGTGACCGCTGGAGGTGGCCAGCAGCGTTTCGCCCCGGTAGAACGCGAAGTCCAGGACCAGCCTCGTGTCGAAGGCCGCCATCGGCGAGGGCACCTTGGCCGCGGAAACGGACACACTGGCCTCCATCCCGCGCCCGCCGATGCGCCGCCGGTGGGCCCCGCCCGCGCTCAACTGACCCTTGATCTTGACGGCTTCACTCACGCCCGCCTCGGCTCCGGCGACGAACTGGAGGTTGCTGGTGACGCTGTCCAGGACGGTCTGCGTGAAGCGGTGTCCCGTGTCGCCGCCGAACAGCCGTTCCGCCTTCTTGTCCAGGTGCCCGAACGTCGGCGGCCCCTTCTTGGGCACACCTGCCGTGATGACCACGTACTTGTCGTCGAGCTGGTTGGAGGAGAGCGGAACACGCAGCTTGGCACCCGGCCGGGTCAGCTGGTGGAGCGGAATGCCGGTCAGGTAGGCCTCGATCTGCCGTACGGCGAACGTGCTGCGGGTCTCACGGGTGTGCCGGTACGAGCTGAGCCAGTCGCCCCCGTAGGCGCGTTGGCCCTCGACGTAGATCAGGTCGGCGATTCCGCCCATGTTCCGGATGCCGCGCACCAGGGAGTCCTCGCCGAAGCCGGACTCGTTCACCTTCCACCCCGGCCTCTTCACGGGAGGAAGCAGCGCCGCGGGCCGCCGCATTACCGCCGACGAGGTCGGCATCGGGAGCCGGGTCTCCGGTACGGGAGCGATGGCCGACTGCTGGTACTCCACCTGGACACCGAGCAGCGCCGCGGCGGTCGCCTGGCCGGAGATCTTCGACACCAGCCGGAGGGCCTCCTTCGTCCGCCGGACGATCTCCTCCGGGGTCCCCCGGTCCTTCGGTACGCGGCTGAACTGACGCCAGAGGTCCCGCACGACGGCGCGGGACGCGGCCGTGGTGGGCCCGCCGGAGACGGCATCGTCCGAGACCGGGAGGAGCGTGCCTTCCCGTGCCAGCTTCCGACGGCGGAGCGATCGCGCCAACGAGCTCAGCAGCGGGGTGTCGTGCGACCGGAAGGTGAACTGGAGCTGGACGAACCCGTCGAACACGCCCGCCGGGGTCTTGCTCTTGAGGGTGGAGGACGTCGTGCTGGACGTACTCAGGATGTCGAAGTGCTCCGCCGCGCGCTGGCGGCTGCCCGTACCGCCGAAGAGGAGGTTGACCGCGGGCGCGACCGGCACGCTCCCCAGGACGGTGAGCGTGTAGCCATTGTTGGTGCCACTGGCCTGCGCCGACTCGGCGTTGCTGTCCCCGGTGCCGAGACTCCGCAGGCCCCCGCTGTAGAACTCCGACTGGGTGGTGTTGCCGACGTGCTTCAGCGCGTGCACGGTCGCCAGGACCTGCACGCTGCCGCCCGGAACACGCAAGGTCAGCGCGGTGCCCGCGGTCATGCTCTTCAGGGCGCCGAGCAGCCTGGGCAGCTTCAGTTCACGGTGCAGCGCGGAACGGACCGTCTTCCACCGGCTGCCGTAGAACTCTCGGCCCGCGCTGTCGAGTTGCCGCAGTACGGACTCGGCCCCGCCGACCGGAACGACGCTCTCCCCCTCCCCGCTCGGCGGTGTGACGGCTGTGCTGGTCGGGTCGGTCGACTCGGTCGAGTGGGGCAACCCGGTCTGGTCGGTTTCCCGGGGGCGCGATGAGTTGCCGCGTTCCGACTCCTCCTTCCTGAGCGCCTCCCATGCCCCGGCCAGATCGGTTTCGTCCAACGGCACCAGGTCGCGGACCCGTGCCGTGTCGTGCAGCCGGTTGGTCTTCGCCGTCCCCTCGGGCGGGGCCAGCAGCACGTCGGGGGTGGCGGGCTCCCTGGTGATCCGGTCGCGGGTCTCGCGCAGGGGGACGACGATCCCCGAGTCGATGGTGAAGTCGATCGGTTCGACGGTCCGGGTCCTGAACGGTGTCGTCACCGCGAAGGAGAACTTCATGGTGATCCTGCCGTCGAATTCGGCGGCGTCCTCGATCGTCTTGGCGCGGTTGACCTGGGTGACCCCCAGCATCGACACCTGGCCGGCCGAGGACTCCCAGGACCTGGTGAACGTGAGCTGCACGCTGACGTTGCCCGAGGGCGTGCCGTAGAAGTCGACGGGCAGGGTCACTCCCTCGCGCGCGTCCTGGAGGTGGCCGGAGGTGGTCTTCCTCTCGGAGCCGCTGTCGAACTCGAAGTCCTTCAGCGTCCTCACGTGCCCGCCGACGTGCGTCGTCACGTCGCCGAGGGTGATCTCGGCCTTGACGGTACCGACCTGCACGGTCAGCGTGAGCGTCTCACCGCTGCCGGAGAGCGCCCAGAGGTCGGGGACGAGCGCGTTCGGGTCGAAGTACGAGGAGATGGCGTCGCGGACGGACTTCCAGTCGCTCCCGAAGACCGGCTTCAGACGGTCCTCGAACTCGCGCATGAGCCGGACGCCGTCGCCCGGTGAGAGCACTCCGTCCATCGCGGCGAGTCGGTGGTGGTCGGCCAGCCGCTTCGGCGGCAAGGGCCCCGTCCCCTCGCCCGTCCCGGTCTGCGTAGGTCGCGGCCCGGGCGGTGCGTTCTGCGGTCGCGGACGGGAGTGCACGAGCGGAGCGACGGCATCGGCACTCACCGTGTAGTGCTCCATCATGGACTCCGGCACCACGACCACGAATGGTACGAGGGTGGTGTCCTCGGCCTTTCCGAGAGCGCGCTGCAGGCCGCCCTGCCCACGGTCGGCGTTCCCGGAGAAGGTGAAGCCCATCCGCATCTCGCCGGCCAGGACGACCAGCTTCTCGCCGTATTTGACGTTGCTGACGAACTTCTCCTCGGTCTGGAAACGCTCGTCCTCCTGCCTGCGCGTGGAGGCTCCCACTCCGCTCGTCACGAAGAGCTGCTGGTCCTCGTTGAACTCGGTACCGCCGCCGCCCTGCGGGGTGAGCGTTCCGCCCGTGCTCTTCATGCCACGGACGTTGGCGCTCTGCGTGGACTCGCGCACCAGGTTGATGCCGCCGCCCTCGATGACCCGCAGGACCGTCATCCGCTCCACCCGTCCGTACGCCGTGAAGAACGACGGGGACCCCAGGAGCTGCGAGGGCAGCGGAACGCCGTCGATGCCGGCGCCCCGGCTCATGGCGACCAAGGAGGCGGCGATCCGCTCTTGCCGGAAGCCGCCGTGCGCCAGGGTGCGCAGCTTCGCCCATGTCTTGGCGCCGAAGTGCTCGCGGGCGAGCTTGTCGAGCAGTGCCCCCGGCGAGAGCACCTTCGCCGGCGGACCGCTGCTCCCCACCGCCTCCGTCCCGAGGGGCAGGCGCTTGTCGCCGCCGACGAGCACGTCGTGGACGACGGTGCCGTCCGGAAAGCCGTCCCACAGTCCGGCGGGCGGCTCGTACCAGGTCTCGTCCTTCTTCGGCAGGGGCAGCGGAACGAGCACGGGCTCGGCCTGTCCGTCCGGCCGGGGAGCCGTCTTCCACGAGGACAGGGACGAGGACGGGGACGCGACGAGCTCGTCCTGCTCCCCCGTCGGCGGCAGCGGCTCGGTGCGCGGCGGCTGGGTGCGGGACTTCTCCATCGTGGAACGGAAGCCGAGCAGGGAGTACGCGGTGGCGCTCGGCATCGGTTCGGTGCCGGTCAGGTACTCGATCTTCACCAGCGCCGTGCCGTCGAAGACGGTCCCGGGGGCCTTGAACTTGGTGGCCGCGCCCGTCCGCCGCGAACGGATGTACAGCGTGGTGCCGGCCCGTCCGTAGGTGCCGCTGCCGGCCGCGGCGAGCTTGCCGTGGTTGAAGAAGGGGGACGCCGCAGCGGCCAACGAGCCCTGGAAACCGGAGCCGCGCTGCTCGGGCCGGGCCATCGTGAACGTGAGAGCGGTGCCCTTGTGGAACTCCGAGGAGGCGGTGTCCCGTACGTACTCCATGGTGTCCACGTCGGCGGAGAAGCGGACGACGCCCAGGTTGTCGGGGAGGGTGATCTCCAGGGGCTCGCCCTCCATCATGGAGAGGAACTGTTCGTGCAGCAGTCCCAGCGACACCCGCTTGTCCAGGAGGTCGGCGATCCGCTCCCAGTGGTCGCCGTAGGTCGCCCGCCCCGTCTCCATCGCGCTCTTCGCGGCGTTTCCGTCCCCGTTTCCGTCGCCGTCGCCGTCGCCGTCCAGCTTCAGATTCAGCAGGGTGTCGAGGCCGCCCCCGCTCCGTCTGCCCTGCGCGTCGACGAACCAGAGGTCGTTGACGACATCGGTGTTGCCGAGGGAACGGAGCGCCCGCACCCACTCGGGCGGCATCGACGGGGTGCCACCCGGCGCGACGTCGGAGGAAGGCAGCAGCACGTGCGTGTCGACCGTCGAGGTCAGCACCGACCCCCCGCTCTCCGACACCACCGGTGAACCGCCGGAGCCGAACGGGGAGGTGCTCTTCACCTCGGAGAAGTCGAAGCTGAACACCGTCGGCACGGTGACGTCCAACGCGTCCTCGGGCGTCTTGCTCCGGGAGTACGTCTGGCCGACCTGGTCGGCCGAAAGACCCTTGTTCACGTCTCCGCTGAAGGTGGCCGTCCCCGTGCCGGAGGCGTTCGCCGCCGTCGACGTGGCCTTGACCTGCGCGGAGAAGAGCCACCGCCACAGTCGGTCCCGGAAGCCGCCGGCCCCTGCCGACGATCCGGTGCCGCTCTCGAACTCCACCAGCCCCGCGGCCGACACCTCACTCGGCTTCCCCAGGGACGCGCTCACCAGGACGTCGCCCTCCCAGCCGGGGACCTTCACCGGAACCCTGCGCGTGTCACCGCGGGTCAGCACGGAGGTCCACGGGGCGATGAGATCGGTACGCAGGAACTCCAGGAGCTGCCGCGCCATCAGGTCTCCGGCCTTCGGGCCGACGGCCGTGCCCAGGCTCCCGACCAGCGCGGCCACGATGGTCTGCTCCTGCCCCTTCAACGACCGGACCACGTCCGAGGCAGCGAGCTGGTGATCCGCGAACCGCTCGGGGAGCGTGGCGAGGTCGATCTCCTCGACCTGCTCGACCTCCTCGGCCTGCTCGCCCTGCTGGACCTGCTCGAACTCCTCGACCTGGTCGATCTGGTCCGTCACGTCCTCGGAGGAGACCTCGCGTGCGGGCCCGCCCGTAGGCTCGTCATGGGAGATCGTGACGGTGGGGATCACGGGCTGGTCGATATCCGTGGAATCGTGCCGGACGACGTCGACTCCCTTCTCCTTGAACAGGCGCATGACCAAGGCATCGAGGCTCTGGGAGCCACTCGTGGTGGTCCTGGAGAGCCAGGTGGCCAGGCTGGGCACGACCGAATGCGTGACCGGTGCGAAGTATTCTTCGTCCGCCGGTGTCTTCGCCCGCCAGCCGCCCAGTTCCCTCCGCGCCAGGGCGAGGCTCGCCGCGCTGGGCTCGTCCACCGCTTCGAAACCCGCGCGCTCCCCGGACCCGCCGACAGGTCCGCTCCCCATGAGGTACCCCTTCGTGGCCCAGATTTCGGCCAGAAGCACCTGTGCTCGGCCTGATGTGCTCGGCGAAGCCGCCAACGCCACGGCCAGTTCCATCAGGACCACATTGCGCTGGGCTTTGAGCGACTCGAACTTCTCGCCCACGGCGACCGGCTCCCGGACTCGCATCGCGTCCGCGGCCTGGACGAAATACCTCAGTTCGGGCTGGCCGGACGCCACAAGGACGTCCTCGACCCTCTGCCACCCGACGTTCCGCACGTCGGGTGGCCCGGCGAGGTCGTGCGTCGTCATCCCCTCTGCCGACTTCAGCAGGGCGGCCTGGAACTCGCGTCGTACGTCCGTCGCCAAGGGCAGCGTCACCCCGAAAGCCTCGGCTGCGGCTTTGAGCCCGGCCGGGGAGATCTTCACCTCCGCGAACGCCGCGTCCGACGCCAGGGAGACGGCATCCGCCAGGGTGTCCTGCGGGAGGACTTCGTGGCGGTCGTCGCTGACTGCGGTCGACAAGGTGTCCTGGACGGAGGGAAGTTCCTCCACCGCCTTCCCCTTGCCCTTCGTGTCCCCGTGGCCCTCGTGGTGGTGCTGGTCCTGCTTCTGGTCCTGGTGCTGCTGTTCCAGCGTCTGATCCTCGACCTCGACCTGGCTCTGGACCTCGACCTGGCTCTGGATCTCGACCTGGCTCTGGACCTCGATCTGCTCCGTCCCCGGCTTCACCTGCTCCACGGGCCGTTCCGGCGTCGACTCCGTCGGCACCTTCACCGGCTCCTCCTGGACCATCTCCTGGCCTGTCGACCCCGTCGTGGCCTTCGCCGCCGGTCCGACGGGCTTCGAGCCGGTGTCCAGCGGCGTGCTGGAGCTCGTGGCGCGCTGCGGCACAGCGGACGGGCTGCTCTGATTCCCCGACACCGGCAGCGGCGCCGGGGGGATCACGGTGCTCTCGGTGCTCACGAGCGGGATGACCGGCTCGCCCGGTTCGCCCTGCGCGGATCCGGTCGGTGGGGGCGGGGGCTGCGGGGCCGGGAGCAGCGGGGCCAGGTCGCCGTCGAGTGCGTCCGGGCTGTTGAGCGCGGTGTCGTAGCCGATCAGATCCGGATGCTTGAAGTAGCCGAGCCCCCTCAGCCCCGGCATGAGGGCGAAGTCGCTGAAACCACGTGCGACCAGACCCGTCGCAGCGCCGCCGATGACGGCGCCGAAGCTGAAGGAGAAGCCCTCGCCGTAGTAGGCGCTCGCCGCGCCGCCGGAGAGCCCCTGGTTGATGCCGTCGGTGAAGGAACCGGCCAGCACGTTGGCGAACTTGTAGCGGAAGCTGTCGAAGGCGGGCCGCTGCGCCCACTCGTAGACGGCCTTCGGGATCGCGTGCGCGAAGAAATCCTTCCCGTCCTTGCCGAGCACGTCCGCGTACTTCTCGACCACCTCGTCGATCTCCCTGCGCACCACCTGCTGCGACGCCCCGTCGAGGGCCCAGCCGCGGGTGAGGGCCTGCGCGTAGTCCGCGCCGAAGCCGGGGGCGTCCAGGTTCCGGTCGATCGCCCGGGTGAAGTCCTTGCCGAGGCCGCCCAGCCGACTGCTGAGCGGGGCGGCGGCACCGTTCACGAACCCGGTGGAGAAGCTCGTGTGCCGCTTGGAAAGCGCGGCGCCCACGTCCTCGGTGAGCTGATGGAGGCCCTTCTTCGTGCTGGTGGCGAGGGTGGTCTCGCCCTCCTTCACCAGGGACCGCGCGATGTCCTTCGCCGACGCGCCGGCGGCCTCCTTCGCGGTGGTCAGCCCGAGGGACTCCTTGAGGGTGCCGACCAAGCCGTGGTCGAGTCCGAGGACGCTGTCCTTCGCCCCGGCCTTGAAGATCACGGGTGCCTTGCCGAGCACCTTGCCGATGGCGTCGCCCAGCGCCTTGCCGAGACCTGCGGCGATGAAGTCGAAGGGGGCTGCGATGGCACCGCCGATGGCGCCGGTGAGGGCACCTTCGGCGATCAGGGAGTTGTCGAGACCGGAGCGGTGGTGCTGCAGGATCTGGACGGTCTGGATGGCGACGCTCATGAACGCGTTGAGCCCGGTACCGAGCGCGACCTGCTGGGCGATGTCGACGATCAAGGCCCGCATGATCTGCATGATCGTCTGCTCGCCGACGAACATCTCCCAGGTGATCTGGGGGGCCAGGAAGGGCCCGAGGAACGGGACCGCCTCCATCAGGAGCATCATCGCCACGATCTGGATGAACAGCGCGATCAGCTCCGCGATGATCATCCATTTCGAGTACTCGACCGAGGTGGCCGTGTCCGAGGCGACCTGGGCGAGCTGGAGTGCCTGGTCCGCGGCGGCGTCGAGGTACGGCGGGTCGCCCGCGCACAGCTCGTTGACCAGCTCCAGGAACCGGGTGGCGGTCTCCCCGGCGAACTCCTTGCTGATCTCCGCCGCCACCTCCTGGAAATGCGTGGTGAGACCGCCGAGTTGCTTCGACGCGTCCGTGTAGAGGTCGGCGACGTCGCGCAGCGCGTCCTCGTTCGCCTCCGGCCACTGGAGACCGAGGTGATTGAGGAAGGAGAGCAGTTCCGGGCTGGGCATGAGGGCCACGGCGGGCTCCTTCCGGGGAGGGCGCGATGAGCGACGGGGGCGATGACGACGGGCGCGATGAGCGACGGGGCGATGAGCGACGGGGCGATGAGCGACGGTGACGGTGGTGACGGTGGTGACGGCTGCTTACAAGCCGGCTCTCAGAGCTCGCCCCAACTGGCGGCCACCGCCTCGGCGTCGGTCTCGGCCTCGTTGAGGATGGTGATCGCGTCGACGCCGTTGGAGCCGACCTGGACACTGATCGCCTTCAGCAGCGTCACCATCTCGGTGAGCACCTGGCTCGGCTCCACCACCTGGGTGCGGTACTGCTCGGCGATCTTGTCGGTCTGGCCGCCCGCCGTCAGGTTGAGGGTGTTGATCCGGTCGATGTCGTCGGCGAGCCGGCCGACGGAGGCACCGATCTCGCCGTACTTCGCGAACAGCTTCTTGAGCTGTCCGCTGGTCACCAGTTCGTCGGCCATCACTCACCCGTCCCGTTCGTCGTCTTCGGTGGTGGTGGCGGACCAGGGGCGGGCGGAACCGTCCGCGGGGAGCGCGGACTCGGGCCGCGTCTCCGGCCACAGGCGCCCGACGTCCCCGATGAGCGAGGCGAGCGGGGAGCCGCCGAGCATCGACTCCCGCATCTGCCGCCCCAGGTCCAGCATCGGCGCCGCCTCCGCGAGGAGCTCCTCACGCAGTTGGGTACGGGCCTTCTCCAGCACCTCCACGAGCACCTTGCTCAACTCGGCGGGCGCCATGGACCGGTACTGCTCGGTGTTGAACTTCAGCTCCTTGATCTCGGACTGGGAGCCCAACTCCACCGTGATCATCCGGTCCTTGGACGTGGTCTTCACCTTCCGCGCGGCGATGGACTCCCGCGAGGCGAGGAGTTGCTCGCGCCGCTCCTCCAACTGGCCCATCACCGCTCGCAGCTGATCCTGGTATCCGGAGCTCATCGCCCGCCTCCTCGTTCTTCGCCGGAACGTCCGGCGGACATGTACGCGCACCCGCCCGGCGGGAATGGCCGGACACCGCCGAGGTCAGCCACCGATGACCCCCGGGGTGCCGACCTCCGCCGTGCCCCAGACGTCCTCGTCCTCGTCGAGCCAGGTCTGGCGGGCCCGGTCGCCCTGCCCCTGGCCTCCTGCCGCACCGGCACCGCCCATGGGCGGGACCATCGGGCTGCTGCCGCTCGTGGTGGCCGTCCTGCCCATCATCGCGGCCTCCTCCGCGGCGGTCTCGGCCGCCAGACCGGACTTGCCGGCCAGACCGGACCTGCTGGTGAGGGCGACCTCCTCCTCGGCGAGGCTCGCACCGGCCGCCTTGGCCCGGCTGCTCATGCCGGTGGTCGCGACCCCCGCCCCGCCGGTCGGGACGGCCGAGCTGCGCCCGGTGGAGCCGAGGCCGTACGCCTCCTCGGCCGCCGCGGCGTACCGGGAGGAGGCGGGGTTCAGGGAACCGGAGGAGGAGGTGGCGAGCCGTTGCAGGGCGGAGGAAGCGGCGCTCGCCTCGTGGAGCGTGCCGCCGGTGCCGGTGCCGGTGCCGGTGCTGCCGCTCGTCACGGTGGAACCGGACGGGCCGAGCGATCCCAGGGCGCCGCTGAGGCTGCTGTCCGGTGCCGTCGTGGTCGTGGCGGGGACCAGGGTGGAGCCCTCGGGCACCACGACGGACCGCCCGTCGGAGCCGGTGAGCGTGGCGCCGTCGGGGGTGGTGATCGTGCCGTCCGCGTTGATCCTGGAGCCCTGCGGGGCGGTGACGGTCTGCCCGTTCCGGAGGACCGGCTCGCCCTCGGCGTCGACGACCTTCTCGGCGTCCTCCAGCTTCGACCCGCTCGGCACCTTCACCGCCTTGCCGGCGGCGTTGGTGACGGTGGAGCCGCCGGGGGCGGTGATCGTGCCGTCGGGGTTGATGACGGAGCCGCGCGGCACCAGGACCGGGTTGCCGTCGGAGCCGAGGACCGGTTGGCCGTCCGCGCCCACGACCATCTCCTGGGCCAGGGCGCCGTCGGGGGTGGTACCGGGGGTTCCGGTGGTGGTCGTGGTGGTCGACGTGCCGGGGGTCAGCAGCCCGGCCGCGGTGTTCTGCGCGTTCTGGTCGGCGGCGGCCAGGTCGAGGTTTCCACCGCCGGTCGGCGTGGTGGTCGTGGTGGAGACCGGCGAGGTGTCCGTGAGGGAGCTGTTGTCGAGGTCGCCGTCGGCGCCGGCACCGAGGGGGTCGGTGAGATCGCCGGCACTGCCGGTGGGGACCGTCCCGGTGTCCGTGGTGGCGTCCGTATCGGTACCGCCCGGGATGTCGGCCTCCTCGCCGGTGGGGACCGTCCCGTCTCCGCCGGGAGTGCTGGTGTCCACCGGTGAGCCGAGGCTGCTGATCACCGACGACTCGCCGGAGGGCAGCAGTTCGCCCCGGGGCGAGGCCGTCGTGAGGTTCGCCGAGACCGCCCCGTAGGCGGAGTTCAGCTGCGCGATGTTGCTCGCGGCCGGAGCGTCCAGGAGGGTGTTGACCCGCCCGGTCCAGAGGGCCTTGGCGGCCGACTGGATACGGTCCCAGTACTCCTGCGAGTCCACCTTGAGGCCGCCGGAGGTCACGGTCGGCGGGGTGATGACGGTGCTGCTCGTCACTATGCTGCCGAACGACGACGTGGTGGTCGTGACGGTGCCGGGATCTACCTTCACGGGCGCCGCCTGCACGGCGTCGTGGGTGGCGTTGACGGGGAGACTGAGCCGGTCCGCGAGGTACTCGGCGTTGTCCTGGCGCAGGTTGTAGAGCACGCCGTACAGCGTGTTGCGGGCGTCGCCCAGCGCGGCGACCACGGTCTCCGCGGCCATCTCCGCACGGAGTTTCGCGGTCGCCAGCTGCAGGTCGGTGAGCGCCCGTTCGAAGGCGTCGGCCGCCGACCCGCTGAAGTCCGTCCCGTCACCGACCTGTTTTGACCAGCTCTCCATGGTGCTGCCCCACTCGCCGATCAGGGCGTCCATGCCCCGGATCATCTCGGTGGCGGCACCGAAGCTGTCGAGGCTGGTGGTGCCGTTGCCTCGGGAGTCGTCCAGGATCGGGCCGAGGGTCAGCTCGCCCTGGTTCAGCCAGTGTTTGAGTGTGGTGTCCGTGCCGGGTCCGGTCCGCAGGAGGGCGTCGTCCAGCTTCACGCCCCAGACGTAGGAGTACGTCTTGTCCAGGGCCGTCCAGTTGTACGACCACCACACGTCGAACTCGCCGTCGAAGTTGTGCTCCGGGTCGGCCTGCGGGTACACGCCGTGACTCGCGAACCACGAGGGACCGCCGTCCGTCCCGATGTCGTCGCGGGCCTGCACGGTCGTACCGGCTGCGGCGAAATACCCCAGCACCGTCTCCCAGTCGGGGGTGACGCCGTCGGACGTCGCCATGCTCGCTCGCCTCTCTGCAACACCGCCGCACCGGACCCGGGGGGCCGGGCCGGCGCGGTGGACGTACGGGGACGGGGACCGGCCGGCGGCCGGCCCCCGCACGGTCAGGTGGTCGGGGTGGTGATCGTCTTGGTGGTGGGGGTGGTCGGGGTGGACGCCGTGGGGGCCGCGGAGCCGCCGTGGGCGCTGCTCACGTCGCCGACGATCCCGGAGAGGTACTCCACGAGCCACGAGGCGGCGATCGTCTCCGCCTCGTCGGTGCCCTGGCCGATCAGGGTCTGCACCTGGCCGAGGTCGATCCGCAGGTCGTCGACGGAGTTGCGGAAGGTGGTGTAAATGCCCTCCAGCGCCGCGGAGTAGCCGGTCAGCCGGGTCGCGAGATCCCGCGCGGCCTCGAAGGTGTCGGTGGAGCCGGCGAGCAGCTTGTTGAAGCCGGACGGGCCGAACCCGGACGCCGTCGCGTAGTGCACCAGCTCCTGGTAGGCCGCCTTGGCGTCGGCCTCCTTGACGGTGCTCGCGATCTGCTTCTCGAAGCCCTCCAGGACCTCTTCGCTGACCTTGATGGTGGGGGCCGAGGCGGTGGCGGTGGTCGGGAGGGACGGGGTGGTCATGGCCGTCCTCAGCGCGAGAAGCTGCCGGCGGCGTTCACGTCACCGCGGATCTGGGTGTCGACCATCTCCCGGAGCGCCTTGACGCCCTCCTGGAGGTCGGTGTTCATGGCGGCGATCACCGAGTTGACGACCGTCTGGGTCTCGGACCAGGCGCCCTGCCAGTCACCGGAGATCTGCGTGTTGTTGTTCAGGATGGCGCCCACCTCGGTGAGCATGTCGTCCAGGTCCTGGACCATCACCTTGTTGGTGTCGACGAGTTCCTGGATGTCGTTGTACGCCTCGTTGACGAGCAGTTGGACGTCGGAGCTGCTGTCGACCACGGTCTCTCCTCAGGGGTGGGCGGCGGCGCGCGCCGGTCGGGGCGCGCCGGGCGGTACGGGCGGAACGAGTCGTCCGCCGCGGACCGGGGTGTCAGGCGCCGGACAGGACGGAGCTGATGGAGCTGATGTCGTCGACGCCGGCCGTGGGCGACCAGCCGCTCGCGTACTCCGCCGCCGAGCCCTCCGCGCTGGTGAGCTTGGACATGGCCTCGGTCAGCGCCTCGTGCAGGCGGTTCACCTGGTGGGCCGCCTTGTTGTACTGCTCCGTCCAGTCGTTCATCCGCTGCACGAAGATCGTGCTGGACGAGGCGTGGTAGTGCGCCTGCAACCCGGCGCTGGTGTTCTCGATGCTGGAGGCCGCCGAGCCCATCTTGCTCATCTGCTCCTCCAGCCTCGTGAGTGCCTGCTGGATCAGTTGCGCGTCATGCGCCACGGAAGTCGCCATCGGGCTGCCGCCTTTCCCCTGGGGTCGCCGCACGCACCACCGGGGTGCGTGAGGTCGCTGGCCGAAATACGCCCCCGGCCGGACCGGGGGCCGGACATGTTTCGGAAGGACGCCGGAGGAACACCGGTCGCATCCGTATCGCTCTTCACGGTCAACCACGCAAGTGACGGCTGCGGCAACCGTAAAAGAGTGTTAGTTGAACAAAGTTGACGCTACTCCTTCGAAAACTTGCTGATCAAGCTCTACTTGCGAGTCACATGTGACGCAGAATCAGCCACTCACGGCTTTCCGGACGGCTTTCCCGCAGGCGCACCCCTGCCGTCCCTGCCGTCCCTCCCGGTGTCCCCGGCCCCGGCCCCGGCGGTCACCGCCGCGCACCCGTCGGGCGTCGCGGGGCCGGTGGCGGCCCGCACGATGCCGCCGTCGGCGAGTTCAGCGGCGTCCAGCGCCGGTCCGGCCGGCAGGAGCTCCAGCCAGGAGGCGGGCAGTCCGACCTGGGCCACCCCGTCGTAGCCGAGGGTCTTCGCCGCGCCCGTCGGCAGCGGGTACAGCACCCCGGCGTCGGTCACCAGGTAGTCGCTGCCGCCGCCGCCCGAGGCGGAGACGGCCCGCACCCGCACGCCCTTCCCCGCCGGCACCGACACCCGGTCGGCGGCGAGGCAGCCCGCGCGCACCCCGGGCTGCACCGCCGGGGCGCCCGAGGCCACCGAGGCGGCCGGGGCGAGCGCCACACTGACGGCCGGGGCCTTCCCGGCGCGCGGTTCGGCCGTGGCGCACACCGCCCGGCCCGCCGCGGCGACCAGCCGGGGCGCGGTGGGCGGCAGGCCCTGGGCGAGCGCGGCGGCGGTGGCGGCCGGGGCGCGGTGGGCGACCAGATCGGCGGCGCCGACCGTACCGGGGGCGACCGCGCCGCCCCCGTACGCCTGGGACTGGGTCTTCGGGTCGCCGCGCACCAGGTCGTAGAGGAGGCCGGTCAGCTCGACCAGGCCGTCCTCGCGCAGGAGGTAGCGGCGGCCTCCGGGGCCGGTGAAGAGCTGTCCGTACCGGGTGGTGGCG
Source organism: Streptomyces sp. NBC_01335 (assembly GCF_035953295.1). GTDB lineage: Bacteria > Actinomycetota > Actinomycetes > Streptomycetales > Streptomycetaceae > Streptomyces. The sequence goes on from NZ_CP108370.1 coordinate 3,512,471, forward strand.
CCGTCGAGCTTCGGCCCGGGACGGCCCCGGCCGGACACCGGCGGTACGGCGATGTCGGGGCCCGCCGTGAGGGTGTCGAGGAGCGCGTCGTCGACGGCGGCGGCGTCCTCGGCCGGCCAGCTCAGGGCGTCGGCGGCGCCGCTCGCGGCGTCGAGGCGGAAGCGGCGGCCGCCGTAGAGGAGTTGGGTACCGCCCGAGGGCGACGCGACGAGGACGCCCTCGCCGTCGGCCAGCCCGCGCGCACCGGCGACGGTGCCGACCGTGAGCCCGAGGGCACCGGCCGGGGCGTCCCCCTTCGCGTCGGCGTCGGCTCCACCGGTGGACGACGGGGCCGCGCAGGCCGACCAGGAGCCGCCGTAGAAGCTGCCTTCCCCCGGCAGGGCGTCGGGGGCGCCGACGATCCCGAACGGGTCGCCGTGCGGGGTCCCGGAGAGGTCGGCGGCGGAGACCGTGTGGGTCGACATGCCGTCCCCGGCGATCAGCTTCGCCGACGCCTGGTTGAGCACCGGGTGCAGCGCGCCCCCGGCGTACAGGTAGCGGGCGCTGGAGTCCTCCACCACGACGAACGCGCCCGCCGTGGCCCAGGAACCGTCGCCCTCCGGCACCACGAGCCCGTAGATGCCGACGCCGACACCGATCAGGACGGCGAGCACCAGGCCGCCCACGGCACCGCGCCAGTTGCGGCCGGTGGGGTGGTCGGGGGCGTCCGGTTCGGCGCGGAGCATGGCGGCCGACATCCTGCTGGCCAGGAACATGTGGGCCTGGACCTGGTCCCGTCGCGACTGCATGGTCTCTCCCAGAGGTCCGGCGCCGGCGGGAGTCCCGCGGGGCCGGGCCCGGTGCGTGGTGGGCGGTGGGGCAGGTAAGAGGGACGGTCGGCGGAGGGCCGGGTGGTGTCCGGTCGTGATCCGCCGGACACCACGGGGCCGCCGGGGGTCAGCCGCCGAGGTGGCGCAGGTAGCCGTAGCCCCCGGCGATCAGCACGGCCAGGGGGACGAGGGCGACGGCGGCGGCGGTCTGGACGAGGTCGCCGGCCCGGCCCCAGTACGGCACCAGGCGCCGGCCCGGTACGGTCCACGCGGAGACGGCGGCCACGGCGGCGACCACCGTCAGCCCGGCGATCACCTCCAGCCGGACCGCGAGCGTGCCGTGCGCGGCGGCCAGGAAGGCGACCAGCAGCGGGACGTATCCACCGGCCGTCACCACCGCGAGGCGCTGCCACCGGTTGCCGATGCGCCGCGCGTGCAGCAGCAGCAACACCCCGAGGAGCAGGGCGAACACGGGCGCCGGCCAGCCGTCGCCGCCGTCCCCGGGGCCGGTCAGCACGGCCGTCGCGGACGCGGCGGTCACCAGGGCGAACGCGGCCAGCAGCGCGGTCAGCAGCCGGTCGGCGCGCTCCGCCCGGAGGGCGACGGCGGCCGTCGGGTGCGGTTCGATGCCCTCCTGGAGCTGGGCCGCGTCGTTGGGCAGGTCCGGCAGCCGCAACCCGGCCAGCCGGGAGGCGAGGTTCGGGGCGATCCCGCCGAGCACCACCGCGACCAGCCCGGTCACCCCGGCCGCCTCCGGCAGGTCGAGGCCGGCCAGCACCAGCACCCCGCCGCCTCCGAGCGCCAGCGCCAGGCAGAGCGCGCCGAGGAAGAGCGGCCCGCAGGCGGCCACCGCCGCCAGCGCCAGCACGGCCGCCCCGGTACCGGCGGCCCCGGCCGACAGCAGCCGGGCGCCGAGCACCGCGTGCGGGCTGCCGCCCTCGGGGATCAGGGCGGCGGCCAGGGCGAGGTACGGCACCGCGGTCACGCCCAGCGCCCCGCCACCGCCCGCGTCGCCGACCGCCCGCGACACCGCGGCGGCGCACAGGATCAGCAGCACCGCGAGGCAGGCGGCGACCGTGCCGCGCACCGTGGCCGACCCGGGGAGTGCCAGCGCCACGAACCCGGCGGCCAGCGCGGCGACGGCGCCGCCGAGCAGCGCCACCCGCGCCAGCGCCGGGTCCCACGAGTCGGACCGGGCGCGCAGCGACTCGGACACCCCGTCGACCAGGTCGTCGAAGGCCGCCTCGGGCAGGGACTCGTCGCGGGCGCGCAGATGGAGGACCTCGCCGTCGCGCAGCTCCAGCGAGTGCGCGGTGCCCTCCTCGTCGAGGGGCGGGCCGCCGAGGCGCTGGAGGGACCAGCCGCCGTGCAGCAGGCCCTCCTCGTGCAGGCCGCCACCGGCGAGGTCGGCGAAGACCGGCAGCAGTTCGGCCACCGGCACGTCGACCGGGACGGCCAGCTCGAAGACGGTCCCGGGAGCCCTGACGGTCAGCCGGCACAGCTCCACGACGGTGTCGCTCAACTCCAACTCGCTCTCTGACTCGGATTCCCGGGCCGAACCCCCACCGGTTCCGACCTGAACAGGCCGAACCCCACCGGGCTCGACCGGAAGGAGCCGAACCCCACGGGGCTTGACCGAAAGGGGCCAAACTCGACTGAACTCGACAGAACTCAACCGGATTCGGTCGGGCTCGACGTGGAATCGGCCAAACATTATCGTGATCATTCACACGCGACTCGAGCAGGATGACGAACAGTCGGATCACCGCCGCACGGCCGGAACTCGCCCCACCGGGCTGGAACATGCCGACGGCGGGCCGATCCGCCGGAATTCCCCGGACCCCGGCACCGCCCGGACTCCCACGGTTCTCCGGCGCTTCACCGACACGTCGCCCACCGTTCTCCGGACCGGTATCGGATCGCGTCACCGCCGGTGGACGTCCACGCCACGTCGTCCTCCGTCACACCGAAGCGTCCCCGGACGCGCGTCACACCGAAGCGTCCCCGGACGCGCGAGCCCGTGCCCACGGCCGTACCTGCCGTCCGCCCCCGCTCCGCGCGCCCGTACGCACCAGGGCCCCGGGACGTACAGGGGTTCCGGTGCCGGGGCACAGCGCGACCGGGCTCCGGCCCGGCGCGGGGAGGACCTGCCAGCACGTGAGCACCGTCACATTCCGCCGCCCGCCGAGGCGCCCCGGACCGCCGCCCCCGCAGGGCGAGCTGGCCCTCCAGGAACCGCCGCCGCTGCCGGAGACACAGGGCGCCATGGGCGGGATCGTCACCTACTTCCCGATGGCGCTCAGCTCCATGGGCATGGTGCTGATCTTCCTGAAGCCGGAGAGCGGCGGCGGCAGCGTCCTCACCTATGTCGCCATCGGCATGATGGCGATGTCCGCGGTCGCCATGCTGGTCAGCCAGTTCGTCCGCAGCGCGTCCGACCGCAAGCGGAAACTGCGCGGCGAACGCCGCGACTACCTGCGCTACCTCGCCACCAGCCGGCGCCGGGTCCGCAAGGTCGTCCAGGACCAGCGGCAGGCCCAGACCTGGCGCCATCCCGACCCGACGGCCCTGTGGACCCTGGCCCGCACCGACCGGCTCTGGGAACGCCGCACCTCCCACCAGGACTTCGCCGAGATCCGCATCGCGACCGGCGCCCAGTCCCTCGCCACCCCGCTCGCCCCGCTCTCCACCAAGCCCGTCGAGGACCTCGAACCGCTCTCCGCACACGCCCTGCGCCGCTTCGTACGCGCCTACACCAGCGTCCCCGGCATGCCGGTCGCGGTCCGGCTGCGCACGTACGCGCAGATCGTGCTCACCCCGGACGGCACGGGAACGAGTACGGGCGCGGGCACGGGTACGGCGGGTGCCCCCCGTACCGGCGGCACCCCGGCGGGGCCGGAGCACGCGGCCGCCCGGGAGACCGCGCGCGCCATGGTGCGCGCCCTGCTCGGACAGCTCGCCGTGCTGCACGCGCCCGGCGAGGCGGCCGTGGTCGTCGTCGCCGACGGCGAGGCCCGGCCCGCCTGGGAGTGGGTCAAGTGGCTGCCGCACGCCCAGCACCCGGTCGACCGGGACGCGGTCGGCCCCGTACGGCTGGTCGCCGAGACCGTCTCCGAGCTGGAGCAGCTCCTCGGCGAGGAGTTCACCGGCCGGCCCCCGTTCAGCCCGGACGCCGCGCCCAGCCGCGACGAGCCGTACACCGTGGTCGTGCTGGACACCGGCAGTGTGCCCGCCGACGCCCGGGTGGCCGGTACGGGCTACCGCAACACCGTCGTCATCGACGTGCGGGGCGTCATCGAGCGCAAGGCGCCGCGCACCGTGCTGCGGCTGCGGGTGACCCCGGACGCGCTGCACATGGCGGGGACCGACCACAACGGCCACGACACCGAGAGCCCCGTCGGCAAGCCCGACGTCCTCGGCCCCGAGGCCGCCCTGGCGCTCGCCCGGTCGGTGGCCCGGTACCGGCCCGGCACCGGCACGCAGAGCGCCCAGCCGCTGGAGACCGACATGGAGCTGACCGGCCTGCTCGGCGTCCTGGACCTGCACGGCACCGACCTGGACCGGCTCCGCGAGCGGGGCGCCGCCGACCGGCTGCGGGTACCGATCGGCCTCGGCGCCGACGGCGGGTCCGTCCTCCTCGACATCAAGGAGTCCGCGCAGGGCGGCATGGGCCCGCACGGCATGCTCATCGGCGCCACCGGCTCCGGCAAGTCCGAACTGCTGCGCACCCTCGTGCTCGCCCTCGCGATGACGCACACCTCCGAGACCCTCAACTTCGTCCTCGTCGACTTCAAGGGCGGCGCCACCTTCCTCGGACTCGACCGACTCCCGCACACCTCCGCCGTCATCACCAACCTCGCCGACGAAGCCGCCCTGGTGGAGCGGATGAAGGACGCCCTGCACGGTGAACTCATCCGCCGCCAGGAGCTGTTGCGCCGCGCCGGTTCGTACGCCTCGGCGCTCGACTACGAGCGCGCCCGGGCCGGCGGCGCCGACCTCGCGCCGCTGCCCACGCTCTTCGTCGTGGTGGACGAGTTCAGCGAACTGCTCGCCGCACACCGCGACTTCATGGAGCTCTTCGTGATGATCGGCCGGCTCGGCCGGTCACTCGGCGTGCACCTGCTGCTCGCCTCGCAGCGCCTCGACGAGGGCCGCATGCACCAGCTGGAGTCCCACCTCTCGTACCGCATCGGCCTGCGCACCTTCTCCGCCATGGAGTCCCGCAGCGTCCTCGGCGTCCCCGACGCGTACACCCTGCCCTCCCAGCCGGGCAGCGGGCTGCTCAAGAACGACGTCGGCAGCCTGACCCGCTTCAAGGCCGCCTACGTCTCCGGCCCGTACCGCCGCCGGGCACGCGGCGCCGCCCGGCAGGCCGTCGTCGCCGGTCAGGTCACCCCGTTCACCGCCGCCTGGGCGGCGCCCCGGCGCCTCCCGGCGGCCGTACCGGACCCCGTACCCGAGGCGGAGACGGGCACGGCGCCCTCGCTGCTCGACGTCGCCCTCGACCGGCTGCGCGAGATCGGCGGCCCGGACGCCCACCCGGTGTGGCTGCCGCCGCTGGACACCCCCGTCGCGCTGGCCTCGCTGCTCCCGCCGCTCACCACCACCGCCGCGCGCGGCTTCGGCGCCGCCCCGGTGACCGGCTCCCCGGCGGGCCCCACCCTGCGCGTCCCGATCGGCGTGGTCGACCGCCCCTTCGACCAGCGCCGCGACCCGCTCCTCGCGGACCTGTCGGGGGCGGGCGGCCACGTCGGCGTGGCGGGCGGCCCGCAGAGCGGCAAGAGCACCCTGCTGCGCACCCTGGTGGCCTCCCTCGCGCTCACCCACACCCCGCGCGAAGTCCAGTTCCACGGGCTGGACTTCGGCGGCGGCACGCTCACCGCGCTCGCCGCCCTGCCGCACGTCGGCACCGTCACCGGCCGCCTCGACCCCGAGCGGGTACGCCGCACGGTCGCCGAGGTCACCGCGCTGATGGCCCGCCGGGAGCGGCTCTTCGCCGACCACGGCGTGGAGACGATGGCCGACTACCGGCGCCGCCGGGCCGCCGGGGAGTTCGCCGACGAGCCGTACGGGGACGTGTTCCTGGTCGTCGACGGCTGGGGCACGGTCCGCCAGGACTTCTCCGAACTGCTCCCCGTCTTCAACCAGATCTCCGCGCGCGGCCTCAACTTCGGCGTCCACCTCGTCGTCGCCTCCACCCGCTGGGGCGAGATGAGCGGCGCCCTCCGCGACCAGCTCGGCACCCGCTTCGAGCTGCGGCTCGGGGACCCCGTCGACTCGATGATCAACATGCGGGCCGCGTCGGGCGTCCCCACCGTCCCGGGCCGCGGCCTCACCGCCGAACGGCTGCACTTCCTGACCGCGCTCCCCCGCCTCGACGAGCCCGACGGCCCCGGGACCGGCTCCGGCGACGCCCACCCGGGGCACGCGGAGGGCTTCGCCGCGCTCGCCCGGTCGGTGGCCGAGGCCTGGCAGGGACCGTCCGCCCCGCCGGTACGGATGCTGCCGCTCACCCTCCCCGCCACGGCGCTCCCCGCCCCCGAGGGCGACCTGCGGGTCCCGCTCGGCGTCGAGGACCAACGCCTGGAGACCTTCTGGCACGACTTCGAGGCCTCCCCGCACCTGCTGGTCGTCGGCGACGCGGAGTCCGGCAAGACCAACCTGCTCGCCCTGATCGCCCGCGCCGTCGTCGCCCGGTACGGCCCCGACGAGGCCCGGGTGATGACCGTCGACCTGCGGCGCACCCTCTCCGAATCCGTACCGGAGGCCCACCGCCTCGGCTACGCCGTCTCCGCCGAACAGGCGAAGAAGCTGGTCCTGGGCGCGGCCCAGGGCATCGCGGAGCGCGTCCCCGGACCCGAGATCGGCCCGGAGCGCCTGGCCAGGCGCGACTGGTGGAAGGGCCCCCGGCTCTTCCTCGTCGTGGACGACCACGAGATGCTGGGCGGCGGCGGGCTGGGCGCCCCGAGCCCCTTCGCACCGCTCTTCGACCACCTCGTCCAGTCCACCGAACTCGGCCTCCACCTGATCGTGGCCCGCAGCGCCAACGGCGCCTCCCGCGCCCTCTCCGACCCGCTGCTGCGCAAGCTGCTGGAGGTCAACACCCCGACGGTGATGCTCTCCTGCCAGCCCTCCGAAGGCGCGTTCATCGGCAACGTCAAGCCGAGGCTGCTGCCCCCGGGCCGGGGCCTGTACATCACCCGGCGCGGCACGCAGCAGGTGCAGACCGGACTGGTGGAGACGAACCCGGAGACCAACCCGGAGGCGAACGAGGTCGCGGGGTGAATGGGCCGGCTGCGGCCCCCGTCAGGCGCGGGTGCCGGCCCTCCGGCGCCGGGCGCGCGGCAGGGCGACCGCCGCCAGCGCCGTCAGCGCGATCAGCAGCGCCGCCCCCGCCGCCACCACCCACGCCTGGTGCACGGCGGTACGGGCGGCGGGGGCCGGAACCCGCAGGGGCGGGCGTACGGCACCTGCCGCCGACTCGGCCGGAGCGCCGGCGGGCAGCACCTCCGACACCGCGCGCACCGGCTGCACGGTGCCCCAGCCGACCAGCGGGTCCTGGCCGTCGGCGGCGGCGTGGTACGCGGTGCGCTCCAGGCGGGCGGTCAACTGGGCCGGAGTCAGGCCGGGTTCGCGCTCCACGACCAGGGCCGCCACCCCGGCCACCAGGGCCGATGCGAACGCGGCGCCCGAACCGGTGAACCCGCCGGAGCCGCCCGGCCCCACGCTCAGCACGCTGGTGCCCGGCGCCGCCAGACCGGGCCGGGTGACCGGCGCCACGGTGAGCTCGGCGGCGCCGCCCGGCCCGATCGCCGCCACCGCCAGCACCCCGGGCAGCGCGGCGGGGTACGCCGCCGGGAGCGGGGCCGCGGTCGGCGAGCCGGCCTGGCCGGACCCGGTGCCGTCGGTGGCCGCGGCGTACGCGGGGGCCACCACCAGGGCGCCCTTCTTCACGGCCGAGGCGACCGCCCGGGTCAGCGCGGGGCTCGTGGTGCCGAGCGCGATCGGCACGTCCACCACTCCGGCCCCGGCCGAGACCGCCGCCGTGATCCCGTCGGCGACACGGTCGGCGGTGGTGGCGCCGTACCGGTCGGTGACCCGTACCGCCACGATCGTGGCGCCGGGCGCCACACCCGCGAAGCCCGTGCCGGACCGGGGCGCCGCCGCGATCAGCCCGGCCGCGAACGTACCGTGCCCGACGCAGTCGGTCCCCGCCCTCCCGCCGGAGACCACGTCCGGGCCCGCAGTCACCCGGCCGCGCAGGGCGGGCACACCGGAGGCGTCGACCCCGGTGTCGACCACGGCCACCTTCACCCCGGCGCCGGAGGCGAACTGCCAGGACTCGGAGAGCGCGAGGGTGGTCTGCTGCCACGGCGTACGCGTACTCACCGACCTGGACGGCTTCACGCAGGTGCCGCCCGTACCGCCGCTGTCGCCCGTACCGTCGGGGCGGTCGAGCACCGTCGGGATCTGCGGGAACTGCGCGCCGTCGGCCGCACCGGCCGCGCCCGCGCCCGTACCGTCGGCCGCACCGGCCGGGGGGACCGACGCGAGCACGCCGCTCACGGCCAGGACCACCGCAAGTGCCGCCGTGCGCGCCCCAGGTCCACGCCGGACACCCCGTCCGCCCCGGACGCCCCGCGCGCTCACAGCGTTTCCGCCGGAACGTCGGCGGCGATCAGCGTCCGCAGTTCGTCCACCGTCGCGTCCGGCAGGGCGGTGAGCCGCCTGGCCTGCCTCGTCACCATCGCCTCCATGACCTTGCGCGCGTACCGGGCGTTGCCGAAGTCCTCGCCGCGTTCCACGCCGTCGAAATGCGCCAGCAGCGCGTCGGCGGTCTCCTCGCCGCAGGTGTAACCGTCCCGCTCGCAGAGGTCCCGCACGATGCCCGCGAGCTGCTCCGCCGAGTACGTCTCGAAGTGCACGGTGCGGGAGAAGCGGGAGGCGAGGCCGGGGTTGGACGCGAGGAAACGTTCCATCTCGGTGGTGTAGCCGGCCACCACCACCGCCACCTCGTCGCGGTGGTCCTCCATCAGCTTCACCAGGGTGTCCACCGCCTCCTGGCCGAAGTCGTTGCCGGACCCGCCGCGCGGGGTCAGCGCGTACGCCTCGTCGACGAAGAGCACCCCGCCCCGGGCCCGCCCGAACGCCTCCCGGGTGAGCTGGGCGGTGTGCCCGACGTACCGCCCGACCAGATCGGCCCGCGCCACCTCGACCAGCTGACCGCGCGGCAACACGTCCAGCGCGCCCAGGAGTTCGCCGTAGAGCCGGGCCACCGTCGTCTTGCCGGTACCGGGCGGACCCGCGAAGACCAGGTGGTGGCCGACGCTGGTGGCGGGCAGCCCGGCGGCGCGGCGGCGGCGCGCCGCGTGCAGCAGGCTCACCAGGTCGTCCACCTCGGACTTCACACCGTCGAGCCCGGTCATGGCGCGCAGCCGGGCGAGGATGTCCTCCAGCCCGGCGCCACCGGCCCGCTCCCCGCCGGCCGCCGTGACCGCCGCCTCCTCACTGACGTCGGACGGGACGAAGGAGGTGAGGTCGGCGTCGAGCACCTGCTCGGCTCCCGCGAGCCGGATCGCCTGCCGGTCGACCATCTCCTCGAACACCGCCCGTGCGGCACGGGCGTTGCCGAAGGTGTCGTCCCGGGGCATCCGCTCGAAGTGCGCGGCGAGCGCCTCCTCGACACCCTCGGCCAGTACGTAGAGGTGCGCCTCGCACAACCTCCGCACGATGGTGACCAGTTCGGGCACCGCGTAGTTCTCGAACTCCAGGGTGCGGCTGAAGCGCGAGGCGAGACCGGGGTTGGATGCGAGGAAGCCCCGCATCCGGTCGGTGTACCCGGCGACGATCACCACCACGTCGTCGCGGTGGTCCTCCATCAGCTTCATCAGGGTGTCCACCGCCTCCCGCCCGAAGTCCGGGCCGCCGCCCTCCTGCGCGGTGAGGGTGTACGCCTCGTCGATGAACAGCACCCCGCCCAGGGCCCGTTCGAAGACCTCGGTCGTCTTGATGGCGGTACCGCCCACCACCTTCGCGACCAGATCGGCCCGCGAGACCTCCACCAGGTGCCCCGACGGCAGCACGTCGAGCGCCGCCAGCACACTGCCGTAGAGCCGGGCCACCGTGGTCTTGCCGGTCCCGGGAGGCCCCGCGAACACGAGGTGCCGGGAGGCCATCGGCACCGGCAGCCCGGCCGCCCGACGGCGCACCGCGAGGCGGTTGAGGTTGACGAGGGTGGAGACCTGCTCCTTCACCGCGTGGAGCCCCACCAGCTCCTCCAGCCGGGCGAGCGGCCCACGCGGCCCGCCGAGCGCGTCCGCCCCCTCTCCCGCCTGCTCGGGGCCGCTCTCCCAGGAGTCCGGCTCCCCGTTGTCGTGGCTGTCCAGCTCCTCCGCGCGTACGTCGCCCCGCGCGGCGGTCCGCCGCAGCCCCGCACCCTTGTTCCCCGCCGTCACGCAACGCACCAGGCGTACCTCGTGCTCGCCCTCGACCCGGACCCCATCGCCCGCACCGCCGGTCGCCTCGCAGTCGTCCAGCGTGGCCCGGCCCTGCCGGCCCACCCGCACCCCGTGGCCCCGGCCGTCCAGGAACCGCCCCCGGACCACGATCGCCGCCCCGTCCTCCACCGCCAGGCCGTCCGTCCCGGACCCGCTGACCTCGGTGTCCAGCAACGTCAGCCCGGCGCCGCCCTCCACCAGCACCCCGGCCCGCCCGGCGTCCGCGATCCGGCCCGCCTGCACGGTCACCCGGGCGCCCGCGCCGATCCGCAGCCCGTGCGACGCGGCACCCACCAGCACCGCCTCCTCCACCTGGACCGTGCCGCCGCGTATCTCCAGCGCCTCGCGCTGCGCCCCCGACACCGTCAGCCGCCGCACCAGCAGCTCCCGCGCCCCGCCGCCGGTGCCGCTCTCCTCGCCGTTCTCCTCGGCCCCGGCGCTCCCCTCCACGAGGACGCCGACGCCCGCCGCCCCGGTGACCTCCACCCGGTCCAGCCGGGGAACGGCCCCGCCGGTGACGACCACCCCGCCGCCGGACGGGGAGTCGATCCGCAGCCGGTTCACCGCCGGGGACGAACCGTCGTCCACGAGCAGCCCGGTGCTCCGCCCGTCGCTGACGGAACAGTCGGTGAAGGTGCCCCGGGAACGCCCGGTCACCACGATCCCGCACCCCCCGGGACGTACCACCGTCAAACCCTTGACCACCGGATCGGTACCCCCGGCGAGCGTCACCGCGTGCCCCGACACGTCCACCGCCGAGCACTCCTCCAGCACGACCTGCCCCGCGCTCGCCACGTGGAACCCGACCACCGACCGCTTCACCCGGCACCGCGCGAACCGGGTCGCCGCGTTCTGCTCCGCCGCCACCCCGGGCTTCCCGGTCCCGGACACCTCGACGTCCTCGACACTGCCCCGGGCCCGCCCGTTGGCCAGCACCCCGTTGCCGCGCGCGTCGCGCACCGTACAGCGGCGCACCACCGTCGCCGCACCCTCGCCGATCACCACACCCGTCGTCCCGAGCCGCTCGAAGTGGCAGTCCTCCACCACCGACGGCTGCGCCGACACGTCGACCACCCCCGCCCCCGCCGGATTGCTGACCCGGCAGCCGCGCATCGCCAGCGACCCCTCACCCCGGGAGAGCAGCGCCGTCCACGCCGCCCCGGTGATCTCGCACTCCTCCAGCGCGACCTGGCCCCGGAGCACGTCGACCGCCGGCAACTCCTCGTCGGCGCCGCACAGCCGTATCCCGGCGAACTTCACCGCCTCGGCCCGCACTTGGACAGCACTTCCACGGGGAGGCGCGATCTCGACCACGCCCAGCGGATCGGCCGAGACGAAGGTGACCATCTTGCCCACCACGAGGTTCTCCTCGTACAGGCCCGGCCGCACACTGATCACCGACCCGTTGCGAGCCGCCTCCAGCGCCTCACCGATCGTCCGGAGCCCGCCGCCCGATTCCCCATCGCGGTCCACGACCAGCAGGTGCCGCGTCATCGGCCCTCCACACGCCCGGCAGGCGGGCCTCGTTGATCATCAACAACCCGTGCGGAGGATATACCGGCCGGGTGACGGGGAAGCGGGGCCGTCCCTCGGCCCGGTGGGGGGAGTCGGCGGAGTGGTGACCGGCCGTCGTCCGCCCCGAACCGTCCGGCAGAGCGATGGGCCGCACTGCGCAGGGCCATGAAGCCGGCCCGGGCCGGGCGTCCTGCCCCTCGTCCGCCTCGCGACCGAGCCTCGCTCCGAGGCCGGGGGGTCGAGCGGGACCACCACTGGGACCAGAACGGGGACTACGGGCACGTCACGTCGTGCCTCGTCGCGCTGTTCAGCGACCCGGCTCGCTCAGCATCGCGGCGGCTGGACCGGCCAGGGAGCCCTTGTCGGGAATCGCTGTGCGCAGCACGGTGGTCAGCGCTCTCTCGCAGTGATGCTGAGCACGCCGGCGGACTCCGCACCGCTCGACGCGTTGATCACCGACTCCTCCCTGGGCGGCGCCTGGCGCAGGAACGTACCGGCGAACCGGCCGCCGAACACCAGCGGTGCCAGGACGACCTCACGGGCCGACGGACTCGCGCCCGGCAGCTCCACGACGGCCGGCGGAACACGGTACTGCAGCACATGGCGCTCGGCCGATCCCCGCAGGCACTCCGTGAGCAATGCGCGCCACGCGGTGTCGTCCAGCGGAAAGCCGTACCTCATGTCCTTGCCGCCGTAGGCGGACGCAGGCTTGCACAGCAACTGCTCGCGGGCCGCGACGGCCCGCTCCAGGGTCTCCTCACTCAGCCGGAACGTCTCCGGCACGTGTCGCTCGACCAGGGTCCGCTCCTCGTTCGTGAGCAACGAGGCGTACTCGAAGAGCAGAGCCAGATTGGCCTTGTTGTCGAAGAGCCCCGCAGCGGGGGAGCCGATGAAGTCGACCTTGCCGGCCGCGTCGAGCTCCATCAGACGACGGGTGAGCGCCGGCGGCACGAAGCGCCGGGTCTCGTGCCAGGTGTACGCCGTGAACACCGCGTCGATCCGACGGCCCTCGAAGTAAACGCCCTCGTCGGTGAGTTCGAGGTGGTGCACCAGGCCACAGCTGACCTGGTGCCCGGCCGAGCGCACCATGTCGACGAAGAAGCGCCGGCCCGAGTCGATGTCTGCGGGGTTCGCGGTCGCCTCGAAGACATGCAGCGGTCCGTCGGTGTGCCGCCGGGTGAGACCGCCGAAGACCTCCAGCCAGACCCGTGAGGTGTCGGGTGCGTCCAGGCCGAGACCGCGGGACTCCAGGAAGCGGGCGTACGCCGAGGAGCGTGCGGCCCGGGTGTAGGGCGCGCAGGTGCTGAGGCCGCCCAGGGACGTCGCCACGTTCAGCTCGACCAGCTTCAGGCCCTCGTCGGTGACCACCAGGTCGGGGCGCATGAACGCCCGGGCCACCTTGGCCAGACGGGGGCTCGCGAGGGCCTCGGTCATCAGGGCCGCGTCGTCGGCGGACGCGCCCAGGTACTCCGCCCAGGCGGCGAGATCCTCGCCGAACACCCGCTGCGGGAAACCCGAGACGAGCTCCGCCAGGCGCACGCCGACCGTCGCGACATCGTCGGCCGCCTCCGCCGACAGGATCTGCGGCGGGTAGGCGTGCGCCCAGCCCTTGCGGTGGATGCGCTCCGTGAACTCCGTACGGTCCTGGTTCGCCCCACCGGTGCTCTCGAAGTCGGCCCACGCGGCGACGGCACGCCGGTCCAGGGCGGACCACACCGCCCGTGCCGCGCTCACTTCAGCTTCCCGGCGGCGCGCAGGGCGTCCAGAACCGCGTTGACCGCCTCGGAGGACTTGTCCTCGCCGGTGGCGCGGCGGTGGTAGCTGAGGCCGCCCGGGTTCACCATGTTGATCTCGATGACGTAGGGGAACGCCAGGTCGACGCCCGAGTAGAAGATGCCGAGGTCCATCATTCGTCTGCCGAGCTCGCGCACGAACGCGTCCTCTTCCTCGGTGAGTTCGAGCTTCTCGAAGCGGGCGCCGAGGGTGGCGTTCGAGCGGTTGTCGTTCTCCGGGTGGAAGCGCAGGAAGCCGGAGACCGGCTGGTCACCCGCTATGATCACGCGCTTCTCGTTGGTACGGACGTTGGGGATGTACTCCTGGACCGCGGTGTGGCGCTTGGCCATGCCGATGACGTCCCGGCCGTAGCGGCCGACGCGCGACATCTCGTTGCCGGTCGCCGAACCGAGGATCGCCGAGCGGTTGCGGTCCTTCTTGTTGACCACGTACACATCGGCGCCGCAGCCGTCACTGGTGGGCTTGACGACCCAGGAGCGGTCGCCGTCCGACTCGACGAGGCCGTTCAGGAAATCGAAGTCGTTGGTGACGTAGGACACCGGCAGGTTCTCGGCCGGCACGATCGCACCAAGGTTGATCTTGGTGTTGAGGTGGAAGAGCGCGCCGGCGCCGTTGACGAACGGGACGCGCTGGTTCAGCAGCCACAGGAGCCGGAAGGAGTCGTCGTCGGTCTCGGGATGGGTCCCCGCGAGAACCCACACGAGGTCGAAGTCCTCGGCGGACGCGTAGGACTCGCGCAGCGCGGGGAAGTCGGCGCCGGCGACGAACTCCTCGGACAGCCTGACCTGGTCGCACACGACCACGTTCTCGTGAACGCCGAGGCTGTCGATGTCACCGATGTGCACGTCGTGGCCTTCGCGGTACAGCGCGCTCGGGATGATCGAAGCGTTGTTGAGCTCGAATTTCGAGGCCTCGGACACCAGGATCAGGATCTTGTACGGCAAGGGGTACCTCTCGACATCTCAGCAGGAAGGGGTGCGGGGGAGGCGGTTCAGACGCCTGCGGTCAAAGTGCGGAGGGCGGCGTCGAGATGGCCCTCCAGTTCGTCGCGTGTGTCGGCGACGGCGAGCACGAAGCCGTGCCGGTCCCCCGACTTGGTGACGGCGCCGGGGAGCTGTCCGGCGGGTGCGGTGATCCTGACCTCTTCGACGCCGGGCAGCGAGGCGACCAGCTCGGTCCTGAGGCCGCCTTCGGGGACGGGCCCGTCGAAGGTGACGTAGCGGATGCCCGCCACTCTGTCGCGGGACGGCGCCTGCTGCACGGGCAGCCCGAACACGGCCGCCATCGACTGGGCGAACACGTCCTCGCCGAGCGCCAGGTGCAGCATGTCGCTGATCCGGTCGCCGCCGGGACGGCCGTGCGACTCGATGAGTCGCGGCCCTGCCGCGGTCACCATGACCTCGGTGTGCGAGGTGCCGAAGCGGTGGCCGGCGGCGTCCAGGGTCCCGCCGACGAGCTCGGCGATCGCTCTCTCGGCCGTGTCCGTCAGGCGTACGGGCAGCGTGTGCCCGGTCTCGACGAAGTGCGGTGCGCCCGTGGTGCGCTTCTCGGTGACGGCCAGGATGCGGTGACCGGTGTCCGAGCTCATGGCCTCGACGCTGTACTCGGTGCCCTCCAGGAACTCCTCGACGAGCAGCGGGCGCTGCCAGTCGAGCGCTGCGGTGTAGGCCTCGGCCTCGGCCACATCGGCCAGGTACTGCACGCCCGAACTTCCCGTGCCGTCCACCGGCTTCGCCACACAGGGAAAGCCGACCTCGGTGAGCGCGGGCAGCAGGTCGTCCCGGGTGGCGGCCAAAGCGTACGCGACCGGTGCGCCCGCCTTGTCCCCGACCAGGGCGCGCAGGTCAGCCTTGTTCTTGAGGACGGCCGGCGCGTGCGGGGGGTTGCCGGGCCAGCCGAGCTCGCCGTTGACGACCGCAGCCACCGAGGCGCCGATCTCGCCGAAACCGAAGCAACTGACCGGGCCGGGGAAGGTGCGCTCCCGGAGCCGGGTGATCAGTTCGGAGCTGTCGGCCGTCCAGGTTGTCTCGATCTCCGGGTCGCCCGTGGCCGGCGGCCTCGGCTGGCCGGGGTCGACCACGAGGACCACGGCCAGGCCCAGTCGCTCGGCCGCCGCGAGAACCGCGTCACGGGGGTTGAGCAGGACGGCGGTCGGGCGGGCGGTGTCGGTCGCATCAGGCATGCTGCGGACTGCCTTTCGGGAGAAGGAAACAGAATGCGGCGGCCGCGAGCGACAGGCAGCTGATCAGCAGCCACAGGCCGCCGCCGTGGAGGGACCCCAGGAGATAGCCTCCGAGCCCGGAGCCCAGCAGGCTGCCGAGCGCGCCCGCGGCGCTCATCGTGCCGAGCGCGAGTCCCGTGCGGCGCAGCGAGCCCGCCCGCACGGCCTGCTCGTCGAGGCTCGGCGAGATCAGCATCTCGGCCAGCGTGATCGGCAGCACGAAGGCGATCAGCGCGCCCCAGCCGCTGAACGCGATGAGCAGCGCGTAGCCGCCACCGAAGGCCAGGAAGCCGAGGGCCAGCAGGGTGCGGGTGCCGGCCTTGCGGAACACATGGCGCAGCAGGCTGTACTGGAACAGCACCACGAGCGCTCCGTTGAGTGTGAAGACGACCGAGATCGCGGCGGCGCTGCCCGTCAACTCCTTGGCGGCAATGGGCAGGACGACGTTCAGCTGGCTGTAGATCGCCCAGTACGCGACCCCCACGAGGACCAGCGGCCCCCACTGCCAGCGCGCCCAGCTCTCGCCGCTCCCGGGCACCTGCCGGCCGCTCGCGACGGTCGGGGACCCGGCGGGCGGTGCGGCCTGCACCGGGCGTGCCGTGAGCCGTATGCCGAGCAGAAGGTGCGAGGCCACGCAGGCGGCGAGGACGTAGTCGAACCCGAACGGGTAGAGCAACGCGCCCAGCGCCGGGCCGACGATCACACCGACGTTCACGAAGGTCGAGCGCAGCGCCAGCATCTCGCGCCGGGGCACGCTGTCGTCCCGGACGAGCAGCGTCTTGATCGACATGCCGAGCAGCGAACCGCCCACGCCGATCACCGCGATGCCTGCGACCAGCGCCCCCATGTGCGTACCGTCCGCGAGTCCGAGTCCGAGCAGCAGATAGCCGGCGATGCGCAGGACGAAGCCGGCCGCGAGCACGAACCGGGAATCGAAACGGTCCACGACCATCCCGCTGATCAGCGAGAATCCCTGCCCGCAGAAGGAGAGCAGCCCCACGAGGAAACCCGCCTGGGCTGTCGGGATGCCCTGGTCGGTGAGGTCCAGGGCAAGCAGTGGCAGGAACATGAACGTGGTCAGGCCGGTGAGCAGCACCGCGAGCAGGAGCATCCGCCCGGTGGCGGACGTGCCGCGCCAGGTGTTCACGAGCCGGCGGCTTCCGCCGGTACGTCCTGGAGGTGTTTCGTCAGCCAGGCCTCCACCTCGTACAGGCGCTCCTCGACCTCGGCGGCGTCCACGCCCTCCACGATCGCGTAGCACAGGTGCGACGTGCTGTTCTGCGCCACGGCGTCCGGGCGGAGATTCGGGTTCACCTGGTAATCGCGCACCCACGGGAACGGCGGCCGGCCGGGCGCCTGGACCGGTCGGCCCTGCGGCAGCAGGGACACCGAGCCATGCACCTTGTCCGGAGCGGTGGTGGGCGGCGGCGGGACGGGCAACCCGACGGACCGGCGCAGCCAGGCGGCGCGCAGATCGACGCCGTACGTCAGCTGCGTCAGCGCCGGGATCCGGTTGCCGCCGACGCGCGAGGCGATCTCGCACAGGACGAACTGGTCGTCCGGGGTGTGGAAGACCTCCAGGTGGTACGCGCTCACCTCGGGGACGTCGAAGGCTTCGAGCGTCCGGTCGAAGAACTCCTCCAAGCGCAGCGCGAGCTCGTCCTCCGGGCGCAGCTGCACCGAGCCGTTGTTCTGCCCGTCGAAGACGCCGAGGCAACTGCGCAGGTAACGGGACGAGGCGACGAACCGGTAGCCGGGGGCAAGGACCGCGTCCACGTGGTACATACGCCCATCGATGAACTCCTCGGCCAAGAGGTCCTCGCGCCAGTGCCGCCGGCTGAACTCCACCAGGTCCTCGTCGTCGCGCAGTACGCGGATGTCGCGCGAACCGCCCTGCTTGACCGGCTTGACCACGACCGGGTAGCCGGTCGCGTCGATGAAGTCCGTGAGGTCGGTGATCGTCTCCAGGCGGGCGAAGCGCGCGGTGCGCACCGTGCGTCCCGCGACCTCCTTCATGACCGCCTTGTCGCGGAAGGACAGCGCGCTCGCGGCGGACTGGCCCGGTATCCCGAGGGCCGCGCGGATCCGGGCGGTGCGCTCCAGGTCGTACTCGTTGTCCGTGATGACGTGCGTGAACGGGTTCTCCTGAGCCGTGCGGCGGATCATCAGCTCCGCGTAGGGAACGAACTCGCAGTCCGGTACGTACTCGTAGCGCGCGAAGTCGCCCGTGTTCTTCAGGTCGTTGTGGGTGTACACCTCCAGGGCACCGGCCAGTTCGGGGAGCATCGCGGCGTAGTCGCTCTGAGGGCCGTAGTTGATGACTGCGACGTGGAGGGTGGGGGTCATGGCTGGTGCCTCGCTGGGGTCGGGGAGGGAAGGAGTCAGGTCGCGGGGGTGTAGGTCGGCAGGTCGTCCTCGACGCTGTAGGCGCGGCGTCCCCACTCCATCGCGCTCCAGGGGCCGGTCATGTCCGCGAGGTCGGTGATGACGGTCGGCGCGAACTCCGGGTCCGGCTGGGCGGGCCCGTCCGGCGGGAAGACCCGCTCGACGTAGCGGTGGCCGGGGTCGGCGGCGAGGAAGACGATCGGCCCGCCGTCCGGTGCGCTCCTGCGCAGCTGGCGTGCGACCTGCCAGCCGGCACCCGAGGAGAGACCGGCGAACACGCCGGTCGTCGCGAGGAGATGGCGGCAGCCGGCCGCCGAGACGTCGAAGTTCAGCCAGTGCATCTCGTCGTACGCGCTGTAGTCGATGTTGCCGAACCGGATGCCGCTGCCGATGCCCGCGATGATGAAGCCGTCCAGCGGAATGGCCTCGGAGCCGAAGGAACGGCTGCCGAAGGGCTGGATGCCGGCGACCCGGACGTCCGGCGACAGCTCGCGCAGGTAGCGGCTCATGGCGCTGGTCGACGCCCCGGTGCCGACACCGCCGACCACGGTGACGCCGCTGGAGCCGAGCTCCTTCACCACGGTGTTCGCGACGCTCTCGTAACCGATGTAGTGCACGTCGTCGTGGTACTGCTGCATCCAGTACGCGTCCGGGTTCTCCTCCATGTACGCGTGCACGAGGCGGACGCGTGTCTCCTGGTCGTGCTGGAGACCCGGGTCGTCGGAGGACGGCACCTGGGTGTAGGTCGCGCCGAGGTACTTGAGCTGGGTCCGGATCGCCGCGTCGACCGCGACCGAGGCGAAGACGTGGCACTTGAGCCCGAGGTTGCGGCAGACCAGGGCGAGGGCGTGGCCGTAGATGCCGCTGGAGCTGTCCACCAGCGTCTGGCCCGGGCGGATCACTCCGCGGTCGAGGAGAGCCTTGACCGCCGCGTACACCGAGGTGACCTTCATGACCTCGAAGCGCAGGACGTAGATCTCGTCGCCCAGGTCGATGAGGTCAGGTTCGGACAGTTTCTCGGCAAATGACTTGTACACCGCGTGCCTTCCGATGAGTTCGGTGTCGTGGGTGCGGGGGCTGTCCGCCGGGGGCGGTGTCGTCCGCTGACATACGGAGTTCTAGGCGGCGGGAATACCGGTTGATTCCCGTTCGCTTCCCGGAGCGGGCCGGGAGTCCGCCGGGAAGCCGACTCCCAGAATCAGGGGCATGACCCTTCCCCTGTCCTCCCACCCGGCGGGTGCCTTCTCCGGGCCTCCGCTGCCCCCGCCCGTGCAGCGGGTCTGCGACCTCGTGGTCGAGCGGGCCCGCAGCCACCCCGACCGGACGGCGGTGGTCTGCGGCGACGACGTGCTCGACTACCGGCAGCTCGTCGAGCGCGCCACCGAGGTCGCACGCTCGCTGTCCGGCACGAACGCACGGCGCGTCGGCATCGCCGCGCACCGCACGGTCGGCGCCGTCACACACGCGCTCGGGGTCGCGCTCAGCGGCCGGTCGTTCGTGTTCCTCAACCCGGAGGCGCCGCGGAGCGCGTCCGCGCACATCCGGGAGACGGCCGGGGTGACGACGGTGCTCGATCCCCGGGTCGCACCGAGCGCTCCGGCCCTCTCCGGCGAGACCGTCGATGCCGGCGATCTCGGCGATCTCGGCGATCTCGGCGACGAGGCGTACGTCCTCTACACCTCCGGCAGCAGCGGCAGGCCCAAGGGTGTCTCTGTCACGCACGCCAACCTGGCGAGTTCCACCCAGGCCCGGCTAGCGGTGTACGAGCCGTACGGCACCCCCGTCTTCCTGCTCCTGTCGCCGTTCCACTTCGACTCCTCCGTGGCCGGCGTCTGGGGCACCCTCGCCGCCGGCGGCACCCTCGTCGTGGCCCGCGAGGACGAACGGCGCGACCCAGTCGCTCTGTTCGACCTGATCGCCGGCCACCACGTCAGCCACCTGCTCACCGTGCCCAGCTTCTACGCCGAGCTGCTGCCCGTGCTCGCCGCCGGCCCCGCGGCCACCGCCTCTCTTCGGGTCGCCGTCTGTGCGGGCGAGTCCCTGCCGCAGCAACTCGTCGAACAGCACTTCGCAGCGTTGCCCGGGGCCGCCCTCGCCAACGAGTACGGGCCCACCGAGTGCACCGTCTGGGCCACCTGCCGCCTCTACGACGCACCCGGCCGCTCCACCATCGGCTTCCCGGTCCCCGGCGCGACCGTCCACCTGCTCGACGACCTGCTGCGCCCGGTGCCGGCCGGCGAGGAGGGACAGATCGCGCTGTCCGGCCCCGGTGTCGCCGCCGGATACGTGGCCGACCCGCAGCACACGGCCGCCAGGTTCGTCGAGCTGACGGACCCGGCAGGTCCGGTCGTCAGGGCATATCTCACCGGCGACCTCGGGCGCTGGACAGAGCAGGACGGGCTCGATTTCACGGGCCGGATCGACAACGAGGTCAAGATCCGTGGCGTACGCGTCACGCTCGAAGCCCTCGAAGAGGCGATCGCCGCCCACCCCGGCGTACGGGCCGCGGCCGCGGCGTACGACCACACGAGCTCGACGTGTTTCGCCTTCGTCGCCCTGCGGCCGGGCACCACCGTCGACGCGGCGGCGGTCCGGGCCCGTGTGGCGGAGAGTCTCGGCCCGGCGGTCGTGCCGGACCGGGTGCTCTTTCCCGACGTCCTGCCGCGCACGGCTCACGACAAGATCGACCGGGCGGCCCTGCTGGCGGGCGCGCAGCGGGTCCACGAGACCCCGGCGCCCCCGGTGGCGGACTCCCCGGCCGCCCTGGTGGCCGCCGTCTGGTCGGAGCTCCTCGGTGCCCCCGTCCAGGCCTCGTCCGACGCGACCTTCTTCGAACTGGGCGGCAACTCCCTGACCGTGCTGCGTCTGGCCCGTGCCCTCGGGAAGGTCGCCGGCCGTCCCATCGGGGTCAAGGACGTGTACCGCCGTGCCACCGTCGCCGAGCAGGCGGAACTGCTCGCGGCACCGTGAACCACGCGGAGGCGACCGGCTCCGGCGCCTCCGGCCCGACTCTCCCCGATGTCTCGCCCCGATCGGTCGTCACCCATGCCCCACACGCCCACCGGGAGCTCTGTCTCCCTGCGCCGACTCACCCCGGAACCCGGCTCCGGGCCCGCCGTGCTGTGCTTTCCGCACGCAGGCGGCTGTGCCTCCTTCTTCCGCTCCTGGCCCTCCCTGCTGCCCGCCGCCCGCGTGGACGCCGTGCAGTACCCGGGCCGTGAGGACCGCGTCGCCGAGGACCACCCCGGGAGCCTCCTCGACCTGGCCGCCTCGGTTGCCGAGGAGATCCTGCGTACCGGAGAGCGCTACTCCGTCCTGTTCGGGCACAGCATGGGCGCCTACGTCGCCCTCGAGGTCGCCCACCGGCTCGAACAGGCCGGCGCCCCCGTGCCTGCCCTCGTGATCTCCTCGGCGGCCGCCCCCGCCGAACGGCCCGCCGTTCCGTTCGAGGACACCGCCGACGTCCTCGCGTATCTGGAGCAGTACGAGCCGGTCAGCCCCGAGATCCGGGCCGAGCCCGATCTGCTCGAGATGATCCTCGACTACATCAAGGGCGACCTGCGGCTCGTCGCCCGGTACACCGAGCACTCCGGCAAGCGGCTCACCGCCCGCGTCACCGCCGTCGCCGGAGAACAGGACGTACCGGGGATACGGGAGCACGTCACCCGCTGGTCCCGGCACACCACAGGGGACTTCACGTCCCTCACCGTGCCGGGCGGCCACTTCTACCTGCGCGAGGAGCCGCCCGTCGAGCTCCTGCGCGCCGCACTCGACCGCACCCGAAGGGAAACCCCGTGAGCCCCGACATGCTCGCCCGCCCCGACATCGCCGCCCTTCTCGACGGTGCGACCTACCGCGCCGGCGACCCCTTCACCCTGTGGCGCCGGATGCGCGAGCGGGCACCCGTCGCCTGGCACGAACCGGACGTCTTCCCCGGATTCTGGTCCCTGACCAGGTACGACGAGATCAAGGAGGTGCTCCGCGACGCCGGCACCTTCAGCTCGTCCTCCGGTATCCTCCTCCGCCCGCTCGCCCAGGGCGACGACCCCGGCAGCAACCGCACACTCGCCCTGTCCGACCCGCCCCGGCACACCGCGCTGCGCGGAGCGATCGCGGGCTGGTTCGCGCCGCGGAACCTGCGGATGCTCGGCGACTTCCTGGACCGGACGGCCAGGGAGACGGTCCGTGCCGCCGTCGCGGTGGGGCGCACCGAGTTCGTCACGGAGATCGCCGCCACGCTGCCGCTCGACGTGGTGTGCGCCTTCCTCGGCATACCGGACGAGGACCGCCCGCGGATCGTCGAGTGGTCCACGGACGCCTTCTGCGCGGGAAGTTCCGAGGAGCGCAGCCTCGCGCACCTGGAGATCCTCGACTATTTCGCCGGACTCGTCGAGGAGCGCCGTGCGCGGCCCGGCGACGACCTGGTGAGCGTGCTCGCCGGCGTACGGCACGAGGGGGCGCCGCTGCCACTGGACGACGTCGTGCTCAACTGCGACAACCTCCTGGTCGGCGGCACCGAGAACGTACGTCTGGCGATGTCCGGCGGACTGCTCGCCCTGCTCGACCACCCGGACCAGTGGGACCTGCTCCGGCGGGACTTCGACGCGACCGTGGACACCGCGATCGAGGAGATGCTGCGCTGGACGTCCAGCGCCACCCACATCACACGGCGGGCCACCGCCGACGTGGAGCTCGGCGGGCAGCGCATCCGCCGCGGCGACCTCGTGGTGTGCTGGCTGACCTCCGCCAACCGCGATCCGGCGCACTTCACGGACCCCGACGACTTCGACGTACGACGCACCCCGAACCGCCATCTCGCACTCGGCGCCGGCTCCCACTACTGCGTCGGCACCCAGCTGGCCAAACTGGAGATGAAGGCGGTGCTGCGGGAGTTCACCGCCCAGGTCGGCGAGATGACGCTCGACGGCACACCCGAGCGCCTGGACTCCATCGTCGTCAACGGCCTGCGCTCGCTGCCGCTGCGCCTGACCCCGGCGGCCCGCCGTGGCTGACACCCGCCGCACCTCCCTCCCGCACACGGAGACCCCGTATCCCATGACCACCCCCACCGTCGTCGTCGCCGACCCGCTGCCGAAGCAGGTACTCGCCGGACTCGGCACGCGGTTCACGGTCCGCCGCTGCGACGGCACCGACCGCCCGGCGCTCCTCGCCGCCGTGGCCGACGCCGAAGCGCTGATCATCCGCAGCGCCACCCGCGTCGACCGCGAGGTGCTCGCGGCTGCGCCCCGGCTGCGGATCGTCGCACGGGCCGGAGTCGGCCTCGACAACGTTGACGTCGAGGCCGCCGCGGAAGCCGGCGTCCTGGTCGCCAACGCGCCCGAGTCCAACGTCGTCAGCGTCGCCGAACTCACCGTCGGCCTGATCATCTCCGCCCTGCGGAACATCCCCGCGGCCGCCGCCTCGCTGCGCGCCGGACAGTGGCGGCGTGCCGACTTCCAGGGGAGCGAGCTGTCCGGCAGGACCGTCGGCATCCTCGGCTTCGGCCGGGTCGGCCGACTGGTCGCCCGGCGGCTCGCGGCCTTCGACATGAGGATCGAGTACCACGACCCGTACGTACTCCAGGAGGCGGCCGACCCCTGGGGCGCCCGCGCGGTGGGGCTCGGCGAACTCCTGAGCGGCGCGGACGTCCTCACCGTGCATCTGCCGCTCACCGCCGGGACCCGCAACCTGATCGGCGAGAGGGAACTGCGCCTGGCCAAGCGGAACCTGCTCCTGGTCAACACCGCCCGCGGCGGCATCGTCAACGAGAAGGCCGTGGCCCTGGCCCTGGCCGAGGGCCGGATCGCCGGCGCCTGCCTCGACGTCTTCGCCGCCGAACCGTCCGTCCCCCGCGACCTGCTCGCCCTGCCCTCGCTCCTGCCCACTCCGCACATCGGGGCGAGCACGGCGGAGGCCCAGACCAGGGCCGCGGAGACGGCGGTGTCCGCGGTACGCGACCTCCTGCTGCCGGTGCCCGAGCCGGTCTGAGGTGCCGGTAACTTTCCGGGAATCGTTCGGGAACGGGTGGGGCGAGATTGTGTGGTGCCGGACCGAGACGGGTCGGCACCACAGGATGTCGTCAGAGCGAAGGGCACAGTAATGAGCATCAAGAAGGCCGCTGTCACGGGGTTCGCGGCGCTGGCTCTCGCCCTTGGTGCGGCGGCGGGAGCGGCGCAGGCCGAGCCGGTGCAGTGGTCCGCGACGGCGGCCGCGGGCGACCTCGCGCCCCTCGCGACGGACCCCGGCACGACCCCCGACCCGCAGTCGGAGAACGGCCCCTCCTGACGCGCACCCGGGGACGCCGTCTGAGGGGCCGGCCCGGACCACGTCGGCCGGGCCTGCCCCTCAGGCGGCGTAACGGTCGAAGGGGATGCCCATCCTCGTGCAGAGTTCGTCGGCCTGCTCCCGGTGGACGCGGGCCGATTCGGCGTCGCCCAGCGCGGCCTCGGCCGTGGCCAGTCCGCGCAGCGCGTGGGCCGCTTCCACCCGGAATCCGATGACCTGGGCGTGGCGGTAGGCGTCCCGGTGCAGAGCGAGGGCGCGGTAGTGGCTGCCCCGGCGGCCGTGGACGTTGCCCAGGATGTTCTCCACCGCCGGCCGGCGGATGGCGGTGCCCTCGGACCTGATCAGCTCCAGCGAGCGCTCGGCGCAATCCGAGCTCCGCCGGTGGTCGCCCAGGCGCTGGTGGATGTCCGAGGCGACGGCGAACGCCAGAGCGAGGTCCTCGGGCGTGCGTCTCTCGTCCCCGAGGCTCAGTGCCCGGGAGATGGTGGCGTGCGCCTGAGCCGTCTCGTTCAGGGAGAGCTGGGCGATGGCCAGGTCGGTCAGCGCGGTCACCCCTTCGCTCTCCGCTCCGTAGCGGCAGCTGAGCTGGACGGCCCGTTCTGCGGCCGCCGCCGCGTCCTGGTGCCGTCCGAGGTAGGAGTACACGGAACTGAGGTTGCTGTGGGCGTAGCCCTCCTGACGGCCGGCGGCTGAGCCTTGGAACAACTCCACCGCGCGTTCCAGGCATTCCTTGGCCGCCGCGAGACGGCCCAGGGAACTGTTCAGCAGGCCGAGCGAGTTGAGGCTGACCGCCATGTCGCGCCGGTCGTCCAGCTCCTCGGCGATGGCGAGCGCCTCGGCGACCGTGGCGATCCCCTCGGTGAACCGGCCCGCCTTCCACTGCGCGACCGACAGGTTGTTCAGGCAGTTGCGCAACGCCGGCAGGTTGTTCAGCCGCCGTGCGGCGGTGGCGGCGAGGGCGGCGGTCTCCTCGTACTGCGGCAGGTAGCTGCGCATGTCGAGGTAGAACACGAGATTCCGGGCGAGCGGGACGGCCTGCTCGTCGAACCCCTCCTCGGCCACCGCGTGCCGCACGAGCGCGAGCAGCGTGCTGTGTTCCCGGTCGAAGACCGCGGCCGCCAGCTTGGGCGTCATGACCGCCGGCGGCGCGGCGGACGGGGAGCCCCGCAGCGGGTCGGCGCCCCGCGAGGGGAACAGGACGCGGCATGCCTCGTCCGTCACGGCCAGTCCGTGGTCGAGCAGCCGGGCGAAGGCCGCCGTCTCGTCCCCCTCGGGCGGCAGCCGCCGCGCGAACCGGCGGACCAGGTCGTGGAAGGCGTAGCGGTCCATCTCGTGCTGCTCCAGGAGATGGACGTCGAGGAACTGCTCCAGCACGTCCTCCGCGTCCGCCCGCTCCAGGCCGAGCAGCGCCGCCGCCGCGGGGACGTCGAAGTCCGTGCCGGGATGGATCGCGAGCAGCCGCAGCATCGTGCGGTGCTCCACTCCCATGGCCTGGTAGGAGAGCCGCAGCGTGGCCTCGACGCTGCGGTCCCCCGAGCGCAGTTCGTCCAGGCGCCGGGACTCGTCGGCGAGCCGGTCCACCAGATAGCGCACCGTCCAGCGCGCCCGGCTGCGCAGCCGGGCCGCCGCGACGCACAGCGCCAGCGGGAGGTGTCCGCAGAGCTCGGCGAGCCGTTCCATCTCCGCCGACTCGGTCCTGGCGCGCTCCTCCCCGAGCGCGGCCCGGAGCAGAGCGAGGGAGTCGGCCGGGGGCAGAACGTCCAGGCTCACCGACTCCGAGCCGTCGAGTTCGCTCATCCGGCTGCGGCTGGTGATCAGCACGAGGCAGCCCGCCGACGCCGGGAGGAGCGGTCGGACCTGTGCCGCGTCCGCCGCGTTGTCGAGGACGAGCAGGACCCGACGGCCGGACAGGGCGGAGCGCCACAGGGCGACGCGCCCGTCCAGGTCCTCGGGAATCCGCTCGTCGGGCACGCCCAGGGTGCGCAGCAGCGCGGCGATCACGATGCCGGGGTCGCGGGGCTCCTGGCTCGGTGAGAACCCGCGCAGATCGGTGTGGAGCCGCCCGTCCGGATAGGCATCCGCGAGCCGGTGCGCGGCCCGGACCACGAGGGAGGTCTTGCCGCTGCCGCCCATGCCGTCGACGGCGACGATCCGCAGCCGTCGGGTGTCGTCGGCCGTGCCGAGCAGCAGGTCCAGCTCTCGCTCACGGCCGGCGTAGCCGGTGAGGTCGTGCGGCAGCGTGCAGGGGGCCGCGTACTCGTCGGGCGCGGCCGGTTCCGGACCCGACGGATTCTCGTGCCCGGCCGTACGCGGTGCGGCCTGCAGTTCGGGGCGCCCGTGCAGGATCGCCTCGTACAAGCTGCCGAGCTGCCGTCCCGGATCGACCCCCAGTTCCTCCACGAGGATCTCGCGCAGCGCGGTGTACTCGCCGAGCGCCTCCGCCTGCCGTCCCGACCGGTACAGGGCGAGCATCAGCTGCCCTCGGAGACTCTCCCGCAGCGGATGCTGGGCGACCAGCTCCATCAGGTCGCCGACGAGTTCCTGGTGCTCACCGAGGTCGAGACGCAGATCGACGAGCTGGCCGATGGCGGCGAGGCGGCGCTCCTCCAGCACGGCGTAGCCGGCCGCGATGAGAGGCCCGCTGCTCTCCGCGTCGGGGGCCGGACCGCGCCACAGGCCGAGTGCCGTACGCAGCTGCTCGGCGGCCTCCGCCGTCATGCGGGCACCGAGGGCCTCGCGTGCCCGCTGCAACCGCAGGGAGAACAGGCTGATGTCCAGCTCTCCGGGCGGGATGTCCGCCCGGTAGCCGGGCCCGTCCGTGACGAAAACCGCTGAGCCGCCCGGGATGCGCTGGCGCAGGTCACCGATGGCCTTGCGTACCTGGTGGGCAGCTGTGGACGGTGGGTTCTCCCCCCAGACCGCCTCGACGAGCCGGGCCACCGGCAGCATCTGGCCGGGACTGAGCAGCAGAGTCGTCAGGACACGGGGCAGTACGGACCCGCCGAGCCGCAGCCGGCGCTCGCCGACCCGGACCTCAAGCGAGCCCAGCACGGCGAAACTCACCGTCTCCTGCGCCATGTCGCCTACCCGTTCCCTGGATCGCCCCGTCGCCACGGCTCCCCCACAAAGGCTCCGACGCGCACGACTCCCGCGCCTTCGAATGCCTTCCCACCTGGGGATTCACATGACGTGCACCAATGTAAGAGGCTCATTCCGGGAGGGTCAGACCCCTCCTGGGTGACCCTTCTCACCCCCCAGCCCAGTTGACTGGCACCCCGTAAGCCCCGCCGACCGGATGCCAACCGCGTTTCCCGGCCGGCACCACCGGCGGCGGACGCGTCGACACCGTCGACTTCGGCAGCCCGCCCTTCCGTGCCCGATCTGCTTGATCCGTGGGGCGGGAAAGGTGTGGGACGGGAAAGGTGTGAGGACCGGACAGCTCGACGCCTCCGACAGACCCGTCGGAGACCTGTGGATCTCACCTGTCGGCGCCAAGGGCGGTGGCACTCACCTGACGGAGCCTCACGCACGGCTGTCCACCGGTTGTCCACCGGGGGCGACCATGGTGCGCCGAGAGAAGTGCCCCGCCGTTGGACATTGATCTCGAAAAGAACAAAACCCCAGGTCACAAGAGCTGCGACCTGGGGTTCACGGTGAGCCCCCTGTCGGATTCGAACCGACGACCTACGCATTACAAGTGCGTTGCTCTGGCCGGACTGAGCTAAGGAGGCGAGCGCGGGCGCGGCCCCTGCGCGGGGCCCGGCGCGTGCCCGTGCAGTGTAACCAATGCGGCGTGTGTCCAGGACGTGAAATTCACGTGGCCTGGACTACAGACAGAACGCAAAACGCCAGGTAGCGTCGCAGCGGGTTCACCCGAGTGGACCAGATCACTCCGTTACTCGGATCGTCCGGCACGTTCCTGCCGGTGAAGGAGAAGCATCCGCATGGCCAGTGTCACGTTCGACAAGGCGTCCCGCATCTACCCCGGCTCCACGAAGCCCGCGGTGGACCAGCTCGAGATCGACATCGCGGACGGCGAGTTCCTCGTCCTCGTCGGTCCCTCCGGTTGTGGCAAGTCGACCTCCCTGCGCATGCTCGCGGGTCTCGAGGACGTCAACGCCGGCGCCATCCGCATCGGTGACCGCGACGTCACGCACCTGCCGCCGAAGGACCGGGACATCGCCATGGTGTTCCAGAACTACGCGCTGTACCCGCACATGACCGTCGCGGACAACATGGGCTTCGCGCTCAAGATCGCCGGTGTGAACAAGACCGACATCCGGGCGAAGGTCGAAGAGGCCGCCAAGATGCTGGACCTCACCGACTACCTGGACCGCAAGCCGAAGGCGCTCTCCGGTGGTCAGCGTCAGCGTGTCGCGATGGGCCGCGCCATCGTGCGTGAGCCGCAGGTCTTCCTCATGGACGAGCCGCTGTCGAACCTCGACGCCAAGCTCCGTGTCTCCACCCGTACGCAGATCGCCTCGCTGCAGCGCCGCCTCGGCATCACGACCGTGTACGTCACGCACGACCAGGTCGAGGCCCTCACCATGGGTGACCGTGTCGCGGTCCTCAAGGACGGTCTGCTCCAGCAGGTCGACTCGCCGCGCAACATGTACGACCGCCCGGCGAACCTCTTCGTCGCCGGCTTCATCGGCTCCCCCGCGATGAACCTGATCGAGGTCCCGATCACCGACGGCGGCGTGAAGTTCGGCAACAGCGTCGTCCCGGTCTCCCGCGAGGCGCTCACCGCCGCCGCGAACCGCGGTGACACCACCGTCACGGTCGGCATCCGCCCGGAGCACTTCGACATCGTCGAGCACGGTGGCGCCGCCGCGACCGGCCTCTCCAAGGCCTCCTCCGACGCCCCGGCCGGCCTCGCCGTCTCGGTCAACGTGGTCGAGGAGCTCGGCGCCGACGGCTTCGTCTACGGCGGTGCCGAGGTCGGCGGCCAGCACAAGGACCTCGTGGTCCGCGTCGGCGGCCGCGCCGTCCCGGAGAAGGGCACGAAGCTGCACGTCGTCCCGCGCCCGGACGAGCTGCACGTCTTCGCGACCTCGACCGGCGAGCGCCTCACCGCCTGATCGACACCGCACCACCGCACGGGCGCCTGACCGCCCGGGCAGCTGAACACACCGACGGTCCCGTCTCCTTCCGAGGAGGCGGGACCGTCGTCGTACACGGGCCACCCCCACCCCGCACGCCACCCCACGAGCCCCCACGTGCCACCCCGCGGGATCACGCACGCCGCCCCCGACAGGGTTTGAGGGACGGGACCGGCGCGAGCGGCGAATACCGGCTCCAGTCGGGGCAATTCCCCCTCCCCCGTCAACCTCCGATTCGAAAAGGGCGCTCGAACTCTCCCCCGCGAGAGTGACGGAAGGTCGCCGACTCGTCACGGACCGCTACGCTCGCTGCGTGACCCACACCGCGCGCCGAATCGGCCGTACCCTCGCCTTCGTCCTGCCCGTCGTCATGGTCCTGTCCGGGACGCTCGCGGTCACCCGCGTGCCGTGGTCAGCGCCGAACACGGACACCCAGCTGCTGACCACCGCCTCGGCGACCGTGTCGCAGAAGGCCAAGCCTCTCGCGCCGCAGGACATCCTGCGCGAGAAGCTGCTCGTCGAACTCAAGGAGAAGGACCCGGGCGTCGCCCTGACGGACCTTCAGCGTGCGGTCGAGCAGAAGCCTTCACTGGCCCGCCACTGCATGTCGATCGCCAAGGCGCTCGGCAAGGCGGCCGTCGAGCAGTACGGTCCGACGCGCGCGCACCGCTTCTCGCGACCGGTCTGCGACACGTCGTTCGCCTCGGGCGTCGCACAGTTCAGCTGAACGCACTCCGGTCGGCCCTCGGTCCGGTTGACCGCAGTCCGACCGAACGCGACCGGCAGACATGGCAGGCACGGCATATCGTGCCTGCCATGCTGCATACGTATCCGACGCAGGCCGTGGTCCTGGCCGGTGGCCAGGGGTCGCGACTGCGCCCGTACACCGATGACCGTCCCAAGCCGATGGTCGAGATCCCGGGCACCGGGACCCCGATCATCGGCCATCAGCTTTCCTGGCTGGCCGCCGAGGGCGTCACCGACGTCGTGATCTCCTGCGGCCATCTCGCCGAGGTGCTCCAGGAGTGGCTGGATTCGGCCGTCCTCCCGCTGAACGTGACGACGGTCGTCGAGAACGAGCCCCTGGGGCGTGGCGGTGGGCTGAAGTACGCCGCCGCCCGGCTGCCCGATCCGGAGCAGCCCTGGTACGCCACGAACGGCGACATCTGGACCCGCTTCTCGCTGCGCGAGATGGCCGCGTTCCACGCGGAGCGCGACGCCACGGCCACCCTCGCCCTGGCCCGGCCGCGCATTCCGTGGGGTGCCGTGGAGACGGACGCGTTCGGGCACATCACCGACTTCATCGAGTCGCCGCCGTCGCCGTATCTGATCAACGCCGGTGTGTACGTGTTCTCCCCCGCTTTCACGGGGCTGCTGCCCGACCGGGGCGACCACGAGCGGACCACCTTCCCGCGGCTGGCCCGCGAGCGCCTGCTCGCCGGGTACCCGCTGCCGCAGGGCGCCTACTGGCGGGCGATCGACACGGCGAAGGACCTGACCGAGGCCGCCAAGGAACTCGGGGCACAGGCGGGCTGAGGCACGCACTCCGGCTGAGCGCGCAGCCCGGCTGAGGAGTAAGGCCGCCCCACGCGCACAGCAAGAGGTCCCACCCGTACACACACAGCAAGAGGTCCCACCGACAGCCGTCGGTGGGACCTCTTCAGCGTTACTACCGAACCGCTGCTCGTCAGCCGAGGAGCCCCCCGAGCGGGTTCCGGCCGCCGCCTGAGGTCGAGTCGGCGGAGCCGGTGTCGCCGTCGGACGGGTCCGAGGTGTCCCCGCCGGTGGCGCCTCCTCCGTCGCCGCCGGTGGTGGCACCGGAGGAGGACGGGCCGGAGGAGCTGGCGGACGGGGGTGCCTGCGGAGACGTCTCCTGCTGCGGGGGGGCCTGGACGGTGCCCTGCGTCGCGCTGGGCTCGGCGTCCGTACCGGTGGTGGCCTGTCCGGCGGTGGCCTCGGTGCTCGGGGCGGTGCGCTCGGCGGACGGGGCCGGCGGGGCGACGGAGCGGGACGGTACGGGGGTGCGCTCCGGGGCCTTCTTCTTCGGCGCCTTGGGCTTCACCGGGGTCTCCTCCGGGAGCGGCATGCCGGGCAGCTGGTTGGTCGGCTTCTCGTTCGGGCCGGGTACGGTCACGACCTGGGTGGACCGGACCGCGCCGCCCAGCACGGAGCCGACGAGCAGCGTGAGTCCGACGATCACGCTCGCCAGGACCGAGCCGCGCCGCAGCACCCGGCTGCGGAGCTCCCAGAGCTCGGAGCGCGGGCCGAGCCGGCGCCACGCCTCGCCGGCCAGGCGGGCGTCGACCGAGTAGACCGGGGCGCCCGCGATGACGAGCGGGCTCCAGGCGGCGAGGAAGATGATGTCCGGGGCGTCGTAGACGGCGACGGTGTGCCAGCTGACGGTGACCAGCAGCGCGGCGGAGAGCAGCGCGCCGAAGGCGGCGGCGACCCGCTGCCAGAGGCCGAGGACGGTGAGCACACCGACGATGACCTGGAGGAAGGCGACGGTGAGGCCCGCGCCGACCGGGTGCGAGAGGGCGGCCTCGCGCAGCGGCTCGGCCGCCGCCCACGGGTGGAGCGAGTTGAGCCACTTGACCATGGAGCCGCGTTCGCCGCCGTCGAAGAAGACGGGGTCGCAGAGCTTGCCCATGCCCGCGTAGATGGAGATGAAGCCGAGGAACACGCGGAGCGGGAAGAGGACGACGCCGAGGTTCATCCGGCGGCCCGGGTAGTAGGCGTGCCGGACGGAGTCGCCGGAGGTCCGCCGTTCGCGGGCCTCGGGGCCTTCGTCCGGGTCGTCGTACCCGTCGTCTGCGTACCGGTCGTCGTACCCCTCGGCGCCGGACTTGTCGTCGCCGTAGCGGCCGTTGCCGAACTTCTCGTCGTACCGTTCGAAGCCGTCGTACGCGGGGCCGGCCCCGTCGTACGCGCCGACCGCCTGCCGCATCGGCGGGAGGAGCGGGCCGCCGCCCGCGCGTTGCGGGGTGGGCAGCACCGGGTTGGGCTGCGTCTCGTCCAGGCGCGGGATGAGCTGGGTGGCACCGGAGGGGCTATGGCCGGTGGAGGAGTTGCGTACGGCCTGGAGCAGGCCCGACGCCCCCGGATCGCCCGGCTCCGACCTCCCGCTCCAGACGACCGGGGCCCGCCTGCGCCCCCCGGCCCCACTCATCGCCGGGACGCGTGCGGCGCCGACCGGAGCCGGACCCCGCAGCCGTGCGCGCTGGCCCGGGGGAAGCTGCACCCGGAAGCTGGCGTGGTTGACGATGACCTGCGCGGGGTCGCTGTCCACCTTGGTCATGCTCAGGGCGGGTTGATCGTCGAACCGAGGCGTTCTGGTGTCCACACTCATCTAACCGAGTGACGTGACGTTAGGACACTGCCTTGACCTCGTCTATGTGTCCGAGAACCGTCAACACCGCGTGTGCCGTGCACCGTTCCGGTTCACCGCGCGCCCCACATACCCCGTTCGTCCCCGTATCGGCAGGCTCGGCCGCCCGCCGGCTCAGGAGGTGAGCGGTTCCCACCAGGCACGGTTCTCCCGGTACCAGGCGGTGGTCTCGGCGAGCCCTTCGGGGAGCGCGCGGCGCGGCCGGTAGCCCAGTTCCGTGCGGGCGCGCGACCAGGCGGCGCCGGCCGCCGGGACCTCTTCGGTACGGGGGGCCACGGGCTTCCCGGCCGGGCGGCCCGCCTCTTCGGTACGGGCCGGGAGGGCGCCGCACAGCTCCGCCAGGAGTCCGGTCAGCTGCTCCTCGCTCAGTTCCGCTCCACCGCCGAGGTTGTAGGTGCGGCCGGGGCGGCCCCGGGTCCGGGCGAGTTCGATGCCCCGGCAGTGGTCCTCGACGTGCAGCCAGTCGCGCACCCGGGCGCCCTCGTCCCCGCCCCCACCGTCCCCGTCCCCGAGCACCACGTCGAGTCCGCCCAGCAGCCGGGTGACCAGGGACGGCACGGTGTGCTCGGGGAACTGGTGCGGGCCGTACGTCCCGGCGGCCCGCACCACGCGGACGTCCAGGCCGTGGGTGCGGTGGTGGGCCAGCGCGATCAGGTCGGCGGACGCCTTCGACGCGGAGTACGGGGAGTCGGGGGCGAGCGGGGCCTCCTCGGCGCGGGGGCCCGCGCCCCCGGGGCCGTACACCTCGTCGGTGGAGATGTGGACGAACCTGCGGACCCCGCCGCGCAGGGCGGCCTCCGCGAGGGTCTGCGTACCGAGCACGTTGGTCGCCACGAAGACCGCCGTACCGTCCACCGACCGGTCCACCTGCGTCTCGGCCGCGAAGTGCACGATCTCGTCGTGCCGGCCGGCCAGCCGGGCGGCGACCGCCGGGTCGCAGACGTCCCCGTGCACGAACCCGAACCGCGGATCGGCGAGCACGGTCGTGAGGTTGGTCAGGGTGCCCGCGTGGGTCAGCTTGTCCAGGACGGTCACGGTCACGTCGCCGGGTCCTTCCGGGCCGAGGACATGGCGTACGTACGCGGAGCCGACGAAACCCGCGCCGCCGGTGACGAGGAGACGGGTCGGGCCGCCGGAGGCCCGGCGCTCCCCGCCACCGTCCGGCGGCACCGGGATGCCCGACTGCACAGGGATCCCCGGTGGCACAGGGTCTCCCGACGACACAGGGGTGCCCGGTGCGTTCCGGAAATTCATTCCTGGAATTATCTCTCTCCGCACGTCGGCGACCGTAACACAGCCCTCTTTCTCATCAATCTCTCAGCAAGATCTCACCACCGGCACAGTTTCGAATCACGCCCATTTCATGAAGCCGTAATAAAACTCGGGGTACGCAGTGCGGAATGCCGCATCCACGAGGAGGTACGAACCGAATGCTCCAGCACGACCCACGGGTGAGGGCGGCCGGCCGCCGGGCCCGCCGGACGTTGCGCGCCCTGAGGAACCGCGTGGGCGCGGCGACCACCCGACGACCGGCACCCGCACGGCCCGCTCCCCGCGGCGCACGGCTGGTTCCCGACCCCGTCTTCGTCATCTCCTCGGTGCGGTCCGGCTCCACCCTGCTGCGGGTGCTGCTCAACAGCCACCCCTCGGTGCGCGCACCCCACGAGATGCATCTGCGCACCCTGGAGGTGCGGCTGCAGAAGGCGTACAGCGAGAAGGCGATGGACAAGCTCGGCCTCGACCAGGCCGAACTCGAACATCTGCTC
The DNA here is from genome assembly GCF_035953295.1 of Streptomyces sp. NBC_01335. Taxonomy (GTDB): domain Bacteria; phylum Actinomycetota; class Actinomycetes; order Streptomycetales; family Streptomycetaceae; genus Streptomyces. The sequence goes on from NZ_CP108370.1 coordinate 3,547,233, forward strand.
TGGGACCGGGTGCTCCACCGCGAGCTGATGCACAGCGGCAAGGACGTCATCGTCGACAAGACGCCCGGCAACGCCCTCATCTGGCGGCGGCTCCACGAGGCCTGGCCCGACGCCCGGTTCGTCTTCCTGCTGCGCCACCCGGCCTCGATGGTGACCTCGCTCGTCAACGGCCGCCCCGACCGCGACCTCGAAGCGACCGTCTCCGAGGTGAAGACCTACGTGGACGCCGTCCACGAGGCGCGCGCCGCGCTGCCGGGCCTCACCGTGCGGTACGAGGAATTGACGGAGGACCCCGCCGGCATCACCAAGGAAATCTGCGAATTCATCGGTGTCCCATGGACCCCGGAAATGCTGAATTACGGAAAACAGGACCACGGCCCTTTCCAGGCATTCATCGGGGACTGGAGCGACAACATCAAGTCCGGCAAAATCCAGCAGGCCCGCCCGCTGCCCTCCGCAGAGGAAGTCCCCGCACGCCTGCGCGAGATATCCCGCGCCTGGGGGTACCCGTGCTGAGCCCCTGCCGCATCCCCTCCGGCGGCGCCACCGTCTGGCTGACCGGCCTGCCCAGCTCCGGCAAGAGCACCCTGGCCCGCGCGGTCGAGGAGCGGCTGCGCGCGGCGGGCCGCCGGGTCGAGGTGCTGGACGGCGACGAGATCCGTACGTTCCTCTCGGCCGGGCTCGGCTTCTCCCGCGAGGACCGGAACACCAACGTCCAGCGGATCGGGCTGGTCGCCGAGGTCCTCGCCCGCAACGGCGTCGTCGCCGTCGTCCCCGTCATCGCCCCGTACGCCGACAGCCGCGAGGCGGTCCGCGCCCGGCACGCGAAGAGCGGCACCCGCTATCTGGAGGTCCATGTCGCGACCCCGGTGGAGGTCTGCGCGGTACGCGACGTGAAGGGGCTGTACGCCCAGCAGGCGGCGGGCGAGATCAGCGGGCTCACCGGCGTGGACGACCCGTACGAGGCGCCCGAGTCGCCCGATCTGCGGATCGCCGCCCACCGCCGGACGGTGGCCGAATCGACCCAGGACGTCCTGGACCTGCTCGGCGGACCGTACGACGGACCGCACGACGGGCAGCCTGCCGGACCGCTCGACGAACTGCGCGACGGACCGGAACGCCACGGCGTCCCTGTCCCGCACGACGGGGAGGACCCCGCATGAACCACACCCTCACGCCCCCCACGGCCCGTCGCACCCGGGAAGCCTCCACGCCCCCGGCGCGCTCGCACCTGGACTCGTTGGAGTCGGAGGCGGTGCACATCTTCCGTGAGGTGGCGGGGGAGTTCGAGCGGCCGGTGATCCTCTTCTCCGGCGGCAAGGACTCCATCGTGATGCTCCACCTCGCGCTGAAGGCCTTCGCCCCCGCACCGATCCCCTTCACCCTCCTGCACGTCGACACCGGCCACAACTTCCCCGAGGTCCTCGACTACCGCGACCGCACGGTGGCCGCCCGCGGGCTGCGCCTGCACATCGCCTCCGTCCAGGAGTACATCGACGCCGGCACCCTGCGCGAACGCCCCGACGGCACCCGCAACCCCCTCCAGACCATCCCCCTCACCGAAGCCATCCAGCACCACCGCTTCGACGCCGTCTTCGGCGGCGGACGCCGCGACGAGGAGAAGGCCCGCGCCAAGGAACGCGTCTTCTCCCTGCGCGACGAGTTCTCCCAGTGGGACCCCCGCCGCCAGCGCCCCGAACTCTGGCAGCTCTACAACGGCCGCCACGCCCCCGGCGAACACGTCCGCGTCTTCCCGATCTCCAACTGGACCGAACTCGACGTCTGGCAGTACATCCAGCGCGAACACATCGAGCTCCCCGCCATCTACTTCGCCCACCACCGCGAGGTCTTCAACCGCGACGGCATGTGGCTCACCGCCGGCGACTGGGGCGGCCCCAAGGACACCGAACCCACCCAGACCCGCCTCGTGCGCTACCGCACCGTGGGCGACATGTCCTGCACCGGAGCCGTCGACTCCGACGCCACCACCCTCGACGCCGTCATCACCGAAATCGCCGCCTCCCGCCTCACCGAACGCGGCGCCACCCGCGCCGACGACAAGATGAGCGAAGCCGCGATGGAAGACCGCAAGCGCGAGGGGTACTTCTAAATGACCACCACCACACAGCCGTTGGCAGAGACCACGCTGCTGCGCTTCGCCACCGCCGGCTCCGTCGACGACGGCAAGTCCACCCTCGTCGGCCGCCTCCTCCACGACTCCAAGTCGGTCCTCACCGACCAGCTCGAAGCCGTCGAACACGCCTCCCGCAACCGCGGCCAGGACACCCCCGACCTCGCCCTCCTCACCGACGGCCTGCGCGCCGAACGCGAGCAGGGCATCACCATCGACGTCGCCTACCGCTACTTCGCCACCCCCCGGCGCCGGTTCATCCTCGCCGACACCCCCGGCCACGTGCAGTACACCCGCAACATGGTCACCGGCGCCTCCACCGCCGAACTCGCCGTCGTCCTCGTCGACGCCCGCAACGGCGTCGTCGAACAGACCCGCCGCCACGCCGCCGTCGCCGCACTCCTCCGCGTCCCCCACGTCGTCCTCGCCGTCAACAAGATGGACCTCGTCGACTGGTCGGAGGAGGAGTTCCTGCGGATCACCGAGGAGTTCGCCCGGTGCGCCGCCGAACTCGACCATCCGCTCGGCGGGTTCACCGCCATCCCGGTCTCCGCGCTGACCGGCGACAACGTCGTGGACCGCTCCGCGCACATGGACTGGTACGCGGGCCCCACGCTCCTCGACCATCTGGAGACCGTCCGCGCCGACGACGCGGAGGCGGACCGTCCGGCCCGGCTCCCCGTGCAGTACGTCATCCGGCACGGCGACGACCGCCGTTACGCGGGCCAGTTGGCCACCGGCGAGCTGCGCACCGGTGACGCGGTGGTGGTGCTCCCCTCCGGGGTCACCTCCACGGTCACCGCCGTCGACCGGCTCGGCGAACCCGTCGACGCCGCGTACGCCCTGGACTCGGTCTCCGTACGCCTCGCCGACGACCTCGACATCGGCCGGGGCGACCTCATCGCCCCGGTGGCCGAGGCGCCCGCGCTCACCCGGAGCCTGGACGCGGACGTCTGCCATCTGCACGACCGGCCCCTGCGCGTCGGCGACCGGGTGCTGCTCCGGCACACCACCCGTACGGTCAAGGCGATCGTCCAGGACCTGCCCGGCCGGCCCGACTCCGGCCTCACCACCAACGAGCTGGGCCGGATACGCCTCCGCACGGCCGAACCGGTCGCCGCCGACGCCTACGCCGCCTCCCGCCGCACCGGCTCCTTCCTCCTCATCGACCCCGCTGACGGCGCCACGCTGACCGCGGGCATGGTCCGGTGATCGCGTGCCGACCCCGGACCGCGCACCGGTCCTCGCCCTGAGTCAGGTCACGCACACCTACCGGCCCGGCGAACCACCGGTGCTCGACCGGGTCGATCTCACCGTCGAGCAGGGCGAGTTCCTCTGCGTGCTGGGCGCGTCCGGCTCCGGGAAGTCCACCCTGCTGGGCCTCTTCGGCGGGCTGGAGCACCCCACTTCGGGCACGGTGTCGCTGCCCTCGCCGCGCCCCGCGCTGATGTTCCAGGAACACGCGCTCTTCCCCTGGCTCACCGCCGGCGGCAACGTCGAACTCGCCCTGCGCTTCGGCGGTTCGCCGAAGGACGGCCGCGAGGCGGAGGCCCGTCGGCTGCTCGCCCTGGTGCGGCTCCCGGACGCGTACGACCGGCCCGTGCACGAGCTCTCCGGCGGCATGCGGCAACGCGTCGCGCTGGCCCGCGCGCTCGCGCAGGGCAGCCGCGTCCTCCTGATGGACGAGCCGTTCGCCGCGCTCGACGCGATCACCCGCGAGGTGCTCCACGAGGTCCTGCTCGACGTCCGTGAGGCGCGCGGGCTCACCGTCGTGTTCGTCACCCACCAGGTGTCCGAGGCCGTCCGGCTGGCCACCCGCATCGTGCTGCTCTCCTCGCGCCCCGGCCGGATCGCCCACAGCTGGCGGGCCGGTGGCCCCGGAACCGACAGCGCGACCATCACCGCCCGGCTCCGGGAGGAGGTCCGGCGCCATGCCCCCGCCCACTGATCAGAAGGAGCAGACCGACCAGAAGGAGCGAACGGACCGGAGGGAGCGAACGGACCGGACCGCCGCGTTCACCGAGGGCCTGGACCGGCTGGAGACCGCCTCCGCGGGCCACCCGGCGCCCGGAGGCCCCGCCCGGCGGTGGGCCGCCCGCCTCCGCACCACGGTGACCGCCCCGGCCCTCTCCGTCCTCGCCCTGCTGCTGCTCTGGCAGGGCGCGTACGGGCTCGGCCTCTCCGCCACCCTCCCCTCCCCCGCCGCCGTCGCCTCGTCCCTGGGCGACGCGCGGCGGGACGGCACCCTGTGGCCGGCGCTCGGCCACAGCCTGCTGCGTACGGTGGCGGGGTTCGCGGTCTCCGTGGTGCTCGGCACCCTCCTCGGGCTGCTGGTCCACCGGGTGCGCGCCGCACGCGGGGCGCTCGCCCCGGTCCTCTCGGCGCTCCAGTCGCTCCCTGCCGCCGGTCTCGTCCCGCTCGGGGTCATCGTCTTCGGCGAGTCCGAGGCGGCGGTGTACGCGGTGGTGCTGCTCGGAGCCGTACCGTCCGTGGCGCTCGGCGTGGCCGGGGCGCTCGGCCAGATCCCGCCGCTGCTGCTGCGGGCCGGGCGGTCGCTGGGCGCCACCGGGCCTGCTCTCGTCCGGCACATCCTGCTGCCGGCCGCGCTGCCGGGTCTGGTCGCCGCGCTCCGGCAGGGCTGGACCTTCGGCTGGCGGGCGCTGATGACGGCGGAGCTGATCACCGCGACCCCGCTGCCCGGGGTCGGCCGGCTCCTCAACTCCGGCAAGGAGAACGACGACACCGCGCTCGTGCTCGCCGCCGTCCTCCTCGTCCTCACCGTCGGCGTCGTGATGGAGTCCGCCCTCTTCACGCCGGTGGAACGCCGGGTGCTGCGCGCCCGCGGCCTGCTCCCCGCCCAGCCCTGAGCCATCAACTCCGCTCCCGTGTACGTCCGCACGCCTCGAAAGGCACGCCCATGAGCCCGGCCTCCTCCCCTCCGCCGAAGGTCAGCGTCGTCGTCCCCGTCTACAACCCGGGCCCGCACATGGACGAGTTGACCGACTCGCTGCTGCGCCAGACGATGGCCCCGGGCGAGTTCGAGGTGATCTTCGTGGACGACGGATCGACCGACGGCACCGCGGAGCGCCTCGACCGGCTCGCGGCGGAGCACGCGCACTTCGAGGTGGTGCACATACCCAACTCCGGCTGGCCCTCGCGCCCCCGCAACCTGGGGATCGAGCGCGCCCGGGGCCGCTACGTCCAGTTCGCCGACAACGACGACTGGTTCGGCACCGAGGCCCTGCAACGGCTGTACGCGTACGCCGAGGAGAACGGCTCCGACATCGTGGTGGGCCGGATGGCGGGCCGGGGCCGGGGCGTCCCCCGGGAGCTGTTCCGCAAGAACCTCCCCGACGCCCGCCCGGAGAAGAGCGCGCTCGTCGACAGCCTCACCCCGCACAAGATGTTCCGCCGGTCCTTCCTGCTGGAACACGGGCTGCGCTTCCCCGAGGGCAGACGCCGGCTGGAGGACCACGTCTTCGTGATGGCCGCCTACTTCGCGGCCCGGCGGATCTCGGTCCTCTCCGACTACGTCTGCTACTACCACGTGGCCCGCCCCGACCTCTCCAACGCGGGGTTCCGCACCTTCGACCCCGCCGGGTACTTCGGCAACCTCCGCGAGGCGCTCGACATCGTCGACGCCCACACCGACCCGGGACCCGTCCGCGACCGGCTGCACCGGCGGTGGCTCCGGGTCGAGACGGTGGAGCGGCTCAGCGGGAAACGGTTCCTGGACGCCCCCGAACAGTGGCGCGCCGACTTCTTCCGCGAGGCCCGGTCCCTGGTCGCCGAGCGGTTCGGCCCCGGGGTCGCCGCCGGGCTGCCCGCCCGCCAGCGCGCGGCGGCCGAGCTCCTCGTCCAGGACCGGATCGACGCCGTACGCGAACTCGCCCGGTGGGAGTCGGCGGTACGCGCCAGGGCCACCGTCTCCGCACCGTCCACCGAGGAGATCACCGCCACCGGCGAGCTGCTCTCCGGCGGCGCCCCGCTCACCTTCACCCACCGCGCGGACGGGGCCGACGTGCTGGCCGTGCCCGTCCCCGGCATCCCGGCCGAGGCGCTGGACGTCACCAAGGCGCTCAGGAACGCCAGGATGGACGTGCTGGCCCGCCGCAGGGGCGGCGCCGAGGAGTTCTTCGTCCCCTCGAAGACCAGCCTCACCCGGGTCCCCGCCCCGGGCACCCCGGGCGGCTTCCGGACCGTCCACACCACCGTCGCCCGCCTCGCCCCCGACACCCTCAACTCGGGCCGCAACGCCGGTACCTGGGACCTCAAGGTGCGCATCAGCAGCTGCGGCTGGCAGCGCGACGCCCCGCTGCCGCTCAGCCTCCTCATCGCCACGGACGGCGCCCCGCCCGTGCTCGCCACCCCGCCCGCCCGCCCCGTCACGGTGCTCCGCCTGAAGCGGGCGGCCCGGCGCCGGGCGGCGGCCCTGCTGGCCCGGCTGCGCGCCCTGGTCTGAGGGCGGCGCGCGAGAGCCCACGAGAAACGGCCCCAGGACATGTCCTGGGGCCGTTCGTCGTACGTACCGACCCGGGCGCGTGGTACCGGGCCGGTGGTCAGGGGCGCTTACGCGCGGCGGCGGGCCACCTCGTACAGCACGATGCCGGCCGCGACACCGGCGTTCAGCGACTCGGCGCCACCCGGCATCGAGATGCGGACGCGGTAGTCGCAGGTCTCGCCGACGAGGCGGCCGAGGCCCTTGCCCTCGCTGCCGATCACGATGACGACCGGACCGGACAGCTGCTCCAGGTCCTCGACGGTGTGCTCACCGTCGGCGGCCAGACCGACGACCGTGAGGCCCGCCTTCTGGTAGCCCTCCAGCGCGCGGGTCAGGTTGGTGACCCGGGAGACCGGGGTGCGCGCGGCCGTACCGGCCGACGACTTCCAGGCGCCCGCCGTCATGCCGGCCGCACGCCGCTCGGGGACGACCACACCGTGGCCGCCGAACGCCGAAACGGACCGGACGATCGCACCCAGGTTGCGCGGGTCGGTGACCCCGTCGAGCGCCACGATCAGCGGGTCCTCGCCGTTGTCGTACGCGGCGGCGGTCAGGTCCTCGGGGTGCGCGTACTCGTACGGCGGGACCTGGAGGACGAGGCCCTGGTGGTTCAGGCCGTTCGTCATCCGGTCCAGCTCGGGGCGCGGGGCCTCCATGAGGTTGATGTTGCCCCGGTCGGCGGCGAGCTTGAGCGCGTCACGGACCCGCTCGTCGTTGTCGATGAACTGCTGGACGTAGAGCGTCACCGCGGGGACGCCGTCGCGCAGCGCCTCGAAGACCGGGTTGCGGCCGACGACCATCTCCGAGGTGCCCTTGACGCCGCCGCGCCGCGGGGCGGGGCGACGGGCCGCGGCCTGCTTGGCCGCCGCGTTCGCGACGCGGTTCTTCTTGTGTCCCTTGCGGGCGGAGGCGGGCGGCGTCGGGCCCTTTCCTTCGAGGCCACGGCGTCGCTGCCCACCGCTGCCGACCTGCGCGCCCTTCTTGTTGGACGTGCGGCGGTTCCTGCGCTGGCTGTTCCCGGCCATGACCTACCTGTTTCGTTGCTTCAGAAATGCTTCTACAAGTGAAAGTGTGCCGCCCGGACGGCCGGGCGGCACATTCGCGCCTCTGGACGCGGTGCGAGGAGCGGTGCTCAGCGCGGTCCCAGCGACCACCGGGGACCGCTCGCGCTGTCCTCGATGACCAGCCCGGACTGGTTCAACTGGTCGCGGATCGCGTCCGCCGCCGCCCAGTCCTTGCGCTCGCGGGCACCCTGCCGCTGGTCCAGCACGAGCCGGACGAGCGTGTCGACGACGCCGTGCAGGTCCTCGCCCCGGTCGCTCTCGCCCGCCCAGTGCGGGTCGAGCGGGTCCAGGCCGAGGACGCCGAGCATGGCCCGGACCTCGGCGAGGCGGGCGATCGCGGCTTCCTTGTCGTCGGCGGCGAGCGCGGAGTTGCCCTGCCGGACGGTGGTGTGGACGATCGCGAGCGCCTGCGGGACGCCCAGGTCGTCGTCCATCGCCTCGGCGAAGGCCGGCGGCACCTCGGGGGCGGCCTCGACCGTCTTGCCCGTCTTCTCGGTGACCCGCTGCGCGAAGCCCTCGATCCGCGCGAACGCGGACTCCGCCTCACGCAGGGACGCCTCGCTGTACTCGATCATCGAGCGGTAGTGCGCGCTGCCGAGGTAGTAGCGGAGCACGATCGGCCGCCACGCCTTGACCATCTCGCTGACCAGCACGGAGTTGCCCAGCGACTTCGACATCTTCTCGCCGGCCATGGTGACCCAGCCGTTGTGCACCCAGTACTTGGCGAAGGTGTCGCCGAACGCCTTGGACTGGGCGATCTCGTTCTCGTGGTGCGGGAAGATCAGGTCGATGCCGCCGCCGTGGATGTCGAAGGCGGTGCCGAGGTACTTGTGCGCCATCGCGGAGCACTCCAGGTGCCAGCCCGGCCGGCCGCGGCCCCAGGGGGTCTCCCAGCTCGGCTCGCCCGGCTTCGCCGACTTCCACATGGCGAAGTCGCGCTGGTCGCGCTTGCCGGTCTCGCCCTCGCCGGACGGCTGGCGCAGATCGTCGAGGTTCTGGTTGGAGAGCTCCAGGTAGCCGGGGAACGAGCGCACGTCGAAGTAGACGTTGCCGTCCGACGCGTAGGCGTGGCCACGCTCGATGAGGCCGCGCATCATCTCGATCATCTCGGTGATGTGGCCGGTGGCGCGGGGCTCGTAGGTGGGCGGCAGGCAGCCGAGCGCGTCGTAACCGTCGTTGAACGCGCGCTCGTTCTCGTACCCGATCGACCACCAGGGGCGGCCCTGCTCCTCGGACTTCCGGATGATCTTGTCGTCGATGTCCGTGACGTTCCGGACGAACGTCACGTCGTAGCCGCGGTACGCGAACCAGCGGCGCATGATGTCGAAGTTCAGGCCGGAACGGATGTGCCCGATGTGCGGTGCGGCCTGGACGGTAGCGCCACAGAGGTAGATCGAGACACAGCCCGCGGTGAGCGGGACGAAGTCACGGATCTGCCGGGCGCTGGTGTCGTACAGGCGAATAGTCACGCCTCAAGGGTAGTAGGCCGACACCAGTGCCCCGCGACCTCTGCGCAGTCGCGGGGTAACTTTTCTGCTATACGGCCCCCGGGAGGGCACTTCGGTGGTGCCGTTACGGGGCACGGGGTGCAGGTGGGGCGCGTGGGACGGGTGCGACGAAGCCGCCCGCCCGCGCGGAAAAGACTTTCCGGCACGGGCGGAGGCGTCACCGCCGGGCGACCCTCGCGGACCGCTCTTTTCAGCCGCCCGCGGCCCGGCCCGTCAGATGCGGCCGACCACCTTGCGCGGGGTGATCCGCACGACCACCCGCTCGGCGTCGTTCACCGAGTCCGGGTTGAAGTCCGCGTACCCCTTGCCGGTGTACTTCCGTGACAGCTGGTCGATCAACTCCTGGCCGCCCTCGGTGGACAGGGTCGCCTCGCCGCGGATCTCGGCGTACGAGTACGGCGCGTCGAACGGCTGGAGCAGGACGGTCACCCGGGGGTCGCGGCGCAGGCTCTTCTCCTTGCGGCGGCCGACCGTGGTGGAGATCAGCACGTCGTCCCCGTCCCGCGCCACCCACACGGGCGACACCTGCGGGCTGCCGTCCGGCTGGATGGTGGCGACGTTGACGAAGACGGGCTTGTCCAGCAGGTTCTTGAGCTCATCGGAAAGTGCGGCGGTCATGACCTACATCCTCCTGCGCATGGCGGTGACGGACTGTGACGGTGAGTGACCTGCGTCTCCTACCCTCCAACCACGCGACCGACCCGTTCCTTCCCGCACCGGCCCCGCCGATCGGGTGAAAGCGCGCGCGGCCGCCGCACGGACCCGCCCGGGCCCGCGGCCGTGCGGCGGCGGGCCCGGGCTGGCGGCCTCAGGGGGCGCGGTACACCAGCGCGGTGGCGATCCCGGCGATGCCCTCGCCCCGGCCGGTGAAGCCGAGGCCGTCCGAGGTGGCGGCGGAGAGCGAGACGGGCGCGCCGACCACGGCCGAGAGCACCTGCTGGGCCTCCTCGCGCCGCTTGCCGATCTTCGGCCGTACCCCGACCACCTGGACGGCGACGTTGCCGATCTCGAACCCGGCCGCCCGCACGATCCGGGCCGCCTCGGCCAGCAGCGTCACGCCGGAGGCGCCGGACCACTCGGGGCGGCCGGTGCCGAAGTGCTGCCCCAGGTCACCGAGGCCGGCGGCGGAGAAGAGGGCGTTGCAGGCGGCGTGCGCGACGACGTCCGCGTCGGAGTGTCCGGCCAGGCCGGGGCCCTCGCCCTCCCACTTCAGGCCCGCGCACCAGAGCTCGCGGCCCTCCTCGAAGGCGTGGATGTCGGTCCCGATCCCGACGAGCGGGATCACGGGGCGGGGTTCGGTGACGGGACGGGGTTCAGAAGCCATCGTTCGCCCTCCGGCGTGCGAGTACCGCCTCGGCCAGCACGAGATCGAGCGGCCGGGTCACCTTGAACGCCTCTTCGTGGCCGGGCACCACGACGACGGGCTCGCCGAGACGTTCCACCATGCCCGCGTCGTCGGTGGCGCCCTCGCCGCCGAACACCACGGTCGCGTGCGCCCGCACCAGGGTGTCCCGGTCGAAGCCCTGCGGGGTCTGCACCGCGCGCAGCCTGGCCCGTACGGGGGTCGAGAGCACCGGCTCCGGGCCGCCCGGGGCCGCCGGGGGCCCGACCTCCTTGACCGTGTCGGCGAGCGGCACCGCGGGCACCACGGCCGGGGCGCCGCCGCGTACCGCCTCGATGACCGCGTCCACGGTGTCGACCGGCACCAGCGGGCGGGCCGCGTCGTGCACCAGGACCGTGGCCACGTCCTCGGGCAGCGCCTGAAGGCCGAGGCGGACGGACTCCTGGCGGGTCTCGCCGCCGGGCACCACCACGTAGTCGGTGCGCTCGGGCAGGGCGTGCGTGCCGAGGAGGTTCTTCACCTCGGCGGCACCGTCCGGCGGGGCGACCACCACGACGAGCGAGACGGCGCGCGAGGCGGCCATCGCCCGCACGGCGTGGACCAGCATGGGTGTGCCGCTCAGGGTGCGCAACGCCTTGGGCGCGCCGGGGCCGAGCCGGACCCCCCGGCCGGCCGCCGGGATGACGACGGCGGTACGGGGCGGCCCGGCCGGACCGCCGGTCGCGGCGGGTTCGGCGGGCGCCGGCGCGCCCGACGGGCCCGGCAGCCCGTCGGGCGGCGACACGTCGGGCGGTGACATGGGTGACATCGGTTGCACTCCGAAGCTTCGGCAGGTTTGTTGCCACGGCCGACGTGGGTAGGGCCCCAAGCGAGCCGCCGTACAACGGCCCGCCTCGGTCCGGACCCCTTCCGTGACCCGGTCGAGCGAGTCGTGGCGGCGGCGCGGGGCGGCCGGTGCGTTGACCGGCCGAGGGGGACGCTAGCCGCACAAGGGCTGTCGCGTAATCCGCGGCAGCCGCCGGGGAGCACGGGACGCTCCGGGGCCGGCGCGACCACCACCCGGTATCCGGCCGAATTCAGCCGCATCCGGGTGGCCGAAAAAGAATCTTGAAAAGTGCCGGGTGCCCAGGTGTCCGGCCCCCCGTATGCGGTGAATCCGGTGCGGTGGGTTCCGCCGCATCGGAAACCCGCCGCACCGGCACCGGAAGTCGGTGGGGCGGCGGGAAGTCGACGGCCCGGCGCATGAAGGGCGACGCGTGAAGGGCGAACCCTGCCCGGAACGCGAACCCGCCCAGAACGCGAACGTGCCGCGGCGCCCGGAGACGTGCCGTTGAAAACGGCAGGTCAGCGGGGACCGCGGCATATTCGTACAACCGGTGTGAGCCGGTTCAGGACGCGAGAACCTCGTCGAGCAGGGCTTCGGCCTTGTCCTCGTTCGTGTTTTCCGCGAGAGCGAGCTCACTCACCAGGATCTGGCGGGCCTTGGCGAGCATGCGCTTTTCTCCGGCGGAGAGTCCGCGCTCGCGCTCACGACGCCACAGGTCGCGCACCACTTCGGCGACCTTGATGACATCGCCAGAGGCGAGCTTCTCCAGATTTGCCTTGTAGCGACGGGACCAGTTCGTCGGCTCTTCGGCATACGGTGCGCGCAGCACCTCGAAGACCCGGTCCAGCCCGTCCTGCCCGACCACGTCGCGCACGCCTACGAACTCCGCATTGTCCGCCGGCACACGAACCGTCAAGTCGCCCTGGGCGACCTTGAGCACCAAGTAGGTCTTGTCCACGCCTTTGATCTGGCGAGTTTCGATAGCCTCGATCAGCGCGGCCCCGTGATGGGGATAGACCACGGTGTCGCCAACCTTGAACGTCATGTGACAGGTACCCCTTCCGTGGCTATCCAGGGTAACACGAGAACCGCTACTCCTGAATGGCGTTTTCGCAGGTCAGGGCATATCTCGGGGCTTGACAACAGCATCCGGAACGTGCTGCGCGGGGCTTCGCGGAGAGGGTATTCGCAGGTCGGAGCCGTTGTACGACCGACCGGAAACGCGCCGTTCCCGCACCCGGGAAGCCTGTCCGAACGGGTTAAAGGTCCCGTTTTGCCGGATTCGCGAAGCCGCAGTTTCTTCCGCGCGTTCGGAGATCGATCACACGATCGACAGAAGTTTCGCGGCCCATTGAAATTGATCAAGCCGCCCCTGACAACCGTCCTCACGCCTTTTCCCCCGACGAATGCGCCACCGCCGGGAAAATGGATCATTCGCGTTTTGTGAACAGCGGATGTCGGGCGGTGACCGACGTACCGGAACCGCCCGCAGGTGGGACGGTCCGGGCGCGGCTCTTCGCCGGGACCCGGGGCGGCCCGCCCCGGGTCCCGGCGAAGAGCCGCGGCGCAAAGGGGCGGGTCGGGTGCGAGGCGTGAGCGGCGGCTCGGTAGCCTAAGGCCGCTGACACACCCTTAGGGCGGCTTTACGTCACTCGGTCTCGCCGCCCTGCGCGGTCGTGCAGTGCACCTGCGCACAACGTCCGTAGTCCGCAGTCCGAACGTTCAAGGAGTTGCCGCCGCCGTGAGCCGCAGCCTTCGACACGGCGCTCTCGCCGCCACTGCCCTCGTGATCTCCATCGCCTCGCTGTCCGCGTGCGCCGCGGGCAACGACGCAGCAACGCTCCAGGTCAGGCCGGACAATGCCGCCACCTCGGTCGGCGACATCAAGATCCAGAACGTGAACGTCGTCACGCAGCCCGACCACGACGCCGAGGGCCCCGCCGTGGTCACCGGCGCCCTCTTCAACCAGGGCACCGAGGACGAGACGCTTGAAGCCGTCACGCTGCCCCGGTCCAGCACCGAGGTGAAGCTGCACGCCGCCAAGGGCGACGGGCCGCTCGTGGTGCCGGCCGGCGGCAAGATCGTCCTCGGCGGCGAGGGCAACGCCTCCGCCGTCATCGAGAACGGCCGCCAGGCCACTCGGAACGGCAACGTCGAGCAGGTCGTCTTCCGCCTCAGCGACAGCGGCGACATCGCGCTGGGCGCCACCGTCGTGCCCTCCGTCTCCTTCTTCGAGGGCTTCGGACCGAGCGCGCTGCCGACCTCCGCCGCGAGCCCCGACGCCTCGGCCTCCCCGGACGCCTCCGCCTCGCCGGACGCCTCCGCGAGCGCCGACGCCTCCGCGACCCCGACGGACAGCGAGTCCCCGGCCGCCGAGTGAGCCCGGGCGGGCCTCGTACCTGAGCGCCTGCCGCGTACACGAGTGAAGGGCGCCTTCCCCTCGGGGGAGGCGCCCTTCACTCATCCGTGTGCCCGGTGGCCGGCCACCGGCTTACGGCTCGAACTTGTAGCCCAGGCCGCGGACCGTCACCAGGTAGCGCGGCGCACCCGGGTCGGGTTCGATCTTGGCGCGCAGCCGCTTCACGTGCACGTCGAGGGTCTTGGTGTCGCCCACGTAGTCGGCGCCCCACACCCGGTCGATGAGCTGCATGCGGGTCAGCACGCGGCCCGCGTTGCGCAGCAGCATCTCCAGCAGGTCGAACTCCTTCAGCGGGAGGTCCACCTTGCCGCCGGAGACGGTGACCACGTGGCGGTCGACGTCCATCCGGACCGGACCGGCCTCCAGGGCCGCCGGCGTGATCTCCTCCGGCTCGCCGCGGCGGCGCAGCACCGCGCGGATGCGCGCCACCAGCTCGCGCGAGGAGAACGGCTTGGTGACGTAGTCGTCGGCTCCTATCTCCAGACCGACCACCTTGTCGATCTCGCTGTCCTTGGCGGTGACCATGATCACCGGGACGTTGGAGCGGTTGCGCAGCTGGCGGCAGACCTCGGTACCGGGCAGGCCCGGCAGCATGAGGTCGAGCAGGACGAGGTCGGCGCCGTTGCGGTCGAACTCGTCGAGACCGTCGGGACCCGTCGCCGCCACGGCGACCTCGAAACCCTCCTTGCGCAGCATGTAGGACAGGACGTCGCTGAAGGATTCCTCATCCTCGACGACAAGCACTCGGGTCACGGAAGGGCCTCCGGGGCAGGAAAGGGTTCAAAAGCAGCTGTGTCGAACGGTCCCTCGTCGTCACTGTTGACGAAGAGCGGTCCGCCGGTGGTGCGTTCCCGTACGGTGCCCGACTCGGGCAGCCGCAGGGTGAAGGTGGAGCCCTGTCCCTCGGAGCTCCAGACGGTGACCTCCCCGCCGTGCGAGGCGGCCACATGTTTGACGATGGCGAGCCCGAGGCCCGTGCCACCGGTGGCTCGTGAGCGGGCCGGGTCGACGCGGTAGAACCGCTCGAAGACCCGGTCCCGGTCCTTCTCGGAGATGCCGATGCCCTGGTCGGTCACGGAGAGCTCGATCAGGGGCCGGCCCTGTCCGGCCATCCGCCGGACGGCGATGCCGACACGGGTGCGGGCGGGGCTGTAGTTGACGGCGTTCTCGACCAGATTGCCGAGGGCTGCCGCGAGCTGTCCGCGGTTGCCCCAGACGGAGAGGTCGCTGGTCCCGCCGGAGGCCATGGTGATCTCCTTCGACATGGCCGGCTGGCGGCAGCGGTCGATGGCCTCGGCGACGAGTTCGTCCACCCGGACGGGCTCGGCGTCCTCCAGCGGGTCGTCGTTCTGGACCCGGGAGAGGTCGATCAGCTCCTGGACGAGGTTGGTCAGCCGGGTGGCCTCGATCTGCATCCGGCCGGCGAAGCGCTCGACGGCCTCCCGGTCGTCGGACGCCTCCAGGACCGCCTCCGACAGCAGGGAGAGCGCGCCGGTCGGCGTCTTCAGCTCGTGGCTGACGTTGGCGACGAAGTCGCGCCGTACCGCCTCTATCCGCCGCGACTCGGTCAGGTCCTCGACCAGCAGCAGCACCAGCCGGGAGCCCAGCGGGGCGACCCGGGCGGAGACGGCGAGCGCGTCGCCCCGGCCCGTACCGCGGCGGGGCAGCTCCAGTTCCACCTGTCGTATCTCGCCGTCCCGGCGAGTGTCCCGGGTCATCTGCAGCATCTGGTCGACGGCCAGCCGGCCGCCGCGGACCAGGCCCAGCGCGTACGCGGCGGAGCTGGCCTTCACCACGCCGTCGCTCTCGTCGAGCACGACGGCGGACGAGCTGAGGACGGAGAGGACGGTGTCCACCCCGGGAGGCAGGGTGGCGGCGGTCTCCGGCCGCACCGAAGCACGCGTCGGTTTCTTCAGATCGCGCTCGCTCCAGCGAAACGCCAGCATCGCGATCACACCGGTGCACAACCCGGCGATCCCGGCTGCTGCGGCGACCGCCGCGTTCACGTCCATGTCGTCCAGGTTATGCGTCGATGCGCACGCCCTCACAGCCATACGAGTGCCATCTCGAACACTCGTCGCCCAGAGTTCACCGAGGGTATGGGGATGGTTCACTTCTGCGGTCCGATCGCGACGCGTTCCGGGCGCACCGTGGGAGCGTGGGGTTCGACCCAGAGACCCCGGCCCCCAGGACTGGAGAGGGACTTCCATGCGCGACGCCTACCACGAGGAACTCGACTCGATCGGCGAGGACCTGGTCGAGATGGCCCGGCTCGTCGGGTCGGCGATCGGACGGGCCACCACGGCCATGCTCGACGCCGACCTCACTCTCGCGGAGACCGTCATCGCCGCGGACCAGAGGGTCGACGACCTCCAGCACGAACTGGAGGCGCGCGCCATCGCCCTCCTCGCCCGGCAGCAGCCGGTCGCGACCGATCTGCGGATCGTCGTCACCTCGCTGCGCATGAGCGCCGACCTGGAGCGCTCGGGCGACCTCGCCCAGCACGTCGCCAAGCTGGCCCGGCTCCGCTTCCCGGACAAGGCCGTCCCGCACGACCTGCACGCCACGATCCTGGAGATGGGACAGCTGGCGCAGCGGCTGATGGCGAAGGCCGCCGAGGTGATCATCACCAAGGACGTCGACCTCGCCCTCCAGCTGGAGCAGGACGACGACGAGATGGACCTGCTGCACCGCGCGCTCTTCCAGCACCTGATGGACGACCGGTGGAAGCACGGCATCGAGACGGCGGTCGACGTGACCCTGCTCGGCCGCTACTACGAGCGCTTCGCCGACCACGCGGTCTCGGTCGCCAAGCGGGTCGTCTACCTGGTGACGGGCGAGCACGCCGACGAGCTCCAGTCCCCGACCTCGGTCGAGGGCGCGTAACCGGAGCGGGCGGACGGGGCGGGTCGGCGTGGGCGCACGCCCCCGTACCGCCCGGTTCCGCTCCGTACCGCCCGCAGTGCGATCCGGCGCGCGACGGCGCCGGCGGGCCGTGCGGAGGGGCACGGAATCTCTGCGCGTGTGCGCCGTTGATGCGCCCGCCCGGCTGGGCATGCAATGGACGGGGGCCGGGACCGATCCCGTACGCCCCCTGTCGTGCGCACCGGGCGTACGACACCGGCGCGGCGGCTCTCCCGCCCCGCCCGGTGGTACGCGTTGAGGAGGACTTCATGGCACATGCGGCCGATTCCCCCCTGCCCGACCCCGAGCAGGAGACCCCGACCGAAGTGGTGCGCCTGACCGTGCTCGGCGCCTGCGGCTGCGGCTCCGGCTGCGGCTGCGGCTGCCAGTCCGGTTCGCCCTGCCAGTGCGGCGGCTGACCGGCCCCGATCCGGAGGACGGCCACCGGCTGTACGACGGCGCGTCGCGTCGGCGTACAGCCGGTGGCCGCTCAGGCAGGGTGGTGACAGGCGTAGTCGGCCATGACCCGGAGGAGCCGGGGCGCGGGCATCCGCGGCTCCGGAGCCGACGCGGTCCCGCCGCCCGTCACGCCTGCGCCTGAAGAGGCTGGTCTCCGGCGTCGAAGCGCGCGGTCGGCTCGACGGCAGGGGCCGGTACGGCCGGCTGGCCGGTCTCCACGATGCGGCCTGCGGGCGCCCGGCCTTCCTGCTCCTCGTCCGCCGACAGATCCCGCATCAGCAGCCAGTAGCCGAGGGCGGTCGCCGTACCGAGCAGGGCGCAGGTCATCCAGAGCCAGGACGCGCCCCAGTGGTCGATCACGACGCCGGACATCAGCGGGGCGATCAGCGCCGCCACCGACCAGGACATCGTGTACACCCCCTGGTAGCGGCCCCGGCCCTGGGCGGGCGACAGCTTCACCACCAGACCGGACTGGGTCGGGGCGTTGACGATCTCGCCCAGGGTCCAGACGCACACCGTCAGCGCGTACGCGGCGACCGAGCCCGCGAAGGCCGTCAGGCCGAACCCGTACCCCAGGAAGATCGTGGAAACGATGAGGAGTTGACGCGGGTCACGGCTCTCGAGGAACCGGGAGACCGGGATCTGGAGCACGACGATGAGCAGGCCGTTGACGGCGATCGCGGTACCGAAGTCGGAGCTGGTGAGCCCGTCCGCGCCCATGGCCACGGGCAGGCCCACGTACCCCTGCTGGGTGATCAGCGCGACCAGGAACGACAGGCCGACCACCCCCATGAACCGCCCGTCCCGCAGCACGTCCGCGAGCCGGATCCCGGCAGGCCCGGCGGCCCGACCGCCGGAGGCCGACGCCACCGGGGCGTGGTCAGGCCGGGACTCCGGCACCTTCAGGAAGACGACGGCGGCGCAGCACAGCGTCAGCAGCGCCTCGACGAAGAAGCCGATCCGGTAGCTGTACTCGGCGATGAACCCCGCCCCCGCGGAGGAGACGGCGAAGCCGAGGTTGATGGCCCAGTAGTTCAGGGAGAAGGCCCGCACCCGGTCCTTCGGCGGCACGATGTCCGCCATCATCGCCTGGACGGCGGGGCGTGAGGCGTTGCTCGCCATACCGACGACGAACGCGACGCCCGCGATGGCGACCGGGTTCTCCATCAGCCCGAGCACCGCCACCGAGAGGGCCGTCGAGACCTGCGCGATCAGCATGGTCGGCCGTCGCCCGAACCGGTCGGCCATCACCCCGGCGCCGAGCGAGGAGATGACCCCGCCGAGACCGTGCAGGGAGGCCACCAGGCCCGCGTACGAGGCGGAGTAGCCCCGGTCCAGCGTCAGGTAGAGCGCCATGAAGGTGGCGACGAACGCCCCGAGCCGGTTGACCAGCGTGCTGGTCCACAGCCACCAGAACTCCCGGGGCATCCCGGACACCGCGCCGTGCGCGGCTCTCCGTAGACCGGCGACAGACATGCGGGTACCCCCAGGTGGCGCGAGCGGGAACAGGTGCGGGACGAGTGCCGCACGGACGCGCCCGGTAAGCGGTACGGCAGCTGATCGAACATTACGAAGAGCGGCTTCCCGACCGCCACTCGATTGACGGCAGCCGTCAATCGTCGGCCCGGCGGGGTGCGGCTCGCTGCCCAGGTGGGGCGCGGGGCGGGGCCTGGACAGTGGCCTTCGGGCCACCCTCCGGCGCCCCTCATGTGCGCCCCTCGCCGCTCGCCTGTGTACCTGTTTGTCCGTCCAGTGGCCGGACGCGCGAAGGGGGTACAGGTTCGATTACGCTCGGGCTCATGGCCGACGCGACGTACAAGCTGATCCTCCTCCGCCACGGCGAGAGCGAATGGAACGCGAAGAACCTGTTCACCGGTTGGGTGGACGTGAACCTCACCGAAAAGGGCGAGAAGGAAGCGGTGCGCGGCGGTGAGCTGCTCAAGGACGCCGGGCTGCTCCCGGACGTCCTGCACACCTCCCTCCAGAAGCGCGCCATCCGCACGGCGCAGCTCGCGCTGGAGGCCGCCGACCGCCACTGGATCCCCGTCCACCGCTCCTGGCGGCTGAACGAGCGCCACTACGGCGCGCTCCAGGGCAAGGACAAGGCGCAGACCCTCGCCGAGTTCGGCGAGGAGCAGTTCATGCTGTGGCGCCGCTCCTACGACACCCCGCCGCCGGCCCTCGAGGACGGCACGGAGTTCTCGCAGAGCGACGACCCGCGCTACGCGACGATCCCCACCGAGCTGCGCCCGCGCACCGAGTGCCTCAAGGACGTTGTCGTCCGCATGCTGCCGTACTGGTACGACGGCATCGTCCCGGACCTGCTCGACGGCAAGACCGTCCTCGTCGCCGCCCACGGCAACAGCCTCCGCGGCCTGGTCAAGCACCTGGACGGCATCTCCGACGAGGAGATCTCGGGCCTCAACATCCCGACCGGCATCCCGCTCGTCTACGAGCT
This sequence comes from Streptomyces sp. NBC_01335, assembly GCF_035953295.1. GTDB lineage: Bacteria > Actinomycetota > Actinomycetes > Streptomycetales > Streptomycetaceae > Streptomyces. Next base: position 3,566,845 of record NZ_CP108370.1, read on the forward strand.
CGACGCCGACTTCAAGCCGATCAAGCCGGGCGGCACGTACCTCGACCCCGACGCGGCCAAGGCCGCCATCGAGGCCGTGAAGAACCAGGGCAAGAAGAAGTAAATTCCGCGATCGTGCCCCCGGTCCGCGCGTACGGCGCGGGGCGGGGGCATTTTCGTGGCCCCGACCTGCCCCGCCGCAGGCCATGGACGCGTGTCCGAGTCCCCGGGAGGCTGCGACCGTCCCGCCGGCTTCCACCTCCCTCCCGGTGGGGCCGGTCCGGTGCCTCAGGAGTGGCTGCGCCGTACACGCGAACTGCCCTACTCTCAGCCGTCATGAAGATGGATCAAGCCGGGCAGGCCGAATCCGCGGCACCGGACACCGCCCTGTTCGACTACCTCCCGACCGCCGCGGACTACGACAAGGCCCGGACGAGGTTCTCCCTCAGGACCCGGCACGGCCTCACCGGTGGTCTGTGGCTTCCCGCGTTGTTCGGGGCCGCGATCATCACCACCCGCACACTGTCCTGGCACTTCGGCACAGCTAGGACGATCGGCGTCAGCGTGGTCGGCGTCATCGCCCTCTTCTACGTGCGACAGCGGGTCCGCAGGAACCGGACACGGACCCAGTACGAGGAGCACGCGGCTCTCGGGCGCTGCCGCACGACGCTCACCGCCGACGGGCTGACCACCACCGGCTCGTCCGGGGAGAACAGCGGCACCACCAGCTGGAACACCTACCCGTGGTGGTTCGAGACGCCCGATCTGTTCGTCCTCACGGGCAGCGCGGAGTACTTCTTCGTCGTACCCAAGCGCGGTGCGCGTTCTCCCGAGGACCTGGTCCGGGCCCGCGCACTCTTCGCACAGCACCTTCGGCGCGTCTGAGCGCCGGCCCGACCCGGCCCAGGGCCCGCCTCGCGTGCCGTCCGTGAAAGTACTGCCACACCCGGGCGTTTGGGCCGATCGGCCGTGGCCGCCCCTCACGAAGGAGTAACGGCCGCAACTACCGGCCTCCCGGCGCTGTCTTGCCGTTCATGAAGATCTCCTTTCTCATTCACAACGCGTACGGGATCGGGGGGACGATCTCCACCACGTTCAACCTGGCCCACGCACTGGCCGAGCGGCACGAGGTGGAGATCGTCTCGGTCAACCGGCACCGGGAGGTGCCCGCGTTCACGCTCGATCCGCGCATCCGGCTGCGGCCGCTGATCGACCTGCGGCGGGAGAAGGACCACCCGCTGTTCGGGCAGCCGTCGAAGGCGTTCCCGCGCGCGGAGAACCGGTACGGGCAGTACAACGCGCTGACGGACCGCCGGATCGCCGAGTTCCTGACGGGCACGGACGCCGACGTCGCCATCGGTACGCGTGCCGGGCTCAACGTGCACCTCGCGCTCCAGGCCCCCGACCGCACCGTGCGGGTCGGGCAGGAGCATCTCACCGTGGAGAGCCACCCGCCCGCGCTGCGCCGGGTGCTGCGCCGGGCGTACCGGCGGCTGGACGCGCTGACCACCGTCTCGGACGCGGACGCGGACGCCTACCGGCGGACGATGCGGCTGCCGGGGGTACGCGTCGAGGCGCTGCCCAACAGCGTGCCGGACCCCGTGCTCCCGCCCGCCGACGGAAACGCGCGGATCGTGGTCGCGGCCGGGCGGCTGGTGCGGGTGAAGCGGTACGACCTGCTCATCGAGGCGTTCGCGAAGGTGGCCGCCGAGCGTCCCGACTGGCAGCTGCGGATCTACGGCCGGGGCGAGGAGCACGACCGGCTGCGACGCCTGGTGGACGAACTCGCCCTGCACAACAACGTGTTCCTGATGGGCGCCGCCGCACCCATGGAGGCCGAGTGGGTCAAGGGGTCGATCGCGGCGGCGACTTCGAGCTTCGAGCCGTTCGGCATGACGATCGTCGAGGCGATGCGCTGTGGGCTCCCCGTGGTGAGCACCGACTGCCCGCACGGGCCCGCCGAGATCATCCGGCCCGGGGAGGACGGCCGGCTGGTCCCGGTCGGAAACCGGGACGCGCTGGCCGCCGCGCTGCTGGACCTCGTCCGCGACGACGAGCTGCGCCGCCGGATGGGCCGCGCCGCGCTGGACAACTCCCGCCGGTACGCGCCCGGTCCGGTCGTCGCGCGGGCGGAGGCCCTGTTCGAGGGGCTGGCCACCGCCCGGACCACCGGGCGCCCCGCCGCACCGGACACCGGCACCGCTCTGGCGCTCGGTCCGCGCGGGTACGCGGCCCGGGACACCCTGGAGGCGGGGGCCCGCACCCTGCTGAAGACCGTACGGAAGGCGAAGCGGCGATGACGGAGACGAAGGCGAACGCGGCGGAGGACACCGGGCCGGCGCGGGACGGCGGCACGACAGCCGTCCCGGACCAACTCCCGCGCGCCGCTTGCTCGGTGGACCGGGACGGCCGGATGGTGGTGCGGTTCGGGTTCGAGCCCCGTACGGCCGAACGCCCGCGGCTGCTCCTGCGGTTGCGCCCCCCGAAGGGGAAGCCGGAGTCGATCACCCGGCTGGTCGACCTGGAGCCGGACCAGCCGGATCAGCCTGACGAGCCGGGTGGACGGCCCGGCGCCCTCCCTGGTGATCCGGAGCGCTCCTGGCGGGCCGTGCTCGAACCGGTCCCGGCGCTGGCGGAGGGGCGGTGGGACCTCTTCGTCCTCCCCGAGCCGGACGCGGAGCGTACGCCGCTGCTCGCGGGAGTACGCGACCTGCGGGCGCTGTTGGCCGGCCGCGAGCCGGGGCGGACGACGTTGCCGCTCGCGGTACGGGTGCCGTTCGCCACGCCGGACGGGACCCTCGCCGTACGGACCTGGCTGCGGTCGGCCCACGTCGAGGTGGACCGCATCGAGGTCGGTGCCGAGTCGACCACCGTACGCGCGCGGCTCTTCGGGCCCCGGCCGGGTACCGGCTCGGCGGCCCTGCTGCGGCTGCGGGGAGCGGCCGGCGAGGTGCGCGAGACCGAGCTGCACGCGGATGGCGGCGACGGCGTGCGGTTCACCTTCTCCCAGCGGGAGTTGGTGGACGTACCCGGTGGCGGTGCGGGCGTGTGGGACGTGCTCGTACGGACGGAGGCGGGCGCGCGGCCGATCCGGGTGGCGCGTCTGCTGGACGACGTCGCGGACCGCAAGAAGGTGTACGTCCATCCGGCGGTCAGCCTCAACGGCACTACGGCCCGCACCTATTACACGCTGGACAACGAACTGTCGGTGGAGGTCACGACCGACTGACGCTCCGTCCGATGTCGCGGGAGGGGGTGGACGTCCCGGTGTGCTCGGGTCCGCCACCCACTACCGTGGGGGGCGCCTTTCCGGAGCCCGGCGCGGACGCGTACCCGGGCCCCGCCGACGGGGCGCACCTTGCCGGCCGAGGCACAAGGAGATCGGGGAGAACACTGTGGGCGAGTCTCTGAAGACCTTCGTCGGTGGTACCGAGGTGGAGGTCCCCAACAGCATCCCGGCCATCCGCGCCGCGCTCCCCGACGGGAGACGCGACGAGTTCGACCGCGCCGTCAACGAGGCGGGGGTGCACCAGATCCATGCCGTGATGCGGCACTGGATGCTGGAGGCGGTCCCCGATCCCGAGGCCGAACGCATCCTGGACCGGCTGGCGCGGGACGAGGCCGAGAGGCGGAGCGTGGCTTGAGTTTCCGTATCTCCTACGCCCCGCCGGCCGATGACACCCTGGCCAAGATGCGGGACGTCGAACCGTTCCGCGGCGAGATGGCCCGCACCCTGGGTCATGCGCCGTACGGTCACGGCTCCACGGCCGTGAAGGGCGAACGCGACCGCCGCGAGGCGACGGTGGCGGGCGCGATCGTCCTGTACTACGTCTCCGGTTCGGTGCTCACCGTCACCGTCGTCCGCCTCGTACCGCTGCCCTGAACCCGGTCGGGGGCAGGGCAGCGGTACGGCACGGGGAGCACAGCCGGACGGCCCGGCAGCGACGCCTGCGCGCGTCGCTGCCGGGCCGTCGCACTTCGTCCGACGCCGCGTCAGCCGAGCTTCTTCACCTGCGCGTCGATGACCGGCTGCGGCTGCGTCAGCTTGACCTTCTTGCCCATGAAAGCGGTCACGTTGAGGGTGGTGAAGGTGCTCACCGTGCTGCCCTGGCGGACCACCGCGAGGTCGAACGGGACCTTCATCCCCTCCTGCTCCACCGCCATGGTCCACGCGGCCTGCTCCTCGCCGCCGGTCACCTTCTCCTCGGTGATCCCGGAGATCTTCTGGGCGTCGCCGCTCACGGTGACGCTGAAGCCCGAGGCACACGCGGTCGCGGCGGTGCGGACGGCGGCGAGGACGTCGGCCGCGCCCGTGCCCTCGTACGAGGAGAGCGTGAGCTCCGTGTGGTCCCCGCCCGTCACCGAGGCCGCAGCGTCGTCCGACGTGGCGTCGGCGCCGGTGGTCTTCGCCTCGGACTCGACACTGCGCGAGGTCGAGGCGACCGGCTTGCCCTGGGCCGCCGCGAACAGCGCCTGCGCGAAGGGCAGGCACGCGGCCTTGTCGACGGTGACGGCCTCGGGCTCGACGATGTCGTCGCCGGCGGCCTTCTCGATCTTGAGGTCCGCGACGTCACCCTGGACCAGCGCGGCCTTCTCCAGCTCGGCGGCGGTCAGCGCCTTGACCGGGGCCTGCTCCGCCCCGGCGGAAGCGGACGCGGAGGACTTCGAGGAGCCGGTCGCCTTGTCGGCGCTGTCCGATTCGTCCGAGGAGCCTCCACAAGCGGTGACCAGAAGGACCAGGGAGGCGACGGAGGCGGCGAGGGCGGATCGACGGACGGTGGCAGCGCGCATGGTTCATTTCTCCTATTTCGGGAGCAACAACCCTTGCCCGGCTATCCGTTCACGCGGTCGCGGCAGGATCGTCGCACTGCGCGACACTCTATGACCGAAAATTTGCCCGCCCGTGGTTCACCTTCACCCTCTGGCGTGATTGTGATTTCACTGTGATCACCCTGTGAATTCTCCGACCGTTTCGAGAGCATTCATGCCTCACGACCGCTTGGACCAGCAGGTTTCCGCCACCGACGGGTCGTCATGGAGTGGACCCGCCCGGGCGGCCGGGGCCCGTGACGGCGGGACTGCCTCAGATGGCGTCCTCGTCGCGGGGCGTGACGTTGAGAAAGGGTTCGAACCAGGCGGCCGGCCGGAGGTCGCCTATGCCCAGCCGCTTGTTGACCTCGTCCTCCGGATCCTCCACGCCGTCCAGACCGGCGTCGTAGAGCATCAGCACGTCGGTGTCCTGGAAGAACATCTCGGCGCACGCGTCGAAGTCGTGGTCGTCCCGGTGGGACGGGAGGGTTCCACCGAAACCGGTCCCGGTCCCGGCGGCGGTCCCGGCCTCCGCGGCGTCTCGCGCGTCCTCGATGGCGAGATGCAGGGCCACCTCCTCGGCCGTGCAGGTGGGCTCCGGCCACCAGCCGTCCGCCAGGTCGCCCCCGATGTTCTCGACCGCCCGCGCGAAGCGCAGCCGCCAGGCCGCGCCGACGCCGAACGTCACCCTGGGCAGCCGGGTGAAGACCCCGGCCTTCTCGCCGAGCCCGCCCGGCGCGAGAGGCCGGTCACCGAGCGCCGCGGCGTCCTCGCGGGCGCGGCGGGCCAGCAGCCTCAGCGCCTCGTGGAGGGCTGCGGCGGTACAGGGAGTGAGGTGCCACCGGCAGCGCTCCTCCCCGCATTCCGGGTCCGCGCAGTGCGGGGCGTCCACCGCGAACAGTGCGGGGAAGTCCGGCCGTTCGGGTTCCCCGGGCGCTCCGGCCGCCTCCGCGATCCCTCCGGACCCCGCGATCCCCCCGGACCCTGCGATCCCCCCGGACTCCGCGATCCCTCCGGACTCCGCGGCCCGGTGGGCCTTCTCGCCACGGAGCCAGCCCGAGCCGAAGTCCGCCACCACCGCTTCCCGGCTCCAGCCCGCGAGCTCGTCGTCCTCGTCGACGGTGAGCCGGTAGGCCTGGCTGCGGTCGGCGAGGGTGTCCGCTCCCGCGATGTCTCCCCCGTGCTCGGCGAGCCACTGGGTGGCGCCGATGAGGTCCTGCCGGTCGTGGGCGTCCAGTTGGTCGGCCGGCAGCGGTTCCCAGCCCTCGTCGGCGGCGGCCTCGATCAGCGCCCGCCGGTCGTGGACGTGGAACTCCCGCAGCAGCGCGATCCGGAAGACCGGGCCGGAGAGCTCGGCGAGCCGGGCGTCCGGGGCTGCGGCCCGCCCGTACCCGTGCTCCCCGTCCCCGTGCTCCCCGTCCCCGTACCCCCCGTACCCGTGCTCCCCGTCCCCGCGTTCCCCGTCTCCCGGCGCGCCGTCCAGCGGCCAGACGCCGGCGAGGGCGTGGCCGACAGCGGTGCGCAGGGACTCGGCCGCACGGTCCGGCAGCCGTGCGCACAGCTCCTCCGGCGACCTCGGGTCCCACGTGTCGGCGGAGGCGCGCAGGGCCTGCCGGAGCATGCGGGCGGCCTCGTCGGCGAGTTCGGGGGTGCGGCAGGCCAGGACGGCGTGCAGGGTGGCGGGATGCGGGCCTTGGTCCACCAGCGCGAGGACCCGGCTCTCGCCGGGGGTGTGCTCGCAGTGGAAGCCGCGCGGCACGGCAGAACGTGGCTGACTGGGCACGCGGTGGCTCCGGGTAGGTGGACGCGGACGCACGGACATCTGCCCCGTCGGGGGGAGATGACACACCGTCCGGACTCCGGGGCGCCTCGGAGCCCGATGGCGGTCAGTCCGCGTCCGTGCCCGCGTTCGGGCCCGTGCCCAAGCCCGTGCCCGTGCCCGCGTCCGGCCGCCGGGTCAGGTGGGCGAACGCGTCGAGGTTCCGGGTGGACTCGCCCCGCGAGACCCGCCAGGCGTACTCCTTGCGGATGGCGCTCGCGAAGCCCAGCTCCAGCAGGGTGTTGAACGACCCGTCGGCCGCATCCAGCACCGTGCCGAGCAGCCGGTCCAGCTCGTCCGGGGTGACCACACTCAGCGGCAGTTTGCCGACGAGGTAGATGTCGCCGAGCCGGTCCACCGCGTAACTCACGCCGAAGAGGCGCAGGTTGCGCTCAAGCAGCCAGCGGTGGACCGCCGCGTCGTTCTCGTCCGGGTGCCGGATGACGAAGGCGTTGAGGGAGAGGGAGTGCTTGCCGACGAGGAGCGAGCAGGTGGTGGAGAGCTTGCGGGTGCCGGGCAGCTTGACGACGTAGTTGCCGGGTTCCGGGCTCTCCCATTCCAGGCCGGCGTCGTCGAGGGTCGCCTCGATGATCCGCGCCACTGCCGCTTCGTCCACTGCCTCAGCCATGGTGCGAGCGTACGACAGCGCGCACCCGCAGCACCTGCCGACCGGTGGGGCCCGGCACCCGGGGCCTCAGCCCTGGCGGGAGCGGACCAGGCGGCGGTGGTCCTGCATCGCGCCGGTGTAGACGTCGGCGGTCGCGGCGGCGGCGGTGCCCCAGCCGAAGGACTGCGCGTGCGCGGCGGCTGCGGCGCCCATCCGGTCGACGAGCTCCGGCGCACGGACGAACCGTTCGAGCGCCAGCGCGTACGACTCGGGGTCGTGCCCCGGGATCAGGAAGCCGCTGACGCCGTCCCGCACCGCGACCGGCAGTCCGCCCACGGCCGCCGCGACGACCGGCGTACCGACCGCCTGGGCCTCTATCGCGACCAGCCCGAAGGACTCGCTGTACGACGGCATGACCAGCACGGACGCGGCCCGGAACCAGTCGGCGAGCTGGTCCTGCCCGACCGGCGGCTGGAACCGTACGACGTCGGCGACGCCGAGCTTGGCCGCCAGCTTGTGGAGGACCTCCGGCTTGGCGAGGCCCGTACCGCTGGGGCCGCCCACCACCGGGACGACGAGCCGCGACCGGAGCGACGGATCGCGCTCCAGGAGCACCGCCACGGCGCGCAGCAGCACGTCCGGCGCCTTCAGTGGCTGGATGCGCCCCGCGAAGAGCGGGATCAGCGCGTCCTGCGGCAGCCCGAGCCGGGCGCGCGCGGCGGCCCGCCCGTCGCCGGGGCAGAAACGCTCCAGGTTCACGCCGGGGTGGACGACGGCGACGGAGCCCGGATCGGCGTCGTAGAAGCGGACGAGTTCGTCGGCCTCCTCCGCCGTGTTGGCGATGAGCCGGTCGGCCGCGTCGACGATCTGGGTCTCCCCGATGACCCGGGCGGCCGGTTCGGGGGTGTCCCCCTCCGCCAGCGCGGCGTTCTTGACCTTCGCCATCGTGTGCATGGCGTGGACCAGCGGGACGCCCCACCGCTGCGCGGCCAGCCAGCCGACCTGGCCGGAAAGCCAGTAGTGGGAGTGCACGAGGTCGTAGTAGCCGGGGCGGTGACCGGCCCAGGCCTGCATCACGCCGTGGGTGAAGGCGCAGAGCTGGGCGGGCAGATCCTCCTTGCAGAGCCCTTCGTACGGCCCCGCGTCGACGTGCCGGACCAGCACCCCGGGCGCCATCTCGACCACCGGGGGCAGAGAGCCGGTGGTGGCCCGGGTGAAGATCTCCACCTCGATGTTGATCGCGGCGAGGCGCTTGGCCAGCTCCACGATGTATACGTTCATGCCGCCGGCGTCGCCCGTGCCGGGCTGGTGGAGCGGCGAGGTGTGCACGGAGAGCATCGCGATCCTGCGCGGTCTGCGGTGCCCGCCGGTGAGCCCGGCCGCCAGACCGCTGCCACGCCCGCCCGGGAACCGCAGGCGCGGCGCCACGCGGCCGCCGCCGAATCGGGAGACGTCACGACTCACGTCGTCCGGACCTCCTCGCTCAGGGCATGCCATGGAAGGGACGGACGTCCCTTCGTGGGCAAAACAGCGAAACGCGCCCGATTCATTTCCACCTTTGCCAAATCATTGCCATGCCGTGTCAACCATCGGCGCTCTCCGTCCGTTCGATGTCGCTCTCCGCCCGTGCGGGACCCCCTCCGCCCCCGTCCACGGGGTACGGACCGGCGCGCGCGGCTCCGGCGGGCCCCCTTTGCCGCCTACCCGCAATCGCGCGCGGGCGCGCACGTTCCGTACGCACGCCCGCGCACTCGTCCGCACTCCTCGTATACGAACGCCCCGCACCGCCCTCGGGCGGGCCGCGTACGCTCGACCGCATGCACCAGCGCCCCATCGGCACCGTGACCCGCGGGACCACCAACCCGAACCGGCTCCGCCGCATGGACCGCTGGATCGCCGCCGCCCACGGCCCCTCGCTGCGGCGCGCGGAGTCCCCCGTCGCGGTGGACCTCGGCTACGGGGCGGCGCCCTGGACCGCCGTCGAGCTCCTGGCGCGGCTGCGTACCGTCGCCCCGGGCACCCGCGTGGTCGGCGTCGAGATCGACCCGGAGCGGGTCGCGGCGGCGCAGCCGTACGCCCGCGAGGGGCTCGCCTTCCGGCACGGCGGCTTCGAGGTCCCGCTGGCCGAGCCGCCCACCCTGATCAGGGCGGCGAACGTGCTGCGCCAGTACGACGAGGACCAGGTCGCCGCCGTCTGGGAGCGGCTGTGCGCGCGGCTCGCCCCGGACGGGCTGCTGGTGGAGGGCACCTGCGACGAGATCGGGCGCCGGCACGTGTGGGTGGCGCTGGGGCCCGATGGGCCGCGCACGGTGACGTTCGCCGCGCGGCTCGGTTCGCTGGACCGCCCCTCCGACCTCGCCGAGCGCCTTCCCAAGGCGCTGATCCACCGGAACGTGCCCGGCGAGCCGGTGCACGCCTTCCTCCGCGACTTCGACCGGGCCTGGGCGACCGCGGCCCCGTACGCCTCCCTCGGCGCACGCCAGCGCTGGATCGCCGCCGCACGCTCGCTCGCGGCCGACTGGCCGCTCCGCGACGACGCGCGCCGCTGGCGCCAGGGCGAACTCACGGTGGCCTGGGAGGCCCTGCGCCCGGGCGGCGGCGCGGACCGGGGCTGAGAGCGGGGGCGAGAGCGGCGGGCGTACCACCCGGAGCGCGCTCCGGCAGCAGTCCGGCGTGCCCCCGGCGCGTGCTCGGAGATGTGCGCGGGGCGTACAGGAGGGGACGCGTTCGGGACCTGGGGGGAAAGGGAGGGGAAAGGCACGCCGTGTTGCGTCCGTGTGACGCGTCCTTCGCCCGGTCCCCCTGTTGCTTTTCGGGACGGCATGGCACGATCGCGACGTTGCCGAAAAGTTACTGACAGTAAGTCACATGAGCGCTATCGGGCCTTTGCGCCGGGGTGCCTGAGGGGGAGTTCGTCCGTGAAGCGACGTCACTGTGCCGCAGCCGCCATCACCGTGGTCTGCGCACTCGCCGTGCTTTCCGCGCCGGTCCAGGCCTGGGCCGCACCCGAGCCGCCCCCCTCGTCCCAGCAGGTCCCCGCCACGAAGTCCCTCGCCGAGGTGCGCGCGGAGATCGATCAGCTCTACGAGAAGGCCGGGGCCGCGACCGACGCGTACAACCTGGCCGAGGAGCAGGTGAAGAAGCAGACCGCCGAGCTGGGCGACCTCGGCCGCGCCATCGACGACGGCCGCTCGAAGATCGCCCGGCTGAAGGACCGGATCGGCTCCCAGGCCCGGGAGCAGTACCGCAACGCCGGCCTGCCGCCGGGCGCGCAGCTCGCCCTCAGCACCGACCCCCGGCTCTTCCTGTACGGCCTCAACCAGATACGCCAGAGCCAGCAGGCCTCCACCTCCGTACTGGCCGAACTGACGCGGGCCCAGGCGGACCTGGAGCTGTACACCGAGGACGCGCAGGACAACTGGGACAAGCTGGAGGCCGGCCGCCTCAAGCAGGCCCGGGCGAAGAAGGAGATCAACGCCCGGATCGACGAGGCGAAGAAGCTCGAAGCGCAGTTGGAGGAGAAGGAGCGCGCCCGCCTCCTCGAACTGGAGAGGCAGGCGCAGGCCGCCGCCCAGTCCTCCTGGCTCAGCTCCGGCGCCCTCAAGGACATCAACCGCGAGGCGAGCCCGAGCGGCAAGGCCGCCGTGAAGTTCGCGCTCGCCCAGATCGGCAAGCCGTACGTCTGGGGGGCCGAGGGCCCCGGCTCGTACGACTGCTCCGGCCTGACCTCCCAGGCGTGGGCGGCGGCGAAGCGGCCGATCCCCCGCACCTCGCAGGAGCAGTGGGCGCAGCTCAAGCACATCGCGATCGGGGACATGCGCCCGGGTGACCTGATCATCTACCACAGCGACGCGACCCACGTCGGGATGTACGTCGGCGACGGCATGGTGGTCCACGCCCCGCGCCCCGGGCGAAACGTCACTCTGGCCGGGGCGGGCTCGATGGAGATCCTCGGCGTGGTGCGCCCGGACGCGTAGGCCCGCCCGTACCGATGCCGCGCAGGCCCGCGCCCGCACCGATGACGCGCAGGCCCGCGCCCGCTGATCTCGTACGGATGAGCGCGCACCGGTTCGGTACCGGTGAGCGCGCGCCGGGGTATGTACGACTGCCGCGCGCCGGGCGTGCGATCCGGGCCGTGCGCGGGCGTGTGACCAACTCCCCACGCACGTACACGCCCGCGTGATGTTTGTCATGGCGCCCTTGCCCGCGACGGAGGGGTGCATCGCGCCGGATCCGTGCCAGGACGCGGCTTATGACTGCGCATATGACTCCGGCGCGTCCCCGGGCGCCATTCCGCTCCCGGCCCGCCGAACGCTATGGTCCCGATCTGGCAGGTCGTCGATCGTCGTCCCGCCCGCGCCCTCGGGGGGAGGGAAGGAACCCGGAAACCGATGCCCGCACCCGTACCTCAGCAGCGAGCCGTACCCGCTGCGGAGACCACCACTGGAGCCGACCTCACCCTGTTGGTGATCCAGGACGACCCCACGGGCACCTTCTCCCTCCCGGACCTTCCCGCGGCGGCGGGCACCCGGGTCCGGGTCCGTACCGCCCGCAACCTCACCGAGGCCGGCCGGCTCCTCACCGACGACGTCGACTGCATCCTGCTCGACCTCTCGCTGCCCGGCGGCTCCGGCGCACGCGCCACGGCGGACGACGGGGGCGGCTCCGAGCGCGCCGACGAGCTCGCCGCGCTCCTGCACGTCCTGCGGATCGCGCCCCAGCACGCGGTGCTCGCGCTCACCGCCGAGGACGACGCGGAGCTGGCGGCGGAGGCGGTGCGCGTCGGCGCCCAGGACTACCTCTTCCGCGACGAGCTCGACGCCCGGCTGCTGAGCCGCGCCATCCGGTACGCCGTGCAGCGCAAGCGCGCGGACATCACCCAGCACCAGCTGACCGAGTCCCGGCTGCGCGCCCAGGAGAACGCCCGCCTGGAACGCGGCCTGCTGCCCACCCCGCTGCTGGACGGCTCCAACCTCGGCTTCGCCGCGCGCTACCGCCCCGGCCGCAGCCGCGCGCTGCTGGGCGGCGACTTCTACGACACCGTCCGCACCCCGGACGGCACCGTGCACGCGATGATCGGCGACGTCTGCGGCCACGGCCCGGACGAGGCGGCCCTCGGGGTGGAGCTGCGCATAGCGTGGCGGGCCCTCACGCTGGCCGGGCTCTGCGGGGACGAGCTGCTCTCCACGCTCCAGCAGGTCCTGGAGCACGAGCGGCAGAGCGAGGAGATCTTCGCGACGCTCTGCACCGTCGACATCGCGCCGGACGGCCGTCGCGCCGGGCTCTGCCTCGCCGGACACCCGGCGCCGCTGATCTCCCGGGCGGGGCGCACCGCGCGCCTGCTGCCCTTCGAGGACGGCGGACCGGCGCTCGGCCTGCTGCCGCGCGCCCGGTGGCCCCGGCGCCAGGTAGAGCTGGGCGGCGCCTGGCACCTGATGATGTACACGGACGGGCTCATCGAAGGCCGCATCGGCGAGGGCAACCAGCGCCTCGGCCAGGACGGCATGGTCGCCATGGTCGACGAACAGCTCGGCCGGGGCCTGCGCGGCGAGGAGCTGCTGGACGCCGCCGTCTCCCGGGTGCGGGAGCTGAACGGCGGCGAGCTCACCGACGACGTGGCCGTCCTGCTGCTCTCCCGCGACCGCGACAAGGACCGCGACCGGGACCGGAGCAGGGACCGCGACCGTGAGCGGGACCGGACACGCAAACGGGGCAGGCTCGCCGTGCGAACCCACCCCGTGCCGTCGGCCGTCGCGGCCGCCGTACCGGTCGTACCGGCTCAGCGCCCGCCGTTGTAGGGACCGTACGGGCCGTCGCTGCTGGACCCGCCGCGCCGGTTGCCGCCACCGGTCACCGCCTTGAGCGCGGGCCGTACGTCCACCAGGAACACGATGGACCCGACCGTCGCGGCGAGGATCAGGAAGAGCATCGGTACGAAGAGGTTCACGGCCACCGCGACGGCGAGCAGGATCACCCAGAATTTCTTCGTCTTCTTGTCGGCCGCCCGGTAGGCGTCCTCGCGCGCGATGGACGCGAAGACCAGGGCCACCACGGCCAGAGCGAGCATGAGCAGGTACAGCAGCTGGATGACTGTGCCGAATCCGCTGAGCAACATGATGTGCACCGCCTCGTCGTGGGTGAGCGCCTTCTGGCACCTGTGGCAACCGTACCGGGACGGCGAACGGCCAGGGGCACGATGCCCGCTCCGCGCCGGAACACGCCCGTACCGCCCTGACGGGGCCGGTCTCCTGGCCGGACCCCGGGCGGGCCGCGCCTTGGGGCGCGTTGCGAAAGTCCCGCCCGACCGGCTCCGGGGCGGGTCCCGCCTGCGTGGCGGCCCGCCCCGGCCCGCTCCGCTACTTCGCGGGCGGGGTGGACTTCTTCGCCGCCGCCTTGCGCGGCGCGGGCGCCGGCTTCGCCGGGGCGGCCTTCGCCTCGGCGGGCTTGGCGGCGGGAGCGGGCTTCGCGGCCGCCGGGGCCGGCTTGGCCGCCGCCGGCTTCGCCGCGGGCTTCGGCCCGGTGGCCCCGGGCGCCACCTTCGGCTGGGCGGTCCTCGGCTCGGCGGCCTTGGGGTCCGCCTCCACGACGGCGGCGATCTCGACGATCTCGTCGGCCGCGTCCCCGCGCCACGCCTTCACGCTCTGCTCGCCGCGCTCGGCGACCTTCTCGTACGCCTCCCGGGCCCGCACCGCGTACTCGGCGGCGACGCCCAGGCCGCGCAGCGCCAGGTCCTGAGCCGTCTCGCCGAGCTTGCGCAGGTCGGTGTCGAACGAACCGATCACCTCGGTGACCTTCGCCTGGACACTGGCCTGCGCCTCGCGGGCCTGCGTGGAGACCTTCTCCTGCACGGCCTTCGGGTCGGTGCTGCGTACCGCCTCGAACCGCTCGGGCGCCTCGGCCCGCAGCTGCTCGATCAGTCCCGGCACCTTGCGCGCCTGCTCCACGGCGAGCTCGGCCGTACCGGCGGCGAAGTAGAGGGGGGTGGGGTCGGTGAGGGTCTTGCGCAGGTCATCGGTGATGGCCATGACTGTGGTCCTCCCGGATCAGAGTTCGTTGTGAGGGTCTGCGGAATCTGCGGAGTCCGCGGCATCGCTGCCGCCGGTCGTACGGGGTGCGCGGGCGCTCCTGGCGGAGCCGTCGGTCGTCCCCGCATCGCCGGGTCCTTCGCCGTCCGCCGTATCGGTATCAGCATCGGTATCAGCAGAAACGTCCGGATCGGGGACATAACCGTTCTCCCGGCGGAACGAGTCGTAGATCTGCAGCAGCACGTTCTTCTGCCGCTCGTTGATCGACGGGTCGGCCACGATGACCGCCCGCGTCTCCAGTTCGTCCCGCTCCCGCTCGTCCAGGATCCCGGCGCGCACGTACAGCGTCTCGGCCGAGATCCGCAGCGCCTTGGCGACCTGCTGGAGCACCTCCGCACTGGGCTTGCGCAGGCCGCGTTCGATCTGGCTGAGATACGGATTGGACACCCCGGCGGCATCCGCGAGCTGCCGCAGCGAGAGCTGCGCGCTGCGCCGCTGCTCGCGGAGGTACTCGCCCAGGTTGCCGACGTTGAGTGATGCCATGGTTCGATGATGCGTCGAGGGTGCTAACAATTGCAAGCGGTTGCTTGCAAAAGTGTGGTGCGTGTTGCGTGACGGTCGATGTGACGCGCGGCAACAGCTGTCCGGTCCGGTGATGTGTGGGCAGTCCCGCTCGTCTCCGGGCAAGAGGACCACCACTGTTCGGCCGGAGACCCGCTGGTTGACCTTCACCTTGGGGGAAGCCACAGCATCGGTGGGGCCGGGCGAAGTGCTCGGCATGAGGAGGAGCGGGCATGGGGTTGCTGACCATTGGGACATTCGCGAAAGCGTCCCGCCTGTCGCCGAAGGCGCTGCGTCTCTACGACGAGCTCGGACTGCTGACCCCCGCTCGCGTCGACCCGGTGACCGGCTACCGCCGCTACGCACCGGAACAACTGGACCAGGCCCGGCTCGTCGCCTGGCTACGGCGCCTGGGGATGCCCCTGACTCGCATCCAGCACGTCAGCATGCTGGAATCAGCCGCGGCAGCCCAGGAGATCTGCTCTGCTCCGACGGCCTGTCGACCGTCGTGCCGACCGAAGAGATCCACCGGGTGCTCTCCGAGATCAGTGAGCCCGAGCAGGCGGTCCGCGAACTCATCGCGCTCGCCAACGGCTCCGGCGGCCCCGACAACGTCAGCTGCGTGGTCGCCGATGTCGTGGAGCTCCAGCAGTAGGAGCGAGCGGCATGCACTTCGAGTTGCACCAGATCCGCTCTCAGGAACTCATCCGTGAAGCCGACGAGTACCGACTCGCCCGACAAGCCAGGAGAGCCAAGCACGCTCCCCGACCCATGGCCGCCAGCACCTCGCAACCGACGCCAAGGCGTCTGCCGGCTTGGCTACGCGCGTGAACCACCACGCGGCCTACGGTTGAGCGGGACACTGGCCGCCAACCTGTCCCACCCAACCGTAGGCAACGCAGTTCAGAGCCTCACCCTGCCCACAGCCTTCTGGGACAGGACACGGCAGATGCCGTACAGCCCCTAGGCCGTGTCTGACAATTCGCGTCGGATCAGCGGGCGGTGTCCGGTGCGGTGCCTCGCAAGGCGGAGGACCGCCCGCGTACTGGATGTACGCGGGCGGTCCGACAACACCGCGAGGTGCCGTGCCGGGCGCCGACCGCCCGGCGGGAATTGTCAGACACGGCCTAGGAACGCACCGCATCGAGGATCTCTCCCACGATCTCCAGGGCGGTCGATGCCGTTTCCAGACCCTTGAGCGTGTCCCTCAGCCGCGTCGCGAACCGTGCGACACGTGCGGGGTTCGGGGCCGTGCGCTCAAGGGCCTGGGCCAGGGCCTCGTGGTCGCTTCGGACGTCGTCGTCCTGTTCCCGGGTGAGGTGCGCACCGAGGTGTTCGATCTCGTCGGTGAGACGCTCAAGCAGGCTCCGGAGGAGCGCTTCCCCGTCACCGCTCGCGCCCCCGCCGCGCTTCTCCTCCGGACGCGGGGCGCCGCCCGACGCCTGCGCACTTCCCCTCGCCCGCAGTTCGGGGACGGCCGCGCTCAGCGCGTCGCGGAGCTCCATGACGTTCCGGAAGCGCGTGCCGGGGCGCAGGCTCAGCCCCCGGCCGACGGCAATCCCCAGGTCCCCGCACATGAGCAGCTCCGGGCCGTGCTTGAGCGACTCCTCGTCCCCAAAGGGCAGCGCTCCCGACGGGTGCAGGAGGCGGTACAGAATCGCCGTCAGCGCGAAGGCGTCATCGGCCTCGGAGCGCTCGGCCGGCATGGCCTTGAGAGCCTCGGGCAGCCGATAGTCCGACGGCCCCGGCGCCAGCAGGGGCTTGCCGTGCGCCATGTCCAGGCCCGCACCCCAGCCCCGTACGTACAGTTCGCTGTCGTCCGCCCCGCGCAGCACGAGGTTCTCGGGCCGCACGTCCCCGTGCGTGAGCCTCCTCGCGTCCATCATCCGGCAGAGCGTGTCGCAGGCGTCGACGATCCACCGGGTGGCTTCCACGGAGCTGATCACCAGGGCGCCCGTCAACTTGGCCGTCAGCTTCTCCTGCAGGCTGACGCCGTCCACCTCATGGAACACCAGCCACTCTCCACAGGGAGGGAGAAGCTCGGGAACGCCTTCGACATGCTGCACGGAATCGGAGTAGATCTCGTAGAAGCGATCCAGCTGGGGACCGCACCCCGGGTGGAACTGGGCGACCAGCGGCTGCGGTCTCCCTTCGTGGGCGAGATGGCGCGTCTTCGGACGGCCCTGTTCGTCGAAGCGCCGCTGGACGACGTAGCCCTCGTCCCTGAGCGGCTGTTCCTCCGTCGGCCAGGCGGGGCGGGGGTCCGCCTCCCAGCCAAGGCTGGGGCGTTCCGTGCGCGGAGGCCTCCGCGTCTCCAGCCACTTGCGCACGATCGGGTTGACCCACGCCCAGTCGTCCTCCCGCTGGACGAGGATCCCGAAGTCCCGGAGCCCGTCCAGGTCCCTGACCTTCGCGGTGGCGAGCGAGGCCCGGACCGCCGTCACGAGCGGCTCCTCCTCGATGAGCCGCGCGATCTCGTGCAGGAGCGACAGGACATGTTCCCGGGTGCCCTCGCCGTAAGGGTCGAGCAGCCCGATGACGGCGTCGTCCTGGTCCACCACCCAGTCGAACGCCGCGTCCACCAGTTCCGCGCTCACATGGCTGCGCTGGCTCTTCTCCAGCAGCTTCAGGACCTGCGCGCCGAGCATGTGGATGTGCTGGGGATGGCCCTGAGTGAGCTCCCACACCCGCTCCGCGGCCTCGTCCATCACCTGGACAGGCTCCAGGAATCCGAGGTGGAACGCCTGCCGCGTGGCGTCGTTGTCGAGCGGGCCGATGACGTACGGGGTGGTGAAGTCCTGCTGGAACCGCGTGTCTTCCAGCAGATCTCGAATTCCCTGGGTCGTCGCGGCGCCGCAGAACAGGAGACCCACCCCCACCCGCTCGTTCTTGAGCCCGCGCAGCTGGGTCAGCACAGGATCCAGGTTGTCCGACTTCCTCAGCCGCCTCAGCAGGCGCTGGAACTCGTCGATGACGAGCAGCAGTCCGACCGTCTCCTTGGGCCACAGCTGTCGTCGGACGCGGACCCACCAGTTCACGAAGTCCAGCGGGGTTTTACCTTCGGGCATCCCGATCGCCGGCGCACGGTACTCGAAGGCGTGGTCCACCGCGAGCACGAGAGCCTGGGCGATGTCGGTCATCAAGAGGCCGCCGGAGTCCTCGGTCATCTCGGCGTTGAGGTAGACCGGGAAGACTTGTGGAATCCGCCACTTGCCCGGGGGCGGCAGGTCGTGGGACCCGGGGGCCCGCACCTCGCTGAGCTGGTACGCGATGGAGGTCTTCCCCGCCTGCCGCGAGCCCGTCATGAACAAGGTGCCCGCGTGGCCGCGCAAGGCCTTCTCGTAATGGCGTGCCAGATCCTCGAGCTCTTTGGTGCGCCCCACGAACATCGCGGGATCGACGCGGTCGCTCGGCTTGAAATGCGCGGACAGCCGCTGGTCCGGCGGATAGTTGCTCACCGGCTGGGTCAAGGTCGTGGGCGGCAGCGGGCCTTGGGGAAGTACCCCCGAGGCCGTGACCTTCACCTCCTGGTGTTCGCCGGTGAGGAGGAGGAGCCGTGTCGCCTTGGCACCGGCCTCCATTCTGTCGAGCCGAACCCAGCCCTCCGGACCCGCGCCCTCGATTCCCAGCGTGATCTGCGAGACGGACTGGAGCGCGGTGATCTCCGCCTTGACCTCCACAGGGCCGGAACCCAGCCGGGTGACCCTCAGCAGCCTCAGTTCGAGCAGGCGTCCCTCTCCGTCGCTCTTCCTGCTCAGGTGATCTCGCGCCGCGTCCTCCCAGGCGGCGTTCAGTGCGGCGGAGAGCAAGGACGACGCCTCTCGCAGCCTGCGTGAGATGAGGTTCTCCGACAGCAGCGCCTGCAGTCGCAGGTCGGCCTCGACCCGCCTCGCCTTCTCGACGGAGTCCCGCGTCGCGCTGCCGGTCAGAACGGACAGCGCGTCCTCGCGCTCCAGCTGGGTGGCGACACCGGCCCACAGAGTGCGCAGCAGTTCCAGAGACTCCGCGTCCCGTGGGCCGGCCTCTTCCCTCAGCTTCAGCGAGGCCGAGGCAAGCCCCTCCGAAAGTACTGGTACCTCCCTGGCGGCCACTTGGGAGACGAGCTCCTCGGTCCCGGGTTGCAGGGCCTGGGGCTCCTCTTCCGAGGACAGGGTGTCGGCGTAGTCCATCGCCGCCTCCTCGCCCACCTCGACACCGAGCTGGAGAAGGGTGACCGCGGCGTACCGGTAGCCCTCGGCGAACCTGACCTCGTCGCAGAAGGTTCTCAGCCCGCCGAGAACTCTTACCCGCTCTTCCAAGCTGGGCGCCTGCTCCGCGAGCGCGCGCCACTGCGTGAACGCGTCCCGCACCAGTCCATGGCGTCCGAGCAGCTCCGCGCAGTACTGGTGGGCGTCGCGCGTCACGCTCTCGCCGCGGGCGCCCGTAGTCCTGTCCTTCAGACAGTTCCGGACGAAACGCAGCAGTCGCTCCGGATCCGTCGCCAGGCTCTCCGTCACGCGCTCCAGGTGGGCCCGGCCGAGAGGGGAGAGGGTCACGTCGTGGAGGGCCTCGGGGATGTCCTGCTCGATCGCCCACGTGACAAGATCGTCCAGGCCCCCCTGGGGCCGGCGCAGCTCTTGGAGCGCCTGCAGGTGGAGCCCACGATCCCGCTTCCGTTCGCGGTGGGCCAGCACGACGGCGAGGGACAGGGGCAGGTCCGAGGTACCGGGCGGCCGGAGGCGCGCGAACTCCAACAGCAACTTCGCCGCGACGAGGGGACGGTGGCCCAGATGCGCGATCAGGCCGGCGTGGGCGAGGGCCTCGTCCACGGAACCGTCACGGACGGTCCGGAAGAGTGCCAGCAGTTCGCGGGCATGCGCGTACTTGTTACGGGCCGCGGCGATCTGAACCTGCAGGCGGACACCGTCCGGGAGATGTCCCAGCACTCCGGCCACCACATCGGCCTCGTCGTACTTCTCCCGCTTGAGCAGGCACACCACCGTGGCCCGCACCAGCAGGATGTTCCTGGGGGCCTTCCCGAGGAGCAACTCGCTGAACAGGGTCGCCGCCCGCTCCCAGTCCTCCGCCGAGGCGGCCTTCAACGCGGGTCGCGCCTCGTCCTGAAGCTCGTCGGACAGTCCTTGGGCGAGCTGCCCCCAGTCGACCTCCGGCTGGAACCAGGTCAGCGCCTTGCTCTGGAGGGCGTTCACCTCGGCCCCGTACTCGTGCACCAGAAGCTGGACCGCTTCGGCCTCCGACACCTGCGGATCCTTGACCTTTCCCAGGATCTTCCGGCTGCCGAGCGGCAGTGTCTGCCGCCGGTCGACGACGCTTTCGCGCAGGATGGCCGCCTCGACGGAGGTCGCGTTGCGGCGCAGCGCGAGGTCGGCGTAGCGGATCAGGGCCGGTGTGTCGTTCTGCCGTTGTGCCAGCTTGGCAAGGCTGAGCTGCAGTTCGTACTTGGAGTATGGCTGGTGGTGGCGCTCAAGGAGGTCGCGCAGTTGCCGGTCCCGCTCCAACTCGCGGGAGATCCGGACCGCCGGAGCGAGCAGCGCGCTCTCCGCGCGGGTGTGGTCGATCCACGTCACCAGGAGTTCCCAGGCCTCCTGCTGGTGCCCGGCGGCCTCCAGGACTGCCGCCATCTCGGCGGCGGCCTTCGGGCTGGGGTTGGCCAGGATCGAGAAGAGAGCCCGCATCGTGGCCACGTAGCGGGTGACGTTGCCCTGCGGCCCGGCCTGCATCGCCCTGCGCACCGCGGTGCCGGCGATGTAGAACTTGTGATTGTCCGGCGCACTGCGAAATTCGGCGATCCGGCGTGCCGCCAGCCCCTCGGGGCTGTCACCGGCCGTGCGGGACTCCGTGCCGGAAAGGCCGTCGGGCGGGACGCCCCTGCCCCGGACCGACGGAGCCTTGGACCCGGCGGGGGCAGGCACGGGCCTTCCCAGGGACGAGAACAGCGCGGTGAGCACGCGCAGTTGTGTCTCCGTGTACTGCCGGGGGGACACGCGCGCGTAGTAGGTGAAGGCGGTGGCCGCCTCCTCCAGGTGGCCGGACGCCGCGTACGCGCAACCGAGGTTCCAGGCCGCGCTGGCACCCAGCCAGTACATGGTTGACACGCTGTCGTAGAGCGCGATGGCCTCTTCAGCACGGCCGGCGCGCACCAGGGTCCCCAGGGCGTTGCCGAGCGCCAGGGACTGTCCCCTGCGGACCGCTCGCACCCAGGCGTCCGCCACGACCGAGGGATCGGAGTCCGGCGGCAGCCGCTGCGCCTCCAGGATGGAGGGGTTGCTCGCCTCGGTTCCGGCGATCTCTTGCAGATGGACATCCGGCACCAACGCCGGATCCGGTTTCCGCTTCGCGCTGGTGACACCCGAAGGCGGTGAGGGCGGATCGAATGCCTCGGCCGCCAGGCCCCCCCTGCGAACCGCCTCGTCCCGCAGGAACACCACGCGCGGAAGGCGGTCGGTCGGCGTCCACGCCACGGCGTCCTGGAGCACCCGCACCGCCGACCGGTGGTCGCCGCTGTTGATCAGCCAGAGAGCGAGATCGCGATTGAGGAACGAGTCACGGTGCCGGTTGACCATGTCGATCAAACGTTCGAGAGTCTTACGGTCCGGCACGGGAACCCGCTTGGCCCGGAGCTGCGAAGTCAGCATGATCACCGCGGCGGGCTCACGCCGCGAGGCCCACTCGGCCGACTCCAGAACGACCTGGAGTCCCGCGGTGTCCAGTTGGGCCGAGAGGTAGCTCTCCCATGCCGCGGAATCGTCGGCGTCGGACAGCTGTAGGGCCTGTCCCGCAGGTACGGACGCGGTGTTCTTCGCCTGTCCCGGTCCGGCCGACGCCCTGCGCAGCCTGGTGACGAGCGGCGCCGTCCAGCCGACCGTCGCGCCCATCTCCTGGGCCCGGTCCAACCGCTGCTCCGCGAGCACGAGGTCGCCGGCGTCCAGTGCGTTACGGGCGAGCTCGAGGTGATGGCGCCAGGTCACGGCCTCAGCCGCCTCGATGCGATCGACGGTCCTGCGAGCCGCGTCGAGGTTGTTCTGCTCCCGGTGGATGCGGAGCAGCAGGAACGCCCCGGGGGATCGCGGATTCTCCGACAGCAACCGGTCCAGGCCTGCTGCGGCCTCCTCCACCCGGCCGGACGCGTGGAGGCGCTTGGCCTCTTCCTCCGGATGAGGGGCCGCCGAGGTCTGAGCCGGTACGGCGGGGACGGCTTGCGGAGGTGCCTGACGAACCCCGTGGAGGTACTCGAACTCCTCCATCCCCTGCCGCTGGGACGGCTCCATACGGCCGGCCAGGACCGCCTTGAAGACGACCAGGGATTCGAGGGCCGACTGTGCCTGGCCGACCTGGGCGTAGGCGACCGCGACGTTCCAGGCCGCGGTGGCGTTGACGTACTGGTGCGGTCCGAACCGGCGGTAAAGACGCAACGCGTCCGTCGGCCTTCCCGCGCTCACGGCCCAACCCACGGCGAAGCCGAGGACGGAGGAGTTGCCCACCTCGAGCGAGCGGGCGTACAGCTTTGCCTCTTCCGCGGGCGGGCGCGGCCCTGCCTCCGGGAGGGCGGTCTCGGCCGGATCGCCCACCCGCTGGTACGGCCGTACTCGTGGCTTCAACAAGTGTGCGCCCAGGACCGGTTCGGCGGTGACCACGCCTTCGGGCGGCACGGGGGGATGGCCGAGTCGGAACACCTGCTCGGCGCGCTCGGCCTCGCCGAGAACGCGCAGGGCGTCGAGCTGCAGTTGCCAAAGGACCGGGCGCAGCACCGGACGTCCCCGCTCGAGTGCGGTGTCCGTCAGCGCGACGGTCAGGTCGGGCGCGACGTGCAGCAGGTCGCCGGCGGCGCTGACCACGTCGTCCAGCAGCCCGGTGCGGCCGAGTCGCCGGACGTCCTCCTCCACCTGGCGCCGGTCGGGAGCCTCGTGGTCCGGCGCCCGGAGGGCGGCCATGATCCTGGCCGGCAGACCCTTGTCATGGGCGCCCTCCAGGCCCGCGGACGGGGTGTCGTCCGTACCGGCCGGCGGCTGAGCGCCGACCGGAACGGCCGCCCCCTGCCGCGGCACCGGCGTCCGCACGGCCGCGCCCTCGGGCGGCCCGTTCTCCACCGTCCTCGGAGCGGGGAGGGCCCGCTCGGCCTCGCCGACGTAGGTCGCGGCAGCCTTCAGGTCGCCGCGTTCCAGGTGCAGTTCGACGGTGCTCAGGTGGAGCAGCACCGCTTCCTTCGCCTCCACCTCCTCAACGTGGGCCATGGCCTGCTGGAGGGCGGCGACCCTCACCTCCACCGCCGTACGGCTCGCGTACTCCTCCAGCATGTCGAGCCCCTCACGGGCCTCGGACAGGTCCCCTCGGTCCAGGGCCTGGAGGATCAGACTGCGCAGGTCTTCTCCCTGACCGTCAGGGTCCTGTGCCAGCGACTTGAACAGCGCCTCCGCCTGCGCGCGGATCTTGTAGATCGGCTCCAGGGCTGGGCGAATCGTGTCGGCGGGCACGCCCGCTCCCTGCGCGCAGAGGGCGATCAAGTGCCGGTGCTCCGGAGCCGCGAGCGACAGCGCCTCGGCAGCCACGCCGTTCACCCAGCCGTCGTCGCTGTCGGTACGGCGCGCCTCCAGGTCCGGTGAGGCGAGGAGCATCGCCTCGACGACGGGTACGAGGTCCGGGGCGAGCTCGTCGAGCGGCGGCGCGGGCAGGTCCGGCCCCTCCCAGGAGTACTCGTTCGCGACCTCCAGCAGCTCCCGCACCAGCGTGCAGACCTCCGTCGTAGCCTTCAACAGGAGTGGCCAGCGCTTGCCGTTGGGCGGGACGGGCGGGAGCTTCCCGTGACGATCGGCGTTCACGTGCGAGATGAGCGTCTCCGCCGGGTGCTCGAGCAGACCGTGGTCGTCGGTAACGCCCCGGCTCACGTCGTGCAGAACAGCCTCCACGGGCTTCACGAACAGAGGGCCCGTGAAGGTGTGGTCGACGGCTGCGAGCCGGTTCGCCTCGGCGCTCAGATGCTCGGCCCTGGCGCGCAGGACGAGTGACCCGGTGATGCGTCGCATGACCGCGTTGTCGCGCTCCAGCGCCTCCTGCAGAGGCAGGCGCACGGGCTCGGGCAGCGCGCGTCCCGCGTAGAAGTAGCGCAGGCTCGTGCGTCCGGTCCAGGCGATCGACGCCCAGTCGAGCAGTTCGGCGAGGGCGTACTCTCCCGCCGCCGCCGCACTCCGGCCCAGCCGGGGCAGCAACAGCGCGTGCGGAGGGGGGCCCGCAATCCGGCCGGAGGCCGGGACGAGCACCGACGACAGCATGGTGACCCGACGGTGCAGGAGCACCGCGAACGGTGCCACGCCCTTCAGGACCAAGGGAGAGTGGACACCCTCGGCGTTGCGACTTCGGCCGGACAAGAACAGTTCGAGGTCCCTGGAGACCGCGGAAGTTTCGTTGGGAACCATCACTGACTCGCGACCCCTGTGGTGCGTATGCCTATCGAGTGACAGAGGGCCGGAACTCTACCCGTCCCGGACCCTCCACAGGGCTCCTTTGCCGCCAACTTCACCTCTCCGTAGGCATTTTGCACGGATCAAGCCATGCGATGGCCGGTGTCTTCCGATAACCGCCGTATTCGCGTGGCGCCAGTAGACGTGCGCGGCATCGATGTCGACAATGAGCCAAGTCATGGCCGTCAACGCCCATCGAGCCTGTGCCAGCGCACGGACCTCCGAACCTCGCCGCAAGGACGCACGGCATGAAGATCTTCATCAGCTGGTCGGGAGAGACGGCGCGAAAGTGCGCCGAAGTGCTCGGGAGGGAACTTGGACATCTCCACCCCGAGATGAGGGGCTTCGTCTCGTCGCTGGGCATCGTCAAGGGACAGAGGTCGATGGAGAGCATCGCGGCCCAACTCCGGGACGCCGATGTCGGAATCATGTGCCTCACGCGTGAGAACCAGCGGAAGCAGTGGATCAACTACGAGGCAGGAGCCCTGTCCAGGCGTACCGACGAGGACAAGGCCTACGTCCATCCCTTCCTCATCGACATGCCACCGGAGGAGATCTCCGGCCCTCTCAAGCAGTTCCAGGCGACCGACTCCTCCGTTCGGAGGGAGGTCTTCTCCATGATCCAGTCCCTCCACGAGGAGTGCGAGAACCCGTCCACCCCCGAGGAGCTGAGAAGGCGATTCGCTGATTTCTGGCAGCGGTTGGACAGGGATCTGCGGGACATCAAGAAGGGAATGCCGACGACGGAGACACCAGTGCGGGCAACGCCCGAGGACCTCCTCGGCGAACTGGTCGGTCTCGCGCGCGACCAGAGCCGGAGGATCGGTGCGCTGGAGGAAAAGGTGAGCGCCCTCGGTGCCGCACCCGTAGCCGTACCCACTCCCAGGACGACTGCCGGAGAGCCGCTTCCGCGGGCATCCGCCGAGGAGGACAAGACGACGGAGCATACGATCGAGGGAGTCCGCGAGATCGTAGGCCGCACCCATGTGGTGCAGGAGAACGCAACCGAGAGTGGAATCGCCGTGGTCTGCGACGCCGAAGGATACCGGCGGACCAACGAGAAAGCCGAGGCACTGCGGCGGCTCGCGAGCTGGAGCAAGATCCCCATCACAATCTCCCATGCCGAGGAATCTGTGGCGTTCGCCCCGCAGTAGCCGCTTCGGCGTCAATCGGTCCCCCTCCCGTTCGAGTCCGAGGAGTTCACCTGTCCACGATGATCGCCACGATGATCACGGCCCTGGCCAGTGTTCTGATCGCCGTGCTCGCCTACGCCCTGAACCAGCGCGGAGAGATCCGACGCTCCAAGCGCCAGGCTCACCTAGACCGGATCAACTCCCAGCTCAGGGACCTTTACGGCCCCCTCCTGATCCTCGTGGAGGCAAACGAGCGGACATGGGACGCCTTTCGTGAACGGCACCTGACACCGATCGAGGAACGTCGAGGGGCTGCTGGTCTCACCGAGGAACAGAGCCGCCTCTGGCGTCGGTGGGTGCTCACCGTGCTGGCCCCGACAGCGCGACAGATGCGCGACGTCGTCCTGGCCAACGGCGACCTGTTCATCGAGGACGAGATTCCCCAGCTGATTCTCGACTTCTGCGCCCACGTCTCGTCCTACGAGGTCACGATCGTCGAGTGGGAGGCCGGGGAGGACGGCGCCGTTCTGGTCCGGCATCCAGGGGCGGGCCTCGCCAGGTACATCCGCGACGCGTACCGGAGCCTCAAGTCGGCCCAGGCCGAGGTCCTCAGGGCCCAGGCATAACCGGCCCCGTCCGAGTCCCGCCATCCCGGTGCCCCGTCCGTCCCTCTGCTGGGCCTTGGTTCAGGACGGCTCTTCCACACCACCCGCCATCCGGGCAGCCTCGGCCGCCTGGCCAACGCCACGGTGTGCCGACCGGACGGAGGCTCGACGGGCTCTCTCGTCCGAGGTGCGTAAGGCACGTACGCTGCGGTGAGGACAAGGCCGCCGGAGGATACGGGACGTACGCTGCGTGGTGGGGACCAGGCCGCCGGTACGCGCTCCGCGACCGCGGCACCGTCCCCGCACACACCACCGGATGGGGGCGAACCATGCGGGCCGGGCAGGCGCGTTCCGCCGCGAGTGACTGGGTCCACCGACACGCCCGTTCCCAACCGGGCTACCGGGGGGCCTACTTCAGCGGTTCCACCGTGGGCCTCCCGGACGGGACCGAGCTGCCGCCCACCTCCGACGTCGACGTCCACATCGCCACCACCGCGGACGGCCGCCCCGCCGAGGCGGGCAAACTCCGGCACCTGGGCGCCCTGTTGGAGATCAGTTACGTCCCCTGGTCCGAACTGGCTTCCGCGGAGGCGGTGCTCGGCTCCTACCACCTGGCCGGCTGCTTCCGCACCGACACCCTCATCGACGACCCCACCGGCCGGCTGCGCACGCTCCTGGCGGAGGTCGCGCCGCTCTACGCCACCGCGCCCCGGGTACGCCGCCGGTGCGAGGACGCCCGCCGCCGGGTGGAGGACCGGCTCGCCGCGATCGACGTCTCGGCGCCCTTCCACGAGCAGGTACTGGGGTGGCTGTTCCCCACCGGCGTGACCTGCCACGTGCTGCTCGCCGCCGCACTGCGCAACCCCACCGTCCGGCTGCGCTACCCCGCCGCCCGCGCGGTCCTCGCCGACTACGGGCATCTCGGCGCCTACCCCGAACTCCTCGGGCTCCTCGGCTGTGCGGACCTGCCCGCCGAGCGCGCCCAGCACCATCTGGACGCGCTGGCCGAGACCTTCGACGCCACCGCGCGGGTGGCCAGGACCCCGTTCTTCTTCAGCAGCGACCTCACGCCCGAGGCCCGGCCGATCGCCGTCGACGGGAGCCAGGCCCTCATCGACGCGGGCGACCACCGCGAGGCGGTGTTCTGGATCGTCGCGACCTTCGCCCGCTGCCACACCGCCCTCGCCGCCGACACACCCCACCTGGCCGACGCCCACCGGCCGACCTTCCGGGCGGCCGTCGCCGACCTCCTCGGCATCGAATCCAGCGGCGACCTCGTCCGGCGGGCCACCGTCACCCTCCGGTACCTGCCCCGGCTCTGGCGCACCGCCGAAGCCGTCATGGCCGCCAACCCGGAGATCGCCGGCTGAGACACCAGGATCCGACCGGCCCGGCGGCCGGCCCCGCCTCACCCGGTGACAGCGGCCGTCCCGAACCACCGGCCCAGCCGCTCGTCCAGCTCCAGCTGCTCGTCGCCGACCCAGACCACGTGGCCGTCCGGGCGTACCAGCACGGCAGGTACGTCGAGTTCGTCGCTGCCGTCCACGACGTGGTCGACGCGGTCCGCCCAGCCGTCGACGGAGAGCCGGCCGGTCCGGTCGAGCAGCAGACCGCGCCCGGCGTGCATCAGGGAGTACAGGCGCCCCTGCTTCAGGGCCACGTCCCGCAGCCGCTTGCCGAGGAGGGGGTGGCCTTCGCCGACGTCGTAGCGGACGCCGATCGCGGTGATCTTCTCGATCAGGTGGTGGTTCACCTCCTCGAAGTCGATCAGCTCCGAGAGCAGCCGGCGCACCGCGCGGGGGCCGGGTTCGGTGGACAGCAGGACCATCTGCGCGCGGGTGTTGTCGATCACCTCGGCGGCGACCGGGTGCCGCTCGGAGTGGTAACTGTCCAACAGCCCGTCCGGCGCCCAGCCGTTGACCTCGGCGGCGAGCTTCCAGCCGAGGTTGAACGCGTCCTGGATACCGAGGTTGAGCCCCTGTCCGCCGGTCGGCGGGTGGATGTGCGCCGCGTCGCCGGCCAGCAGCACCCGGCCGGTCCGGTACCGCTCGGCGAGTCGGGTCGCGTCGCCGAAGCGGGAGAGCCAACGCGCCGAGTACGCACCGAAGTCGGTGCCGGCGTAGTGCCGGAGCCGCTCCTTGAACTCCTCCAGGGTGGGCCCGGCCGTACGGTCCTCGGCCACGCCCTCGGCGGGCACGATGACACGGAACGCCCCGTCGCCCAGCGGCATCAGCCCGAACCGGTGCTGCGTCTTGCGCACTTCGGAGACCACCCGGCCCACCTCCTCGGCGGACGCCGTCAACTCCAGCTCCCCCAGCAGGGTTTCTACCCTGGCGGGTTCGCCGGGGAAGCCGGTCCCGAGCAGCCTGCGCACCGCGCTGCGGCCACCGTCGCAACCGACGAGGTAGCGCGAGCGCAGCCGGGTGCCGTCGGCGAGTTCGGCGGTCACCCCTTGGTCGTCCTGGCTCAGCCCGACCAGCTCCTGGCCCCGCCGGATCCCGGCGCCCAGTTCGACGGCGCGCTCGGCCAGCAGGCGTTCCGTGGTGACCTGCGGAATGGCGAGTACGTACGAGTGCGCGGTGTCCAGGTGCTCGGGCCAGACCTTGCCGAGCCCGGCGAAGAACCCGCCGGACGTGACCTGCTTGCCGAGCCGGAGGAACCGTTCCAGCAGTCCGCGCTGGTCCATCACCTCGACGCTGCGGGCGTGCAGGCCCTGCGAACGGGACTGCCGGGTCGGCTCCGTCTCCTTCTCCAGCACCACCACCGCGACACCGTGCAGCCGCAGCTCGGCGGCCAGCATCAGGCCGGTCGGTCCGCCGCCGACCACGATCACGTCCGTCATGAACACCCCAATGAGCGAGAACAAGTGATGCCGGGGGTCTCCCGGCCGGGCCACCGGCGGCCGGGCATGCGGTCATGCGGGCACGCAGAGGCGCGGCCCGGTGCGGTGGAAGAGGCGATTGTGCGGGATACCGGGGGCCTTGCCGCAAGCCCCCCGGTGCGCTATATCTTGAGAGTGGCAGGAGGAGTCCCATCTTCCTGCCTTCGCTGTTTCCGCAGGCAGGAAGCCACTTCCGGCCGCACGCAGTCAGTCACCGGCGTCGTCCCCGGAGTCCCGCACTCAGTCACCGGCGCCGTCCCCGGCGTCGTCCCCGGAGTCCCGCACTCAGCCAAGGCCGCCGTCGCCGAGGGCCCGCACCCACTCCGTCAGTGCCGCGAAGTCCGCGTCCGTCAGGCCGAGTCGGGGATCGACGCGGTGGAGGAGCCAGCGCCCCCGGCAGTGGTCCGCCACCCAGCGCCGGTCGATGTCGGTGATCTCGTCGTCCACCCAGACGAAGGGGCGCCCGGCCGCCAGCTCCACGAGCGTGCGGGTCTTCCAGTGGAGGCCGCCCCGCTCGTCCGCGCCGTCCACGTCCTCCGGCCAGTCCACGACGGGCAGCCGGGGCAGCCCGAGCCAGGGCGCCAGGACCAGGTTGGCGTCCGCCATCCAGGTCGTCGCCCACACCAACTGGCATTCCAGCGCGAGGAGTCGGGGCCCGTACGCGGGGTCGATCCGGGTCAGCAGCGGGTTGTCGAGGTCCTCCGGCCGCCCGGTGCCCGAGCGGTACACCGGATACCCGCCGGGGAGCTCCCGCACCGTCGCCCCGAAGGGGATGAGGGGGCCGTCGACGTCGAGGAAGAGCCGGGGGGCGGGGCTGCGGACCGTTCACGCCCGCACGATAACCGCCCGGAGCGCGAAGGCAGCCCAGGTGGTGTCCGGCGGATCGAGCGCGCGCCCCGGTCAGGGTCCGCCGACCCCGGGCGGCGAGCTCGGCGCCCTTCTCCGTCACGGAGAGCCCTTCTCCGTCACGGAGATGATTCGCGCCCGCCGGTCCGGACGGCCGGACGGCGCTGCCCGGCCGGCTGCCCGACCACGCTCACCCAGCCGCCCGCCCACCTCTGCCGCCGCGTCCGCCACCACCCCCGCCACGCCCCCGCCGCCGGTCCCAGGTGAACATCCGGACAACGCCACGGAACGCCCGGGCGGGCGGCGAGGGAAACATGTCAGCCCCAGCGAATTTGTTCCCATCTGTTCGACGAGCCGGTCGTAGCCTGAGCCGACCGGTGGCCGCTCCGCCCCGGGGTTCCCTGATGAGGATGGTCGGATACGCATGCGCGGCGCGGACGGCGGTTCGTCGATACCCCTACGGCAGCGGGTCACGGGCCGGCTGCAGGAACCTCTTCCCCCGCTCGCCGGGATCGAGGCGGTGACCACCACGCGTGCCGGGCTCCCCCAGCAGGCCGCCGGAGCGGCGGGCGGCAAGCACGCGGCCACCCCCGCCCGGGCCGGACGCCGTCTCTACGCCATCGACGGCATCCGCCTGGCCGCCGCGCTGATGGTGGCCGTCCACCACTACGCCGGTACCGCCAGGGCCGACCGGCCGGGGAACCTCATCTGGGGCCGCCCGGCGTCCGAGCTGATGCCGACGGTGTTCCGGTTCGCCTCGTACGGCTGGATCGGCGTCGAGATCTTCTTCGTGATCAGCGGCTTCGTCATCTGCATGTCGTGCTGGGGCAGGACCCCCAAGGACTTCTTCGTCTCGCGGGTGATCCGGCTCTACCCGGCGTACTGGATCGCCATCGTCCTCACCACCGGGTTCCTGGCCGCCGTACCCGGCGTCTGGGAACGGCTCAAGCTGCGTGAGGTACTGATCAACTTCACCATGCTGCAGTCCGGTTCGGGGGTACCGAACGTCGACGGCGTCTACTGGACCCTCTGGTCGGAGCTCCGGTTCTACCTGCTCTTCCTGATCGTCGTCGCCTCCGGGCTGACGTACCGCAAGGTCGTGGTGTTCTGCTGCGTGTGGGGGGCCGTCGCCATGCTGGCGCCGGTCTCCCACTTCCCGCTGCTCGTCCTCGTCGCACAGCCCGAGGGCGCCTGGTACTTCATCGCCGGGCTCGCGCTCTACCTGATGCACCGGTTCGGCCAGGACCTGCTGCTCTGGGGCATCCTCGGCATGGCCTGGATGATGGGCCAGCTGGAGCTGGGGCACCGCATCGACCTGGTCGAGCACGTCTCCAGCTGGCGCGGCAGCGTGGTCGTCTTCACCGCGTTCCTGCTGCTCATGGTCGGCATCTCCCTGGGCCTGACCGACCGCGTCCGCTGGAAGTGGCTGGTCACCGCCGGGACGATGACGTACCCGCTCTACCTCACGCACTACGCGATCGGCACCACGCTGATCAACCGGCTGCGGGACACCATGGACCCCCGGCTGCTGCTCGTCGCCGTCCTCGCGGGCTTCCTCCTCCTGGCCTACGTGATCCACCGCTTCGTGGAACGCCCGCTCGCGCGCCTGCTGAAGCAGGGGCTCAACTCCGCCTTCGTCCGGCTGCGCACCGCCCGGGACTGACCCGGCGGCCGGTTCAGAACATGTCCGGGCACCACGGCCGGCGGGCCGTACGGAACGCACCGTCGGCCAACGCCGCCGCGCCCGGCCGGTTCTCCTCGATCCGCCCCAGGGCCACCAGCCGCTCCACCGACTCGTCACCGAGGAACACGGAGGCCAGGTCCCGTACGTCCAGGGTCAGGTCGGCGCTCCGGGTGTCCGGTACGCACACCGCGCCCTGTGGCGAGGCGTCCAGGCGGAAGACGCCGCCGGCGAGTCCGGCGGGGTCGCGTACGTCGAGGACGAGCGTGGCCTCCTGCCCGTACGTACGGGACGCGAGCAGGCGCGCGGTGTCGAGCACCCGCAGCCAGAGCCAGTCGGCGTGCGTGACCACCCGGGCGGCGCGCGGGTCGGGCAGCAGCTGGGGAAGCAGGTCGTCGGGGGCGCGGCAGCCGGTGCGGACCGTGGTGATCCAGTCGATCGCGCAGACGTACCGCCACAGGGCGCGCTCGCCCGCCGGGCCGGCCGCGATCAGCTGGCTCACGGTCGCGGTGTCCCGGGGCTGCTTGCGGTCGTCCCAGTTGTCGTCGGTGCGGTACGCGACCAGGCCCTCGGGCTCGCCGGAGGCGGAGCGGTACAGGGCGTAGAAGGGCTCGGTCCACTTGTCCAGCGGCGGTACGCCGATCCCCGTGTGCCGGTCCCACCAGCCCTCCTGGCGGCCGACGACGCCGTGCTGCCGGGCGGCCAGCCGGCCATGGATCTCCGGGCCCAGCTTCCGTACGTCCTCCGGGTCCACGAGGTCGATCCGGCCACCGCCCAGTTCGGCGTCGAGCGGGCCGTGCGGGTCCAGCCCCGCGCGGGTGAGGTCCACCTCCCACTCGGTGTGCGAGGTGGCGGGGCCGAAGCCGAAGCGCCCGTAGATCGGGTACTCGGCCGCGATCAGGGTGGCGGCGACCTCGCCGCGCTCCTTCGCCGCCGCGAGGTCCGCCGCCACCATCCGGCTCAGCAGGCCCCGCCTGCGGTGGGTCGGCGCGACCGTCACCGCACTGATCGCGTCCACCGTGACCCGGGCGCCGCCGGGCACCGTCAGCTCCTGGGCGAACGAACGGAAGGTCGCCACGCACCGTGTGCCGTCGAACGCGCCCCGCACCCGGGAGACGTCGATCTGCGGCAGCCTCGCCGCCGCCTCCCGCTCCAGGCCCTCCGTCGAGGACTGCAGGAACCCCCTTCGGACGGCCATCATCCATGCGGGGAACTCGGTCGCGGTGATCACACGTATGTCCAGGCCCATATGCCCACGCTAAGCGGCCGTTCCCGCCGTGTCGCCCGCATTTCCGGGGCCTCGAAGGGGCATCGGAACGCGGGCACAGGAGCGCCGCCCCGGCCCCGCGGGGCGTCAGAACGCCGCCCGCACCTCGCCGACCTCGACCGCGCCGCCCGTCAGCGGCGCCCGGCCGACCCGGGAGACGACCGGGGCGTCCACGCCGAGGAGTTCCAGGGCGCGGGCCAGCACCGGGCCGAGCGCCCGGGTGGAGCCGTCCTCGATCTTGAACGCCAGGGCGCGGCCGTCCGGCAGCGCCAGCGCCTGCACGGCCTCGGCGCCCATCTTCGAGAGGGTCCCCGGCAGTTCGCGCATCAGCCAGGTGTCCGGCCGCCGGGTGCCCGCCACGTACTCCGGGTGGGCGCGCATCGCGTCCGCGACCCGCCGCTCCGCCGTACCGCGTTCCGCCAGGACGAAGGAGCGGAACGCCCGCGCCAGCCCGGTCAGCCCGATCGCCATCAGCGGCGCACCGCAACCGTCCGTGCCGACCGCGGCGACCGGTTCGCCCGCCGCCTCCTCGATCACCTGGTGCACCAGCTGCTGGAGCGGGTGCGCCGGGTCGAGGTAGCTCGCGGTGTCCCAGCCGCTCCGCGCGCAGACGGCGAGCATCGCCGCGTGCTTGCCCGAGCAGTTCATGGTGATCGGCTCCCGGACCCGCCCGGAGGCGAGGTACGCCTCTGCCTCGACCGGGTCCAGCGGCAGGTCGGGCGGGGTCTGGAGGTCGGCGGGGCTCAGCCCGTGCTCGGCCAGCATCGTCGCGACGAGCGCGAGGTGGAAGTCCTCCCCGGAGTGGCTCGCGGCGGCGAGCGCCAGCCGCTCACCGGACAGGTCGAGACCGGCCCGCAGGATCGCGGCGGCCTGCATCGGCTTGTTGGACGAGCGGGGGAAGACGGGCGCCGCCGGATCGCCGAGCGCGTACTCCACGCTGCCGTCCGCCGCCAGCAGCACCAGGGAGCCCCGGTGGCGGCCCTCCAGGAACCCGGACCGCACGACCTCCGCGAGCACCGGACGGACGTCCGGCGTACCGGGGCCGGAGGGAGAGGCGAGGGCGTCGTTGCTGGTCATGAGGGCCTTCCGGGGGCTGGATCCGCTCCCGGAAGGATCACCTCAGGCGAGCAGATCGTCTACTTGTGCTTCTCCGTCACGGTACCTGCGGGCGATCTCCGCCCCGCATTCGTCCGCCGTGCGCTGGAGCTGGTGACGGCGGCGCGAGACCTGCTTCTCGTAGCCGACGAGCCGGCCCATCGCGGTGTGCAGCTCCTCGTCCGTACGGGCTTCGAGGTCGGACAGCTCCACCTCGGCGAGCGTCTCCGCGGCCAGCCTGGCGTACTCGTCGCCACGCGGGGTGCGGAGCGTGACGTGCCGGGCGGAGGTGCGGTGCCGCGACGGGGTGTCCGCCAGGATCTCCGAGAGCCGGTCCACCACCGGGGACTCCGGGTCCTGCCGCCGCGCCAGCTCGGCCCGCAGGATGTCGATGCGCCCCTGGACCAGCCGGCGTACGTAGCTGAGGTCGGCCTCGTCCCGCTGGGCGTCCCGGCGCAGCGTCCGCAGCGCGGGAAGCCGGAGCCCGCCGAACCCGGCCTGCGGGCGGACCGCCCCCAGCCCCTCGGGGACGCCCGGGTGCGCGGCGCCCTGCTCGGGCACGGAACCGGCCGAGGCGGCGGACGGCACCCGCACCGGAGCGACCGCGGCCCCTGCCCCGGGCCCGCCCTCCGGTCCCGGTACGCTCCGCTGCACGGGCGGTCTCACGGTGGTGGGCGTCGTCGGTACGGCACCGGGAGATTGTCCCGTTCCATAGGTACTCATGCTGTTCCGTCCCCTCGACCGGTGCGTCGGCACACCGACATCGTGCATCGTGCCACCCCGCCCGGGGCCGACGCAGGGGTTCTGTACCCGTTCAGCCCAAGATAGGTTGGTCTGTATGCGTGCAGTGGTACAGAGAGTGGATGGCGCCAGCGTCTCCGTGTCCGAGGGCACCGAAGCCGCCCCGGAGACCGGAGTCGTCGGCGAGATCATGGGCGAGGGCCTGTGCGTGCTGGTCGGAGTCACCCACGGGGACACCCCGGAGAAGGCGGCGCAGCTCGCCCGGAAGCTCTGGTCGGTGCGCGTCCTGGAGGGCGAGAAGTCCTGTTCCGACGTGAACGCACCGCTTCTGGTCATTTCGCAGTTCACCCTCTACGGGGACGCCCGCAAGGGTCGCCGCCCCACCTGGAACGCCGCCGCGCCCGGTGAGGTCGCCGAACCGCTGGTCGACGAGGTCGTGGCGCGGCTGCGGGCGCTCGGCGCGCGGGTGGAGACGGGCCGGTTCGGGGCGGACATGCGCGTCACGCTCACCAACCACGGCCCGTTCACCGTACTCATCGAGGTCTGACAGGCCCGGGAGCCCCGGAGTCCGGGGCTCCCGGCAGCCGGGCCCGGGCCCTACGGCTCGACGATCGTCTCCTGTGCGGCGGCCGTGTCCCCGGCGAGCAGCTCGGCGTCGACCGCGGTGTTCCGCTTGACCAGCGCGAGGGCGATCGGGCCGAGTTCGTGGTGCCGGGCCGAGGTGGTGATGAACCCGAGCTGGCGGCCCTCCGCACCGTCCGAGGCCAGCCGGACCGGCGTGCCGTGTCCGGGCAGGTGCACCTCGCTGCCGTCCAGGTGGAGGAAGACGAGCCTGCGCGGCGGCTTCCCCAGGTTGTGGACGCGCGCGACGGTCTCCTGCCCCCGGTAGCAGCCCTTCTGCAGGTGGACCGCGGTGCCGATCCAGCCCAGCTCGTGCGGGATGGTCCGGTGGTCGGTCTCGAAGCCCAGGCGCGGGCGGTGCGCCTCCACGCGCAGCGCCTCGTACGCCAGGATGCCCGCGGCCGGGCCGGCCGCGGCGGTGTACGCCTCCAGGTCGGCGCGCGGCAGGAACACGTCGCGGCCGTGCGGCTCCTCGCGCACGGCGACACCCTCGGGCACCTCCGTGATGGAACCGGCCGGGAGGTGCACGACGGCGAACTCCTCGGTGCGGTCGGCGACTTCCACCCGGTAGAAGAACTTCATCGACTCCAGGTACGCCACCAGGTCCGCGCGGGTCCCCGGCTCGACGTGCATCCACACCGTGGAGCCGTCGTCCACGAGGTAGAGGGCGTGCTCGATGTGGCCGTTGGCGGAGAGGATCAGCGCCTCGGTGGCCCGGTTCGGCGCGAGGTCGGTGACGTGCTGGGTGAGCAGCAGGTGCAGCCAGCTCAGCCGGTCGTCACCGGTGACGGTGACGACACCCCGGTGCGACAGGTCGACGAACCCGTCTCCGGCGGCGAGGGCGCGTTGCTCGCGGAACAGGTCGCCGTAGTGCGCGGCGACACCTTCGTCGCGGCCTTCGGCGGGGACGGCGCCGGGCAGGGACAGCAAGGGGCTCTTCATGCGACCAGCGTACGGCGCGCGCCCCCGGGCCGTGGGGCCGGGCGGACGGCGCCACTTCCGACACACGCCCTAGGCCGTGTCTGACAATTCCCGCCGGGCGGGCGGCGCCCGGCACGGCACCTCGCGGTGTTGTCGGACCGCCCGCGTACATCCAGTACGCGGGCGGTCCTCCGCCTTGCGAGGCACCGCACCGGACACCGCCCGCTGATCCGACGCGAATTGTCAGACACGGCCTAGGCGTCCGCGGACTCCGCCTTGGCGGCGCAGTCGCGGCAGCGGCCGAAGATCGCGAAGTGCTTGAGGTCCGTCTCGAAGCCGAAGGTCTCCCGCAGCTTGGCGGTGAACTCGGCCGCCACCTCGGTGTCCGCCTCGATGACGCCCGAGCAGTCCCGGCAGACCAGGTGGATGTGGTGGTGGCGGTCGGCCAGGTGGTAGGTGGGGGCGCCGTGGCCGAGGTGGGCGTGGCTGACCAGCCCGAGCTCCTCCAGGAGCTCCAGGGTCCGGTAGACGGTGGAGATGTTGACCCCGGACGCGGTCCGGCGCACCTCGCAGAGGATGTCGTCGGGCGTCGCGTGCTCCAGCGCGTCGACCGCCTCCAGCACGAGCTGGCGCTGCGGCGTGAGCCGGTACCCGCGCTGCCGGAGGTCGGTCTTCCAGTCGGTGCTCACCACGGGGCCAGTGTACGGCCGCCCCCGCAGGGCATCCCCCTGTACGAAGGAGGATGCCGGTGGGCCCGTACGGCCGTTGGCGTGGGCGCCGCCTACTTGAAGAAGGCGATGCCGTCGTCCGGGAGGTCGCCGAGGCTCTTCGCCATCTCCTGGACCTCTTCCGGCGTGACGACCTTCTTGAGGTGCGCCGACATGTAGGGGCGCAGTTCGACGTCGGGGGTCGCCTTCTCGCCGACCCACATGAGGTCGCTGTTCACGTAGCCGTAGAGGCGCTTGCCGCCGCTGTACGGGCCGGAGGCCGCGGTGCGGGCGACCGCGTCGGTGACGACGTCGATCTGCGGCTTCTGGTCGGCGAGCTCGCCGTACCAGACCTCGACGACGCCCTGGTCACGGACCATGACGATCTCGACCTTGCGGTCCTTGTCGATGCGCCAGTAGCCGGACTCGGACTCCAGCGGCCGGACCTTGTTGCCCTCGGCGTCGAGCACCCAGGAGTGCGACACGTATTCGAGGAAGTCACGGCCGTCGTGGCTGAAGGAGACTTCCTGGCCGAAGTTGCACTTCTCGTCGCCGGGGAAGTCGGCGACGCCCGCGCCGGCCCAGTTGCCCAGGAGGAATGCCAGCGGGACGAGGTCCCGGTGAAGGTCGGACGGAATCGAGATCATGAGCGGCTCAGGCGATCTGTGAGGGAGGGGCGGAGGTCGACGAGGGTCAGCGCTGGCCCTGGTACAGCTTCTTCACGGTCACACCGGCGAAAGCGAGGACGCCGACGCAGACCAGGACCAGCAGGGTGGAGAAGAATGCCTCAAGCACGGGAGCTCCTCGTCATGAGCGAATCGCGGCAATGGCGCCAATACAGGGCCGGGCCCCAGCCTAGTGGGTGGGGGCCCGGCTCTCTCGTTCAGGTCCTCGCGCTGCCCGGCGGTACGGCACCGGAACGGGTCCGGCCCGGTGCCCGTCCAGGCGCTCGGCCCGTCGCTCAGCCCAGCAGCTGGTCCTGGAGGATCACCGTCTGCTGGAACGGCACCTTCGCCGTCTCCCCGTCGCCCTCGTGGGACTGCACGATCACCGCGAGGGTGTCCCCGGCCACGACGTACGCGACCCGGGCGTGCTCCTTCTCGTACGGCTTGGACTCGGTGAAGACGTTGGGCTGGACGTACTCCGGCATCGGGGTGGTCGGCCAGGACTCGTCCAGCTCCAGGCCGGTGGTGCCGTCGAGCAGCGGCTTCTCGTCGCCCCAGCCGGTCAGCTCGTCGCCGAGCGCCGTGGAGAAGCCCACCGAGTTGAACTGGAGCAGGTAGATCCGGGACGAGGTGCCGTCCGGCATGGTCCAGCCGCGCGCCGCGGTGTGGCGCAGCGCCGAGTCCTGGAGCACCTGGGCGAGGTGGCTCCGGTCGTCCTCGGCGAACTCCGAGACGAACAGCGACGAGGACACCCAGCCGCCGGTCAGCTTCTTGTCCGGCACCGATCCGGCCGGGGCGGGCAGCAGCAGGTCCCGCACGTCGGCGTAGTGGATCTCCGCGTAGTTGGAGTTGTCGAAGGGGCGGCCCTTGCCGGGCGGCAGCGCCGGAAGGGAGAGGGCGGGGTACTCCCACCGCCCGTCGCTCACGGTGGACAGGCCGGGCACGTCGGTCCGCTCCATCGAGGCGATCTGGTACGCGGTGCCCGCGGAGGCGGCGCCGAGGACCAGCACCGCGGCCGTCCAGCGCGCGACGGCCCGCAGGACGCGCCGGGGCTTGCGGGGGCGCGCGGGCGGCTCCGGGCCGTCCGGGGCGGGCACGACCGGCGCCACGGTGGGCATCGGCGGGAGGTCCGCGAGGGCGGGGGCCTGGGCGGCCGGTGCGGGGTCCGCCGGTGCGGGGTCCGCCGGTGCCGCATCGACGGGTGCCGGGGCCGGTGCGGCTTCGACGGGTGCGGGTCCGTCCGGCTCCGGTGTCACCTTCTGGGACTCCGGGGTCACCGTCTGCTCGGTCATATGTACTCCCCCGGGGACTTGATGTGGTCGAGCTGGTCCTTCACCAGGTCGGCGGCGATGGACATGTCCATCGGCTCCGTGCCCTCCACGGCGACGGTGATGAACAGCTCCCCCTCGTAGGCCACGCAGGTCACGCCGTCGAGCTTCGTGTCGCTCTTGGGGGCCCGGAAGCAGCGGGCCTCCTTGTGGTCCGCGATCTTCGGCCCCTTGCGGAAGACGCCCACCTCGTCCATGAGCCCGGTGTTGGAGACCCACAGGTCCTTGACGGCCCCGGTGTCCTTCATGCTCAGAATCCCGATGACGGCCTTCTGGCTGGAATCCATCGTCGCCGACACGTAGGACCGCTGGGCCATGCCCTGGATCTTCAGCCCGTCGACGCTCTTCTCGTAGGCGCGACGCTCCTTGCCCGCGAGGCCGGGTATCGACTTCTTGACGGCGGCCGCCGCCTCCTTGCCGCTGACCTCGTTGTCGTTGCTCAGCTTGCCGATGTCCGGGCCGATTTCCCAGGGCGCGGCCACCGGCAGGAGCAGCTTGCTGAGCGCGGTGTCGGAACGGCCCGTCCGGGCGGCTCTGCCCCGGTCGGTTCCGCCCTTCTGCAGCGCGAGCGAGTCCCTCGCTTCCTCTTTCGTCCAGAGGGTGGTGGGCGC
Organism: Streptomyces sp. NBC_01335; assembly: GCF_035953295.1. Taxonomy (GTDB): domain Bacteria; phylum Actinomycetota; class Actinomycetes; order Streptomycetales; family Streptomycetaceae; genus Streptomyces. The sequence goes on from NZ_CP108370.1 coordinate 3,606,202, forward strand.
CGTCCGGTCCGCCGAGTCGGCGGTGGTCCTGGTGTACGCGCCGGCGCCACCGATCACTCCGAGCACGAGGACGGCGGGCACCACGTACCGCGCGGCCTTCTTCACCCGGCCGGTACGCGCCGGGGCCACCGGAGTCGTCTCCGGGTCCGCTTCGGAAGCCGCCTCGGAAGCGGCTGCGGGAGCCGCTTCCGCGATCGCTTCGGGAGCCGCTTCCGGAGCTGGTTCCGCGATCACGTCCGGGGACACGGCTTCGTTCTTCTCGTCGGTCACAGCCGCTCCAACTGGCGCTCGGCCAGAGTCCGGATGGTCTTCTTGCTGATCGGCTTGATGTCGAAGACCACGACGTCCATCACGATGTCCCCGCGCACGGCGATGGCCCTTGCCTGGTACGTCGGCTCGTACCCCTCCTCGCGGTCGACGGGGTAGAGGAAGTAGCGGCCCTCGAGGCTGCCCTTGATGGGGTCGCCCTCGTTGCCGGCCCCGTCCTCGTACGGCAGGTACTCCATCTGATCGTCGAAGTGGTCCTTGGCCCCGAGGGAGCTGCCGGAGCGGTACTGCACGAGATCGATCTTCGTCTCGCGGTCGCCCTCCAGCCAGGACTGCCGCGCGATCCGCCGGACGTTCGCTCCGGCCAGCTCGCCGAAGATGTAGTCGGGGTTCTCGTACCAGGCGGAGAAGTCGGCCATGTCGATCCAGCCGCTGCCGAAGTAGTCGTCCTTCTTGGCGCCCCCGGGGGGGCTCACCACCATCTTGGTCAGGTCGCCGTCCGTCTTCACCTGGTGGTCCTCGGAGGCGGGCAGCGGGTCGGGGACCTTGCCGGCCGCGAGCGGCTTCGCCGGGTAGGCGATGTTCTTCTGCGCGAGCGTTCCCAGCGGGGTCGGGTCGCGGTCGGCCTGTACGCCGTATCCCACGGCCCCGCCGACGACCACGCCGAGCACCGCGGCGGCCAGCCAGATCAGCGAGGTACGGCCGCGCGGACGGCGGCGGGCGGCGTCCGGGGCGGACTCGGGTGCCCCGGCGGGCTCGGGCTCGGCGGCCACGGCGGTCACGGCGGCCTCGGGCTCGGGCCCGGTGGTCACGGTGGCCGCGGGCTCGACGGCCGCAGGCTCGACGGCCACGGGCCCGGGAGCCGTGGCCGGGGTCGGATTCTCACCGGCGTCCGCGACGGGCGGCGCGTCCGGCGACTCGACCGCGTCGCCGGAATTGGTGTCTTTCGGTTCCAAAAGGGTCCCCCCATAAGAGACCTGAAGCGCCGGTTCCAATCACCTGCGCACACAACTGACCCACAGGTCACAGAAGAGGTTGCACGGCCGCCGGTTACAGTTCGGCATATGCCGAAGAAGCTCGTGATCAAGGTGACCGCAGGGGCCGACTCCGCCGAGCGGTGCTCGCAGGCGTTCACGGTGGCGGCGGTCGCCGTCGCCAGCGGGGTGGAGGTCTCCCTCTGGCTGACCGGGGAGTCCGCCTGGTTCGCCCTGCCCGGCCGCGCCGCCGACTTCGAACTCCCGCACGCCGCACCGCTGCCCGACCTCATCGAGTCGATCATGGCGGGCGGGCGGATCACCCTCTGCACCCAGTGCGCGGCACGGCGGGACATCACGGAGCGCGACGTCCTGGAGGGCGTACGGATCGCGGGGGCGCAGGTCTTCGTCCAGGAGGCGATGGCGGACGGCACGCAGGCGCTGGTCTACTGACGGGTCGTCACGCGTCGTGCGGCCTCAACGGTCGTGCTTGTGCCGCTTCCTGCCGTCCAGCTCGTCCCACCACTCGTCGGACTTCGGGTCTCCGGAGGGATGCTCGTCCCACCAACGGTCCTCGGGTCCACGACGGTTGGCGACCATCGCCGCGATCGGCGGGATGACCATGGCGACCACGCACATGCCCACGGCGACCGGCACGGACCAGAGGCGCACGAAGGCCCAGGCGGACACGAAGAGGACGACGCATCCGCCCATCAGCAGGAAATAGCCACGACGGCGCCGGGCGTACATACCTCCAGGGTAGGCCCGCGGTCGCCGATCGGCGCCGATCGCCGCCCGGGCAGCACGAAGGGCCGCACCCCCTTTCCGTCACGGGCGTCCAACCCCCGGGGTACGGCCCTTCGGCCCTGCCTCATCGGTGCGGTGCCGACTCACGCCGGTGCCGCACCGATCAGCGGCTCACGTCGTTCAGACGGCGATGGCCACCTCGGAGAGGCCACCGGTCTGCGCGACGACGGTGCGGTCGGCGCTGCCGCCCGGAACCAGCGCGCGGACCGTCCAGGTCCCCTCGGCCGCGTAGAAACGGAACTGCCCGGTCGCCGAGGTCGGGACCTCGGCGGTGAACTCGCCGGTCGAGTCCAGCAGGCGGACGTAACCGGTGACGGGCTCGCCGTCGCGGGTCACGCTGCCCTGGATCGTCGTCTCGCCGGGCTTGATGGTCGAAGCGTCGGGGCCGCCGGCCTTTGCTCCACACATGGTGTTCAGTCCTTCTGGGTCGGGGGTCCTGCGAATTACTTGTTGGCGCCGAGCTCGATCGGCACGCCCACGAGGGAGCCGTACTCGGTCCACGAGCCGTCGTAGTTCTTGACGTTCTCCTGGCCGAGCAGCTCGTGCAGGACGAACCAGGTCAGCGCGGAGCGCTCGCCGATGCGGCAGTACGCGATGGTGTCCTTCGACAGGTCGACCTGCTCGTCCTCGTAGAGGGCCTTGAGCTCGTCGTCCGACTTGAAGGTGCCGTCGTCGTTGGCGTTCTTCGACCACGGGATGTTGCGGGCGCCGGGCACGTGGCCGGGGCGCTGCGACTGCTCCTGCGGGAGGTGCGCCGGGGCGAGCAGCTTGCCGCTGAACTCGTCGGGGGAGCGCACGTCGACCAGGTTCAGCGTGCCGATGGCCGCCACGACGTCGTCGCGGTAGGCGCGGATCGACTCGTCCTGGGCCTTGGCCTTGTACGCGGTGGCCGGGCGCGCCGGGACTGCGTCGGTCAGGTCGCGGGAGTCGAGCTCCCACTTCTTGCGGCCGCCGTCGAGGAGCTTGACGTTCTCGTGGCCGTAGAGCTTGAAGTACCAGTACGCGTAGGAGGCGAACCAGTTGTTGTTGCCGCCGTAGAGGACCACCAGCGTGTCGTTGGCGATGCCCTTCTCCGACAGGAGCTTCTCGAAGCCGGCCTGGTCGACGAAGTCACGGCGGACCGGGTCCTGGAGGTCCTTCGTCCAGTCGATCCGGATGGCGTTCTTGATGTGGTTCTTCTCGTACGCCGAGGTGTCCTCGTCGACCTCGACGATGGCGACCTGCGGGTCGTCGATGTGGGCCTCGACCCAGTCTGCATCGACCAGTACGTCGCTGCGGCTCATGCTGTTCTCCTCCGGGGCAGTCTGCGGCGGTGTCATACGGAGTGAAGAGTGCTGCGGATGCACGCGGACGCCGGGCGTGGGCGTGCACCGGGGGCACGGGCCGGCCCCGACGGTTCAACGGTCGAGGGGCCGGACGGAAGCGGGACGGGACGGAACGTCCTGCTCAGAAGGTGCGACAGAGCATGGCGGCGACGCGGCACAGGTCTACTGCCCGCCGCTTCGTGAGGTCCGCCTGTCGTTTCATGTGTCCGATCGTAGGGAGCCGGAGGCGGGGATGTCACCGGCATGTCGGATGATGAGACAGGATCGTCCGCGATACGAGACGGGGAAGTCGAATCGGCCGCCCGATCTGCGTCCGGCGGAGCCGGGGCGGCGCCGCATCTGCGGTACGGACACCCGCGTCTCACCATCCGGTCACATGCCCGCTCGACCGCCCCGCACACCCACGCCGGGCCCCGGCCCCGCACTCCCTGCCCCGCGCTCCCTGCCCCGCGCTCCCTGCCCCGTACTCCAGGCTCCGTACCCCGTCACCGGGCCCTCGCCCCGGGAGAGGCTCGCGGGCGTCAGCCGGCGAGGGCGATGTCGGTGGCCTCCACGGAGATCTCCAGGCCCTCGGGGAGCGCCTCGATCTTCTTCAGCACGACACCGTTGGGCAGCCCGCCGACGCTCCGCTCGAAGTCGGTGCGGGAGCGCACCAGCTGCTCCAGGCCGGGGACGTCCTCACCCGGCACCGCGTCCGCGCGGACCCGGACGGTGCGCCCGTCGACCAGCGTGACCGAGGAGAGGACGCTGCGGGTGAGGTCCTCGCCGCCCACCTGCACGGTGCCGGTGACCTTCACCTTGCCGTTGTCGCCGTACTGCACGGTGACGCCGTCCTCGGCGGCGTCGGTCAGGTCGGCGTAGCTGACCAGCGCGGTGCCCTGGACCAGACCGGCCCGGGCGCTGGTGTACCCCTCGCCGATGGCGACCCGGTCGAGCTCGGCCCGCAGCTCGCTGATCCGGATGGTGTCGCCGTTGGTACCGGCCTCGATGCCCTTGAGCGTGATGTCGACCTGGTCGAGGTCCCGGCCCGCGATCTGGGTGAGGAAGGGGAAGCCGTGGATGGAGACGTCGGTGGAGGCGGCCGTGGCACCGGTGAACTTGACCCGGTCCGCCGCCTCGCTCTCGGCGAAGTGGACGGCGAGCCGGTCGACGGCCACGAACAGGCCCCCCAGCACCACCACGACGATCAGCAGTATTCGCAGTGCGCGCATGCCTGTTCTTCTCCCACTCTCGTCCGACGGAATCCGGGCTTCCCGCAGGCCTGGTACGGCCACGGAAAGCCCGGAGTGAGCGACGAAGCGGGGGACCCGGTCGGTTCCCGCCGGTGCCCGGAAAGATCAGCCGCTTGTCAGCACGCCCATCGGCGCTGTCCTCGGCGCGCTCGTCAGCCGATCATGCGGCCGACGAGGTAGACGGCCGGCGCCGCGGCGGTCAGCGGCAGCGCCACACCGGCCGTCATGTGGACGAACCGGGACGGGTAGTCGTAGCTGGCCGCCCGGAGGCCGACGAGCGCGCACACGCCCGCCGCGAGCCCGGACAGCGCCGCGCCCCCCAGCCCGAGTCCGACCAGGCCGCCGCCCACCGCACCCACGACGGTGGCGGCGACCAGCGACGCGACCACGGAGGCCGCTCCGGGCAGCGGCACCGCGCGCACGAGCGCGGCGACGGCGACGGCGATCGCGCCCGCCACCACCACGTCCGGATCCGCCGCGAGGTACCCGCCCGCCAGCACGGCCAGGGCCGCCGACACGACGGTGGCCATCAGCCCCTGCATCCGCTCGTCGGCTCCCGCGTGGCTCCGCAGCTGGAGGACGAGGGTGAGCAGCACCCACACGCCGAGCGTGCCGAGCAGGGCCGCCGGGCCGTGCTCGCGGCCGGCGGCGAGCAGCGCGATGTCCGCGACGAACCCGCCGAGGAAGGCGAGCGCGATGCCCTGCCGGGCCGGCCACATGCCGTTGAGCCGGAACCACCCGGCCGCCGTCACGGCCTGGAGCAGCACCAGCGGTACGGCCAGCGCGTACGAGCCGATCCCGGCGCCGAGCGCCAGCAGCAGGCCGAGTACGGCGGTCAGCGCGGCGGGCTGCATGCCCGGCGCGATGATCGGCGACCGGCCCTCGGCGCGGGCGCGCTGGGCATCGGTGATCCGGGCGTTGCCGACCGTGGTGGGAGCGCTGTAACCGTCCGCACCGGGCTGCGCCGGGGCGGGAGCGGCCGTGGCCGCCGCCGGTACGGGCGCCGGGGCCACCGGTGCGCTCACCGGGGCCACCGGGACCTCGGGCGGCAGCGGGTGGGAACCCGACGCCCCGACGACCGGCGGCAGAAAGGCGGTCTCCGCCGCGTCGGGCACGACCTGCTGCGGCTGCTGCCCGTACGCCTGCTGCGGCTGCGCTGCCTGCTGCCCGTACGGCGACTGCGGCTGCGCGGCCTGCGGCGGCTGCTGCCCGTACGGCGACTGCGCCTGGCCGTACGCCTGCTGCTGCCCGTACGGCGACTGCGCCTGGCCGTACGCCTGCTGCTGCCCGTACGGCTGCTGGGTCTGGGGCTGCTGCTGGGGCTGTCCGTACGGCTGCTGGGGCTGCGCGGCCTGCTGTCCGTACGGCTGCTGGGGCTGCGCGGCCTGCTGTCCGTACGGCTGCTGGGCCTGCTGCTGCTCGTACGGGCTCGGCGGGTACTCCGCCGCGTGCGCGCGGGCCTGCTGCGGCTGCCCGTAGCCCTGCGGCTGCCCCGGCTGCCCGTGGCCCGGCTGCTGGAACTGCTGCTGCGGCTGGACCGTGGGCTGGTACTGGGTGTCCCAGGTCTGCCCCTGCCAGGTCTGCGCGGCACCGGTGTCCTCGGCGGCGCCGTAGGCGGGAGCCTGCCCCGGAGCCTGCTGCCCGTACCCCCCGTGACCCTGCTCCCCGTACGCCGGTGCGGCGGCGGGGGTGCCGGGGTACGGCTGGTCCGGGTAGGCGTGCTCGGGGTACGCCTCACCGCCGCCGTACGCGTACGGCTCCTGGTCCTGCGGCCGGGGGCCGCTCTGGTCCCTGTTCTGTGCGCTGCTCATCGTCTCCGGTTCACCCTCCTGCGAACGGCGGGAGCACCTCGACCGTGCCGCCCTCGGCAAGGCGTACCGTCTCATGCCGCCGTGTCCCGACCGGATCGCCGTCGACCAGGAACGAGCACCTCGTCAGCACACGCACCAGCTCTCCGGGGTGACGTCTCCGCGCGGCGTCCAGCGCCTCGGCCAGTGTCGTCGCCGCGTACGGCTCCTCGGCCGTGCCCGCGGCGGCCTTGGCCGCGGCCCAGTAGCGGATCGTGCCCGCCGCCATGGCGGCACCCCTTTCGTCGTCCGTCCGTCGTCCTGTCCCACACGCCACACACGTCGCACGAGCCACATGCGTCACGCGGAACCACACGCCCGGTCGTTCCGTGCGCGCTGTCCATGATGGGTCACGCGCCGACGGCCCAGTCGGCCATCCGGCCCAGCAGCGCCTCGTCCGCCGCGTTCTCGGCGTGTCCCATGCCCCGCTCCAGCCAGAGTTCGGCGGCGCCCTCGGCCGCCGCACCGGCCAGCATCCGGGGGTGGTCCAGCGGGAAGTACGGGTCACGGTCGCCGTGCACCACCAGGAGCGGGGCGGGGGCGATCAGCGGGACCGCCGCCACCGGGGAGAGCGGCACCGGGTCCCAGTCCCGGTCGTGGATGCGGGTGCCGAGCCCGTACCGGCCGACCAGCCGCCCGGTGGGGCGGGTGACCACCCAGTGCAGCCGTCGCATCGACGCGGTGCCCCGGTAGTACCAGCGGGCCGGGGAGCTGACGGAGATCACCGCGTCGACGTGTGCGGGGCCGGCGGATTTCGCCACCCCCCGAACGGCCCCCTCATTGCCTACGGATTCCTTCGTATACAGAGCGGCCTGCCGGAGCACCACGGAACCACCCATGGAGAACCCGACCGTAACGATTCTGCGGTGTCCCAGGGACCTCGCCCAGGCCACCGCGGCGGCCAGGTCGAGGACCTCACGATCCCCCACGGTGGACTTTCCGCCGGACTTTCCGTGCCCCCTGAAAGAGAAGGTCACGACCGCCGCACGCTGCAGGAACACCCTCGCGGCACGCCGGACCGCGGGCCGGTCGAGCGAGCCGGTGAACCCGTGCGCGACCACGATCGCCGGCTGCTCCGCGACCCCTCCCGCACCCTGTCCGGAACCTGCCGTACACGGCTCGTACACCGCCTCCACAGGGACGCCGTCATCGGTGAGCAATGTGGCGTACTGCGGGGTTCGCGTGATCAAGGGAACAGAAGAACTCACGAATCGACCCTCGGAGAGTGAACTCATGTGGGCTATTCTGCTGCGAAGAGGATCCGGGCAGAGAAGCCCCCGGATCCTTTTGTGCTTTCCGCGCGTTGTTACGGAGACGTTTCAACAAGCTCAGCGGTCCCAGGGCGCGGGACCGCACCCGTAAAACCTGTATGACGAATGCCGCAGGGCCTGGTCATACAGCAGTACGAAGAAGTGCCGCACTCTCCCCCGGGTCCCAACCCGGGAGTGCCCCTCTCGCAGGGAACGAGGAGGACCGACGTAATGGGCGAGCGAAACGTGCACCACGATCGACCGACGACCGAGGCAGGTGAGCGGCGATGAGCTCACTGCTGCTCCTGACGAATGCCCTTCAACCGTCGACGGAGGTGCTTCCCGCCCTCGGTCTGCTGCTCCACAGCGTGCGGGTGGCCCCCGCCGAAGGACCCGCTCTCGTCGACACCCCCGGTGCCGACGTCATCCTGGTCGACGGACGGCGCGACCTCCCGCAGGTCCGCTCCCTCTGCCAGCTGCTCCGCTCCACCGGACCGGGCTGTCCGCTGATCCTCGTCGTCACCGAGGGCGGCCTCGCGGCCGTCACCGCCGACTGGGGCATCGACGACGTCCTGCTGGACACGGCGGGACCGGCCGAGGTCGAGGCCCGGCTCCGGCTCGCCACCGGGCGCCAGCAGATCACCTCCGACGACTCCCCCATGGAGATCCGCAACGGTGACCTCTCCGTGGACGAGGCGACGTACAGCGCGAAGCTCAAGGGCCGGGTCCTCGACCTGACCTTCAAGGAGTTCGAGCTGCTCAAGTACCTCGCGCAGCACCCGGGCCGGGTCTTCACCCGCGCCCAGCTGCTCCAGGAGGTCTGGGGCTACGACTACTTCGGCGGTACGCGCACGGTCGACGTCCACGTACGGCGGCTGCGCGCCAAGCTCGGCCCGGAGCACGAGTCGCTCATCGGCACGGTCCGCAACGTCGGCTACCGCTTCGTCGCACCGGAGAAGGCCGACCGGTCCGGCGAGAGCCGGAAGCAGGCGTCCGCCAACCCGGCGCAGGGAGCGGGCACACCGCCGGAGCGCACCGAGGCGGCCGAGGCCGCCGAGGAACCCGTGGTGGAGCACGTCAAGGGGTGAGAAAGGTGTCCCGTGATCCGCGGTGGATGCGCGGGACACCCCTTGGTTCCATCCGCGTAGACTGCCGCGCGTGGCCAAGGTGACGCGGGACGATGTGGCAAGACTGGCGGGTACGTCGACCGCGGTCGTCAGCTACGTCATCAACAACGGACCCAGGCCGGTCGCCCCGGCCACGCGCGAGCGGGTACTCGCCGCCATCAAGGAGCTGGGTTACCGGCCCGACCGCGTCGCCCAGGCGATGGCGTCGCGGCGGACCGACCTCATAGGGATGATCGTGCCGGACGCCCGGCAGGCGTTCTTCGCGGAGATGGCGCACGCCGTCGAACAGGCCGCCGCCGAGCGCGGGAAGATGGTCCTCGTCGGCAATTCCGACTACCGCGACGAGCGCGAGGTCCACTACCTCCGGGCGTTCCTCGGCATGCGGGTATCCGGGCTGATCCTGGTCAGCCAGGGCCCCAGCGAGCGGGCCGCCGCCGAGATAGAGGCGTGGGACGCCCGGGTGGTGCTGCTGCACGAGCGCCCCGAAGCCATAGACGACGTCGCGGTGGTCACCGACGACGTCGGCGGCGCCCAGCTCGCCACGCGCCACCTGCTGGAACACGGTTACGCCTACGTCGCCTGCCTCGGCGGCATGGAGTCCACCCCGTCCGTCGGCGACCCGGTCGCCGACCACGTCGAGGGCTGGCGCCGGGCGATGCACGAGTCCGGCCGCACCACCGAGGGCCGCCTCTTCCAGGCCCCGTACAACCGCTACGACGCCTACCAGGTGGCCCTCGGCCTGCTCGCCGGCCCCGACCGGCCGCCGGCCATCTTCTGCTCCACGGACGACCAGGCCATCGGCGTGCTGCGGGCCGCCCGCGAGCTGCGCATCGACGTGCCCGGCGAGCTGGCGGTCGCGGGCTTCGACGACGTCAAGGAAGCGGGGCTCACCGACCCGCCGCTGACCACGGTCTTCTCGGACCGCCCGGCGATGGCGCGCGCCGCCGTCGACCTGGTGCTCGACGACTCGCTGCGGGTCTCCGGTTCCCGGCGGGAGCGGCTGAAGCAGTTCCCGTCGGCGCTGGTGGTCCGCAGGTCCTGCGGCTGCGGGGAACCCTCGGTACTGCGGCCGTAACCGCCGGGCGGGGTGCGTTTATCAGGCCCCTACGAGGTTCTGCCCGGCTTCTCAGCGGGTGCTCAGGCTCTTCTCATGTTCCCCGGACACGCTTTTCCCATGACTGAGAGCCACCGCCCGAGCGGCGAGTACCCGACGTATCCCACGTACGGCACCAACTCGTACGGCACCGAGTCGCACCCCGCCGAAGCCCCCGCCGCCCCCGTCGGCAGCGGCGCGTACCCGCCTCCCCCGGCGTACGAGCCCGCGCAGCCGATCGCCGTGGACACGGGGACCACCGTGTGGCCGGCCGGCGCGGCGGGCGGTGCGGGCGGCGGCAGCGGTGCCGGGTTCTCGGACTTCCCCGAGTACGCGGGCTACCCCGCTCCCGCGCCGCTCCCGGAGAAGCCCGCGCGGAAGGTGAAGCGGCCCTACGCCCTGCTCGCCGCGGTCGCCATCGCGGCGGCGGCGATCGGCGGCGGCACCGCCACCCTGGTCGGCGAGCTCTCCGACGGCCATTCCGGCACCACGAGCGCGAGCAGCGTCGTCAGCGGCACCACCGTCTCGGCCGGCAGCGCGGGCACCGTCGCCGGGGTCGCGGCGGCCGTCTCCCCCGCGATCGTCGAGATCGGCGCCACCTCCACCGCGGGCGACTCCACCGGCTCCGGGGTGGTCGTCACCTCGGACGGCGAGATCGTCACCAACAACCACGTGATCACCGGCGCCTCCGAGATCAAGGTGACGCTCTCCACCGGAAAGACCTACACCGCGAACGTGGTCGGCACCGACCCGGACAAGGACCTCGCCCTCATCAAGCTGGAGAACGCGAGCGGCCTGAAGACGGCCACCCTCGGCAACTCCTCCAACGTCGCGGTCGGCGACCAGGTCGTGGCGATCGGCTCCCCCGAGGGCCTGACCGGCACCGTCACCAGCGGCATCATCTCCGCCCTCGACCGGGACGTCACGGTCGCGAAGGAGGAGAGCGACTCCAGCGGCTCGGACAGCTCCAGCGGTTCGGACGGCTTCGGCGGCTTCGGCAGTCAGGGCCAGGGCGGCAGCGGCGAGCAGCAGTGGCCGTTCGAGTTCGGCGGCCAGCAGTTCAACGGCGACACCGGCTCCTCCACCACCACCTACAAGGCGCTGCAGACCGACGCCTCGCTCAACCCGGGCAACTCCGGCGGCGCGCTGATCAACATGAACGGCGAGATCATCGGCATCAACTCCGCGATGTACTCCCCCAGCTCGTCCAGCAGCACCAGCAGCTCCAGCGCCGGCAGTGTCGGCCTCGGCTTCGCCATCCCCGTCAACACGGTCAAGGCCGACCTGGAGACCCTGCGCTCCGGCGACGGTTCCTGACGGACCCGGCGAGCACCCCGGCGCATCCCCGCCGGCGTGTCCCCGGTCGGCCCGCCCGGCGTGCGAGGCTGAGACCATCCACCCCTGCGAAGAGCAGCCGCGACCCGCGTGACTGCGCCTGCCGAGAAGAGGACGCCGAGCGATGAGCCCCGCCGAAGACGATCCGCAGCGCATCCTGATCGTCGACGACGAACCCGCCGTACGCGAGGCGCTCCAGCGCAGCCTCGCGTTCGAGGGGTACGCCACCGAAGTCGCGGTCGACGGCTACGACGCCCTCACCAAGGCCGAGGCGTACCACCCCGACCTCATCGTGCTGGACATCCAGATGCCCCGGATGGACGGCCTCACCGCCGCACGCCGCATCCGGGCCACCGGGACCACCACCCCCATCCTCATGCTCACCGCCCGCGACACCGTGGGCGACAGGGTCACCGGCCTCGACGCGGGCGCCGACGACTACCTCGTCAAGCCCTTCGAGCTGGACGAGCTCTTCGCCCGCATCCGCGCCCTGCTGCGCCGCAGTTCCTACGCGGCGGCGGCGAGCACGGAGATCACCGACGACGACGTGCTCTCCTTCGCCGACCTGCGCATGGACCTCGCCACCCGCGAGGTCACCCGGGGCAGCCGCGCCGTCGAGCTGACCCGTACCGAGTTCACCCTGCTGGAGATGTTCCTCGCGCACCCGCGCCAGGTCCTCACCCGCGAACAGATCCTCAAGGCCGTCTGGGGCTTCGACTTCGAACCCAGCTCCAACTCCCTGGACGTGTACGTGATGTACCTGCGCCGCAAGACCGAGGCAGGCGGCGAACCCCGCCTCGTGCACACCGTGCGCGGGGTGGGGTACGCGCTGCGTGCCGGGGGTGAGGGGTGAGGCGCCTGCTGAACCGGCTCCGCACCCTGCCGCTCCGGTCCCGCCTCGCCCTGCTGGTCGCCCTCGCGGTGGCCGTCGCGGTGGCGGCGGTCGCGGTCGCCTGCTGGTTCGTGACCAAGCAGCAGCTGGAACAGCGCATGGACGACTCGCTGCGCAGTTCCCGGCTGGACGACGGCTCCGTCCGCAGCCTGCTCGCCTCCTGCAACGGCGGCGGCCGGCAGCAGATGCCGCCCTTCGTGGGCGGCATCTCCGTCCAGCTCATCGATTCGAGCGGGACCGTCTGCGCGGTGGACGACTCCGCCGAGCTCCCGGTCACCGACGCCGACACCGCGGTCGCCGACGGCCGGGAACGGTACGCCCTGCACACCGAGACCGCCGAGAACGGTGTCCGGATGCGGGTCTACACCTACCGCCTGCTCACCCAGCCACTCACCGACACCGCCGTCACCATCGGCCGCCCGATGAGCGAGGTGACGGACCCGCTCTCCGCCCTCGCCTGGCTGCTCCTCGCCGTCTCCGGGATCGGCGTCGTCGCCGCCGGGGCGGCCGGCATGTGGATCGCGCGTTCCGGGCTGCGCCCGGTGGACGAACTGACCCTGGCCGTCGAGCACGTGGCCCGTACCGAGGACCTCACCGTCCGCATCCCGGTGGAGGGCGAGGACGAGATCGCCCGCCTGTCGCGCTCCTTCAACTCGATGACCGCCTCGCTCGCGACCTCCCGCGACCGCCAGTCCCAGCTGATCGCCGACGCCGGGCACGAGCTGCGCACCCCGCTGACCTCGCTCCGTACCAACATCGAGCTGTTGGCCCGCAGTGAGGAGACCGGCCGGGCCATCCCGCCCGCCGACCGCAAGGCCCTGATGACCTCGGTCACCGCCCAGATGACGGAGCTGGCCGCGCTCATCGGCGACCTCCAGGAACTCGCCCGCCCGGATGCCGCCCAGCCCGGCCCGCTGGAGGTGGTGGGCCTGCACGACATCACCCGTACCGCCCTGCAACGCGCCCGGCTCCGCGGCCCCGAGCTGACCATCACCGCCGAGCTCGCCCCCTGGTACGTACGCGGCGAACCGGCCGCCCTCCAGCGGGCGATCGTCAACGTCCTGGACAACGCGGTGAAGTTCAGCCCCGCCCGGGGCTCCATCGAAGTCACCCTGACCCGAGGCGAGTTGAAGGTACGCGACCACGGCCCCGGCATCCCCGCCGACGACCTCCCGCACGTCTTCGAACGCTTCTGGCGCTCCCCCTCCGCCCGCCAACTGCCCGGCTCCGGACTCGGCTTGTCGATCGTCGCCCGCTCGGTCCAGCAGTCCGGCGGCGAGGTCGCGCTGCGCCCGGCCGAGGACGGCAATGGCACGGAGGCGGTCATCCGGCTGCCGGGGGCACCCACGCCGCCGCCGGAGATCGTCTGAGGGTGGGCGCCGGTCGGATCGCGCCTGCCCGGTCGATGCCCCGGTCAGGCCGGGGGCGGCGGCAGAGCGGTCACGACGCGGTCGAAGTACTCCTGGACGTCTTCGGCGGGGCAGGGAGCTCAGGAGCGAGGAGATCAAGCATCGGGAATGTCCGCCTTCGCCGCACTCAGCATGTTGCCCGGGATGACGACCAATCGCTCGTCCGGCCCCAGGCTCACCCCGTCCGGCAAGTGCGAACGGTAGTGGTCGGTGAGATCGCGCCCGATCACGGCCACGTCGCCGCTGCTCAATTGCCAGATGTCCGGGCAGTCGTCCTCGTCCTTGGAGTTGCCCAGCTCCGCCGCCGACTTGCCGAGGCGCTTGACGAACAGCGCGGACGGATCGGCTTCCCATCTGCGGGCCACGAACGCCTCCGGTATGCGGCGAGTCACTGACGGCGACCTGCAAAATACCAGGCGGGCCCGGGATGGGTGCACCGGAAAACCAGCCGGCCCGCGACTCATTCCCTGGCCGGCCTTCGGGCACGGCGACCGCACCACCCACACCCGAAGCACCGACCGGAAGCGTCAACTCCCCTGCGCGGGCGAGGCTGGAGGTCTCCCGAAGGTGATGTTGGAGAGGTCCCACCCCTGGACCACGGCACCGTACTGAGTGCCGCCACTATTGGCCACCGCGCCCTCGGACAGCGCAGGCGCCCCGCGAAGCCACGAGGCCGGCGCGGCGGCGAACTCCGGGTCCTCGGCCGCCCGCGCCACGAGGGCGCCGCGCAATGCTTTAGGCGGACCTGGTCACGGTCGACGGCGCGTTCGGCCGTCGCTGTACCGGGAGGGGAGGCGACGGGCCCGCGCCTGCACCGGCCTGTCCGTGTGGACGGGCAAGGCGGGCAGGGTGGGCAGGGTGGGCAGGTCGATGCACCTCTGACGGCTCGCACCGCGACGTTGACGCGTCTCTGACTCTCCAGAGGGGCGGCGCATCTGCCCCACGGCCCACGACGCCGCCCTACTCGACGGCGAGGCGGGCCAGCAGGTGGGCGTCGAGGAAGCCCCGTTCGGCGGCCGGGTCGTGGAGCAGCCGGGCGACCGTGACGAACCCGGCTGCGGTCACCAGCTCGGCGAGCCGGTCCACCGGCCAGCTGTAGGCGGGCGTGACCTTGTGATCGAAGCGGACCGGTCCCGTTCCCTCGGTCCCGAAGAACGAGACCAGGAGCAGGCCCCCCGGCTCCAGTACGCGCGCCTGCTCGGCGAGGAGCGCGGGCAACTCACCGGGCGGCGTGTGGATCATCGAGTAGTGGGCCAGCACACCGCCGAGTGTCCCGTCCTCGACCGGCAGCGCCTCCATGCGCGCCTCCTCGAACCGCAGCCCCGGACGGTCCCGCCGGGCGCGGTCGACCATGCCCGGGGAGAGGTCGAACCCAAAAGCCTCCAGGCCGAGTTCGTGCAGCATGGCCGTCAGGTGCCCGGGGCCGCATCCGACGTCGGCGACCCGCACGTTCCCCGTACCGCGCACCAGCTCGGCGAAGGTGCCGATCATGTTCCGCGCGAACGGCCGCGTCTCCAGCCGGTCGGCGAACTGCGACGCGTACAGCTCGGCGAATCCGTCGTACGCCGCCCTGGTCTCGGCCTGGTGCCCGGGGTGCCCCTGGCGCTCCGGGTGTTCCGCGCGTTCTGGGCGCTCCGGGTGTTCTGGGTGTTCCTGGTGATCCGCCACGGCAGAGGAAGGTACACCCGCGCGCCTCCGAACGCTTCCGATACAGCGGGGAGCGCCTGCGTCGCCGCCGGAGACCGGCCGGCTTCGGCACCGAGGATCGCGGGGGCCGAACCGGAGGGCTGGGACGCCACGTAGGTCACAACTTCGGTAAGTTGACGTGTGTAAGTGTGACAACACCATCCGCAGAACCGACGAAGGTCCCGCTCCGGCCAGAGCGAGACCCCCGTCTTCGCAGTTCACGAGCCCGGTCGCTCTCTGTGAGGCCGGGCTCGCTGCATGCGCAGCGCCGCCGTGCGGCCACGACCGTTCCCGTGGGTGGTCACTCAGCCGTGCTGAGCGAACTGCCCCACCAGGGCGATGATCGCCACCAGGATGCCCGCCGCGGATAACCAGACCTGCGCCCGTTCGGCGCTGGTCCACTTCCTGCGGGGCTTCTCCAGGTCGGAACTCACCCTCTACCTCCCTTTCATCCGAACCGGCGCCGCAGTGACGCCGGGGCCTTTGAACTCGACCAGCATCATGAGGAGTTCAGGGGATTCCTGAGAGGTGTGGGCGATTGTACTGGTGGGGCGGCGGGCCTGAACGGCGCTCCGGGACACCCGCGTACGTGGCCGCCGTGAGCTGCGGAAAGGCGGCACGGCAGCACCCAGCACCCCACCGTGGAGGTCGGACGCGCCCGTCCCCCGTAACCCGCGTCCCCGGTGATCCCCCTCCGGCCATCACCGTACGGAAGTGGGTATTGACTACCCCTCATGAGTGACATCGAGCGTACGGCGAGCCGCACCGCGGTCCTGGTGTGCCAGGGGCGGGCGGCGGCGGACGGCAGGGGTGCGGCGGGGCGGTTCGCCGACCCGGTGGCGGTACGGCTGCTGCGTCCCGCCGAGCGGGTCCCCGTGGACGCGGTGCGGGCGGGCGCTCCCGGCGAGGCCGAGGACTGGAAGTCCCGTGCGGCGTACGAGAGCGTGCGGGCCTGCGCGGAGATCATGGTGCCGCGTACGGTCGCCATCGACGACGCCCTGCGCGCCCACCCGAACCCCCAGCTGGTGGTGCTCGGTGCGGGGCTGGACTCGCGGGCGTGGCGGCTGGCGGAGCTCGCGGAGACGGACGTGTGGGAGGTCGACCACCCCGCGTCCCAGGAGGACAAGCGGGCCCGCCTGGCCGACGCGGCGACCCTGGCCGACGCGGGCCCCCTGGCCGACGCGGGGACTCTGGCCGCCACGGCTCGTTCCGTACGCTTCACCCCCGTCGACTTCGCCACCGACGACCTCGGCAGCGTGCTCCGGGCCGCCGGTCACGACGCGGCGGTGCCGACGACGTGGTTGTGGGAGGGGGTCGTCCCCTACCTGACGCGTGACGAGGTACGGGCCACCGTGCGCGCGGTCTCCGGCCGTTCGGCACCGGGGAGCGCCCTGGTCCTCAACTACCAGGCCCCGTCGTTGAAGGCGTCCGTGGGCCGTCTGGTCGCACGCGTGCTGAGCAGCTCCGTCACGGCGAAGGAGCCCTGGCGCTCGCTGTGGAAGCCGCAGCACATGGCGGCTCTCCTCGCCGAGAGCGGGCTGCGGGTCGACCGCGACGAGGATCTCCTGACCATCGCGGAACGCCTGGATTCCGGCGCACGGGGCCGCGCGTCGCTGCGTTCGGGGGCGCGTTGCCGTGTCGGCGGTCCGCCCCGCCCCGGGGGTGCCAGGTCCGGGCGCCGGGCGGATTCGGTAGCGTGATCACATCGCCGCACGGAGTGACCGTACGGCGCTTGATCGCCCCACCGGAGACTTCCGGCGGGCAGGAATGAGTGGCAATGAGCCTGGAGAAGCCCGAGATCGATTTCCCGATCGGCGACGCTCCCACCGAGCTGCAGATCGAGGACATCACCGTGGGCGACGGCACCGAGGCGAAGGCCGGCGCCGTGGTCGAGGTCCACTACGTGGGCGTCACCTTCGAGACCGGGGAGGAGTTCGACGCCTCCTGGAACCGTGGGCAGACGTTCCGGTTCCCCCTGGGCGGCGGCCGGGTCATCAAGGGCTGGGACCAGGGCGTCGAGGGAATGAAGGTCGGCGGCCGTCGCCGGCTCACCATCCCCGCGCACCTCGCCTACGGCAACCAGTCGCCGTCCCCGCTGATCCCGGCGGGATCGACGCTCATCTTCGTCGTGGACCTGCTCGGCGTCTGAGGCGGACCTGCTGCCCTGCCTCGCCGACCGGATCGGGTCCGTTCGAAGCGGACCGAATCGGAGCGGATCGAATCGGAGCCGATCGGAACGGAGCCGAGGCCGGGCAGCACCCTCGATGAACGCGCCCCGCCCCGCCCAGCACGGGGACCGGTTACGGTCCGTCCTGGCCAGGGGCTCCCGGCAGTGGTGCGCCGATGACCAGTGGTGCGCCAATGGTCAGGCCCTCGTCGAGTCTGGCCGACAACTCACCTGCGAGACCCGGGACATGGTGCGCGGCCCACTGCTCGGCGAGCGCGAGGAAGCCCTGCAGATCCTCCTGCACGGTACGGAGGAGGGCCGGGAGCTCGCCCACCACGATCTCGACGGGCTGCACGGAAGGCGCGTTCCGGGCGTCGGCGCCGTCCTGCCACAGCCGTACGACCCCGTCGGCGTGCTCAAGTCGGGGAGAGGGGTCGTGTCCGAGCCATACGGTCTCCCCGGCCGCGACGTGGAGCCACTCGCGCCAGTCCTCCAGGCCGAAACAGCATCCCGGCCGGACGGTGACGTCGGTCCGGGTGTCGTGGACGCTCAGCCCTCCCTGTGCGATGACCATGTCCGTCTCCAACAGGCCCCGAAGCGCCTCACCGGCATCGGCCGGGGGGATGTCGTCGTCGTCCGCCTGCGCGTTGTAGTCCGCCAGGATGGCCAGCGCGCTGCCGACTTCGAGCGAGGATATACGGCCCGACAGGGCCATGAACCGGTAGGGCGGCAGGTCGGCGACCGGCCAGAGTGAGAAGTCGGCGGTGTTCGAGGTTTCCAGGACGGCTTGCGCGATCAACACCGCACCATTCTCGTCGCGTACGGGCCGGCCTGCCGGGAATTTCTCCCGGGTCTCACTTGGTCAGGCTCCGAAGGCCGACGGAGCCCAAATCCGGTTGCCCGACGACGCACGCGGGATAGGACACCGGGATGACGATGTTCGCGTGCCGGGAATGCGGCAGAGAGCTCACGGGCGAGTTGAACCTGCTGCCTGCGGTCCCCGAACTCCCCGCCCGGAATCCTGATCCGGAGACCGCCGAGGACCGGCGGTCTCCGGCGACGATGCCCGAGGGCACCTACGCGGTCGAGACGGAACCGTGGGGACCGCCGTTCGTCCCGACCGAGACGTTCATACGGGCCGAGCCGGCGCGGCAGACCGTGGCGGAAGCGCCGACGGTTCAGCGGTGGTCGCGCAGATCGCCGTCGTCGGTCAGCCCGAGCACGGCGCCCAGCCCCTCGCAGCGGACACCGGGGCCCACCTCCGCGCGGGCGAGCCTGTCCGCCCCGGACCACGGGCGTAACGTCCACTCGCTCCAGGTGTCCCCGTGCCGCAGGGTGAACCCGCACGCCTCGCCCCGGTGGAGCGCGCCGAGCGCCCCGATACAGCCGCCGCCCTCGTCCCAGCGCCGGGCCTCGACCGCCTCACCGGGCGGGAGTTGGGCGGCGATGGCGCGCACCTGGTCCCGCACCCAGCGGATCGCCGCCAGCGCGGTCCTGGTGGTGCAGTGCGCGGCGTCCACGATCTGGTCGGCTTCGACCGTGCGGTAGGTGACCCGTTCGCAGCGGAAGAGGCTCGGCGGGGATGCGGCCGGGGGTTGCGAGTCGTGCACGAGGTGGCCTCCTGTCACGCGCCGAGGACGCCCCCGCCCGCAACCGGCGTGACGAGCCGCAGAGCAGGGGCGCACGGGCCCATCTCACTCAACAGGCGCAGTTGTTGAGGGAGTTGACCGCCGCGCGAGCGACGGCCGAGCAGGACGAAGCTAGCGCCTGGCACCCTCGGGTATCAAGAGTTTGACGTCTAACGAGTGAACCTCCATGCGCTACACATGTTGTACGAAAATCGAAAGCGGCCCCCACCTGCGCCGGTGAGGGCCGCCCGAAGCGTGCATCGCGATGAGACCAGTGGCCCGATCACGCCAGGTCGTCGAACTCGCCTTCCTTCGCGCCGCCCAGGAAGGCCCGGAGCTTGACGCGCGTCGTCCGGACGACCACGTCCGGGTTGTCGCTCTCGCGCAGCAGGATCTCGCCGTCATGCTCGGCCAGCTCCAGGCAGGCATTGCCATCGGCACCCGACGACTTCGTGGACTTGCGCCACTGAATTTCCATGGTTCTCACGCCTTCACACTTCTGATGTGATCTTTCGAATGAAGTCTCTGGACTCCTCCCGCCCGAGCGACAACTCCTCCACTCGGTCGAGCGCGGCACGGTAGTTGACGAGGCGGGTTTCGGCATCCAGGAATGCAGACCCGGTCGCCGTGTCCATCTGCACGGTATCCAGCTGCGGAACCGGGCCGTACACGTATTGTGTCGCGCTGCCGGTCTCCGGGAAGCCGCCCGCAGCGAAGGGGACCACCTTGACGGCGACGTTGCCCCGCTCCGACTCCCGGAGCAGGTGATCGAGCTGAGCGCGAGCAACCTGGGAGCTCCCGAACACCATCCGGAGGGCCGCCTCGTGGATCAGGAAGGTACACGTGGGCGGCACATCCCGATCAAGAACATCGCGGCGCTTCAGTCGGTGCGAAAGCAGCCGACGTCGATGACCCGAGCCCATCCGTGGCACGGCCTCATCGAAGACGGCACGGGCGTAATCCTCGGTCTGGAGGAATCCGGGCATGTACATCAACTGCACGGCGCGAATCGCGACCGCGTGGTGCTCCAGCTCCGCGAGGTCCAGCGCCTCAGTGGTGAGCTCGCCCCGATACTCCTCCCACCAGCCCTTCCCTCGCTCTTCAGCCATCGCGGCCAGCGCCTCCACGTAGGCCGCGTCAGGACAGCCGTAACTGCCGGCCCAGTTCCGGACCCGCTCGCCACTCACCCCGAACCGTCCGGATTCCGTGTTGCTGATGGCGGTACGGTCCGTACCGAGCAAGGTCGCCGCCTCGGTCAGAGCGAGCCCCGCATGCTGACGCATCTTGCGCAGCTCGATCCCCACGCGGCACTGCCGGGCCGTGGGCGCCTTTCTCGGTGGCATCACGCTCTCCTCTGGTCGGCTCACAGTCTCGTCGGCGGCCTCACCGTAATCCATTCGGTCACTTAATGAGCCGATTCGGGTGCACAAGTGAGACTTCACGCTAGTGTCTCCTCACAGCACCGGCTTCAGGTCGAACAGCCCGAAGTGCAGCCGTACACGCGCGCCTTGAGGGCGTTCCAGGCTACGGCCATCGCCACGGACCCCTACCGGTGCAGCGCCACCCACCCGAGAGCGACGGGAGTACGCACATGACCACCGCCACCCCGATTCCCGCCCCGCCCGACCCCCTCGGCGGCGAGCGTTACCGGCTCACGCTGCCGAACACCGCGTCGACGGCCCGTATCGCGAGGGATTTTGTCGCCTTGCTCCTGGAACGGGAGCAGCGCGGCGGCCTCGTGGACGACGCGCGCCTCTGCGTCACGGAACTGGTCACCAACGCATATCAGCACACCAGTTCGTCACTGGTTCGAGTGCATGTGGCAGTGAACCGGAAGCGGGTCACCGTCTCCGTCGCGGACCACGATCCGGGTGCCGTCCAGGCGCTCGCCGCACAGCGCCCCGGCGCCGAACAAAGGGGCGGGCGCGGTCTGTTGATTGTAAAGAACCTGGCGCTCGCCTGGGGCACCACGTCGCTCGACAGCCGTCTGCCCGGTCACAAGGCCGTGTGGTTCACCCTCGCGCGGACGTAGTCCTCGGGACCCGGTGGCGGGCCAGGCCACATCAGCGGCCCGGCGGCCGACCGTGAACGGTTACGCGGGCCCACCAAGACCTGAACGGCCCCTCGTCGCACTCAGCAGCCCCACCAGTCCACCCGCAGCAGGCCCGACGCACCCCACGACCACGAGCGCCGCAGGGATGCCCGGATCGAGCCGAGCCAGGGCGAACATGACCGCGAGCACCACCACTTGAGCCGACGCATAGACCGTCACCTTGCGCCGCAGACTCCACGCACGCACACCCGCCAGACCTGCCCGCACCGCTGCCCCCTCCGCCTTCGTCGGCGAACCCCTCCGCACCGGCACCTCCACCAGAGGTCCAGGGAAGAGGCTAGTGAGCAGCGTGCATCCAGCCAACCAGATCAGCTCGAAGCGAGGCAGGCATCACCCCAGGTCGTCGAACTCGCCGCTCTTGACGCCTTCCAGAAAGGCGCGGAACTTGGCGGCGGTGGTGTGCACCAAGATCGCCGGATCGTCGCTCTCCCGCAGCAGAACTTTGCCATCAACCGCCGCGAGTTCTAGGCAGGCATTGCCGCCCCTCACCCTCACTCTCTAACCTTCACCCCCCTCACCGTTCTCAACGAGGTACGCCCCATGTCCCTGTCGCCACCCCCACCCCCGCCCCCACGCCCATCCCCCGGCCGCCAGCGGTGGGCCGATGTCCCCGCCCCGCTGCGGGCCCGCCTGGAGGCGGCGCTCGGTGGTGCTGTGGCCGAAGTCCGCACGCCCGACGGCGGGTTCGGCCATCAGCTCGCCGCCGTCCTGCTCCTGGACAACGGCCGACGGTTCTTCGCGAAGGCCGCTCCGGACGAGGACCCGCTGACCGTCGGCAACCTCCACGAGGCTGCCGTGCTGGGCGCGTTACCGCCCAAGGCCCCGGCACCGGCGCTCGTCGGTGTACACCACCGGGCCGGGTGGACGGCGGTGGTCGTCGGGCATCTCGACGGACCGCACCCCGACCTCTCCCCGCAGTCGGGCGATGCCACCGTGGTCCGGGATCTCGTAGGCCGTGTCTGACCATTCCCGCCGGGCGGTCGACGCCCGGCACGGCACCTCGCGGCGTTGTCGAACCGCCCGAGTACATCCAGTACGCGGGCGGTCCTCCGCCTTGCGATGCACCGCACCGGACACCGCCCGCTGATCCGACGCGAATGGTCAGACACGGCCTGGCCGAGCTCACGGCCGATCCCGCTCCCGCCGCGTACCGTGCGGCCGTCGGGAGCGCGCCCTCCGGCGTGGCCCGGCTCCACGGCTGGGACGTTCTGCTGGCCGATCCGCCCGACGACCTCCCCGTCGAACTCCGGTCCCTGCTGCCCCTGCTGGCCGCAGTCGAAGCGCGGTGGTCCGCGTCGGCCGGCGGTGACCGGATCGTGCACGGCGACCTGCGGGCCGACAACATGGTGCGCGACCGGTTCCGGGGCGTCATGTTCGTGGACTGGGCCCACGCCACCACCGGACCGGCCTGCGTCGACGCCGTCTCCCTCGCCCCGCAGCTCGTCCTCGCCGGGCATGCACCCGCCGCCGTCGCCCGGCTCCTGGACGAACACCCGGCGGCGGTCGCCGGCCCGGAGGCCACCACCGCTTTCCTGGCCGCCCTCTGCGGGCACTGGCACCTGAACGCCCGTAAGCCGCCGCCACCGGGCGCACCCGGGCTCCGCCCGTACCAGCACCG
This sequence comes from Streptomyces sp. NBC_01335, assembly GCF_035953295.1. Taxonomy (GTDB): domain Bacteria; phylum Actinomycetota; class Actinomycetes; order Streptomycetales; family Streptomycetaceae; genus Streptomyces. The sequence goes on from NZ_CP108370.1 coordinate 3,628,972, forward strand.
CGCGGCGGCGGCCGGCCTTGCCGTACTCCTGCACCGCCTGCGGCGGTGACCGGAAGCGGCCTGGGGGGCGGGCCGGGGGCGGGCCCGAGGGCCTTCCGTCCGGATCAGGCCGTCGCTGAATCTTCGGTCAGCGCGGCCGCGGTCAAGGTGAGGTGCTGGACCAGGACAGCCGCTGCGGTGTCGGCGTCGCGGGCCAGCGCCGCCTCCTCCAACGCGCGGTGCTCCTTGGCGCCGTCCCGGTCGGGGTCGCGCTGGGCCGACCAACGCCGGGCCAGCTCACTCGCGGTCCACAACCGGTCGAAGGTCTCCAGCAGCGCGCGGTTTCCGCACCCCTCAAGCAACGTGCGGTGGAAGACCCTGTGCGCCTCGGCCCAAGCGGCGGTGTAGTGCTCGCCCTCCTCCGGCACGTACGCGGGTGTGCGCACCAGACGGTGGTGGGCGGCCCGCACCCTGGCCTCCCAGTCGAGGTCGCCGCGCTCGACGGACATGCGCAGTACGGCCGGCTCGACGGTCCGGCGGGCTTCCGCGATCTCCTGCCAGCGGCGGTCGGAGAAGGACGGGACCGCGAAACCGCGGTTGGGCAGCCGGTCGGCGAGCCCGTCGCCGACCACCCGTACGAGCGCCTCCCGCACCACGGCCAGGCTCACGCCCTGCTCCTTGGCGAGATCCTGCGGCTTGAGGGGGGAGCCGGGGGCGTGGTCCCCGCGCATGATCGCGTCCCGCAGATGTGCGTAGACCTGCTCGGAGAGCATCTGCTTCCCCGGAGAGGCCGAGGCGTGTGCCGTCTGGTTCATGAACCCATCCTAGACGCCCGACCAGACGATCCACTGAATAATCGATTATGCGTGTTAGTGTCGATGATGCGCGGCGCTGACCGCCACTGCCGGATCCGCAGTCGCCGAAACCGCCACCGCCGAAACGCCCGCCCGACCACCCGACTCCGGGAGACACCACCGCCATGCACCTCGACACCCTTTCCGGCTCCGCCCGCACCGCTGACGGCCCGATGGACCTGAACGCCGTGCGGCACGTCAGCCAAGCCGTCAGCGCAGCCCACCTGTTCGTCTATCTCGCCCCCGAATCCGCCGAGGAGGCCGCCGCGCTCGGCGTGACCGACCGGGGGCCCGCGTACCTGGCCTTCCGGTCGGCCGCGATGGGCGCGGTTCCGTGGCAGGTCACGCTCGCGGCCTTCTACAACTTCAGCCCGCGGGCCGTACGGGCCATGGCGGGCGTGTGGGACGCCGCACCGCCCGAGCGGTGGCAGGCCGCCCGCTTCGTCGCCGCCGGACGCGCGATGCGGCGCGCCGGCGTACGGCTCACGGACGAACACCTCGCCGAGGCGCGCTCGCTCATCGACCCGGTCGTCGCCGGAGCCGACCACGCCGGCAAGGTACTGGCCGCCGCGAACGCCTCGGTCCCGCTTCCTTCCGATCCCCTGGTCGCCCTGTGGCAGCAGATCACCGTGGTGCGCGAGTGGCGCGGCGACGCCCATCTCGTCGTACTCGCCGACAACGGCCTCGGGCCGTGCGACTGCCTCGTCCTGCACACCGCGACCAGCCGCCTCCCGACCCCGATCGTGCGAGAGACCCGCCGGTGGACCGACGAGGAGTGGAGCGCGGCCACGGCACGTCTCGTCGCACGCGGCTGGCTCGACTCCCACGCCACGCTCACCGACGCCGGCCGCGCTGCGCGCGAGCGCATCGAAGCGGAAACGGACGAGCACTCCGCCGCGCTGTGGGCGCCGATCGGCAACACGGGCGCCCGCCGCCTCGCCTCGCTCCTCGCCCCGATCGGCGACGCGTTCACCGCGACGGGGGTGCTCCCGCCCCCGCGGACGACGTGATCACGTCATCACGTGATCACATCTCAACGACCTCTGCCCGAGGGGTCCTTGAAGACCCGCCCGCGGGCTCAGGAGTTCAGCAGCTTCGCCTTCTCGGCGGCGAACTCCTCGTCCGTCAGCAGCCCCTGTGACTTGAGGTCCGCCAGCGCGGTGAGCTGTGACACCCGGTCGGGTGCCGCCGGTGCCGCGGGGGCGGCCGGAGCGGCGTACGTCTGGGGCGGGGCCTGCTGTGCGTACCGGTCGTCGGTGCGTGGCTGCATGTGGTTGGAGACGGACCTCGCGGTACCGGTGATCACAGCCGTGCGGGCCATCGTGCCGAGGAGGCCCGGTCGTCCCATGCGTCGAGGCATGATCGTTCCTTCTTCCGTTTCGTTACGCGTCGAGGGCGGCGATGGCGCGTTCGACGTTCTCGCGCGGAATGCGTTCCAGGAAGACCATCTCTCCGTGCGAGCCGCGCAGCGCGGCCGCGAGACGCGAAGCCCAGGTGTTCTCCCACGCCACGACGAGAGCCGAGGAACCGGGCCCGAGATCCTCGGCCACACCCTGCAGGTCCTCCTCGCTCAGGAGGTCGAATCGTCCGTCGGTGGTCCGTTCGAAGGCCGCCGCGATCTCGGCGTCCTCGAGCTCGACGATGTCGACCGTCCCTTCCGGGCTCCTTCGGACGAAGGCCAGGTCCAGCAGACGGACGGTGCCGGAGTCATGGAGATCGCGGAGCGCGGGGGCGATGTCGCCGTTGAACCGGTCGCCTTCGAAGACGACGACCGCCACGTCCACAGGGCCGACGGTGTCGGCTTTCAGACTGGTGGGCATGTGCATCAACCTCTCAGAGGGTGCGATGAGCCGCGCTTGCGAGTCTAGGGAGTGCCGGCGGAACCGCATCCCGGCGCGGGAGCCCGCCGCCCTTCGGTCCGGGCGGCGCGGGTACCTCGCGCCCCGGCGACCGCGATCCGAACGGCGGACCGTCCCCTCGCGCCGGTGAGGCCGCCGTGCCGCACCGTGCAGGTGTCCCCGCCGGCCGGGCACCACTGAGTGCGCCCGCCGACCAGGTGGAGTTCGAGATCGGCCCCGCTCAGGCCGCCGCGGTCGAGCGCCTCCCGCAGGGCGGCGGGGGCGGGCTGCGGAGGAAGCCCGACGACACCGATGACCACGACGCCGTCACGGGCGTCGACCGAGGCGATCTGCCAGTTGCCGTCCTCGGCCCAGCGCTCGGCGACGGGCTGGGCGTCGGCGGCCAGCAGACGGTCCCGGGCGACCTTCACCGAGCCGATGGTGAGCGGCACGGCGACGAGGAGGAGGACGACGATCACCGCGGCCAGCGTCCGGCCGCGGAACTCGCCCACGCGCAGCTTCGCCGCCGTCGCCGCGTTCCGCACCCCGTAGCAGAGGAACACCACCGTGCCCGTCGCGACGATCGCGGTCACGTTGGTGGCGAACAACAGCGCCGACTGTCCGGCGTCGTGGTAGCGGTGCGCCGTGATCAGCAGACCCGTGACGCTCAGGGGCGGTACGAGGGAGATGGCGATGGCAACGCCGGGCAGGGCGTCCGAGATGTCCGTGCGGACGAGCGCGAAGGCACCCACCGTTCCGGTGGCAAGAGCCGCGACCAGGTCGATGAGCCTCGGGGTGATGCGGGAGGAGACCTGGCTGTTCGAGGCGAAGCCGTCCGGACGGGAGACGATCCATCCCAGCAGCATGCCGATGAGGACCACCGCGAGCGCCCCACCCGTGACGAGCAGCACGCTGCGGACCACATGGCGCCGGTCGGCCAGGACGAGAGCCAGGGCACTCCCCAGGATCGGCGTCATCAGGGGCGCGACGATCATCGCGCCGATGACGGTGGCGGAGGAGTCGCCGACGACGCCCGCTCCGGCGATCACTGCGGCGAGGACGAGCAGGCACCAGAACCGGGTCGAACTCGGGCTGCGCCAAGGGGGTTCGATGAAGAGCGTGTCCGCCATGCGCTGTGCTGCCGCCGCTTCGATCCCGGCCACGATCGCCCCTTCCCGCTGTTCCCCGGGCCGGCCGGCGCCGGCCCTGCGGAAACTGGGTGCCAGCTTCGCCGGGGCGGGAGCCGGGTGCCAGCAGGGTTGCTCCGCAGGGACGAACCGCGCCGGGCGTCCCGGAGCCGGCGACCGCCGGCCCGCGTCTCAGGACGCGGGCCGGTCCAGGTCGGCGAGGTCCAGGACCACCGGGAAGGCCGGCGGCGGGCCGAGGCTGGGCCCGTGCGCCGGGTCGGGCGCGCCGGGCGCGCTACCGCGCACATCGGAGTCGTCATGCAGTATTCCGCCCCGTCGACCAACAACGGTGCGAGATGCTTCGCATGTCGGAGCCGGAGCGAAAGGGAACAGGAATACGCCGTACCGATTCCGGTTCAAGAAACCCCGAATCCGGACTCGTTCCATCCGCCCCCACACCGGTGGTCCTCCGGTTTCCCTGCTCCCCGACGCTTCGCGCCACCATGGCCCAATACGGCTTCGGCGAGAAACGGACAAGCTCTCAAAGGGCGTTGTTCTCGATCTCGGCGCGTCACTAACATGCGCTGTCCACACAGGAACAACTGGAGGAAGCACATGAGATCTTCGCGCTCAGCGTCCATGCGTGATTCCGGTCGCCGAATAGGGATCGCCGTTCTCGGCGCCGCCGCCGTCCTCGGCTTCGTCGCCTCGCCCGCCCAGGCGTCGAGCTACACCAGCTACCTGTCGAACGCCGGCCCGGGATTCGAGTCCTCCCGGTGGAACGACAACGGCGGAACCACCGTCATAAAGTTCACCGGCTGCCGGGACAACTACACCGACACCGGGATGCACATCCTGCTCCGCAAGGACGTGCTCGGCGTCGACCCGGCGTACGTCAACGGGTACTTCACCAACTGCTTCACCAGCACCACGGCCACGTCCACCGGCACCTGGGTGGACCACGGCTCGGGCTCCTACTACTTCGTCGTCAACTCGTCCCTCGTGGGCGTCAACGTCTGGGTCAACTCGCTGACCATCTCGTACTGACGGTCACGTACGGGTAGCCACGTACGGGCAGCCACCTACGAACGGTCGGTCACGTGCTGACCCGGCGCACCGAACGCCGTCACGTACGCCCCTTCTCCGTCCTCCGCCCGTCGTGCGGTGGTGAGCCCGCCCACCGCGGACCCACCACCGCGTACGGGCCCCGACCAGTTCATGAGAGAAGTCCATGCCACTGCACTACCAGTCCTGCACCTTCCGCTACGGCCGCAGGTCCCGGCCGGTCCTCGACCGGCTCGACCTGGCCTTCTCCCCGGGCCACACCGTCCTCCTCGGCCCCAACGGGGCCGGAAAGAGCACCCTGCTCGCCCTGGGGGCCGGCGCGTACCGCGCGCTCCCGGGGAACGTACGGTACGGCCGGCTCGACCCTTCCGAGCGGAGCCAGGCGAACGAATACCGGAAGAAAGTCTCCTGGTTGCCCCAGCACCCCGGATTTCTCTCCGGTCTCACCTGCCGCGAGCACGTGGCACATGTCGGATGGCTCAAAGGAATGCGGGAACGCGACGCCTGGCAAGCGGCGGCGAAAGCGATCGACACGGTCGGTCTCGCGGAAAAGGCCGACCACAAGACCAAGACATTGTCCGGCGGCCAACGGCAGCGGATCGCCATCGCCCAAGCACTCGTCCACGACGCGGAATTATTACTCCTGGACGAACCGACCGTCGGACTCGACCCACAGCAACGACGCCGCTTTCTCGACGTCCTGATCCAATTGCGCGGCCAGGTCCACGTCATCGTCTCCACCCACGACATCACCGATCTGGACGAGGCGTTCGACGAAGTCGTCGTCCTCGAAACGGGGAAGCCCCGATTCCGGGGCACCGTGAGGGAATTCGAGGCCCACGCGGCACCGGACTGCGCCCCGGGCCGCCGCCTGGAGAGCGCGTACGCCTCGCTCCTGGAGGCCGGCGAATGAGGGTCTCCTGGGCGAACCTCCGCTCCTCCTCCGCGCCCTGGCTGCTCCTGCCCGTCCTGGTCTACGCCGCCCTGTACATCGACGACGCCGTCTTCACCGAAGCGTCGGGGTACGGGGTCGAATCCGGCGAACTCGCCGCCCGCGCCCTGGTGGTGATCGCCCCCGCCGTGGCCGCCGCCGCCGCGTGGGAGGCCGGACGCCACCGCGTGCTGCGGGCCCTCGACAGCACCGCCCGGCGCGGACCGGTCCGCCGGTTCCTGCGGGCCGCGTCCCCGGTCCTCGTCCTGCTGCTCGTCCTCGTCGCCGGATCGCTCGCGATCGCCCACCACGAGACCGGCGTGTTCCCCGGCGGGGCGGCCGGATGGCTCGCCGTCGCCCACCTCCTCGTGGTCTCCCTGGGCTGGCTCCTCATCGGCCGCCGCCTCGGCAGCGTCGCCCCCGCGAGCATCGCGGCCCCCTCGGTCGCCCTCGTCTGCTGGGCCTGGCTGTCGATGCCGCTCTCCATGAACGCCCTCTGGGTACGCCACACGGGCGGCTACGTCGACCAGATGTCGACCGTCACCGACCTGCGCTCTCCCGCCGCCTATCTGGTGCCCTGGGGCGTCGTCGCCGGACTGGTGCTCGCCTGCTGGACCGCCACCGCGCTGCGCCCCCGCCCGGTCGCCGCGGTGGCCGCCGTCGCCCTCGTGGCCGCCACCCTCGTCACCGGCCGGGCGCTGGTGGCCGACTGGGGCGACACCGCCCCCACCACCCCCCGCGACACCGCCCTGACCTGCCTCGGATCGGCGCCCCGGGTCTGCGTACCGCCGGAGTACGCCCCGCACGCCGCAACGATCCGCAGTGAGGTCCTGGAGCCGGTCCGCCGCCTCGCGGCCGCCGGGATACCCGCGCCCCGCGAACTCCGCGTCGCCTCGGCCGAGTCGCCGCTCGCCCCGGGCACCTGGCCGCTGTACTGGTCGCCGCCCCCGCGCGAGGGCCTGCCCTCCCCCGACGAGTACGCGGCCGACCTCGCGGAATCCGCCGTCACCGGCACCGCGGCCGCAGCCGGGGTCACCGACTGCCGGCAGCCCGGATCGACCGCCGCCGCCTGGGCCGCCCTCGTGGACGGAGTGGACGCACAGTCCGTCCAGGCGGCGCTGCCGCCCACCGAGTGGGAGGCGCTCCAGAAGGTCCGGGCCCGGCCCGCCGCCGCCCAGGCCACCTGGTTCACCGACGCCGCGGTGAGCGGGCGGCACTGCCGGGCCGTCTCATGAACCGCCACGCGCTCGCCGTGCGCCAGTGGTGGGCCGTGCCGGTGGCCCTCGCCCTGCTCGTCCTCGTGTGCAAGGCCGCGGGCACGGTCGAGGTCCCCGTCCCGAGCCTCACCAACAGCCTGAACGGCGCCCCGCTCGCCCACTTCACGCCCCTGCTGGCGGTCATCGCCGTCATGTACTGCGTGGAACGGCGGCTGGCCGACGCGGAGAGCACCGCGGTGGTGCCGGTACGGCTGCTGGACCAGGGCGCCGTCCTGCTCACCGGCGCCCTGGCGCTCGCCGCCGGCGCGTCGGCGGGCATGGCCGTCGCCCGCAACGTCCTGGTGCTGCTCGCCCTCGCGCTCCTCGTCCGGCGAGCCGCCAACGAGGCGGCGGGCACGGCGGTCGCGCTGCTGTACCTCGTCGTCGACCTCGCCCTCGGGCGGACCCGGACCCCGGACGGCCTCGACGCCCACACCTGGTGGGCGGTGACCCTCTACCCGTCGTCGAGCGCCGCCGCGTGGACCGTCTGCGTCGCCGCCCTCCTGCTCGCCCTCACGGTCGCCTTCCCCCGGTACGCCTCCGGGCGGTGAGGGGGAGAGCCGCACGGGGAGGTCGGGGGCGGCGGGCCCTACACGTCGTCGCCCCAGATCTCCCCGCGCGGCTCCCACCACTCCAGGAGCCCCCAGCTCCCGAGCGCGAAGGCGGCCACACCCACCAGAACGGGCACCCAGGGCCGGTACGTCCAGCGCCGCGTCAATGCCCAGGCCAGTACCGGAAGAAGGGCCCCGCCGAGGACGATCAGCGGCAGATCGAGGTAGAGCACGCTCAGGTCCCGTGCGTGGCCCTCAAGGCCGCCGTCGACGTTGACGGCCGCTTTCGGCGCCCACATCAACGGCGCGGCCACCGCGCCGAGTCCGGCGAGAAGGCAGCCGGGGGTTCCGCTGGGGCGATCGACGGGGCTCATGCGCGTACCACCGGGTTCTCGCTCATGCCCCTCACTGACGTACGGGGTAGGCGCGGCGGTTCCGGGGGCACTCCCCGTCCCGGGTGCCGGAACACCGGCTCCGCCCCGGACGGGCGGCCTCGCTCAGACGCGTCGACGGACCTCGGCGGGGCGAACCGGGGCACGCCACCGACCGCCAAGCGATCGAGCAGCCCATGCAGATCCCTGGGTTCGCGCCTGTACCGCGTCGGAACGCCTCGTCCATGATCTGTACGAGCCGCTTGACCTTGGCACCGGGTATTCCCGGCCCTGTCGGGTCCTGCCCCGGAGCAAGCGAAAGGGGCGGTGGGCCGTCCTCGGCCCACCGCCCCCGGAACTGCTACTGCTACTGCTACTGCTACTGCACGATCGTGATCCGGTCCGTGGCCGGCGGGGCCAGCGGGGCGGAGGCCGTGGAGTGGGCCGCCAGGTAGGCGTTGAACACGTCCAGGTCGGAGGGGCCGACCAGCTTGTTCGTACCGAGGGCGAGGGCCGGGAAGCCGTCGCCGCCGCCCGCGAGGAACTCGTTCATCGCGACGCGGTAGGTCTTCGCCGGGTCGATCGCCTCACCGTTCAGCTTGATGCTGCTCGCCGAGACACGGGCGGCGCCGGTCTTCGTCAGGTCGAGCGTGTAGGTGAGGCCCTTCGAGACCTGGAGGATCTTCGGGCTGGCCTCGTTGAGGCCGCTGACCTGCTGCTGGAGCGTGGCGATCAGGTTGGCGCCGGACAGGTCGACGACGTTCATCATGTTGGTGAACGGCTGCACGGTGAAGGACTCGCCGTACGTCACCACCCCGTCGCCCTCACCAGAGGCTCCCGCGTAGACGAGGTCGGCGCGGATGCCGCCCGGGTTCATGAACGCGACCTGCGCGCCGCCCTGGCCGGCCGGGGACAGGCCCTCCAGCTGCGCGTCGGCGATCAGGTCGCCGAGCGGCTTCTCCAGGGCGGTGGAGCCGCGTCCGTTGATGTCGGCGCTGATGAAGCCCTGCGGGCGGCCCGCGATCGGGGCGGCCAGCGCGTTCCAGCGGGCGATCAGCGCGGTCATGTCCGAGGCCGGGGCCTGGTCACGGCTGACGACGTGGTTCGCCGACTTCACCGACGTACGCACGATGTCGTTGGTGCGGCGGTCGTAGGTGAGGGTCGTGTCCGTGTAGAGCTTGCCGAAGGACGCGGCCGAGGTGACCATGCGCGGCTTGCCCGCCGGGTCCGGGATGGTGCAGACGTACGCGTTGTGGGTGTGGCCGGTGACCAGCGCGTCGACCTTCGGGGAGATGCCCTTGGCGATGTCCACGATCGGACCGGAGACACCGGCGCCCGCGCCCGGGCTGTCGCAGTCGTAGTTGTACGAGCCGGAGGCCGGGGCCCCGCCCTCGTGGATCAGCGCGACGATCGACTTGACGCCCTGGCGGTCGAGCTCCTTGGCGTACTTGTTGACCGTCTCGATCTCGTCGTGGAACTGGAGTCCCTTGACGCCGTTGGCCGTGACGATGTTCGGCGTGCCCTCCAGGGTCACCCCGATGAAGCCGATCTTGACGCCGTTCTTCTTCCACACCCAGTACGGCTTGAGGACCGGCTTGCCGGTCTTCTCGCTGGTGACGTTGGCCGCGAGGTACGGGAAGTCCGCGCCCTGGAACTTCTTGCCCTTCTCGTAGCAGCCGTCGGTCGGGTGGCAGCCGCCGTTCTGGAGGCGGCTCAGCTCGTCGATGCCCTCGTCGAACTCGTGGTTGCCGACCGACGTGACATCCAGGTCCAGGTCGTTGAGCGCCTCGATGGTGGGCTCGTCGTGGAAGAGACCGGAGAGCAGCGGGCTCGCGCCCACCATGTCGCCGCCGGCCGCCGTGACGGAGTACGGGTGCCCCTTGCGCGCGGTGCGCAGCGAGGAGGCGAGGTACTCGACGCCACCGGCGCTCACCGACTTCACGGTGCCGTCGGCCTGCGTCTCGGAGACGGTGCCGGACGAACCGGTCGGCGGCTCCAGGTTGCCGTGCAGGTCGTTGAAGGAGAGCAGCTGCACGTCGACCGTCTTGTCGGCCGGCCGGCCGTGGCCGGAGCTCTTGCCGTGCCCGTGGCCGTGGTCGTCGCCACGGCCGTGGGCGCCGGCCGGCATCACGGCGAGCGCGCTCACCGTGGCCACACCGGCCGCCAGGGCGAGCAGCCGCCGGGCTGCGCGGTTCTTCTTCACAGTCGCTGACATCGGTCCCCTTGTGAGTGTTCAGCGTGAGGTTCGTGGTGTTGACATGTCTGTGTCTTTCGTGCCGCAGCCTAGGGTCAACGCGCGTAGCGCGACAGGCTTTCGGGGTTACGAGCTGGTTGCTTTCCCGTCAGAACCCGCGCCAGTCAGCCATATCGCCCATCCCGTGCCCGGCCCGGTGCCATCCGGGTCCCCTCCCGCCCCGGCGTGGTCCCGGCCCGCACAGGACCGGGCGCCGCCTCCCGTACCGGGCGCCGCCACCCGCCCGTACCGCCGTCGCGTGCCCGTACCGCCGTCGCGTGGGCCGTCCGCCGTACGCTCGACAGCATGACGACTGACGCACCCCTCCCCGCCCCGGGCCGCGAGATCCAGACGCTGGACGTGCTCGCCCCCGTCCAGGCCGACGCCGTGCTCGACCTGCTCGCCGAGGCCGCCCGGACCGACGGCCGGCAGGCGGTCTCCGAACAGGGACGGCTCTACCTCCGGGGCGGCCACCGCACCGGCGTCCGCCACCTGTTGCTGACCAGCGGCGGCGTCCTGGCCGGGTACGCGCAACTGGAGGACACCGACCCCGTGGAGGCCCCCGCCGCCGAGCTCGTCGTCCTCCCCGAACAGCGCGGCCACGGCCACGGGCGGGCGCTCGGCGCCGCCCTGCTCGCCGCCAGCGGCAAGCGGCTGCGGGTGTGGGCGCACGGCGGCGGCCCGGCCGCCCGCCACCTCTCGCAGGTCCTCGGGCTCAGCCTCTTCCGCGAGCTGCGCCAGCTCCGCCGGCCGCTGGCCCCGCTCGACATCCCCGAACCCGCGCTGCCCGAGGGCGTCACCGTCCGCACCTTCGTGCCCGGCCAGGACGACGCCGCCTGGCTCGCCGTGAACAGCGCCGCCTTCGCCCACCACCCGGAGCAGGGCGGCCTCACCCAGCGCGACCTCGACGACCGCAAGGCCGAGCCCTGGTTCGACCCGAAGGGCTTCTTCCTCGCCGAGCGCGACGGCGGACTCGTCGGCTTCCACTGGACGAAGGTGCACGCCGAGGAGCACCTCGGCGAGGTCTACGTGGTCGGCATCCGGCCCGACGCTCAGGGCGGCGGCCTCGGAAAGGCGCTCACCGCGATCGGCCTGCGCCACCTCGCCGCCGAGGGGCTGCCCGACGCGATGCTCTACGTGGACGCGGACAACGTGGCGGCCGTGACGGTCTACGAGCGGATGGGCTTCACCACGCACGAGGTCGACCTGATGTACCGCACGGAGTCCTAGGCCGTGTCCGACCATTCCCGCCGGGCGGTCGGTCCGGTCGTACACGGTCCCCCACCGTCCCGGTGACCGGACAACGCGGGCATACCCGCCCCCGGTACCCGCAGGGGGGCGGGTACGGGCAGGTGAGCGCGCCCACGGACCACCACCCCGCGCCCACACCGCTTCCTGCATGTCATGTCACCGTTACCGTCCATTCAGACTCGCTTGCGACTCTCTCGGAATGCAGCCAGCTGTACCCGCCCCCCGCAACGGAAAGCCCCAGCGCCCTCCTGGACCTTCCGCGATCTTTCCCCGCTCCGACGCGCCCATGGGGCCATTCAGCGGGAAGAATGGGTCCATGAGCCAGCAGCCCAGCGCCGACGTCCCGGTCCAGCAGCCCTCGTCGACTCCTCCGGCCCAGCCGTCGGTGGGGTCCCTCGCCGCTCATCGCCCGCCCGCGGTCTCCAAGGGCTCACTGGGCTCGTCGGGGTTCACCACCGCAGCCGACCTGGACCGCGACCTCGACGCCGACGCCGACTCCTACGAGCCGCGCCGCGACGGCGGCAACCTCCCCGCGGACCGCTTCCTCGACCGGGAACGCAGCTGGCTCGCATTCAACGAACGCGTTCTCGAACTGGCCGAGGACCCCGCGACCCCCCTCCTCGAACGGGCTAACTTCCTCGCCATCTTCGCGTCGAACCTGGACGAGTTCTTCATGGTCCGGGTCGCCGGACTCAAGCGCCGCATCGCGACCGGCGTCGCCACCCGCTCCGCGTCCGGGCTCCAGCCCCGCGAGGTCCTGGAACAGATCTGGACCCGCTCCCGCGAGCTCATGGCCCGGCACGCCGCCTGCTACCAGCAGGACATCGCCCCCGCACTCTCGGACGAGGGCATCCAGCTGATCCGCTGGCCCGACCTGACGGAGAAGGAGCAGGCCCGCCTCTTCACCTTCTTCCGCCAGCGCGTCTTCCCCGTCCTCACCCCGCTCGCGGTGGACCCGGCGCACCCCTTCCCGTACATCTCCGGCCTCTCGCTCAACCTCGCCGTCGTCGTACGCAACCCGGTCAGCGGCCACCGCCACTTCGCCCGGGTCAAGGTGCCGCCGCTGCTCACCCGGTTCCTGGAGGCGTCCCCGCAGCGCCACGTCCCCATCGAGGACGTCATCGCCGCCCACCTCGAAGAACTCTTCCCCGGCATGGAGGTGCTCGCCCACCACATGTTCCGGGTCACCCGCAACGAGGACCTGGAAGTCGAGGAGGACGACGCCGAGAACCTCCTCCAGGCCCTGGAGAAGGAGCTCATGCGGCGCCGCTTCGGCCCGCCGGTCCGCCTGGAGGTCGAGGAGTCCATCGACCCCTACGTCCTCGACCTGCTCGTCCGCGAGCTGAAGGTCACCGACGCCGAGGTCTACCCGCTGCCCGGCCCGCTCGACCTCACCGGGCTCTTCGGCATAGCGTCGCTGGACCGGCAGGAGCTGAAGTACCCCAAGTTCATCGCCGGCACCCACCGCGACCTCGCCGAGGTCGAGTCCGCGTCCGCACCGGACGTCTTCGCGGCCCTCCGCGAACGCGACGTGCTCCTCCACCACCCGTACGACTCCTTCTCCACCTCCGTCCAGGCGTTCCTGGAACAGGCGGCGGGCGACCCGGACGTGCTGGCGATCAAGCAGACGCTCTACCGCACCTCCGGCGACTCCCCGATAGTGGACGCCCTGATCGACGCCGCCGAATCCGGCAAGCAGGTCCTCGTCCTCGTCGAGATCAAGGCCCGCTTCGACGAACAGGCCAACATCAAGTGGGCCCGCAAGCTGGAAGAAGCCGGCTGCCACGTCGTCTACGGCCTCGTCGGGCTGAAGACCCACTGCAAGCTGTCGCTCGTCGTCCGCCAGGAGGGCGACACCCTGCGCCGCTACTCCCACGTCGGCACCGGCAACTACCACCCCAAGACGGCCCGGCTCTACGAGGACATCGGCCTGCTCACCGCCGACCCCCAGGTCGGCGCGGACCTCTCCGACCTCTTCAACCGGCTCTCCGGCTACTCCCGCCGCGAGACCTACCGCCGGCTGCTGGTCGCCCCCAAGTCGCTCCGCGACGGGCTCGTCGCCCGCATCAACAAGGAGATCGCCCACCACCGCGCCGGGCGCCCCGCCTACGTCCGCTTCAAGGTCAACTCCATGGTCGACGAAGCGATCATCGACGCCTGCTACCGGGCCTCGCAGGCCGGCGTCCCCGTGGACATCTGGGTACGCGGCATCTGCGCGGTCCGCCCCGGCGTCCCCGGCCTCTCCGAGAACGTCCGCGTCCGGTCGATACTCGGCCGCTTCCTCGAACACTCACGGCTCTTCTCCTTCGGCAACGGAGGCGAACCCGAAGTCTGGTTCGGCAGCGCCGACATGATGCACCGCAACCTCGACCGCCGGATCGAAGCCCTGGTCCGGGTCACCGACCCGGCCCACCGCGCCGCACTCAGCCGGCTCCTGGAGACCGGCATGGCCGACACCACCTCCTCGTGGCACCTGGGTCCCGACGGCGAATGGACCCGCCACTCCACGGACGCGGACGGCCAGCCCCTGCGGCACGTACAGGAAATGCTCATCGACGCACGGAGGCGCAGGCGTGCGACGCCCTGACCAGCAGACGCCCGGTACCGCCACGGCACTCTCCGCCGAGGCGGTCCTCGCGCCCTACCTCCGCGCCCAGGCGGCCGACTTCCTCCGGAGTCTGCGCCTGCACCGCGAACAGAGCGCCCCCACCGACACCGGCGGCCGGGGCGCGGAGGAAGCCGCCCGCGCGCTGCGCCGCTCGGCCCGCCGCATCAGCGGAACCCTGCACACCTTCAAGGGGCTCCTCGACCCCGGCTGGGCCGACCAGCTCCGGGCCGAACTGGCCTGGCTCTCCGGCACCCTCGCCCGCGAGCACGACTGCTCCACCCGGCTCCTGCGCCTCCTCGAAGCGCTCCACCGGCTCTCCGGCGCCCACCTCCCGGCCGCCCGCACCGGCACCGGAAAGGCGACCGCCACCGGCACCGGCCCCGGCAGCGGTACGGCCACGGACCGGGCGGCCCTGGACGTCGGCGCCGCCCGCGCCGGCGCCCTGCTGGAACGCCAGCTCACCCTGGCCCGCACCCGCGCGCACTCCGCCGCGCTCCAGGCGCTCGGCTCCTCGCGGTTCCACGCCGTCGCCGACTCCGTCGCCCTGCTCGCCTCCGAGGTCCCGCTCACCGGCGCGGCCGGCGCCCCCGCCGCCGAAACCCTCCTCGGCCCCTCCGAACACGCCCGCGGCCGGCTGCTCGGCGCCGTCGCAGCCCTGCCACCCGGGGAGGCCGCCGACGTCTACAACGAGGCGCACGACGCGCACTGGCACCAG